>CALRPI020000011.1:0-88765 GCA_943370025.1 Phormidium lacuna HE10JO | reverse complement strand
ACTGACTTTGAATCGTTTTGCCAGTTGCTGCAAAGACCCTTCTTTGCCTTGATATGCTGAAATGATTCTTTGTCTTAAATCTATTGAGAGTGGGGCTGGCATTATTGATCCATTAGTTTTTACTTATTTCTGTTTATACTAGCAGGCTACGGCTTATTCATTTGAAAATCGCTGTAGGTACGACAATGCCAAGCTAATTTTTCAGCGATCAGCCGGCAGTAACCCTAGGGCAAATTGGCTGTGGAGTTGGACGGAGTGATCGTGATCCTGAAGCAATAGAAGGAGGGATTCCCGTCCGGCTGGCTCTTTTAGTTGTCCTAGGGAAGAAGCCAGAGCTTGTCTGATTTCAGTTCTAGCTAGTCCGGGGTGATCGATCTTCAACATTGCGATCAAGATTTTGCAAGCTTGAGGCTGATAATTTTCCACCCGTCCCAAAATCATCACAATTTCTAACCATACTTTAGGAGCGTGAGGAGATTCGTGGTCTAGACTCCGCTGTAAATAATCCAAAGCCAAAGGTTGTACCATCCATCCCAGTTGGCGGAGAATCTCAATTTGTAGATTGAGCAGGTTTGCGGGCAGATATTTGGTTGGAGTATCTAGATCAGCCTCTAGGGGAAAAAGATTTTCGATCAGAAATTCTCCTAGGCTAACTACAGCGGCTTCCGTGCCAACTCGACGCAGGGCGATCGCTGCTTGTTGGGCAACTTCTGGACAGGTATCCGCCAAACAAGGCGATAAAATATCCACTAATTCTTGGGCATTTAACCCATACCAATCAAACTGAGTTAGGGAACGACTGGCAATTAAACCTAAGCCTGTGACAGATTCGCGGCGCACACTAGCGGCAACATCTAACAATCCTTTAACAAATACTGGAATAATTTCTGGGGCTGAATAGCTATGGAGGGCGGCGATCGCGGTAGTCCTAACCAACATATTCTCATCTCCCGCCACCTCTATTAAAGACGGAATAGTTTCTTCGCTATAGATTTGGCTGAGGGCTTGTACTGCCAGCAGGCGAGTCGCTGGATCGGCAAGTTTGTCTATGAGGATCGGAATATTCTTTTTACCCGATTTTGCGAGGGAGGTAGAAGCGATCGCCTGCAACTCCGCCTCTGGGTTTGCCAACAGCTCTACCAGTAGGGCAATGGCATGGGGATGGTCAAGGTCTCCTAAAATTCGCGCCGCAAACCAACGTAACTCCGAATCTGGATGGTGTAAAAGTTCGGCAAGGGGAGTGATCACCTCCTCCCCGAATCCCGGAATTACCTTAGCTAGATCCCATCTTGCCTGAAAATCACTCTCTACGAGAGCTTGTAAAGCCAAATCTGTAGGTGATTGCGTCGCAAAAGGTTTCATGGGCATAATTTGAGATACCATAGGTGCTAGATACAGGAAAATGTGAGGGTGAAATAATGCAAAAACTTTTGACCACAATAGCACTAATCTTGGCGGGGAGCGCAGTTCATGTCGCGATCGCTCCTACTGCCCAAGCTCAAATAGACAATCGATCAACCTTAGAACCAGTCCAAGTAGAATCTATTCCTCGCACCATCGAGCGGGCTTTCTTTCAAAACTCTGGTGATTTTTACCTAAACCGAACTCTACCCCGGCAAGTACAATTTGTATTTGGGGCTGGCTTTCCCGAAAATGAAATCCAAGATGATGCCAACCTGATCAATGGTCTCTACCGAGAACTATCAGACCGCCAAAATAACCGCGACCCTATTCTGAGGAGTCCTGATGCCCGTAATCCCTATGATACTTCCATTCGGTTGCTGCCTAGTACTTCTGGGTCTAGAAGCGGGGAATTTCTCTTAGAAAGACCTACTCTACGTTAAAGTCGCTGGAGTCCAAGACAATTTCTCTAAAAATTAAGGATGTCCCCAATGGGGATATCCTTAATAAAAAAATCACCTCTAGTTGCTGAGGGTAGTCGCAGCCCGCAACAAATCAAACCCCTTGGTGATGGTGATAAGTAGTTACGATCGAATAACGATCGGCAGTGCAGGAGTTGAACCTGCCTAGCACGAATTATGAGTTCGTTGCCTCAACCGCTCGGCCAACTGCCGTTTTTTATTTTCATTCCTATAATATCCTATTCCTCTTGAATTTACTATTCCATGCGTCTTAACCTCACCGTTGTCCTCACTCTAATGCTACTTGCCGTCATGGGAGGAGCTGGTTTTGCCAGTGCCACTTGGGGGTTCCGAGTTGGAGATCAGGCTCTCAAAGGCATATCTACTCCTGATTCTCGCCCCACCAAAAAACCTGTTACCTCAGGACGGACTCCTGCTGGCGGCGAAGGATTGATGTTTTTGCGGGAGGAAGATATCTTAGCTAAGGTTAAGGCTGATGTGGAGGCTAAGGGAGGAACGACAGAAGCTAAGCCCCCTGTAGAAGCTAAACCAGCAGCTACCCCCAGTCAGTTTCCGCTTCAAGTTAAAAGTCAAAATATTTCCCTGTCTGTAGATGGAGTGACACAGAGTGGCAGTTCTCTTCTCTTGGAGGTTCGGATGAAAAATGAAGGAACCCAAACCGCCCGTTTCCTCTATAGTTTCCTAAATTTAACTGATGATAAAGGTCGCGCCCTCAGCGCTATCACCCAAGGTTTACCGGGAGAATTGCCCCCCACCGGAGAAGAGTTTAGCGGCAAAATTAGTATGCCGATCTCCTTATTAGCGGATGCAAAAAGTGTTTCCCTGTCTTTAACTGATTATCCCGACCAAAAAGTGCAACTCAAAATTAGTGATATTCCCCTAGGTCGTTAGGTATTCGAGTATCCAGATTGTTGACGCCTTCATTAGGGTAATATTGGGGAGACTTTGCCCCTCAATATTGTCCTTTTCTTAACTATATTTAACGTCAGTTCGGGATAAGCTAAAAAGCCCTTAACCCGAATTCACACTAATTTAGTAATCAAAAGTCATGGCTACGGAAGGATTTTATTCTGAATTACCAGTCCTAGAAGATTTTATGGACATCACAGTATCTAATAACTATTTACCAGTTCCCGATGATTGGTACATAATTGTGACAGATATTGTGGGTTCTACCCAGGCAATTAAGCAAGGGCTCTATAAAGAAGTTAACTTTTTAGGAGCCTGTTCTATTATTTCCCTACTAAATTTAGCAAAAAAGCTGGATATTCCTTTTGTTTTTGGCGGTGATGGGGCTTCGATCGTTATTCCTGAAGTTCTCCTACCCGAAGCTCGTCAAGCTCTATGGGCCAATCAAATTATGGCTAGTCGGGATTTTGGGCTAACATTACGAACCGGTATTGTACCTGTGGCGATCGTGAAGGCAGATTATCGGTTGCAGATTGCCAAACTCAAAATATCTGAGAATTATCACCAAGCGGTATTTCGGGGCGGGGGGTTAACCTATGCCACCCGTTTAGTGAAAGAAACAGCCACCACCAAGCTCTATCAACTAGATGCTCAAAATCTGATCCCCAAAGCAGATCTCTCAGGTTTAGAGTGTCGCTGGCAAGATATTCCTAGTCCCGACGGAGAAATGATTAGTTTGCTCGTCTTGGCAACTGCTTCTAGTGAATCTCAGATGGATCGCATCTATCGGGAGGTTATTCGGCAGATTGAGAGAATTTATGGGGATAGCGATCGCCTCAATCCAATTATCCAAAATAACCTTAATCTCTCTTTCAAGGAGAAAAATTTAATCTTAGAAACTAAAGCTAGGGCAACAACTGCTAATTGGTGGAGTCGTTTATTTTATCTCTGGAAAATCAGATTAGAAAATCTAATTGGTTTAACCTTAATGCGTTTTTCTATAAATATACAGGGGATAAATTGGGGTACTTACAAAGAACTGGTTACAGAAACTACGGACTATCGTAAGTTTGATGACATTCTCCGGATGGTTATTGCCGGAAATCCACAACAGAGTAGAAAATTAGAGCAATTTCTAGAGAAAAAATATCAAGATGGACGCTTGGTATATGGGATTCATCGCACTGATCGAGCCTTAATGACCTGTCTAGTATTTGAGCGAGATGGCCGACAGGTGCATTTTGTGGATGGAGCGGATGGTGGTTATACGGTTGCAGCGGAAGCCATAAAACGCCGCTTAAGCTCCTAAGCTATTCAAGGAGCCACGGTTAAGTATCCCTGAAGAAGAATATCTCGATCAATCACTTCCATGGTTACTTTTTCTACGGGTAGTGCCTGAGTCATAGCTATCAAGCCCATTTCCCCCACTGGGGAATAGTTGCCAGAGCCGCCAATAATTTTGGGGGCAATAAATGCCCAGATTTTTTGGATCACTCCTGCGGCGATCGCCTCTGCTCCTAAATTTCCCCCACACTCCCACAGAACAGCCGAGAACCCTCGTTGATAAAGATACTGCATTACTGTGAGGGGATTCAGAGGAGCTAGGTCTATAACTTCTACTCCTTGAGATAATAAGAGCGATCGTAAAGGTTGATTAGTTCCTGCCTCAGTCAATACTAGGGTTTTGGTAATACTCGTATCCCAAAGATGGGCAGTACTGGGTAAATCTAAACTCCGGCTCATCACCACTCGCAGGGGATGATGGTCTACGACTCCGTGGGTAGTCAGGTGGGGATTATCATGACGCACAGTATTCCCACCCACAATTACTGCATCACAAGCTGCCCGGAGATGATGAACGCGATTTCGAGCAGTGGCTCCTGTTATCCAGCTACTATGGCCGTTACTGGTGGCAATCTTCCCGTCTAGGGTCATGGCATACTTAAAAATTCCGAAGGGCAGCTGGTGGCGAATGCGGTGGCAAAAGGCTTCGTTTAATTCTTGGCAGGCAGTTTCCGCAATACCAACTACTACTTCAATGCCAGCTTGGCGTAAGCGATCGATCCCCCCACCCTGCACCCTAGGGTCAGGGTCTACCATCCCCACCACCACTTTGCTTACTTGAGCTTTGATCAAAGCCTCAGTACAGGGGGGAGTCCTGCCATAATGATTACAAGGTTCTAGGTTGACATACACCGTTGATCCTGCTGCCTGCTCTCCAGCCTCGCGGAGGGCAAAAACCTCTGCATGGGGTTGTCCCGCCCCCGGATGGAAACCTTCCCCGACAATTTTCCCGTCCTTAAGCACCACTGCCCCCACTAGGGGATTAGGGCTAGTCTTACCTAGGGCTTTTTTTGCCAAATCTAGACAGCGGTGCATGAATAATTCATCAGCAAGATTCATCGCCATTGGTAAATCTTCTTTGTTGGTTGTTTCATCCATTCGTCATACCATTTTGCTAAATACTTGATACAAATAAGATTCTGAATAACTTGCTGTGTAAGGATTTAAATCGAGAAAATGGTTTCACTATTTTCTCGATTTGGCATAACTAGAATGGCGCTTGCTATAAAATCGGGCTTGATATCACAATGTGCTCCCAGATTTCAACTGGTAAGGATATAAAAATAATTACCATAACCCCCAAAAGGGGTCATGGTAATTTCTCTATGGATTTTTGGATCAAGCTAATACTTAAGCATCATCCTCAAACTCATCATCGTACTCATCGTCGTCATCATCTTCATAGTCGCCATCATCTTCTAAATCGACCTCCAGTACCGTGGGGCTATTGGGGGTCATACCTAGGGTGAGTCTTTCTTCGAGGCTGTATGCCCTTGCAGTCCGATCGTCCAGCACCATATCAACCAAAGAGTCATCCCCGGTGAGGTCAGCAGCGATGCCTATATCTCCGTAGTTAAAGTTGTCGCTACTGCTAGAGAGATCGATGGGGTCGATGCTGTGGAGGAGGGGTTCTTCGTAGGCATTGTAGCCAGTTCCGGCAGGAATCAGACGACCAATGATCACGTTTTCCTTCAAGCCCCGCAGCCAATCAGATTTACCCTCGATCGCCGCTTCCGTGAGTACCCGGGTGGTTTCTTGGAAACTGGCGGCGGAGATAAAGCTATCGGTGTTCAGGGAAGCTTTAGTAATCCCCAATAGGACTGGGGTGTACTGGGCTGGTGCCCCGCCAGTAATGGCCATGGCTTCATTTACCTGCTCAATCTGCCGCAGTTCCACCAATTCTCCCGGCAGCATGGTGGTGTCGCCTCCATCCTCGACCCGGACTTTGTTGGTCATCTGGCGGACAATCACTTCGATGTGTTTGTCGGAAATTTCCACCCCTTGGGATTGATACACCGATTGCACTTCATTAACCAAGAATTCTTGGGCTTTTTGCAGTCCGACTAGGGCAGATTCGTAGATGCCTTCCGTCTCTCTAGTGAGATTAAAGAAAACTTCCAGAATCTCGTGGGGATTAGACAATCCATCGGTGAGGGGTTCCCCCGTTATCACCTTCTGACCATCAGAGACCAAGGAATTTTGACCGGGAGCAAGGGGATAGTCGGAGATGGTACCATCCGCCTCAATCACCTTGATATCTACGGTTTCATCCTGTTCATAGACCACTTGAGCCTCTCCGGGTCGGCGGGCTAACACTGCCGCTTCCTTGGGTTTTCGGCCTTCGAGGAGTTCTTCAATTCTCGGTAGACCTTGGATAATATCGCCAGTCTTCGATCGCTCAAACACCAATAACACTAGGTTATCCCCCCGTTGTACCAAGTCTCCTTGGTCAATTTGCAGAATGGCTCCAGCGGAAACCCGGTAGGGACGGGCTGAGCGGAGGGTAATGGCTTGGGGAGTGATGTTCACCACCTGCCCCGATTGTTGGACGATCGCCTCGCTGGTGAGCTTAGTTCCCGCCACCACCAGACTGCCCACCTTCACTAGAGGTTTCCCAGTCACAGGCACAGTCACACTATCACTCTCCCGCATCACCAGCACCCGGCGAGTTGCTTCCGAGTCAGCTTTGATCCCTCGGACTTCCCCAGACTGATGGCATTGGATCTCCGTCCGAGCCACCACTGCCCCGGGGGGAATCTTATCTCCATCTTCCACCAACAGACGGGTTTGAGTAGAACCGCTCAGGGGGTCGGAATTGCTATCCCGGCGCAATACCAAGGATTCCAAGATCACCAACTGTAAACGATTGACCTCGGTATTATCTTCCGAGGGAATTAGTTCAATATCGGCACTAAGTTGAGTAGAGGAAACGTGTTCACTGGTCCGCTCTTGGCTCATTTCCAAGACTAATTGTGTCCGTAACAGGTCTACCCCGTGGACGGATTTGACCCGCTCTCCATCCTTGAAGGCAATTCTTTGCACTGCTCGGAGTTCAATATCGATCGCCCCCGAAGCATTCACCGAGGCTTGGGAAGGAACATTCGGTTCGTCCGCCACGGCATATTCCACCACTGGGCGCAGCAACATTGCTCCACCTTCTGGAGTTTCCACGTATTCGCAGTAGCGCATTTCCTCTAGGATGCCCCCCGGAGTTTCGGTGCCGGGAGTAAAGATTTGTCCTTCAGGTTTTTGGCTAGGATCGGGAAAATCATCAATTAGGTGCAATTCTCCGGGCTTGATGACAATTTCTCGGAGAATATCATTTTTCTGGACGACTTCTACAATGCCGGAACTCTGACAGAAAATATCCTTGACGACTTCGGTGCCAGCTTCCACGTACTGCCCTTCCTCAACTAATAAGAGAGAGATATCCTTGTTGACCTCATGGCATTCTTCAGGAACCCAGAGGATCGTGCCGCCTTTAATCACTTCGTAGCCCTGTTTGGCTTTGTTGCGTTTGCTGACATCGATCGAGGCATACTTGACAATCCCACCGGTGTGGGTGCGGTAGCGATCGTCGATCAACTCCGCTACTACTTGGCCACTTTGGACTTTAGTTCCCGGCGCTGCTTTTAACAGGAAGCGTTGATTGCCAATGGTGTGGATCACGTATTGATCCGCCGTGCCGGTGCTTTCGGTGAAAACCGAAGCCTGATCCAACAGGACAGAGGCGGTGATAATTTCGATCTCCCGCTGCCCAGCTTGGTGGCGGACGGTTCCCCCGTTGACAGAAATTAGTTTAGTTTCAGCCAAAATGCTGCCAGCACTTACTTGGTCACCGTTTTTGACCACAACTTCTGCCGTTGGCGGCAAGTTGTATACTTCTCCCGCCAATATCCACAGCAAGCCACCCCGTTGGGCTGTGCGGGTGGTGTTGCCTTGGCGATCGGTCTTTTCTTCTGGGACGAGATCGGCAAAAACCACTTCCCCTGCTAGGGCAGAAGCCACGTCTTTGACGGCTCTTTCGGTGGAGCGGCGAGATTTTGCCTGAGTCACCTCCGCCAGTAGCTGCCCTGCCACCACCTGCTGCCCATCATGGACTAGGAGCAGGGAACCGGGAGTAACGCTAATGGGCTGGGCAAGCTGTTTGCCGCTCAAGGGCACAATTAAAATATCTCCAGCAACTTCCACCTGTTCCCGCTCATCCCCGTGGCGAGTTCTCACGCCTCTGGTTCTTAGGCTATCGGAGAATTTCACCGTCCCGGGAAATTCAGCCAGGACTTGGCGATCGACTTCTCCGGTGAATACCCCACCAGTGTGGAAAGTCCGCATGGTAAGCTGGGTTCCCGGCTCCCCGATCGATTGAGCAGCAATAATGCCCACGGCTTCACCCATATCCACCATCTTGCCGTGAGCCAAGCTCCAGCCATAACAATGCTGACAAACAGAGCGGGAGGCTTCACAGGTCAGGGGCGATCGCAGCACCACCGATTCCACGGCTTGGCCAATCACCTGCGCCATATCATCATCAATGGGTAAGTTGCGGGGAGCCAATACTTCCCCAGTTACAGAGTCAATCACATCCTCGGCTAAGACTCGACCCAAGAGGCGATCGGCGAGGGGAATCAGGACGCGATCGCCATCCCGCATGGGACGCACCAGTAAGCCACGGGTAGTCCCGCAGTCCACTTCCCGAATAATCACATCCTGCGACACATCCACTAACCGTCGGGTCAGGTAGCCAGAGTCAGCGGTTCTCAATGCTGTATCCACCAGACCCTTTCTGGCTCCGTAGGAAGAAATAATATACTCCGTCACCGTTAAGCCTTCCCGGAAGTTGGTCTTAATCGGTAAGTCAATAATTTCCCCCTGAGGATTGGCCATCAAACCCCGCATCCCCACCAACTGCCGCACTTGGGAGATATTTCCCCGCGCCCCAGAGAAAGCCATCATATACACGGAATTCAGGGGGTCTGTGGCTTTGAAGTTTTTCACCACCTCGTCCTTGAGGGATTCGGAAGTACTGTTCCAAGTATCAATTACCTTTTGGAACCGCTCTACTTCGGTAATTTCTCCACGAGAAAAACGGTCTTCCGTATCCCGAATCTTGCCTTCTGCTTCTTCCAGCATCTGCCGCTTGATGGGGGGTACTTGCAAGTCATTGACGCTGATGGAAACCCCAGCCCTAGTGGCAAATTTAAAGCCTAGGTCTTTTAATTTATCTGCTAGCTGAGATGCGCGAGAACTGCCGTAATTAGTGAAAGCCCAAAATACAAGCTTCCGCAGTTGTCCCTTATCGACAATCCGGTTGTAAAAAGTTGGTTCTTTACTCATGATTTAGTGGTTGGATGTGGTTGGATATGTTTAGGAGAGGGAGGTACAGGGATTTTAGCTAATTAGTGCTTCCCGAATGGTCTTGTTGTAGATAATTCGTCCCGGAGTCGTGCGGACAAATTGAGAGATGATGTTTCCTTCCTCATCTTCCCGGACTCGGCGTTCCCGATAGAGCTTAGTGATCGTGCCATCTTCATTGGTTGTCTGTTCCAAAACCTCGTCATCTGGCTTCTCAGTACGCACCGACCCTTGGTATCTGACCCAAACGTAGGCATGGAGGTCTACTTCTCGCTGCTCATAAGCCCGGATCACGTCCTCTAGATTGCTGAAATAAACTCCAGCCCCCTTGGTGGCAGCACGGTTTTCGGCGGTGAGATAGTAGCAGCCTAGTACCATATCTTGGCTGGGATGGACGATCGGCTTACCCGTAGCTGGAGAAAGAACGTTGTTTGATGCCAGCATCAACATCCGAGCCTCGGTCTGTGCTTCGATCGATAAGGGGACATGGACAGCCATTTGGTCACCATCAAAGTCGGCGTTGAAAGCCTGACAAACTAGGGGATGGAGTTGGATGGCTCGCCCTTCTACCAACAGGGGTTCAAAAGCCTGAATCCCTAACCTGTGCAGAGTAGGAGCACGGTTGAGTAAAACTGGATGCCCAGTGATCACTTCTTCCAAGACTTCTAAAACCTCTGGATGATTGCGTTGGATCATCTTTTTGGCGGCTTTGATATTGTTGACTAAACCCCGGCTGATCAAGCGGTGGATCACAAAGGGCTGGAAGAGTTCGATCGCCATTTCCCTTGGCAAGCCACACTGGTGAATTTTCAGGTTGGGCCCGACGACAATGACCGATCGACCAGAGTAATCTACCCGTTTACCGAGTAAGTTTTGGCGGAATCGTCCTTGTTTCCCTTCAATAATATCCGACAGGGATTTGAGGGGGCGGTTATTGGCTCCCACCACGGTTCTGCCCCGGCGACCATTATCAATTAGGGCATCCACCGCTTCTTGGAGCATCCGTTTTTCATTACGGACAATAATTTCTGGAGCCATAATCTCCTGCAACCGCGCCAGACGATTATTCCGGTTAATGACCCGGCGGTACAAATCATTCAAATCAGAGGTGGCAAAGCGTCCCCCATCTAGTTGCACCATCGGGCGCAGGTCTGGGGGAATCACGGGAACTACGGAAAGAATCATCCATTCTGGCTTGGAGCCTGTCGCCACAAAGTTATCAATCACCCGCAGGCGTTTGATCAGCTTGGCTTTCTTCTGTCCCTTAGACCCGAGAATTTCTTCCCGGAGTTTTTCAGCTTCCCCTTCTAGGTTCAGGTCTTGCAACAGGCGCTCGATCGCTTCTGCGCCGATGCCCACTTCTACCCCTTCCATCAGAGAATCTTCACTGTAGATCTGCTCTTCGGTTTCTAACCACTGGTCTTCTGTTAGAAGTTGCTTGTAGGTCAGGTTCTCGGCATTGCCCGGATCCAACACTACATAGGAGTTGAAATAGACAATCTGCTCCACATCCCGCAGGGGCATATCGAGCAAAATACTCAGATAGCTAGGAATCCCCTTCAGATACCAAACGTGTGCTACGGGAGCCGCTAGTTTAATAAAACCCATCCGGTGCCGACGGACACGGGATTCCGTGACTTCTACACCACAGCGCTCGCAGACAATCCCCCGATGGCGCACCCGTTTGTACTTGCCACAGTGGCATTCCCAGTCTTTCGCCGGACCAAAGATGCGCTCACAAAATAAGCCATCCATTTCTGGCTTCAGCGTCCGGTAGTTAATAGTTTCTGGCTTGGTGACTTCTCCGACTAGTTGACCATTGGGCAAAGTCCGTTCGCCCCATTGGCGGATCCGCTCAGGGGAAGCAATACCAATTTTTACGTAGTCAAAGCGCTGCTCTAGCTGGTTTCTCATACTTAGTGTTGGGGGGATGATAAATAATGATGTACAGGGAGGCAAGGAAGATGAGAAATTTTGTGCAACAAAATTTCTCATCTTCTTTACACTTCCTCTTCTTCAAACTCCGATCGAGACAAAGATTCATAGGTGGGGCGGGAGGGGGCGCGGCGGTATTCGCCATCTGCCATCAAGTCAATTTCCACTTCCCTCGATTCCCCATCTTCGCCCTGTTCTATTTTGTGAACGGCGATATCTAAGCCCAAGGATTGCAGTTCTCGCATTAATACCTTGAAAGATTCCGGTGTACCGGGGCGGGGGATGGGTTTGCCCTTGACGATCGCATTCAATGCTTCATTGCGTCCCTGCATATCATCGGATTTCACCGTTAGGAGTTCCTGAAGAATATAGGCAGCTCCGTAAGCCTCTAGTGCCCAAACTTCCATTTCGCCAAATCTTTGACCGCCCTGTTGAGCTTTGCCTCCCAAGGGTTGCTGGGTAACAAGGGAGTAGGGTCCAGTGGAACGGGCGTGGATCTTGTCATCCACAAGGTGGACGAGTTTCAGCATATAAGCCACGCCGACGGTGATGGGGCGATCGAATGCCTCCCCAGTCCGACCATCATAGACCTTGATCTTGCCGGGCTGCTCTGGATCAAACATCCATTCCTTGCCTTCTTCTTTTGATGCTTGGTCTAGTTTGCCATGCACCGTCAATCGAGATGATTCTTCCCCGTACATTTCATCAAAAGGAATCATCTTAAACCGCTTATCTAGATGATGCCCAGCCCAGCCCAGCAAACACTCAAATACCTGCCCAACGTTCATCCGACTCGGTACACCCAAGGGATTGAGGACGATATCTAGGGGAGTGCCATCAGGCAAGTAGGGCATATCTTCTGCCGGGAGAATCCGGGAGATGATCCCTTTATTCCCGTGTCGTCCCGCCATTTTATCGCCGACTTGGATTTTCCGGCGTTGTGCCACGTAGACCCGGACGACCATATTTGCCCCCGGCGGCAGTTCATCCCCCTGTTCGCGGGTAAATAGGCGGACATCGACGACTCGACCTTTTTCACCGTTGGGAACCCGCAGGGAATTATCCCGCACATCTCTAGCTTTTTCCCCAAAGATCGCCCGGAGGAGTTTTTCTTCTGGGGGTTGGTCAGATTCTCCCTTAGGAGTCACTTTCCCCACCAAAATATCTCCAGAGCCTACCCAAGCCCCAATCCGGATAATTCCATTTTCATCAAGCTGCCTCAGGGCATCTTCACCAACATTAGGAATTTCTCTGGTAATTTCTTCAGGTCCCAGCTTGGTTTGCCGAGCTTCAATTTCGTATTTTTCAATGTGAATGCTGGTATACACATCATCGATGACCAGCCGTTCACTGATGAGGATCGCATCTTCGTAGTTGTAGCCTTCCCAAGGCATATAGGCAACGATGATATTTTGTCCTAAAGCGAGTTCCCCGCCCTCGGTGGCGGAACCATCGGCAATAACCTGACCTGCAACTACCGGATCGCCATCGTAGACGAGAGGACGTTGGTTGAGACAGGTATCTTGGTTAGACCTATGGTATTTCTGGACTTCGTACTCAATTTCTTCGGGTTCACCTTCGGCGGGATTGTCCACCTTGACCCGAATCCGCGTGGCATCCACATAACTCACTTCGCCATCAGTTTTAGAAACCACCACCATCCCGGAGTCACGGGCAGCCTGAGCTTCTAAGCCGGTGCCGACTAGGGGACGCTCAGGACGCAATAGGGGTACGGCTTGACGTTGCATGTTGGAACCCATCAATGCTCGGTTGGCATCATCGTGCTCTAGGAAAGGAATCAGCGATGTGGCTACAGAAATAATCTGTACGGGAGACACCGCTACTCTGTCCACTTGGTCTGGGGTGGTGGTGGTGAAATCTTGGCGGTAACGCACAGGAACCAGCGGTCCAAGAATCATCCCTTCGTCATCCACCGGGATATCCCCCGGTGCTACCCGGAGGTCGTCTTCTTCATCGGCGGTCATGTAGGTGGGGGGGCGATCCTTGAGGACTTTGCCATTTTCTACGGGGTAGAAAGGAGTTTCAATGAAGCCATAGGAATTTACCCGAGCATGGGTAGCTAGGGAGCCGATCAATCCAGCGTTTGGTCCTTCTGGAGTTTCAATCGGGCAAATCCGTCCATAGTGGGAAGGATGGATATCTCGCACGGCAAAGCCGGCTCTTTCCCGTGTCAACCCACCAGGTCCCAAGGCAGACAACCGCCGCTTATGGGTTAGTTCCGCTAAGGGATTCGTTTGATCCATGAATTGGGAGAGCTGGGAGGAGCCGAAAAATTCCTTAATGGCGGCAACTAGGGGTTTGGGGTTGACCAAAGACGCTGGAGTCAGGGTTTCGGCATCACTAACGGTCATCCGTTCCCGGATAATCCGCTCTAAGCGATTCAAGCCCACCCGGACTTGGTTTTGCAACAGTTCTCCGACCGATCGCACCCGGCGATTGCCCAAGTGGTCAATGTCATCGGTACTACCCATGTCGTACTCTAGGTTGATTAGATAATCCACGGCGGTGAGGATATCCTGCCCAGTGAGAATCCGCACGGCATCGGGGACATTCAGGCGGAGTTTTTTATTGATTTTGTAACGTCCTACCCGGCCTAGATCATAGCGTTTGGGGTCGAAGAAGCGAGATTCCAAGAGTTGTTGCCCCCCAGCCACCGTGGGAGGTTCCCCCGGACGCAGTTTTTTGTAGAGTTCGATCAGAGCTTCTTCTTCGTTGGGGTTACCTTCCTTAGCCAAGGTTTTCTCGTAATACTCTGGGTGACGCAAGGCATCGGTAATTTCGCCATCGGTGAGACCGAGGGCTTTGAGCAATACTTGGGCAGAAAGTTTCCGGGTTTTGTCGATGCGAACCCAGACTAAGCCGTTGCGATCGGTCTCAAATTTCAACCAAGCTCCCCGGTTGGGAATCAAGGAGGCACTATAGGTGCGGCGACCATTTTTATCAATTTCTGATTTGTAGTAAACCCCGGGGCTACGGACAATTTGGTTAACAATTACCCGCTCGGCTCCATTAATAATGAACGTGCCGCGATCGGTCATCAGGGGCAGGTCGCCAATGAAGACTTCCATTTCCTTGATTTCGCCCGTTTCTTTGTTGATCAACCGAGTCGGCACATACATTTGCACCGAGTAGGTGCTGTCCCGCCGCTTGGCTTCATCTACGTCGTACTTGGGGCGCTTTAGTTTGTAGTCTTTACCCAAGAAGTGCAGTTCCATTTTGCCCGTGTAGTCGGTGATCGGGGAAAAGCTATTGAGTTCTTCAATTAGCCCTTCTTCAAGAAACCAACGGAAACTAGACCGCTGAATCTCGATCAAGTCAGGCAAGATGTAGTTGGGAGTGCTGTAGGTGGTATTCATGGGGCTTGACTTTGCTAGTAAGAATTACAAGTAAATTTGGTGAAAACTGAAAAACAGTCAAATACAGCCTCTTAACTAGGGTTAAAGGCTGGAGCAGGGTTGATTTTAGAGATGAGAATAGGCAGGTTCAGGGGGGGATGCAAGAGAAAACAGAGTATTCAAGGGATTATTCAAGACAATGCGATCGCCAAAATTTTTCATTAGGCAGACTACAAAGATAACACCTTTTGCCTGACTTTATCTATACTACAACATAATACACAAAATGTGCTGGTTCGGTTTAGGGGGATTTGATTTTCAGGAGATCGAGGCGATCACCAGTACTACCATCGCCAGTTCTACCGATAAGACCCATTTGTAGTTATAGCGATCCTAAATTATTTGCGAACAGTTACTAAGTCAACTTGCTTCTGGCAGATGGTTTCACCCGCCGGAGGCGGGTGAAACCATTTAGGGTTGCTATATTTGCCCGGTGTCCTACTAATTGCCAGTACTGATTGGGGTTTAGACGAGATCAAAGCCGATAATCTTTTCTAGTTCTCGCCAGATTCTTTGATGCCAGTTCCTATTCTTCAGAATAGATGCAGGCATAGCCCGTGGAGCCATCCCCCATTGCCCTTGATTTAAACTTGAAACATCATGATTTTCTTGACTCTCTACTTTTTTTGTCCTGTACTTAGAAAGCCATTACCTACGCCATGTTATTGATTAAGTAGCGAAAATTCTTGCTAACAATTATCAATCCGTTCCCCAGCAAAATATCCTTAAATTGTATGAGTAATTTGCCTGAAGATATATTTCTAAACTTTACTTATGTAATGCATGATCACCCTACTTTTAACGTACTCCATTCACTATATATAGCAATTTTTAAGTGTATGGGGTACAAAGTGCTGGATTGTCAAGTTCTGCTCAAAGTAAACCATATCTGAGAAAATCAAATTGTATTAATCTGATAAGAAAATCAAATTGTATTAATCTGAATAAATATACAGATTGCTGTTCTGCCGGATTTATTAAATTTCTCCTTTCCGTAGATAGTTGATCAAGAATATTAATGTCATTAGGTTAAGATTTGATACGATCATTCCACCTAATATTCTTAAACATCCGTTACAATTTGAGTAGATTTAGATTCAGTTAATTACTAAAGAAGGCTTGGGCTATGAGTGAACAAAACAGCGAACAAGGTCAGAAGATTTGTATTCTTGGGGGCGGCTTTGGGGGCTTATATACTGCTCTCCGCCTGAGTCAACTGCCTTGGCAAGGTATCCCTAAACCAGAAATCACCTTGGTCGATCAGCACGATCGCTTTGTATTCCTGCCCCTGCTCTACGAACTTCTCACCGGAGAATTGCAAACTTGGGAAATCGCCCCTCCCTATGCCGAACTCCTTGCCAATACTGGTATCCGCTTCCATCAAGCCAAAGTGGAAGGGATTAATATTATGGATAAACAGGTGCGCCTTAGTCAAATGGGAGGTAACAGTAGTAGCAATTTTAGTGAACTTCCTTATGATCGCCTAGTCCTCGCCTTGGGGGGAGAAACTCCCCTCGATATGGCTCCGGGAGTGGCTGAACATGCCCTACCTTTTCGGACAGTCAACCATGCCTACCAACTGGCAGAGCGCCTCAGCATTTTAGAAGAATCACACCAAGATACAATTCGGGTGGCGATTATTGGGGCTGGCTATTCTGGCGTGGAATTGGCTTGCAAATTGGCCGATCGCTTGGGCGATCGAGGACGGATTCGGTTAGTGGAACTGAGCGATACAATTCTCCGCACCTCTCCAGAATTTAACCGGGAGGCAGCCAAAAAAGCCCTAGAAGCCAAAAAAGTTTGGATTGATCTGGAAACCGGAGTGGCAAAAGTAACAGCCGATAGCCTTGACCTCAGCTATAAGGGACAGGTGGACACCATTCCCACAGACTTGGTGTTGTGGACTGTGGGAACCCAAGTGGCAGCGGTAGTCAAATCTTTGCCCCTCTCCCACAATGCTAGGGGGCAACTCACCACCACCAATACCCTCCAAATATTAGAACACCCAGAAATCTATGCCCTAGGGGATCTGGCGGATTGCAAAGATGCTAGTGGGCAGCAAATTCCCGCCACCGCCCAAGCTGCCTTCCAACAGGCTGACTACGTAGGCTGGAACCTCTGGGCAGATTTGACCGATCGACCAATCTTGCCTTTCCGCTACCAAAATCTAGGGGAAATGATGACATTGGGCAAAGATAACGCCACCTTAGCTGGTTTGGGAGTGACTCTAGAAGGCAATCTTGCCCATGTAGTGCGGCGCTTGGCATACCTGTCTCGGATGCCCACTCTAGAGCATCAACTCAAGGTCGGAGTAAGTTGGATTACCAAACCATTCTTATAGCAAGCACCGCTTTGCTTAGGACATTGTTGAGGGCTCCGACGACCCTCAGCCCTAAACTTCGCTTACAGCAGTTTGAGAGTGGACTTCGACTCCGCTCAGCCCACTCTCAAACCCAACATGGATAGGACTTGAAATATTTGTGGTGTGTCTCATTTGAACGCAAAGTGCTGTAGATGAAAAGAATTTTATACAGGCTTGCCCAGAAAATCTATTTTGCCTAGCTCTACTCCGTTATGCCGCAGAATATCGTAGGCGGTGGTGACATGAAAATAGACATTGGGATGGATCACGTGTAACAGAAAAGGTAACCCGGTAAAATGGAGAGTTTCCTGTCCAAAGGGCAGCTCGATCGCTGTCTCCTCTGAGCCGTCGATCTGCTCTGGGGTTAGGGTATTCAGGTAGGCGATGGTTTTCTGGAGGCGATCGATCAATTCCGGGAAGGTTGTTTCCGTATCTGCAAAGACTGGAGGCTCTACCCCCGCCAGTCTTGCTGCCCCCCTTTTTGCCACATCAGCCGCAATTTGTACTTGCCTCCCCAGCGGGAACATATCAGGAAACAATCTGCTACTAATCAAGACGGCAGGATCGATTTCCTTGGCTTCTGCATAGGCAGCACCCTTTTCCAGAATAGCCACCAGGTTACTCAAAGAATGAGTCATTGGTGGTATTGTGACTTGATACATAGAAATTTGCATAAAATTTTCCTAAAGTTTAGATTATGGAACGATCCTACCTCATTTAATGGAGCCAATTATTACTCCATGCTAGCAAAGATCATCCCTAGGGTATTTTGTGGCAGGACATAGCGATTCTGAATGATTTCATCCTACAAAGGCGAGTGAAATCATCTACCAGAGGCAATTTGATTTAGCGAAGGGTTTAGGCTTACTATAAGAAACAGATTAAAAAATATGGTAGTGCTAAACAGGTAGAAATATCTCCCGCAGCGCAGTATATATTCATACTCCATTAAAGATATTACTAAATCAAATAAATCAAAATTTAAAATTTTCTAGTTATGGTCAAGCAACGGGTATTTTCGGGGATTCAGCCTACGGGTAACTTACATTTGGGGAACTATCTGGGGGCAATTCGCAACTGGGTCGAAACTCAAGATCAATTTGAGAATTATTTCTGTGTGGTGGATCTCCATGCCATTACCGCTCCCCATAACCCGAAAACCCTCGCTGAAGATAGCTATGCGATCGCTGCCCTCTACCTTGCGAGCGGGATTGATTTGGAGCATTGTACTATTTTTATTCAATCCCACGTCGCTGCCCATAGTGAACTAACTTGGCTGTTGAATTGTATCACCCCAATTAACTGGCTCGAAGACATGATCCAGTTCAAGGAAAAAGCCATTAAACAGGGGCAGAATGTGAATACTGGTTTGCTAGATTATCCTGTCCTGATGGCAGCGGATATTCTTTTGTACCAAGCTAACAAGGTTCCCGTCGGGGAAGACCAAAAGCAACATTTAGAACTAACCCGTGATATTGCCGCTCGGTTTAACCATCAGTTTGCCAAGAAGAAGCCCGTCTTAAAAATGCCAGAACCGATGATTCGCAAGGAGGGAGCGAGGGTGATGAGTTTGACCGATGGGACTAAGAAAATGTCTAAATCTGACCCCTCAGACCAAAGCCGGATTAGCCTCTTGGATACTCCTGAAGCGATCAAGAACAAAATCAAGCGCTGCAAAACCGATACGGTGCGGGGGATGACCTTCGATGACCCCGATCGCCCCGAATGCCATAATCTTTTGAGTCTCTACGGCTTGCTAGCCGGGAAATCTAAGGAGGAGGTAGCTACAGAATGCCAAGACTTAGGTTGGGGACAATTTAAACCCCTATTGACCGAGGCAGCGATCGCCCACCTCCAGCCCATCCAAACTAAGTACCAAGAAATTATGGCAGAACCGGGTTATCTGGAATCTGTCCTCCAGCAAGGTAGAGAGAAAGCAGAAGCGATCGCAGGGGAGACGTTGGGGGCTGTGAGGGATGCCTTGGGGTTTAGTAGGAGATAAATGAGTATTTTTCAACAAGCTATTCGGAATCAAGAATTTATTGTCACCGCTGAAGTTGCGCCCCCCAAGGGTGGTGATCCTAGTCATATGCTGGAAATGGCAAAATTGCTCAAGGGGCGGGTGCATGGGGTGAATATTACCGATGGCAGTCGGGCGGTATTACGGATGAGTCCCTTGGCAGCTTCGGTATTGTTGCTACAAGCAGGAGTAGAGCCAATTTGTCAGGTGGCTTGTCGTGATCGCAATCGCATCAGCATCCAAGCCGACCTGATGGGCTCCCATGCCTTGGGGATTCATAATATTTTGGCTCTGACGGGGGATCCGGTGAAAGCGGGAGATCATCCAGAGGCGAAGTCGGTATTTGATCTAGAGGCAGTGCGGTTATTGCAGGTGATTGAAAAACTCAACCGGGGTGTGGATACCCACGAGAAGCCTTTGCCCGATGGCGGGTTAAATCTCTTTGCAGGGGCGGCGGTGGATCCCCAGTCGGGGAGCTGGTCTGGGTTGCAGCGCAGGTTCGATCGCAAACTGGCAGCCGGGGCACAATTTTTCCAGAGTCAATTAATTACCGACTTCGATCGCTTGGCTAAATTTATGGATCAAATTGCTGCCGGGTGCAATAAACCTGTACTTGCCGGGATTTTCCTATTGAAGTCGGCTAAAAATGCCGAATTTATTAACCGCAATGTACCGGGTGTAAAAATACCTGCGGAGATTATCGATCGCCTAGCTCAGGCAAAAGACCCCTTACAAGAAGGAATTATTATTGCGGCAGAACAGGTAAAACTAGCGCAGGAACTCTGTCAAGGAGTCCATATGATGGCGGTCAGAAGAGAAGACCTGATTCCCCATGTTCTTGACCTCGCAGGGATTAAGTCTATATAAATAGCCTCTCAGTTAACTTGTCAATTAACTTGTCAATTAACTTGCCTCTAGCAGATAGTTTCACTCGTCGAAGGCGGGTGAAACTATTTAGGATGGCGATAGGATTGCGGTATTATCTAACCCGAAATGACAGGAAATAACTTATTAGAAACTTTGGTATTTAACTATACGAACTTTTAGTGAAAAACACTACATTCCTTGAATATTCATCATTTTTTCTACTTGTAATTCTGAAATAGTTGTGCCATACTCTTTTCAAAGTACACATTTTTGATCGAGTTACCGGAGATTGGCATTTTGAGAGACTAAAACCGCCTAGAATTAATCCTAATTATGCGCGTAATAAAAATGTATTAAGTTTTCTCTATTCTTGCTTTTCCGACATTTCTAATGGTTAATATTCAGGAGGTTTTTGATGCAGGTTCTTTGGTTTATTCCTACCCACGGTGATGGTAGATATTTAGGAACACGTTACGGCGGTCGGAGCATGACCTTAGATTATCTGCGGCAGATTGCTCAAGCAGTTGATAGTCTAGGCTATACCGGGGCTTTGTTACCTACAGGGCGATCGTGCGAAGATGCGTGGATTGTGGCTTCTTCTTTGATAGCTGTCACCCAAAAAATGAAGTTCCTTGTAGCAATTCGACCGGGAATCATTTCTCCTACTTTGTCAGCACGGATGGCGGCTACCTTCGATCGCCTTTCTCAAGGACGTTTAATTATTAATGTAGTAACTGGTGGTGATCCCACAGAACTAGCAGGAGATGGGGTGCATCTTAGCCACGATGGACGCTACGAATTAACCGATGAGTTTCTCACAGTCTGGCGGCAGATTACGGCGGGAGAAGTGGCTAATTTTCAAGGAGAACACCTTGATATTAGAAATGGCAAAATCGTTTTTCCTTTGGTACAACAACCCCATCCGCCCCTGTGGTTTGGTGGCTCTTCCCCCGCAGCGATGGATGTGGCAGCGAAACATATCGATGTGTACTTAACTTGGGGAGAACCACCCCAACAGGTAGCAGAAAAGATTCAAAAAATGCGGGAACTGGCAGCAGCTCAGGGCAGAACTATCCGCTTTGGCATCCGCCTCCATGTGATTGTCCGAGAAACTGAGAGCGAGGCTTGGGAGGCAGCAAATGATCTAATTAAATACCTTGATGAAGAGACGATCGCTGCTGCTCAAAAAGCTCTGGCTAATGCCGACTCTGAAGGGCAAAGACGGATGGTACAACTCCACAAAGGCGGGAGTAAGGATAAAGATCAATTAGAAATTAGCCCTAATCTCTGGGCAGGAATTGGTTTAGTCCGTGGCGGAGCCGGAACCGCGTTAGTTGGCAGTGTGCAGCAGGTGGTCGATCGCATGTTGGAGTATTACAAACTTGGGATTGAAACTTTTATTTTCTCCGGATATCCCCATTTGGAAGAAGCCTACCGAGTAGCAGAATTATTATTACCCAACTTACCCCTAGATAATCCTGTAGTTAATACGCCTAGTTCTGTACTTAGCCCCATCGGAGAAATTATTGGTAATGATGATTTTCCTAAAGCTAAAGTAGGTAATTTAACAGCAGCTTCCTAGAAGAATTTAATTGAAGTATCTACGCTATGCACACTCGTTTTCAACCTCGGACTAATTTGCGATCGCAGCCTAATTTACAGTCTTTAATTCCAAGTAATTCTAAGCAAATTGTTTCTCGTCAAATTGTTCCTTGGCTAGTCCCCATTGCTCTGATTATTATTTGGCAGTTTCTTGTCCAAACAGGCATAGTTTCCACCAGAGTACTCCCCGCCCCAACTGCGGTGGTGGCCGCAGGAATCCGTCTTGCAGCTAGTGGAGAACTATTACGCCATGTGGTGATTAGCTCCGGGAGAGCATTTATCGGTTTTCTAATTGGAGGGGTAATTGGCTTGGGTTTGGGATTATTAAATGGATTATTCCCAATTGCTGAAAAATCCCTTGATACCTCAATCCAAATGATTCGGAATATTCCCCATCTAGCCTTGATTCCCCTAGTTATTCTCTGGTTTGGCATTGGGGATGAAGCCCGGTTATTTTTAGTGGCTTTAGGTGTATTCTTTCCTGTTTATATTAATACTTTTCATGGCATTCGTTCTGTGGAACCGGGATTAATTGAAATGGGCAAGGTTTATGGACTGAATTCCCAAGAACAACTATGGCAAATTGTCCTGCCCGGAGCTTTGTCTTCCATTCTTGTAGGGATTCGCTTCGCCTTAGGAATTATGTGGATCACTTTAATTGTGGCAGAGACGATCGCTGCGGATTCTGGCATTGGATATATGGCTATGAATGCGAGGGAATTTATGCAAACTGATGTGGTGGTATTAAGCATTATTCTCTATGCTCTCCTGGGTAAATTAGCTGATGCTGTAGCTAGATTTTTGGAATCTAAATGGTTGGCTTGGCATCCCAACTATCAAGCTTCTACCTAGCTAGAAAAATCCCCTAAATTCCCCTTGTGAAGGGGGACTTGAAGTCAAAAATATGAGGAGAAATCATGACTAATAGACAAACTAAGCAAGAAAAAGGTATCGAAATTCAAGCATGGGATTTAACTAAACAATTTGGTGAAGTTGCTGTGCTTAAATCCCTAAATCTAGGTATTAAAGCCGGAGAATTTGTGGCGATCGTGGGGCGCAGTGGCTGTGGCAAAAGTACCCTCCTGCGTTTGGTGGCTGGATTAGAAACCCCGACTAATGGCGGTGTTTTTCTAGATGAATTACCGATCGCTCGTCTGATTTCCCATGTCAGGGTCATGTTCCAAGATGCTCGCCTTTTGCCTTGGCGGAGGGTAATCGAGAATGTGGGATTAGGTTTACAGGATGATTGGAGATCGTATGCGTACTGGGCATTACAGCAGGTAGGTTTAGAGCACCGGGCTAAGGATTATCCCTCAATTCTCTCTGGGGGACAACGGCAACGGGTAGCTTTAGCCCGTGCCTTAGTGAGCAATCCTAGATTATTGCTCTTAGATGAACCCTTGGGGGCTTTAGATGCCCTGACTCGTCTAGAAATGCAGGGTTTGATTGAAAACCTGTGGCAAGAACAGGGGTTTACGGCTTTGTTGGTCACCCATGACGTGGAAGAGGCGATCGCCCTAGCTGATCGAGTAATTGTTATTGCCGAAGGAGCGATCGCCCTAGACCTAACCATTGATCTACCCCGTCCTCGCCCCCGGGGAACTGTGGAATTCGCTACCCTCAGAGAAAAATTGCTTGCTCAAGTCATGCACAAAGAGCAAATAATTTCCCCTCTCAGGCAGGAGCTTGCCTTCACTTAGCTTGAAATATAAGCGTGAAATATAGCTGTTGCCATAAAAGTTAGGACGAATTTGGCTTCGACTTCACTCAGCCAGCCAACTTATCTATTTTTGTCCTAATGAAGCTGTCTAGCACTATATAAGGGCTTAAAGCCTTTATTAGTTTCAACTTAAGGTCAAAAAAAGTATTACCAGTCTACATTTGATGCTTAGGTCTCGATCCCCCCACTAGCCCCTGCGCTAACGCGCCGCTACGCTAGAACAAAAGGGGGAACAAGAATTTCTTCAAAGTCCCACTTTTTATAGGCTTTGCCTTCCCGTAGGGGTAGGGGGATTTAGGGGGATTAATATCCAAACTTTTCAGGAGGTATAATCATGATTCCGACATCTTGGCACAATCTACTTAATGTCTTGTTTTCTGGAACTCGCCAAATTCTCCGTAGTGCTTTTTCCTACTGGTTTGGGATTGGCTTGGTTCTCTCCATCAACCTTGCTGCCTGCACCAGTACTCAGCCCACTGCCAGTACTTCTAGCCCTGCAACTTCTCCTACGGCTCCGGCAACAACTCAGACAGTCCGCATCGGCTATCAAAAATCTTCCGAACTAGCAATTCTGAAATCTAGAGGTGATTTGGAAAAACGCTTGAATAAAGAAGGTTATACCGTTACCTGGAACCTATTTCAATCAGGTCCACCCCTCCTAGAAGCCTTGAACACGGGCAATGTGGACTTTGGTGGTACAGGAGATTTACCTCCTATCTTTGCTCAAGCTGCGGGTGCGAAACTAACTTATGTTGCTAGCACTGAACGTAACCCAGAAACTCAGGCAATTATTGTCCCAAAAGATTCTCCCTTACAGCAAGTTACGGATCTCAAGGGCAAAAAGGTTGCTTTTGTCAAAGGCTCCAGTGCCCATTATCAATTAATCAAATCTCTCCAAGAAGCTAATCTATCCCCTGAAGACATTGAAGCGGCTCCCCTGCCTCCTGCTGATGCCCGCATTGCCTTTGAGCAGGGCAAAGTTGATGCTTGGGTTGTGTGGGATCCGTTCCTAGCGGCCGCAGAATCTACGGGGAATGTGCGGATTCTCAAGCAAAGTGGCAAGCGGCGCACCTATTTTCTAGCGTCTCAGAATTTTGCAAAAACTCAGACTCCTGCTATTAAGACAATTTTAGAAGAACTAAAAAAGGTGCAGGCGTGGGCAATCAGCAAACCCAAGGAAGTTGCTGAACTTTTAGCTCCTGATCTGGGTATTCCTATTCCTATTACGGAAACAGTAGTCAAAAGGCAGGGTTGGACTTTAGATCCCATTAGTGAAGACTTAGTAAAAAACCAACAGACGATCGCTGATACTTTCTTTGATCTCAAATTAATTCCCACCAAAATTAATATTAAAGAAAGTATTCTCACTCCTGAAGAGTACGCTAAATCTCTCCCTAAATAGCAGCTTTTATAGCAATCCTTGATGGTTTCACCCGCCGCAGGCGGGTGAAACCATCAACCAGAAGCAGATTGACTCGGCAAACTGTTAGCAAATGATTTGGGACTGCTATATAGCAATCCTAATTGAGTTTAGAATTTTAGAGGATTGAGGATAGCTATAAATATGAAGCCTCTAGAAACTCCACTTTTCCTGTAGCTAATCTGTAATAAGCGGGAATGATCTTCAGGTTTCCCTTTTCTACTTCGTGGGACAAAATTGGGGCTGTGGAGGCGATCGCTTCCACCATCAAATTCACATGATGCTTGACTGTATTACTCACCCGATCGCCTTGCAAATTCTGACTAGCTTGCACTGCTGGTTCAATATAATTAATCAGAGAATTCAGCTTTCCGGCAGAAGAAGCATGGTCGATCGCCGCCATCACCGCCCCGCATCTTTCATGCCCCAAAACTACTACCAACTGGGTTCCTAGATGCTCCACCGCGTACTCAATACTAGCAATCACGGCATCATCAGCCACATTGCCCGCAATTCTCAGGACAAATAAATCTCCCACCCCTTGATCAAAAATTAATTCTGGGACAACACGAGAGTCGGCACAGCCGAGGACGATCGCAAAGGGATGTTGGGCGGCGGAGATATCGACTCGGCGTTGAGCACCTTCGTGGGGATGTTCAACATGATCGAGTATGTAGCGATCGTTCCCCTCCTTCAACTTTTGCAATGCTGCCTCCGTAGTCAGGTTTTCAACGCTATAGTAAGTATGATTTGGACTTGGCATGGATCATCAAAAAATGGGAGCATCCAAAAATTACCAATTCTTTGCCTCTAAAAAAGTAGTCAACCAGACAACTACCAGCTTTTATAGTATTTTTACTGATTCTATTGTCTGGTAATACCAAATCTTATTTTATTAATGTGAGTTCGATGGATTTTGCGCCTCGGAAACCTTATAAATCAACGGTTTTGAGACTTAACCATATAAACACATCTACGTCTTTATTGAGAATATAATCAATAGAGCGCAAATTTGTAAATTATTGACTTTATTCTCAATAGGCGTGAATGCTTTTATAGTAAACGCCATTCTAGTTAGGACGGGGACGTTTTTGAGGGCGCGCTCCGCGCGCCCTCAAAAACGTCCTAATCAAATCGGCGACTACTATATATGACAGGGTTCCTTGTAATGGTTATTAGCTAAGGCTTACAACTCTCAAATTTCATCAAACTCACTTTAATAAAACGTGAGTTCGATGAAAAAAACGGACTCTATTGCACCATTTTCAATCCGGTGTTAGCTGATAGCAATTGCCTTGTTGCTACACTAATCCCTTTTCCCATTTCTTTCCTGCTTCCTGTAGTTCTCTCCGTTGGAGACTCACGTTACTATCCAATCAGCCTAAACAACTAGGTAGGACTAAACCACCAAGAAACTATTTGGAGTCAAACTAGCCGCATTTACTCCGGTGAGTAGTGCCAAGGGTTTGTCACTGGGGAATAGGGTTCCGGGTTGGAAACCAATCACTGTAGCTCCCACTCCTTGAGTTATTTGTAAATCTGAGAGTTTTAATCCTTTGGCTAGTTCAATTACATCTTCTCCTACGGTGAAATCAGTTAGGGTGTCTGTACCTGTACCGGGAGCAAATTGGAATCTATCTTTCCCTTTGCCTCCGGTGAGAACGTCATTGCCTTGACCGCCTTGGATCAGGTCGTTTCCATTGTCCCCGTAAATCAGGTCATTCCCTTTGCCACCGAAGAGGCGATCGTTCCCCTTCCCTCCAGAGATTAAGTCGTTGCCCTTACCGCCATAGATCGTATCTTGACCATTGCCTCCAGCAATAAAGTCACTTCCTTTGCCGCCGTAGATGGTGTCATTACCTTTGCCGCCTAGGAGCACATCTCTTCCTCGACCGCCATAGATGGTATCGTTACCTTTGCCACCCCAGATGAAGTCTCGGCTTCCTAAACCCTGAATGAGATCGTTGCCTTGACCACCGATGAGGTTATCTCGGTTAGGTGTGCCGACAATATTGTCATTGCCTTGTAATCCATAAATGGTGTTAATTAAATTTGTCCCTGCAAGCAGGTCTTCATTACTGGTTCCCCGCAGCGTGCCAATAATTGGATTGGGTTTTTGTTGATTGATGACGGCTTCGGCGGTGGATTCACCATCAGCGAATATGCTGCTATATTGGCTGAGATCGTTAGCAAATAAGGAAATATCCTCTGGGAGTCTTGCCCATTTGGATTCAGAGCCGATCGTACCGGGGTCGTTAACATAGATGGAGATATCATCAATGTCATCTGGCAATCTTGCCCATTTGGATGCAGGGGCTACATCATTAACCCAAATTGAGATGGGTTCTGGGAGGCGATCGAATTCAGATTTATTATCTACATTATCAACGGCAGATACTGGTGCTTCACCAACCACAACTGTGTTGGGGGTTGGGGCGGCTGGAGGGTTTTTGAGGAGGCGGATAATGCTGACATCAAGAGGAGGCGGTTCATTATTCACTGGGGGGGGAGCGATCGGCTCTGGTACGGGAGTAACCACTGGTGCGCCTACGCCAATGCGGGTTTCTGCGATCGCAGTACTAAAAGCACTAGCACCACCATTGGTCGTCACATCTGCGGTTCCCCCAGCGACTACAGCCACCCCCCAGTCTGCAAACTGATCCCAAGCTCGGAATTTGATACCGGGAGTTCCTATGTAGCCATTATTTGGCACGAACCGAATCCTCGTCGTGCCATCAGCAGAAAGGAGTCGAGCATTGGCATTACTGGTGCTACCGAAAGCTTGCCATGTTGTGCCATCAAGGGCATATTGCCAAATTCCATTGCTGTTGTCTACCTCAGTTACAGCTATGCCTTGGAGAACTGCTTGGTCATCATTGAATCCACCGCCAAGAATGGTGCTGACTAGGGTTCCGGGATTAGTTACCGGATTGACTGGGATATTGCCGACAATTGCCACGAGGCTGGGGTCTAAAACAGGAGCTTTGTTGACTTTGATACTTAAATTGTCTGCATTGGCGCTCAGACTATTTAATAAAGGATTCAAGTTAGCCCTTCGAGTGGTGTTGGGGTCAATATTAATGGTCAGTCCATTACCAGCAGTTCTTTGGTTCCAACCGTTATAAACTACGCCATTAGTGACTGTGCCAGTAAACCCAGCATTAGGCACAAACCGAATCCGATTTTTGCTATCAGATGACAAGAGAAAGGCTGGTTGAAAATTGGCTTTAACCGCAGGAAGTGAAAATCCATATTTACTAATGATCTCTGTTAGTGCCTGACTTAGGCTCGACCATTCAGTTCCGTTATCTGTAGAGTATTGCCAAGTGCCGCCAGTATTATTGACTTGAGTGATAGAAATGCCCTTATCTAGGGAGCCATCAGGGTTATTGATAGAGCTGCCAATTAAACTACTAACTAATTGTCCTTGATTGGCTCCAGAGGTAATATCGCTAGGAATTGTAGTTAGTTTAGGCGCAATGCCGGTGAGAACTGGCCGAGGAGGAGCAGCGAGAGTGGAAGTGGTGTTTCCCGCCGGTTGAGCCGTCCAACCCCGGTTGACCAGATTTCCAGTACCTACGGTGGCATTCCCCATACTAAAACTTCTCAGGGCTACTGGATTTGGGGTTGCAGTTAAATACTGTCCCCGATTGCGAAAAGATTTAGTCCCAGTAATATCTGTGCCAAAGGTATTATTTTCAACTCTCAGATCTCGAACTCCCCAGCTCAGGAATAGCTCCATGCCATTAGTTTCATAATCATAGCCACTAGCCGCTACTAAATTCCCTCTGAAGGTGACATTATTGGAACCTTGATTGATATAAACACCCCAGCGCTGATTGCCTAGGGGTAATGTTCCAGTGACATCAGTACCGATTTTATTATTTTCGATTAAAACCCCTGTAGAGCCTTCTCGAACAATTAAAGCTGTGGTGGTATTACCTGAAATCAGGTTGTTTCTAATTACCGTATTGGCACTTCTATGGACATAAATTGCATTAGAGAAATCAGGAACCCCAAACCAGCTATTACCTAAGCCGACGGTGCCTGTAATATCAGTCCCAATATAGTTGTTTTCGAGCGTAATCCCTGTTGGACCAACAACGCCACGTTGAGGACCATTGTTATTTCCTTGGCCAACTTTGATGCCGTTACTCTCAAATCGATTGATAACAAAACCCTTGGCAATGCTATTGCTACTACCATTCCAGAAAGTTAAACCATTAGTAAAGGTACCGCTGAAGTTAACATCAGCAGGAAAGGAGTTGGCATTGCCAGCGACAGGGATGGCATCGCCCCTGAGTTCGATAATGGGTGCACCAGTGAAGCCGGGCTGAGTTGTGGCATCAATATTAATCTGGCTGACGATCGCTGGCAAGGGAGTTAAAAGTTTGATGGTCTGGACTCCCCCAGCACCAATATTAAAAACAATATCATCGGCTCCAGCCAGACTATTAGCTCCAATAATTGCCTGTCGCAGAGAACCAGCACCAGAATCGTTATTATTCGTCACTGTAAAAGTAGCCAAAACATCTTGATAGGCATCCCGGACTTGCTGGCTGAAGGCTTGCCCCGCTTCGATCAATCCTGTTGCTTTCTCTAGAATCCAGTTACCGCCCTTAACAGCACTTCCGGTTAAATCTACCGAAGCCGCCACATCTGCCCCAGTAATTTGACTGAGCTTCTGAATAAAGTTTTCACCCACATTTCCTGATGCTACATCGCAACCATAGATAACTAAATCTGGTTTCTTGTCAGCTTGAGGGGTAAACCATGTACCTAGGGCAGATTGATATTGATCTAAATTAGCAGCAGTGAGACTAGTTGCTCCTAGTTGCAGCATTCCCGCTGCTCCATGACCAAGAATTTGAATACTATCAACAATTCCTGAGCGTTGGGCAAGGAAATTCGTAATTTGACTAATGCCATCCTGAGTGGGGTCAAGGACGATCGCCTCTGTATTTGGACTCAAACCCGCTAGCAGGCTAGAGAAGTTGGCTACGGCGGTGTCAATGAAGACTAGGTTAGTAGCACTACTACCAGAGAGACTATTCTGGGAGGTAGTCAAATTAGCATTAACCATGAGAAATTTACTCCTAATTGAAATCGATTGCCTGAATATACGGAATTTTAATTAGTACAAGCACTACACACCCTTACTGAGAAATGATTTTGATTCAACCCAAGAGAAGCTCTATTCAGTATCTCTAACGCCCCGACTTCAGTATGTTTCCGGGTTTTTTATCAGCTTCATTATATTACTAACACTTTTATAATATCTAACTAGGTAATTTTATTGTTTGGCTCTTTGTAAATCCCTAGTCAAATATATGTAAAGTAATCATAAAGCCTCTAAGTAATAACTTTTATTCAAGGCAAATCCATCAATCATGAATCTGATTAATTAATATTAGCCTTCTGTCTATTATGGTTCTCTGAAAACCCAAGGAGACTTGCTCTGTATAGGCATAGCACCTAGAACTCATTGAATGCTTATGCCTTGACGCAAGTTGTTATATATCTATTTGCGACCATTATTCTTTATTGAAGTAGACTAGAGGTAGGCAACTAAATACAACTCTAGAAGCAATGAATAAATACCTGTCTAAATTTATTGCTTCTATGGATTTGAGCCAGAATAAAATTTGGCTGTAGCATAATCTCTCCCATTTTCCTTAACGATTAAAATCACATCAGTATATTCACTGAATTATGATTTGTGATATTTGAGAAGATGCAAATTAGAGGCTATTTATCAAGGAATGATTTTCCGCCCCCGCCGAGGGTGGAAAATCATTCCTTCTAGCCGTCTTATAAATGACCCTTTATTTCATCCACATGAAAAGTGCTGTGTTTCAAGTAGAGGATTTAAGTGGAGGATTTCTATGGGAACCTTAATCGCCGATCGCTACCGGATCGTCCAAGTACTAGGGAAAAGTGATTTTGGGCAGACACTGCTCGCGATCGATCAGGCTCGATCTCCAGAAACTCTCTGCGTAATTAAAAGCGTAGCCAATTTTGCCAACACCCCAATCATCACTGCAAAAATTAGCCAAACTCCCATCTCCCAATATCCCCAATGCTGGGAGGAATTTACCAACCAAGGCATTTTTTATCGAGTCTGGGAATATATAGCCGGAGAAAATCTCGCGACTACTCTGGCGCAGCAAGAAATCTTCGTGCCTCAAGACATTTGGCAAATTTTGATCAGCATATTGCCCGTATTGCAACAAATTCATAGTCAAGGGATCATTCATGGAGATATCAAGCCAGAAAATATCATCGCCATCGCCAAGCAGGTTAAGTTGAGGGAACCACCGCTTCGCGATTGTTCCCTCAACCAAAATCATCTCAACCCCCTTGGCAGTTACAATATTTGCCGCTTCCCGCCAGCAGATTTTGTCCTTGTTGGTCTAGAGGGCATAAGAATTTTCTCTTACCATCCACCCACCTTGCCGATGATTGGCAGCCCCGCCTATGCTGCCCCAGAGCAACTAGCTGGGCAACCTACTTTTGCTAGCGATCTCTATAGTTTGGGTGTAACTTGTATTCACCTCTTAACAGGGATGCACCCCTTCAGCTTATTTGATTTCATGGCTCACCAGTGGGTTTGGCAAGATTATTGGCTGCCCTCAGCACCTCAGGCTAATTCCCCTCAGATAAATCGGGAACGTCAGCAATTAGCACAATTCCTCGATCGCCTGATTGCCCCCGCCCTGAATCAGAGATACAATTCTGCCCTAACAGCTCTCAATCACCTCCAAACATTACAAGGCAAAACTAAAACTCCCCTTTCCAAGTTTATGAACATGCCAACTGGGAAATGTATTGCCACTCTTGTCGGTCATCAAGGTTTATTTGCTGGGGTTAATGCCGTGGCGATCACTGCTGATGGTCAGACCTTAGCTAGTGCCAGTGATGATCAAACTATTCGTCTTTGGGATTTGCCTACAGGGAAGGCGCGATCGATCCTCCGGGGTCATGGCAACTTTGTTAAATCCATTGCCTTTCACCCCACTCAACCCCAAATTCTCGCCAGTGGTAGCAAAGATCGAACAATTAAACTCTGGGATATCCAAACTAGAGAACTATTGCAAACCCTAACCCAACATCAACAGGCAGTTAATGCCCTTAGTTTCAGCCCCGACGGGGAAATCTTAGGCAGCGGCAGTGCAGATAAAACCATCATTCTGTGGCAGCATCGCACCGGGGAAATTATTACCATCCTCAAGGGACATAATTTGAGTATAAATGCGATCGCCTTTAGCCCCCAAGCTCCTCTATTAGCCAGCGCCAGCATGGATACCACCATAAAACTTTGGGATTTTTCCACGGGGGAATTAAACTCCACCCTCACCGCCCACACCGCCGCTGTGAAAGCCCTAGCCTTTAGCCCCGATGGTCAGTATCTTGCCACCGGAGGCGAAGACCGCACCATTCGCATCTGGGATGTGGTATCTCACCAATGTCTCCAGACTCTATCGGGTCATCCTTGGGACATTTCTGCTCTGAGCTTTATCAATAGTCGGGATTTGCGATCGAATATAGCCGTCACCAAGCAGGATATGTTGTGGGAACCCTCACAGAGCGATGATTCCCACAACATGAATCATCCTAACTCCTTTGACGATTGCCATAGTATAAAATCCAATCCAGATATTTTGCTTAGTAGCAGTTGGGATAAAACAATTAAACTATGGCAGGTAAATACTGGAGAAAACCTTGATACCCTGATCGGTCATACAGAAGCAGTAAATTGCCTAGCAATCTATCAGCATCTAATTATTAGCGGTAGCAGTGATACGACTATTAAAATATGGAATTACAGCGAATAGTTTGCCTGCTTCTATTTTTTGAAAAATACCCGTGTTGGGTCAAAGGAATCTGTAGATGTCCATTTACTTGCTACATAGGTTTGTTTTTTTACAGTTAATTCTGGTACTGGCTTTAAGCCCATTGTTACGATCGCACAGGGATCAAAACTACGATATGCACCATTTTGAGCAATAATGGAAGGATTTTCAACATTAACATTTCTCATCACCACTGTTTTTTGAGAAGCCTGATTTATGAGCAGCCAGAGGGGATATTCCCATGAATCCGGGCGTTGAATTATACCGATATTTTCACATCTTTGCTGACTAATGAGATTTGCCACCCCAAGATAATCCTTTTTCAGGGGAGATTTAGCTGCAAAATATAAGGAAACTCTATCATTAGTGAAAATACTTCTTGAACCTGTAAATGGTCTGAGATCATTAAGCCCTAAATAGGGAATTGCCATGAGCAATACTAATAAGATCAAATATTGAGATATCCTCGGTTTGAATAAATCTGCCAAGACCATGCCAATCATTGGGCAAAAGAGAATAAAAAATGGCAATTGTAATCTACTGTGCCAAATCTGCCATTTAATAATTAAGCAGAATAATAAAAAGGAAGAAATTGTGACTAAGAGATAGGTAAATAGATGGCGATTTTGCCTACATTTCTTATTCAATAAGATTAAGATAGTTGCAAGGATGGCTAACCAGAAATGGAAATGATTTCCTGCCGTGTCTTCAAAGAGGGGCTGAAGTTGGGTAGAGAATTGCCCACCGCCAGATCCCATGAGCGTAGTTCTTATATCCAAAGGATCTACTTGGAGGAATTTATGCAATTCGATAATCAGGCGATCGCTAAAATCCCGCACCTCATTGTCCAAGAAAGGTGGAATGAAATGAAGGCTCATATTCCGCAACATATTGGAAATAAAAACCGGAATGCTATAAATATCATTGCTCCACTTATAGGGATAGGTAGAAAGAGGAGAACCAAAAACCAAATAGTTGCGAATATAGTGACCAAGATTGATAACTAATCCGACTAAGATTCCTCCAATTAGATATGGAATTATCTTTGTTTTTAATTGATTGACAACTGTAATAAATAACCACAGTAAAAAGGGTAATGCATAAATATAGGAAGTTCCTTTGGTTAATACTGCCAAGCCAAAACTACTGCTAGCTCCAATCACTAATCCCCAACTAGGTTTACTTTTAATCATGAGAAGAATATAGTATGCCAAGCAAACTAGCCACAGGGAAACAACCCAAGTATTCTTGCTATTTGAACCGTGTAATATCCCAACAGGAATTGTCGCACAGAGGATAACTGAAAATATCTGTCCCCGCAAGTTAGCCCCTAATTGTTTGGCAATCAAAGATACCCCAACTAAGCAACCAATAATACTAAACCATTGGAATAGATTATTAAAGCGATCGCCCCCACTCAATATCTGTAAATGCATCAGCATAAATTCAGCACCGGGACCGTTATATAGTTGGGGAGTATAATGGGTGGGGTAGTGATTAACGCTCTGATTTTGTATCCAGTGCATGATCCGAGGCATGACATAAGCCATCGTATCCCAGTTATTTGGTGGTGTAATAATAGCGATCAAGCCAATAATTGCAATAATAATTACTACAGAGACAATCAATAACTGATTTAATAAGTCTAACTTTCTATAATGATTAAATATTAGATCAAAGGGAATACTATAAAATACTTTGTATTTAAGGCAGGCAAATAACAGTAATGCGTTACATGCCGACCAGATCACACACAAGAAAGCGAAATTTATCGAACTGAATACACTTAATATTTCCGTTACGAGGACAACAAAAACTCCCCAAGTAATAGTCGCAGATAAAATTGCTTCACGCCAACTACGATATTTAGAATAAAACAGAAATATTAGTAATATTTCTGCCATGAAGGGCAAGAAAGCAGCCATAATTTCATTCGTATTTGTTTTTCACTAATTATCTCATATAGCAACCGCCAAGGGGGTTGAGATGATGTTGCTTGTGGGAACCCCAGCGAAGCTGGGGTTCCCACAACATAATATGCTTAGTGGCGGCTATGTTATTAATTCCCGACAGGTAGCTACACAAATTTGCAGAAACTTTTCCACGGCTGGGGATGCAGGGGACTGCCAGATTAGGGCAATTTCTACGGTAGGTACTACATCAGAAAAAGGTTTGTAAATCACACCCCGGCGTTGAAGATTTTGTAGAGAAGACGGGACGATCGCCACTCCCATTTCGGCGGCGACTAGGCTAACGATCGTTTGCATTTGAATCGCTTCTTGGACTACTTGGGGACTAAACCCGGCTTCCTGACACAGACGAATAATGGGGTCGTGGAGTCCGGGAGCCAGATGGCGAGGAAAGCAGATAAATGGCTCAAACTGGAGCGATCGCACCTCCACGGTTTCTTGTTCTGCCAAGGGATGAGCCGCAGATAAAGCTACGATTAATGGCTCTTGAAAAATAATTTGTGATTGCACTCCCAGATACATCTCCCCGTCAGTTTTTTCAACTGGGGGACGGACAAAACCCACATCAATTTTCCACTGTTGCAATAGCTGTAGTTGTTGATTGGTGGTTAATTCTTGCAGATCTAAAACTACGCCCGGCACTGCTTGGCGAAACCTTTGCAAAATTGGCGGCAACACATTGTAGGCAGCGGAACTGACAAAGCCGATCGCCAACTGTCCCACTTCTCCCCGGCTCGTTTGCTGTCCCTTCTCGATCGCCTGCTCTAGCTGTTGCAATAATTGCAGAGTTTCTCTTTGGAATAATTCCCCTGCGGCAGTGAGTTGGACTCGGCGCTTGGTGCGATGGAATAATTGAAACCCCAGTTCTGCCTCCAGTTGTTGAATTTGCTGACTCAGGGGTGGTTGGGCAATATGTAGTTTCTCCGCAGCCCGACTGAAGTTTAAAGATTCTGCCACTGCTAAAAAATACCGCAGGTGTCGTAGTTCCATATTTTTCTTAGTTTGAATCCGGTTCCCCCCTTTTGTTGGTTTTGCCTTCCCGAAGGGTAGGGGGGTTAGGGGGGATCGCCGAGTGCAAAACACTCCGAGTCATTCCTTTTCAGATATATATTTTAAAAGTATAAATCATGACGTAACTATATATTGGACATTGGTTCAGATATTACATAAACTAAATTTGTAGTCAAAAACCGCCAATTAACTATGCAGGAACTAGCCATAAAAATCAGGATCGCTGAAGAGAATGATCTGGAATTAATTCTAGATTTTATATTAGCCAAAGCTGAATTTGATCAGCAAGAATGTGCAGTTCAATCTACCCTACCGAAACTAGCTAAAACCTTATTCTCCGATCATCCCTTAGCCTATGTACTTCTGGCAGAAATAGGAAATCAGCCCGTAGGTTTTGCTCTGTATTTTTATACCTATTCTAGTTTCTTAGCACAACCGGGAATTTGGCTCGATGATCTATTTGTGAAGCCCCAAATGCGTCATCAGGGAATAGGTACGGCTCTAATTAATTATCTAGCCAATTTGGGAAGAATCAAGAATTGTGGACGCATAGAATGGACGGTTGCTGTCCATAATTCCCCTGCCGTTGATTTCTATCAGCAACAAGGAGCAAAGATACTATCCGACATTAGATTGTGTAGGTTGGAAGAATCAGTAATGCTGCAAAAGTAGCTGGTTGTTCTCTAACACAAAAAAGATATCTATACTCAAGTTTGATTTGCAGAGAACAAATTATCTAAGCTTTAGGCTGTCATGGCGGGCTGAGGGTCGTCGAAGCCCACAATAACCGATCAGCCAATATTAACGAATAGGAGTTTTCTATGACCACAAATATTTGGAATCCGACTTTTTATCAGAGTAATCACAACTTCGTTTGGCAGTATGGAGAATCATTATTGACACTGCTCAAACCTCAAAGAGAAGAACGAATTTTAGACCTTGGTTGTGGCACGGGGCAACTTACTGCCCAAATTGCCGAGATGGGGGCAGAGGTGTTGGGGATTGATGCCGATCGAGGCATGATTGCCGAAGCTCAAGCTAATTATCCCCATCTCCAATTCATGGTGGCGGATGCCCGTGATTTTCAGGTAGATACGCCCTACTCTGCAATTTTTTCCAATGCCGCTCTGCACTGGGTCAAGCCCCCAGAATTGGCTATTCAATGTATGTACCGAGCATTAGCACCGGGGGGAAGATTCGTGGCAGAATTTGGCGGACGAGGCAATATCCAACAAATTCAATCAGCTTTATTTAGCACCTTAGAGGCTATGGGGTGTGAGGTAAATAATCCTTGGTATTTTCCGGGGGTGGGAGAATATACTAGCCTTTTGGAAGCAGCAGGATTTGAGGTGGATTATTGTGAGTTGTTCGATCGCCCCATTGTCTTGCCTGCTGGAGAATCTGGTTTAGCCAACTGGCTGCGAATGTTTGGTCAGGGTATTCTTGCTGCCCTATCTCCAGAGCAAGAAAGTTATTTGATTGGGGCGATCGAAGAGAAAACGCGATCGAGTATCTTCCGAAATCAAGATTCTTTATCTCAGGATCACCCAGATACCCGAACCTCCCACTGGATCGCCGATTACCGCCGCATCCGGATGATCGCCCACAAACCATAATGCTTCTGTAGTGTGCTTTATTTGTACAAAAAATGCTGTATCTAGGTTTTTGCGATCGCTCTACCCTCGCAAAAACCTGCAATTGCATACAGCAGTTTGAGAGTGGGCTGAGGGTCGTCGAAGCCCACTCTCAAACCCATCATTGATAGGACTTGCAATATTTGTAGTGTGTCTCATTTGAACGCAAAGTGCTGTAAGTTCTGCTGGATTATTTCTGTTCTGATTTTCAATAATTCCTAACCTTGAGCTAAGATGAAATCTTAACTATAGCGATCCTAAATGGGTTGAGAACGGCTCCCCCGGAGGGGGAGCCGTTCTCAACCCTCTAAAATTCTAAATTCATTTAGGATAACTATATAAAAACTAATTTAATCAGAAACCCCCAGTTTCTACCTCAGCCGGGGCGGAAACTATGACCTTTGAGTCAATTTATAAATTACCTATTACAACTGAGAAATAATATGTCTTCCACCAATGCGATCGTAGCTCAAATTAGTGTTATGGAATTAGGGCAAATTCTCAACAGTCTCACCCCAGAGATTGTCCAAAACTTCCAACTAGTGGACGTGCGGGAGTCGATGGAACTAGAGATTGCCAGTCTCCCCGGCTTTCAGATGTTCTCTCTCAGTGAGTTTCCGATCTGGTCAGAAAGCATTACTACTAGCTTAGATCCCCACAAAGAAACCTTAGTCCTCTGTCATCACGGGGTGCGCTCCTCCCAGATGTGCCAATGGTTGGTGACTCAAGGTTTTACGCAGGTAAAAAATATTGTGGGTGGAATTGATGCCTACTCTAGTGCTGTTGATCCTTCCGTGCCTAGATATTAATGCTTTCCTAAGCCTTGCACCTTCCCGTGGCAGATATGATTGGTATCAGCAAAATTAAGAGGCTATTTATAGATGACCTCTAAGAGTCGCCATATCATGAGATAAAACCTAGATTATTTTAAACCTATGACAGAAGGACGCACAATCAATACGGGCGGCGGTGATTATCGAGAAATTAATGTTAGCAATAGTGGTCAGTATGCAGAAGGTGACATTATCAATCATCTTTCTGGGGCACAGCAACAAACCCTCGCCGAGGCGGCGGCGGAAATTCAGGAATTGTTAGAACAGCTTGGGAAGACCTATGGGATTGATACCCCAGAAGGTAAGACGGCAGCAACTACGGCGGCTTTGGAAAAAATCAAAGGTGATGGCAAGTTAAAAGATCGGTTATTTAGTGCGGGGCAGGCAGCAGCGATCAAAGCAATTGAAAAGGGTGTCGATCATCCCCTCGTAGCTCCCCTAGTGGAAGCTTATAAGGATTGGCAGAAGACGAAACCAAAGGAGTAAAACGATGACTCAAATCAAGACAGCAACGGAACTGGAAGAAATTCTGTTCAATCGCATTCGCAAGATGTCGATCGAACAAAAAATGCAGGTTCTAGAATTTTTTGATACGTCTATTCTAAAGACGACTGAATCAACTCCAGCAATGGTTATGGAAGATGCAGAACCTGGACTGTCGCCCTTAGAGAGGCGGCAACGTTTGGTAGAAATTGTGAGTAGCCTTGATGATCGTGGAGGTGTCATGCCGGGGGTAGATTTAGTGGCATGGCAGCGTGAGCAACGCCAAGATAGACCTTTACCGGGACGGGAGGATTAATGATTTTTGATAGCAACATTGTTATTTATTCAACTCAACGAGTGTATCCCGGAGTTAGACAATTGCTGACAGAGCAGGAAATATATGTTTCGGAAATTAGTTGTGTGGAAGTATTGGGGTATCATAACTTGCAGCCAGCAGAGAAGATAGTTTTGGAAAACTTCTTTCGGACTGCAAGAATCTTGCCGATCGCATCCAATATTATTGACGCAGCAGTTTCTCTACGTCAGCGGCGGCGGATGTCTTTGGGGGATGCGATTATTGCGGGAACGGCTATTGTTTATGACAAAACTTTGGTGACACGAAATGTGAGAGATTTTCAGTGGATAGAGGGGCTGAAGCTCTATAATCCAATTAACGATTAACCCTAGCTTATGGTCAGCCATGATCGATCGCATCAGGCTTTAAATATCATTTTTGAAATCTCAAGGTTTGCTGATCTGTAGCCATCCAAAAACTTCTTGAGATGTTATTTCCAGATCAATTCCCGGTAATACTTGCAGGAGCAAATTATCTCTACATACACGGGGTTCCTGTTGGGGAGCAAATACCAAGATCGAATAATCATCGGGGTCAATCATCCAACCCAACTGACTGCCATGCCCTAGGCAATACAAGAGATTTTCAATCACTCGATTTGCCTTTTGATTTGGAGAAAGAATTTCAATTGCCCAATCAGGAGCCTCTAAAAAATCATCCGCTGGTTCTCCGTTTTCTGTGACTGGAATCCGGCTCCAAGCAATCACGGCAATATCTGGAACGATCGATTTGCCACCAAAAGTATACCGAAGTTCTGGTAAGGCTGTGTGGGTTTGGCTATGGCGATCGATCGCTGTCAATAATCGTTTTTGCAAGATGGAGTGGCGAGTTTTGGGCATGGTTTTTTGGCTGATCACTCCATCTATGTATTCCCAAGGGGGAGATTCCTCTAGGTGGGGAAGCTGAAGAAATTGTTCGATCGTCAAAGTTTGAGCGAGGGAGGCTGTCATAGATTTAGGCACAGAGGAGGCTGATGTTTAATAGCATAAAGTAAAAGCCTGAGTAGGGGGTGGAGGTTCTATAATTTAATTAATTTTGAGGATTGACTCCAGTGAAGCACTAAACCTAGTTTGTGAGTAGCCATGATCGATCGACGTGATATCAATACTGATGGCGGTGATTACGAGGAAGTTAATAATCATGGACAGTATGCTAAGGGTGATATTCATAACAACTATCAGCAGACACCAGCTAAATTAAGAGATTCGAGTGAGGCGAAACTACTGGCAGCAGTGAAAAATGAGGTGGCGGGACGGTTGGCACAATCTCTGCACAATCGGGTTTACATTGAACTGAACAAGGAAGAAGACCCCAGCCAAGTGATTCAGCCTTGGGCGGTGGATGTGAAGTTGGGGAATCAGCCGAGTCAGCGCTGCCCGGAGGGGACGAATATTGTTGATATTTTCGACAGACCCGGCATTGGGGGGCGGTTGTTGATTTTGGGAGCGCCGGGATCGGGGAAGACGATGATGTTGTTGCAACTAGCGGAGGAGTTGGTGCAACGGGCAGACAAGAATGCTTCACGACCAGTTCCGGTGTTATTGAACCTGTCGGCGTGGAAGCCGGAGTTTAAGGATATTCCCAGTTGGATGGTGGCGGATCTGAAGCTGAAGTATGGGGTGCGGCAGGATATTGCCAAGAAGTGGATCGAGGAGGGGCGGATACTGCCGTTGTTGGATGGGCTAGATGAGTTGATGTCGGAGCGGCAGGAGACTTGTGTGGGGGCGTTGAATGAGTTTTTGCCAGCTTGGAGTGGTGTGCCGTTGGTGGTGTGTTCGCGGCGGGAGGAGTATCAGAACTATGAGGCTAATCTGGGATTGAACGGGGCGGTGATTTTACAGCCATTGACGGATGGGCAGATCGAGAAGTTTCTGCGGGGGGCGGGGTGTGAGTGGCTGTGGGAGGCGGTGCAGCAGGACATTGATGTAATGGGTTGGAAGGGAAGATATCTATTTCCTCAACTATTGAGAGAAAAGTTAAGAGAAGCAGGATTTGAATTGTTGAGTGAGCTATGGCTTAAGTACATTGATGCAGAAGAAAAAGAGAAATCAGCAGAATTTTATGAGTCAATTTGTAGTCATTTAAATCTAATGGAGAAAGTGGAGCAAGAGAGTTATCATCTTGTTTTGAATAGATTTATGGACAGTATGGAGGGATTAGCCCGATCGCCGTTATTGTTAACGATTTTGGTGTTGGCGAGTGGTGGGTTGCCGGGGGAGATGTGGCAAAAGGAAGAAAGCGCTGAAGAGTGGCGGCGGGTTTTGTTTGAAGCGTATATTGCAGAGCGGTTAAAGCGGCGCTATGTGGGAGGAAAGAATTTACCCGCAACTAAGCATGGTCAGAAGCCCTACAAGGATGATGAGAAAACCAAGGCTTGGCTGGGTTGGTTGGCATGGCGGTTAATTGAGGAAAATCAAACGGAGTTTTTTATTGAGAAATTACAGCCAAGGTTTCTAGCAAAACGCTGGCAAAAATTTGTTTACGGGCTGGTTGTCGGGCTGGTTGTCGGGCTGGTTTTCGGGCTGGTTGGAGGGCTGGTTTCCGGGCTGGTTGGAGGGCTGGTTGGAGGGCTGGTTGTCGGGCTGGTTTCCGGGCTGGTTGGAGGGACTGGTAGTATTGCAACTGTTGAAACCATAAAAATTTCTTGGCGCGAAGCGCCAAGAAATTTTTATAATGACTTGGTTTCCGGGCTGGTTGGAGGGCTGGTTGGAGGGCTGGTTGTCGGGCTGGTTTCCGGGCTGGTTTTCGGGCTGGTTTTCGGGCTGGTTGGAGGGCTGGTTAAATCGTTTACTGGTGTGGAGATTGATACCAAAACTAAAGATAATCAGGGTATTCATCAATCAATTTTTAACTCAGTAATTTTTGGTTTAATGTTTATTCCCTTCGGTATGACAATTCCCATCGCTCTGCACTATTTCGATAAACCCTTAACCTTAAACGTAATTCTGTCTCAAGGGGCAGCTTTTGGCTTTTTGTTAGGTGCTATTAATGGAGGCTTGACTAGCGCGATCGCCCATTACTCCCTCCGCCTCACCCTCTGGCTCTTCGGCTATAGCCCCTTAAACTACAGCAAATTCCTCCGCTACTGCACAGAGCGTGGTTTTCTTCAGCGTGTGGGTGGTGGCTATCGCTTTGTCCATGCCTTTCTTCGAGATCATTGCATCGCCCAATACACCCCACACCAACTGAATCGAGCGATAGTCGAGAAGCGAAACTATTGGCAAAGGAAGAAAACCCAAACTAATCGAAACTATTGGCAAAGGGATAAAACCCCAACTAATCAAAACTATTGGCAAAGGAAGAAAAAAACAATCAAGTGATTTATTGTTGGGCAACTGACTTCGGTTTTCTCTAGCGTGTCGGTGGTGGCTATCGCTTTGTCCATGCCCTCCTCCGCGATCACTTCGCCGCCCAATACACCCCCAAATAGAACATGAAATTTTGTTATTCTTAAGAAAGATTATTTGATTCTAATTAGCAACTCAAAATCATGAATATATCCTTAACTCCTGAATTAGAACAATTTGTTCAGTCAACAGTCAAAAACGGTAGATACTCATCAGCTTCAGAAGTGATAGGAGCAGCGTTAATTTTGCTAAAAGAACGTGAAGTTTTAATAGATTTGAATCCAAGCTCATCAGATGAGAAGCAGAAGCCCAATTATGATTTCTCCGATTTAGTAGGTCGATTAAATTGGCAGGGAGATGCAGTAACAATCCAGAGGAATTTGCGAGATGAGTGGTAATCGTTATGTATTAGATACGAATGCGATCGTAGCTCTACTTCAAGGAAATATTCAACTTACGGCCTTACTTAAAAATGCTGATTGGTTAGGAATTTCAGTCATTAGCAAAATTGAGTTTCTAGTATTTCCCGGACTTACTCAAGATGATCGTAAGATTTTTGACCAGTTTCTGCAACGGGTTGAGGTTCTAGATTTAGTTTCAATTGATGCTGTTTTGATTGAGAAAATTATTGAAATTCGCCAAGGACATCGTTTGAAATTACCAGATGCAGTTATTGCAGCAATAGCAATCCAAAATTCAGCAAATTTGGTGACGGCAGATAGAGAATTTGCGAGGGTAACGAGTTTAACTATACTTAATTGGCAATGATCGCACCCCCGTTAATTTGAAGTGAAGGAATGCGATCGCTCATCATGCCCTCCTCCGCGATCGCTTCGCCGCCCAATACATCCCCAAATAGGGCGTGAAATCAAGATCGAAGTTTATACCAAATTCAAAAAGATGCCAGCGCTCTCAAAAGTCGGGAATCTAATCCAACGAGAGTTCGATGTTTTTTTAAAGCCTGATGATCGAATTCAACTTGGACAAGATGAGGACTGAGCGAAGTCGAAGTCCGGCTCTAGGGGGCTGGTTTCGACTTCGCTCAACCAGCCTGAGGAAATCCTGCACAACGTGAGAACGAAACCACTAAGGTTTTAGGGATTTTCATCGAATTCACGTTAACCCAAATCTTCTCATCAAACCCAAAATCCCCGCCAGATTCCCGATTTTTCCTCTTCACATCGACCCATCTCCACCAAAATCCCCTTCTCACCGAAACAATTCAACCATGATGGAATCGATTTGTCACCCTTAGGGAGAGCCATTCTCAACCCTCTAAAATTCAACAATCAATGAGGATTGCTATAGTATTAGAGGACTGGGATTGGATTTAGGTAATTGATATTCATAGTTTTGCCATGCAAGTAAGTTTAAGCGATCGACAACAACACATCCTAGCCTGCACAGTCCGGCACTACATTGCCACGGCGGAACCCGTTGGCTCCAAAGTTTTAGCGGCTGACTATAACTTAAACATCAGTCCGGCGACGATTCGGGCTTGCTTGGGGATGTTAGAAAAAGCTGGCTTACTGTATCAACCCCACACCTCCGCTGGGCGAGTCCCCTCTGATTCCGGCTATCGCATCTATGTAGATCAACTGCTGTATCCACCAGAAGATATCAGCAAACAAATGGAGTTTTCGTTTCGAGAACAACTACATCCAGCGGGAATCAATGCCCTCGGAGACAAACGCCACTTTGAAGAAGTGATCCGGGGGGCAGCCCAAATTTTGGCAACCCTGAGTGGCTATATTACGCTGATCACCTTGCCCCAAACCCTCCATAATCGGCTGCGCCACCTGCAACTGGTGCAAATAGACCCTTCCAAGGTGATGCTGATCGTGGTTACCGATAACTACCTGACTCAATCTATTCTGATGGATTTACCCATGGGGGATGAGTTGCCCGATGCCGAATTGGTCGATCGCGAGTTGCAGATCCTCTCCAATTTCCTCTTGGAACAACTCCGGGGACAGAGCTTAGGGGAATTAGCCACCCTTGATTGGCAGGAACTCGATCGAGAGTTTGCCAAGTATGCCGATGTTTTGCAAAATATCCTCACCGAACTGCAACGCCGCAGCCAACCCACAGGTGCAGCCCCGATTATGATTCATGGGGTGGCTGATGCCCTCCGCCTGCCAGAATTTTCCGAATTGCAACAAGTCCAGATGTTATTGCATCTATTAGAACAAGAACAGGATCAAGTGTGGCAGGTGATCTTTGATGCTCCTAATAACCCTGTCTCCAACCCCATTAGACAGAGACGAGTCAAGGTAGTAATTGGGACAGAAAACCCCCTAGAGCCTATGCGTGCCTGTACCCTGATTGCAGCTCCCTACCAACAGGGCAATCGAAATGTAGGCAGTGTGGGAGTTTTAGGTCCCACACGAATGCTCTACGAAAAAGCGATCGCCCTAGTAGAGGCAACTGCTGACTACCTCTCAGAATCCTTAAGCTAATTACAAATCACCTAAAAATATGCATGATCCACAGCAACGTGATTCTCCACCCCCTTCCCGCAGATTTTGGCTGTGGTTTGGGGTGATTTTTGCAGCTTTGTTTTCCCTCGCTGCGGGGATTGTGGTTTTCTTTGTCTATCAAACCTACACCATCAGCAAAAATATTACTTCGCCCACACCCACAGAACTACCCGTTGCCAGTCCCGACCAAAACAACCTCAAAGACTTGGGCGATCGCATTTCTTCCTTTCAAACCGCCATCAACGAGGATAAACCCGGCGAATTAATTCTCTCTGCCCAAGACTTAAATACCCTGATTGCCCTAGAACCAGATTTTGCTGGCAAGGTTTACTTTGATATTCCGGGAGATCAGGTTTCCATGAAAGGAACCCTACCCCTAGGCTCCATTCCGGGTTTGGAAGGGAGGTTCCTCAATGGCACGATCGCCATGAAAATTAGCTTCCAAGATCAAAAGCTGGTCATCACACCTACCAAAGTAGTCCTAGACAATCCAGATATGCCCAGTTTTGTCCAAAATACAATTATGGATAGTATAAAAAAGCAGAACTTAGCAGAAGAAGCGCTGAAGGAACCGGAGTTTCAAAAGTGGTTAAAAACCATCAAAGATATTAAAGTTAGTAATGGCAAAATTATTATCACTCGTTAATCTATGTCCTCACGCCGCAATTTTATCCAGATAATCCTTGGCTTCAGCTCCACCATCTTCGGTTGGTTTAGCCTTGCCAAAGTTGCCCAAGCCCTAGGGGGCAAACAGCCAGAAATAGACCAACCTGCACCTGATTTCACTTTGCCTACCAATACCGGAGAAGGCAAAGTTACTCTTACGGACTACCGAGGCAAATGGCTGATCCTCTACTTCTACCCCAAGGATTTTACCTCTGGTTGCACCCTAGAAGCTCGTAGGTTTCAGCAAGATTTACCCAAATATCTAGCCCAAAATGCCCAGATTATTGGCGTGAGTGCTGATTCTGTTGATTCCCACGCTAAATTTTGCGATTCCGAAGGTTTGAAATTTCCTTTGCTAGCGGATGAGAACGGAACTGTGAGCAAAGCCTACGGTTCTTGGTTGGGCATTGCCTCCCTCCGCCATACTTTCATCATTGATCCAGAGGGAATCTTAAGAGAAGTCTTTTTGGGAGTAAATCCGACCGTTCATAGTCAAGAAGTTCTCGCTCGGCTCACAGAATTACAGGCGATCGATCATGGCTAATCTACCCAAAATCAAGGACTTAGAAAATTGGCAACAGGCAGAATTGCTGATGCAACCAGCATTTATTCGCATCGTTGACCACATTAGACAAAATCTAGAATCTTCTGTCTGGAAAGAGTCCTACCAAGAAGTGACTGAACCAACTCCTCAATATCTGCTCTGTTTGAAACATGAAAGCTATCAGGTGGAAGTGGATCTGTGGGGTCTGTGTTATGAAATTTGTTTTCATAACTATCGGGCAACGGATGGAGAGCAAGTGGTGGAAATTGATAAAAGTTTAATCGATGCCCAAGGGGAAATAGATTGGCAGAATTTAGATCAAAAAACAGGAGGTTTGGTTTTGGCTATTTTTAATAATTTGCCTGAGTTGCCCGATAGGTAGCTTGGCTGCAAATAACGTCAGTTCGGGATTGGAGACTCTCGTTAATTAGATGCCTTAAGGGCGTTAATATCTGCTGCGACGATCGCTTCTAGATTCCTCGATATTTTTGCAATATCCCAATCCCACCAAGCAATAGCCAAAAGTTCTTCAATAGTCTCTTGATCAAATCTCTGCTTCAGTTGACGGGCGGGGTTGCCGCCGACGATCGTATAGGGTTCCACATCTCTGACTACGAGAGATTGGGTGGCAACGATTGCTCCATGTCCAATATGCACTCCCGGCATCACCATCGATTGGTAGCCCAGCCAAACATCATGCCCCACTATGGTGTCACCTTTCTGGGGAAATTCTTCGTTTTTGGGGGTGACTCGCTCCCAGCCATTACCAAAAATTTGAAAGGGGTAGGTAGAAAAGCCAGAAATTTTATGATTTGCCCCGTTCATGATGAACTTGACTCCGGTAGCGATCGCGCAGAACTTCCCAATAATTAGCCTATCCTCAATGAACGGATAGAGATACAAGACATTTCTCTCAAAGTTTTCTGAATCCTCTGGATCGTCGTAGTAGGTATAATCGCCAATCTCAATCTGGGGATTATGCACAGTATTTTTGATGTAGCAAACCTGAGGAAAGCCCGGCATGGGGTGCTTTTCTTGGGGATTGGGACTAAGGAAATTATTCATAATTTGGAGAATAAAATGTTAAGATTTGTTACAGCAAGCAAACTCACTCTCATTTTTGTTAATCTAGATTGCTCTTGGTTTCTGTAAATTCCGTAATGAAGAATACATTTACTGAAGATATTTAATTAGATTCAACTATAGCAATCCTCTAGTTTCACTTGCCTAGGATTGGTGAAAACCTTAATCATCCTAACTTAATCACCCTAATTTAGCATTCCCAGACTTACGCATTTGGAGATTGCTGCGGGCTGAGTGTAGTCGAAGCCCGCAACAATCTCCACAACAGTCCTAAATTTTTAATTTAATACTTCTAATTTTTATGAATTATTCTATTCCAGCCACTGCCCAAGAAGTAGTAGCCCTTCGACAGCAACCCATTGATGGGGAATTAGTGGTAGCCGCGATCGCCGGGGTAGTGACGATTGCTCGTTCCCAAGGACAATCCCTTGAAGACCTCACAGCAGAACTACTTGCAGAAGATACATGGCTAGATGCGGGTCAACGTCTCTGGCTCAGCACCATAGTAACTGAAACATGGCAGTACCTATAGTTACAGCACTTTATTGACGCTACAGCATTTTTTATATACAGCAGCTTGAGAGTGGATATCTACAGCCACCCACTCTCAAGCCTCATATTGATAAGACTGTCAATATTTGTAGCGTGCCTCATTTGAACGCAAAGTGCTGTAGATAAAATTCGGGACATTTCCTGAAATGCTTGATAGGTTTGGGTTTGTGTGTGGGCAGCGACAGCCGCCCACACACAAATTGCTGTAATTATTTTTGGAATTGACCAAACTGTTGCTCATACACGGCATCTTCCTGCTCGGTGATGATCTCCAAATCTGCCAAAGGATAGGCAACACAGAGGAGAACATAGCCATCTCTTTGGAGTTCTGGACTGATCCCCATTCCTTCACTCTGGTTGACTTTGCCGCCGTTGGTAATTTTGGCAGCACAGGTGGTGCAAACCCCAGCATTACAGGAACTAGGAAAACTAATCCCTATTTCATCAGCAGCCTTGAGAATAGTTTTATCGGCGGGTACTTGTATAGTAGATATAGTACCTTGATGGTTAATTTTTACAGTATAGGTTGTGGACATTGTTAATTTATCAATAAATTGGGTTTAGAATGCCGTCATCCACTTCGGCAAGCTCTCTTCTCTAAGAGAGACTGTGCCAACAGCAAGTTCAGGGCATTGCAGTGACTGCTGGGACGGCTTTGATTAATTCATTCAGCTAATTTACCGCATAATATAGCAGTCCCATCGAAAATTAATCAGAACTTTGCCAACTTTGCTAAACTTACGTCCCTAAACTTCTTGCCTATGTTTCCATTTATTACTACTATTCTGCTCTGGGTGCTGATTGTTGTTGTTCTCCGGTACGTGCTGACACAAGTAGTCTCTCCAAAGGCTCTCTCCCAACTTGGGATGGTTTTGCTACTACTAGTAATTATTTTGGCTTTTTTTAATCCCACTACTGGCTTTGGCAGCACTTGGTGGAGTTTATTATCCCTGCCCCTGAAGCCCTTGGGGTTGGGGGTAGTGTTGTTAGCGTTTGCTCTTCGAGAGGGGTCAAAGAAAGTCAAGGGGAATTTGGTGATGATTGCGTTTTGGGTGTTGTTGATTGGCAGTACTCCTCTGTTTGCCACGACCTTGGGGCAATGGACGGCTTCGGGAGCTAACCAGAATGTTGTTGCGGAAGAAAGATTACCCCCCTCAACGATCGTAGTTTTGGCACGGGGAACCACGAAAATCAGCTTAGTTCCTCGCCGAGAGGTACAATTGACAGAGAGGGGCGATCGCCTCTTGGCAACATCCCAAGCCTACAATCAAGAAGTTTTCTTGGGCAGACAGCCCTTGGTAATTATCAGTAGTGGCAGAAGGCCGGGCATCCCTCTAGAGCAACCCAATTCGATCGAAGGCAACGACCTGCGCGTGATTATGAACCGTGGATTTAACATTCCGCTGTCCCAATTAGTCATTGAACCAACGGGGGTGGATGTTCGCACTAGTGCCGAGGCTGTCGCAAAAATTCTCCGGGATAGAAATCTGCAAAACCAACCAATTACCCTGATTGCTTCTGGGTTAGAAATGAACCGGGCGATCGCGACTTTTTCTCAGCTAAGAATCAGAGCCTTTCCCCGACCTACAGACTTTTCTACTGGAAATGTCAAGCCAGTAAATTTAAACAATATTGTCGTAGAAGACCTAGTGCCTAATGTAGATTCTCTGGCACTAACTTCGAGGATAGTGGATGAATATTTTGTCAGAATTTACTATTTTCTGCGGGGATGGCAAGGCAATATTAATGATTGTTGTTTTGGGGGACTTTAGAAAATCATGGCTTATTCGCGACTAAAAAAGTTACAAGATTATCTCCGCCCCCACTGGAAAGATTTATTTTGGGGGATATTTTCCCTCTTTGTCGTCAATGCGATCGGCATCTATATTCCCCTGCTCATCCGGGACAGTATTGACGGATTGCGAGTGGCGTTTAGCTTCGATCTGATTTGGCATTATGTGATCCTGATCTTTGTCCTCGCCACAATCATGTGGTTTATTCGCATGGCTTCAAGGATTATTCTGTTTGGTTTAGGGCGGCAGGTGGAATTTGATTTGAAACAGAGAATCTTCCAGCATTTACTCACCCTAGAACCAGCATATTTTGCCCGCAACACAGCGGGGGATCTAATCAATCGTGCCACTAGTGATGTAGATAATATTCGGCGGTTGCTGGGCTTTGCGATTCTCAGCTTGGCAAATACATTTTTTGCCTATACCCTGACTTTCCCGGTAATGTTGGGAATTAGTTGGTGGTTGAGCTTAATGACGATTGCTATCTACCCAATTATGCTATTTAGTGTTTCTTTGTTTAGCAATAAACTCCGCACACAACAGCAGGAAGTTCAAGAAGAATTATCATCGATTAGTGAACTGGTTCAAGAAGATATGAGCGGAATTTCTTTAATTAAGATCTACGCTCAAGAATCCAATGAACAACGAGCATTTCATCAGGTAAATCAGCGTTTACTCGCGGCAAACCTGAAACTAGCTCAAACGAGAAATGTCTTATTCCCAGTGGTGGAGGCTTTGGCTTATGTAAGTTTGCTGATTCTGCTTTGGCTAGGAACTGGGGCGATCGCGAGGGGCAGTATTAGCATTGGCGATTTTGTGGCGTTGTTGATCTATGCAGAAAGATTAGTCTTCCCCACCGCCTTGCTAGGTTTTACGATTACTGCTTATCAAAGAGGCGAGGTTAGCATCGATCGGATTGAAACTATTCTCATGGCAGAACCGGAAATTGCCGATCTAGAAACTAGTATTGCCCTACCACGGGAAAAGGTTCAGGGAAAAATAGAAGCCCGCCACTTAAATTTTAGTTTTCCTAATCTGCCAACTAGTTATCAAGCTGATAGCCAGGTTGGCGTTAAGGTTGATAGTCAAGCTGATAATCACCAAGATCGATCAACTAATAGTCCACTCCCCGCCCTTATTGATGTGAACTTCCAAATTGAACCAGGGGAAACCATCGCCATTGTGGGGTCGATCGGTGCTGGAAAATCCACCATTGCCAATGCCCTGACTCGATTGCTCGATATTGCCCCCGGTCAGCTATTTTTAGATGGCTACGATATCACCCAGATTAATTTACAGGATCTGCGCCGGGCGATCGCCTACGTGCCCCAAGAGAGTTTCCTCTTCAGTGATTCCATGAAAAATAATATCCGCTATGGTGATCCTGTAGCCGGAGATGTAGCAGTAATTGCCGCTGCCCAAGAATCCCAAATTCATGGAGAAATTCTCAACTTTCCCAAGGAATATAGCACCATTGTCGGCGAGCGGGGGATCACCCTCTCTGGGGGACAGCGGCAACGAACTTCCCTCGCTAGAGCCTTATTAGTCGATGCCCCAGTATTGATTCTGGATGATTCCCTTTCTAGTGTCGATAACCAAACAGCCACAGAAATATTGCGCCGTCTTTCCCAAGGAACTGAGCGGAAAACCGTAATTTTCATTTCCCATCAACTTTCTGCCGCTGCCCAAGCCGATCGAATTTTAGTCATGGATAGTGGCAAAATTGTTCAAGGCGGAACCCATAGTGAATTAGTTGCCACTGAGGGGTTATACCGTTCTCTTTGGTATCAACATCAATTAGAGGAAATTCTGAAATAGGTAGTCATGCATTGTCATGGTGCTTGGAGCGCGAAGCTCCCCAAGCACCATGATCCAAGCCATTACTTTACAGCACTACCATGAAATAAACATGTCTTACTAGCATTACATGAGCTTAATCACTGAACAAATCGACAAGGCAGTAGAAAGGCTAGATTTCAACCTTGAAGATCGCATCTTGGCACTGCAAGATCAAACGCCGGGGGATCTTATCACCCCCATAGAGAAACTGCAACGTCTGCAATTTCTGAGCCAATCGCTCGGTGATGAGCAACTGGCGGTCAATACCTTAGAGCGAGTCTTAGCCGGGAACGAACTCCAACCAGTTAACTATCTGGAACGGGGCACGATCGCTGCCCGTGCCGTGGCTCGGATCAAAATTAGCCAACCCAACGGCAAATTCTACGGTTGGGGAACCGGGTTTCTGATTGCCCCCCAAGTTTTAATTACCAATAACCATGTGCTACCCAGTTCAGATTGGGCGGTCTATTCCTCAGCTCAATTTGATTATGAAGTTGATTTACACGATCGACCGACGGGTCCGATCGATTTTGCCCTCAATCCTCAACAACTCTTTTATACTTCCCAACCTCTAGATTTCACCATCGTCGCCATCAACCCTCGATCGACTGATGGCGACCAGGACTTAGCCGAATTTGGCTGGTTGCCCTTGCTAGAAACCCCCGGTAAGTCCTCTGAGGGGGAATGGTTGACGATCGTGCAGCATCCGGCGGGAGAGCGGAAGCAACTATGCGTGCGGGAAAATCGGTTGCTCAAGAGAGCCGAGGATGTGTTGTGGTACTCCACCGATACCCTGGGGGGATCCTCTGGCTCCCCGGTCTATAATAATGATTGGTTTGTGGTGGCGCTCCACCATAGCGGCATCCCCGAAAAGCGCGATGGCAAAATTCAAACCATTGATGGGCAGGATTTTAATCCCCAGACTATGGATGAGGCAAGGATTAAATGGTTAGCCAACGAGGGGATTCGCGCCAGTCGAATTATCCATACCCTCAAACAAGCACTGCCGACCCATCCTTTGATGCAACCCTTATTTACCGTCACCCCAGAATCCACCAGGATTGGTGGTTCTGCTCCAGTTCCCATCCCATCTTTAATTCAAGCTCCCACCCCATCTTTAACTAGGAATCTACATCCCATGAGTCAAGATAACCTGCAAACCGTGACTATTCCTCTGCAAATTACCCTCCAGATTAATGCCAATGGTGGGATCACCGTTGATGGAGCAAAATCTGGAATGCCGCCTAGCCTCGCATCAGCGCAGGAGAGCGATCGCCTGTCGCTGGAACGGAGAAGCAGCGGAGGCAATGCCCCAGCTAAATTTGATGCGCCTTTTGATCCCAACTATGCCAACCGTCAGGGTTATAATCCAGATTTTCTGGGGGCAAAATACCGAGTTGCCTTGCCCAAACTCTCCCCCGGTTTGGAAAGTGAAGTTACCCAATTAATTCAGCCGCAAGAAAATAATAAATACGTTCTGCACTACAACAACTACAGTGTGGTCATGCATCGCAAGCGGCGTTTTGCCATTTATAGTGCGGCTAATGTCAGCTTTGGCGATCGCTATTTGATGAGTCGGACTACCGATGTCTGGCGGCTCGACCCCCGGATTCCCCAAGAGGCGCAAGTGGGCGAGTTCTATTACGCCCGTAATAGGTTCGATCGAGGACATTTGACCAGGCGGGAAGATTTGGAATTTGGCAAAACTCCGGCTTTAGCCCTCAGTTCGGCTGGGGATACTTGCCATTTCACCAACTGCACCCCCCAACACGCTGGTTTTAATCAAAGTCGGGAAATTTGGCAAGGGATCGAGCGCCATGTGTTGGAAGAGTCGATCGTTCAGGGACAATACAATGCCCAAATCTTCACAGGTCCAATTTTTGACGATAGCGATCCAGATTATAAAAGTATTCAATATCCTCTCCAATATTGGAAGATTGCCACTGCTCTAACTTCCGCAGGCAAGTTATTTGCCACAGCTTATTTAGCTAGCCAAGCAGATGTGGTTGCCCAGTTGGGAATCGAAGCGGATGTTCCCTTTAGTCCGTTTAAGACTTTTCAAGTCAAGATTTCCGAAATCGAGCGGTTGACGGGGCTTACTTTTGTCTATGGCAAGGACGATCGACCTTTGGCAGAATGCGATCCTTTGGCAACAGCTAAAAAAATACCCCGCCGCCGCCGTTTTTCCTCTCAGGAGAGTGCAGCGATCGAATCCTTATACCCCGGAGCGATCGAGCTTACGGAGCTGGACGATATTGTGGTGGAATAGACGCATTAATCTGAGGAGAATTTACCATGACGTTAATGGAACTACAACGACAGATATTAAAATTACCCAAGCACGATCGATGGCAATTGGTTCGGGCTGTGCTTAAATCTCTAGAGCAAGAGACAATATCCCCTATAAAACCAAGAAATTTATCTGGACTGCGAGGAATTGCTAAGGGAGTGGCAATATCTGAGGATGTGGATGTTATGGAAGATTATGTAAATTATCTCACCCAGAAATACCAGTAATGCGAATTTTAATTGATACCAATCTGTACAGTGGATCGATCGATTCTGGAGCAGGCAGTGGTATTGAAATTTCGAGATTTTGAGGATGCTGTTCAGTATGCTTGTGCTGTTGCTTACAGTGTGGATGCGATCGTAACTCGTGACATAGCTGGTTTTGCTGGCGCAGAGATTCCAGTCAGGTTGCCAAGAGAACTGATATAGCGATTATTAATGATCGCACTCCTTGCAAAACACAACAGAGGTGCGAGGTTGTATTAGGATAGGGGTGTAGTGATTTGTAGTGATTTATGCCAGATTTAGCCGCTCTCCAACAACGCCTCAGGGAATTCAAAGCCGCCAGTAATAATCTAGAACTCCAGCCTTTGCTGACTAAGGAGGATCTAGATCGGTTCTGGGTGGAGTATCAGGTGGACGTGATCGAGGAGCTAGAGCAGGCGGTGGAAGATTGTACGCCGCAAAATAATAAGATTGTGTTTACGGGGCATCGGGGCTGTGGTAAATCGACTCTGTTGGCTGAGTTTCGAGACCGGATGAGCCAGACGGGGGAATATTTTGTGGTGCAGTTTTCCATTGCCGATGCGATCGAAGCTTCGGGGGTAGATCACGTTAATATTTTATTTTCTACGGCGCTATTTTTGTTGGAAGCAGCGGAGGCGCAAAAAGTCGCCATCAAGCCGGGAACTAAACAGGCACTTTATCTCTGGCTGGGCAAGCATACCCAAACTCGAATTAGTGACTTTGGAACTGAAGTTGAGGTAAGCGGCGGCATGGGGTTTAGTATTGAGGCGATCATTAAGTTCTTTGCAGAGATAAAAACCAAGCTGAAAGCGAACGCCACCATTCGAGAAGAAATTACAGTTACTTTTAATCGGCAAATCTCGGAGTTGATCGGCAAGCTCAATGAAATTAAAGCCAACATAGAAATAGCTACTAAGCGTCAGGTTTTAGTGATCATTGATGATTTGGATAAGTTAGATCTAAGTGTGACGGAAAGCATTTTTAGTAAGAATATTCAACCCTTGTTAGAGCCTAGTTTTCGGATTATCTACACGATTCCGGTGACGACTTTGCGAGAGGTTTCGGTGAAGCGCAACATTGAAAGCCATGTGAACAAAATTCGTACTATGCGGGTGACGAAGTTTTTCTCGAAGCAAGATGTGCGAAAGAGCGATCGCATTCCTGATGCTGGTTGTATGGATCTATTTCGGGCGATCGTGGAACGACGAATTGATCCAGATTTGCTAGAGTCTGCGGTGAGGGAAGAAATTATTCTCAAAAGTGGTGGGGTGTTGCGGGAGTTGGTGCGAATTTTGCAGCGTTGTTGTGCGCTATCGATGCTAGAAATCCGCCGTCAGATCAAAAGAGCCGATTTCCAGCAATCCCCAGTAGTCATTAACCAAAAGATTTTGGCGCGGGTGATCAATGATCTGGAAATTGAGTATGCCGAACCTCTGGGGCGGGTAGATTTCGATCGCCTGAAACAGATCTATGACCAGCTTCGGCTTGAAGATGCCGAAAATCAACGGGTTTTGAATCTATTTCATGGTTTGTATATTCTGGAATATCGCAATAGTTCTCTTTGGTATGACCTGAATCCGATCGTGGCGGATCTTTTGATTCAGGAGGGGATTATTAGTGCCATCCCTTAGCCCCAACCATGAGGATACCTACGATCGCTTGATCGCGGCGATCGAAACTAGCCAAGGACGGCTGGCGATCTTGATTGCGGTGTGTGATGGGCGGAGTCTCCGGGAGCAGGTTATCCGTAGTTACGAGGCGGAGGCGAGGCAAGCCCAGATCGCACCCTACCGGATCGAGCTATCGTGGGGGGGAAGTATCCGAGGGAAGTTGTTGGAGTTGCGCCAAGCCCATATCTATCTTCAGGAAGGAGGGGAGGCGGTGGTGACGGTGACGGGGGCGGAGTTGTTGCCGGGGTATAACCTGACTGCGGAGGATGTTGGGAAAACTCCCCTAGAGGAATTTTTTGGCTATCTGCAATGGACGCGGGAGGGGATGCGGGAATTTCCGTTCCCGGTGGTGTTGTGGCTAAATCATCGCCTGATGAAGGAAATTAGTTTCAAAGCGCCGGATTTTTGGAGTTGGCGGAAGGGGGTATTCTGGTTCTCGGAGGAGTCGGAGACAATAGCAGAATTTACAACTCCAGTGTTTTCTAGTGACCCTAGAGGTGGGGATGCTCGTCTAACCTTGGGGCAAACGGAGCAGACTAGCGATAAATTTTTACCCCCCTTGGTGGAGCTACAAGAAACCATTGCCGAGCTAGAAACCACAGACCCCGATTCTACTAATTTGGCTACTCTCTACGAAAGCCTAGGAGATATCTATGAGCAACTTATCCAAAAAGGAAAATCCCCCAACCCCCAACAGGATGCTGCCCAGGGATTCCAAGCCTTCCGCCAAGCCATCAGCCGCTACCGTACCCAAAATGCTCCTTCCTCCCAAACTACAGCTTTACTAAAGTTGGGTAATTTCCTCCTCGATCAATCCCGCTTTACTGAGGCACTAGAGGCTTTTCAAGAAATGCTGACCATCGCTAGGCAAACAGCAGACCGCTGGAGTGAAGGTGCTGCCCTAAGCGGTTTAGGACTTGCATACCACCGTTTGGGGCAGATCAATCGGGCGATCGACTTCCATCAGCAACGCCTGACCATTGCACGGGAGATTGGCGATCGTGGGGGTGAAGGTACTGAACTAGGGAATCTGGGGATTGCGTACAACAATTTGGGGCAGTACGATCGGGCGATCGACTTCCATCAGCAACACCTGTCCATTGCACGAGAGCTAGGCGATCGACGGGGTGAAGGTACTGCCCTAGGCGGTCTGGGGATTGCGTACAGCAATCTGGGGCAGTGCGATCGCGCGATCGACTTCTCTCAGCAACACTTGACCATTGCACGGGAGATTGGCGATCGTAGGGGTGAAGGCAATGCCCTAGGTAATCTGGGAATTACGTACAGAAATCTGGGGCAGATCAAGCGGGCAATCGACTTCTATCAGCAACAACTAACTATTACACGGGAGATAGGCGATCGTCGGGGTGAAGGTAATGCCCTAGGCAATCTGGGGGATGCCTACAAAGGTCTGGGGCAGTACGATCAGGGGATCAACTTCCATCAGCAACACCTGTCCATTGCACGAGAGCTAGGCGATCGATGGGGTGAAGGTACTGCCCTAGGCGGTCTGGGGATTGCGTACAGCAATCTGGGGCAGTGCGATCGCGCGATCGACTTCTCTCAGCAACACTTGACCATTGCACGGGAGATTGGCGATCGTAGGGGTGAAGGCAATGCCCTAGTTATTTTAATAGCTGCATCTCGAGGTCTGAGAAAATATCGACAGGCAAACAACTATTTTCAACAATACTCAAATGTTAATAAAGAGATGGGTTACATACTAGGAAAAATTGCAATACGAACTGCAATAGCATTCTTACACAATTTATTCTTGATAAATATCCAGAAGCCCGTAAAGCTTTTTAAAAAGCTTTGGAAATTAATAAGAAGAGTGGTTTTCTCTCTAGAGGAGTAGAAACCTTGAAAAAATTCGTATATCTACATCAAGCTCTAGGCGAGGTTGAGGTTGCCCGGCAATATTGTCAGCAGGCGTTGGCACTGGCGACAGAGTTGGGGATTCCCCTAGCGGCAGAGTGCGAGGAGCTGCTATTGGAGATTGATGGAGATGGGTCGATTTGAAGAGGAAAAGTCGTTAATCTGGCGAGGTCTTAGGGTTGATGGGGCGATTTTGGTTAGATTCCCGACTTTTGAGAGCGCTGCCAGCTTTTTGAAATTAGTCTAAATTTCCGTATCGGCGGTTCCTTTCATGAGGTGTCCCGCCGTATTATAGTAGTAGCCAGAGTAGTTAGGACGCAGCCTCCTTAAGGACTTTATCCATCGCATCCTGCAAAGGTATTGAGTCCCTTAACAACTTGCGAATTCTTGCCTTTAACCATGCCCAACACTTCTCAATCCGATTCAGGTCTGGAGAATATGGGGGCAGATACACCACCTTGCAACCCGCCGCCTCGATCAATTCACGAATCCTTAATATACAAAACAGGCGTTAAGCTTAGCAAGCAGGCTATGGCTGAAGTGGAAAATCAGATTCAAAGACTGACATGTCTAAAGGTTGATGGTAAACAATTAGACCTTGATAAATGGTTTGTCGATATTTTGTATTCCCCAACATTAAACTTGGAATGATTTTTGTTTGGGAGTCCCTTATTTGAACAAAAACTGCTGCATCTCAACCCCCTTGGTGGTTGCTATAGCTTCAGATACAGGTAGTGCTTGCCATACTTATAAAATTAATTTTTGAGTGAGTGGTGCAGCCATCCACTCGGAAACTTTTATACCTACTGTAATATTACTGAGGAATTTACAAGAAATTTACATTAGGATTACACAAGATTTACAAAAGTTCCTAGGTTCTATGTCATTACTTAATCTAGATCGTGGGTGTCGTTTGCAAGAACCAAAATGTAAGTTCTTGCCCTATCTATCTTCTGGGCTGTCAAAGTCCAATTAATTAAGAATTTCCCTAACCCTGATTCTGATTCGGCGAGCATTTCGCCTCGCTTTGTTATGGCTTTATGAATGAACTTAGCCAATAAGTCGCTGATTGGAGGCTTATTTATTAAGGTCTGACTTTTCGCCCCCTGCTGAAAAATCATGCCCTTTAGCCACTTGATAAATGACTGAATTATTGGCTGAAAATAATATTGAGAGGTGTCTTATGTCCCGCTTTTGGAAACGTTACTTAGCGATCGCCACGATCGCTTGCTTGTTGTTTATCAACATCCCCAGAGTTTGGAGCCAAACAGTCACCACTTACTACGTCAATGGGACAACCGGAAATGATAGTAATACAGGAAGCAGCAATTCTCCTTGGCGGACTGTGCAAAAGTGCGCTGATACCGCCCCTAGTGGGAGTATCTGTGCGATCGCTCCCGGTATTTATCGAGAAAATGTTAAACCCCTCCGGGATAATGTGACATTTCGGGGATCAGGTGCTGAAACTATTATTTCTGGAGCGGAAGAAATTGCCCCCACAGATTGGCAACCCAGTGGCAATGGTTCCTATAGCAGCACCATTAACTGGAGCCTAAACCGCCGCCTTGGTGAATTCCTCGGCAACAACCAAGTCTTCTGGGGTCAGAAAATGCTCCCAGAAGCTCGATGGCCGAATTTGGCAAATATTGACTACGTGACGGAATTAACCGACTCTGTAGCCCTGCGAGAAGATAACGCCAGAGCGACAGCGGCAACCGGCAGTGGGAATAATGCCAGCTACAGCACTTCTAGTCTCAGTCAGATACCCGACTTTAGTGGCGGGAAAATTTCTTATATAGTCGGCTATCGGAGTATGGCTGGAACCTGCGATGTGACGAATAAAAGTGGCAGCACTGTAAACTTTGTCTGCAACCCAGACCCCGGTTCCGGGGGCAACCGCAATGGCACCACCAGAGTTGAGGGTGGGGATAATCCGGGAATGCTATCTCCCAAGGCAAATAATTATTTTTATCTCTGGGGGAAAAAAGATTTCCTTGACACACCGGGGGAATGGTTTATCGATCCGCCTCAGGCTGATTCCCGCGCCACTCAATTTACTCTAACAATCCTCCCGCCCGGCGGGATTGATCCCCGTAGTAGCAATGCCCCTAGAGTGCAAGTGAAGCGGCGGAACTATGTTTTTGATCTATCTTCGCGATCGGGGATCAAGCTACAAAACTTAGCTATGTTTGGGGGTACAGTTAGGTTTGAAAATACTAATGACAGCACAATTGACCAAGTAGATTGGCGCTACCCGCACCATTTCCAAGAAGCACCTACTTACTTTTATGTCGGGGGTACGGTTGCTATTACTCTGAATGGCAACAATAACCGGATTATCAATTCCTACCTTGCTCATGCTCCCGCAGCCATGATTAAGCTTCGTGGCAGTAATCACCTGATTGAAAATAATGTGATCCAGAATGTTGGCTATGTCGGTGTGGGGGTAGGCATTAACGGTTCAGCCCCCGGCACTAAGGTGCAACAAAATACGATGTTTAATGCTGGACGCTACTGGGTGCAGTTGGAAAGAGGAGTGGATGTTCTCTACAATGACATTTTTCAATCTCATCGCCGCATTTCTGACCTAGGAGCAATTTATGGCTGGAGCGCAGAAGGCGGAGGGGCACAGATTGCTTACAACTTAGTTCATGATAGTTATGGAGAAAAGAAGAGTTCGGATCAGCAATTTGGAGCTCATGGTATCTATGCTGACGACAACTCCACTGGGTTCAATATTCACCATAATGTGATGTGGAATCTGACTTCTGCTGGTTTGATGTTGGCTAGCTATAACCCCAATAGCTCGGAAGCGCGCCAATACAATCCGGGGAAAACTAGCCTGAATATCAAGGTTTATAATAATACGGCGGATGAGTTGGATTACTTAATTCGGGATGGCTTCATGACTGGGCTTGAGTTTCGGAATAATCTGATTCGTCGCCAAAGCCAGCCACCGGGAACTCCTCCTAGGGCAGGAGCGATCGCCTATAGTAATAATTTCTTTGGCAACCCCAATCCCGGGCTAGATGCCCAGTTTTTCCCAGAAGCTGGCTCTCCTTTAATCAATGCGGGTCAAGTATTACCTCCCTATACCGACGGGTTTTCTGGTTCAGCTCCAGATATTGGGGCGCGGGAATTTGGGGGACCTCCTTTTGTCGCGGGGGCGATCGCCAGAGACAGCGACCTCAATCAAATCCAAGCAAATTGCACCCAATCTGGCACAACCCTTGATTGCAATATAGCTAATTTACCCCCCGGCAGAAAGATTGCTCGTGATTTTCAACTCCGGGTGGGTGGCAGTAATGTGCTGACTAATTTCAGTAGCCAAACGAATTATCAAAACTCTCTTACCACCGCTAGGACAACGAAGAATATCTCTACTCCATTATCTCCTACTCAACTAAGACAGGTAGAAGTTAAATCGGTTGGCGGTAACTGGGTTGCGGCTAATGGTCAGGGTTCTTTCCCCACCCCAACTCCTACACCCACTCCCACTCCTACACCTACACCAACTCCCACACCTACACCAACTCCCACTCCTACACCTACACCAACTCCCACACCAACTCCTAGTTCTATCAAAATCACTAGAGTTGTCCCAAAACCAATTGTAGCTGGAGAGACTACACGTATTATTGGGGAAGGCTTTCAGCAAACATCAATTCATCCCTATACCCGCAATATCTTGGTCAAGAATGGGAGTAATCAGGAGCTAAATGACTACCAAGTCTTAGTGAGGATTAATACCCAAGCTCTGATTTCTCAAGGGAAAATGCAGGCAAATGGACGGGATATGCGGTTTATGTACAATGGAGCAAATATTCCTTACTGGATTCAATCGGGGATCAATACAACCGTTACTCGGATTTGGCTCAAGGTTCCCAAAATTCCTGCCCAAGGAACCAGCACAATCACGATGGGCTATGGGAATCAAGTATTAAGAGCAATGAGTAATCCTGACACGGTGTTTCTGCTGTTTGATACCTTTAAGGATGGTAAACGCTCTAACTGGATTGCTGACTATAGCCAACAACAGGCTCCGGGGGTGACTGTTGCCGAAACTGGTGGAGCAATAGTAGTTCGAGGAGCCGCTGACCCGGATAATATTTACGGTGCTTTTGGTTTCTATCTCGATCAGTCGTCGTCAGAAATTGCCAACTTACCTAGCTCGATCGCCGTTGATTCTAATGTGGCTATTCTGCGGGGAACTAGTAAGGGGAAAATCTCCGCTGGGGGATTCGATCAAACCGTGGCCATCTACGATACTCCAGAGGGAGATCCGCCTCAGAAAAAATTAGGCTTCTGGACGGGAAGCAACTGGGAAAGTATTGGTAGTTCTCGACTGGGAGCAAATACCGTGAGAAATAAAATATTTACCTTTATCCTCAATCGTAACGGCAACTCTGCTGATATTGCTTGGCTAGAGGACTATAATCCGGAGGTACTAACCCAACGCTCAGGACTCAATCGTCCCTTCTGGGGATATTTCAACTATTCCCCCTGGACAACAGAGCCGTTTAATATCCGATTTAAATGGATCGCCGTTCGCCAGCATAACCCTGCGGGAATTGAGCCGACGGTTACAGGTTCTGAGGAAGTCACCCATCCTCAGTTACAGGTATTCTTTGGGGATACGCCTGCTACTAGAGTTTGGGTAGATAGCGATCGACTAATTCGCGCCACCTCACCAGTAGATGATGCTACCAGTGTCCGGGTAGTTAATCCTAATGGCGAGTCAGCTAGTTTCACTCTTTAAGTGGTAATTGCTATATAGCGATCCTATTTGAGTTTAGAGTTTTAGAGGGTTAAGAACGGCTCCCCCAGAGGGCTGCCGTGTACACACAAGTATTAATCATCTCGTTTAATGGGGAGGATCCCCCTAAATCCCCCTTAAAAAGGGGGACTTAAATTAATTCTCCCCCCTTTTTAAGGGGGGCTGGGGGGGATCAAATCCTGAAACGTAGTCGGAGTGGACTTGTGTTTATACCGTAGCCCAGAGGGGGAGCCGTTCCCAACCCATTTAGGATGGCTATAGCAACCCCTTTTGGGGTTGCTATAAATTTAATGATGGTTGAGCTTATTGCTGAGCCATCATTTTATTTGTAGAGATGTTAGCCATCATTATTTGTGGAGTTGAGGGAGCTTGACTCGTGGGAGCGGGGATCATTTCTCCTCTAAAATCGAGGAATTGGACAAGGAGAAGATAGGCGATCGCGAGTGTAATGGAGATTACTCCCGTAATAATTGCCACAAATTTAGGACGTTCCATAATCATTGACTACTAAATTTTTACTTCAGCATGGCACAACTTGATTGGGATCGCAACCGCCAAGAGAGTTGAGCCACAATTCTCATTCAGGGTCAGGTCAGTTGGGTAGCGGGGTGGTACGCTGTGCTATGATCGGGCATAATTTCTAGGTGGAGCGATCGAAATTATCCGATCTTCAAGTAATCCACAATTAAGGAGAGGTACATGGGCAGAATCTTCATCTCAGCGGGTCATGGGGGCTTAGAATTTACCGGGAGCGATCCCGGCGTAGTGGCGGCGGGAACCACCGAAGCACAGGAAATGATGTTACTGCGAGATCAAGTGGTGCAAGAGTTACGCTCCCGTGGGTTTCAGGTTCTTTCTGTCCCCGATGAATTGAGCTTAGGCGATACCCTAGGTTGGATTAATGGTCGGGCGCAACCGGGGGATGTAGCCCTAGAACTCCATGCCAATGCCAGCTCCAACCCCAGTAGTCGGGGGGCAACGGCTTACTATATTACCAATAACCCCGATCGCAAAGCCCACGCTGACCTCCTGCTGTTGGCACTCCTGCGCCGCCTGCCCCAACTGCCAAACCTTGGACCCAAACCCGACACCAGCACTGGCACGGGCCGCTTAGCCTTCTGTCGAGATGCGGTAGTACCTTCTTTGTTAATAGAAGTTTGTTTTCTTTCCAATCCGGACGATCGCTCATTGCTGCAAAATCGCCGCCGAGATATTGCCCTAGGTATTGCTGATGGTTTAGCCTCTTGGAGCCGGAAGATCTCCATGCCCGACAATGCCCTAACCACAGAACCAACCCCCAGCCATACTCCCATTGAAATTAGTATTAATAATCAAATCTATGGCGAGAAGGGGTTGGCGATGAATAATAATGCCTATATCCCCGTCGATTTAGTCGATCGCCTCGGTATTGATCTAGCTACAGCTCAGTTACGAAGGGTGCATTATCAAGGGATAGTGTATATCAAGGCGATCGAACTGCGAGATTTCCATATTGCTGCCCACTGGGATGAGGGAACCCAAACTCTCACCCTGCGTTCCATCCTTGGAGTCAGTGCCGAACAAATGAGCAAAATCATTAGCCGGGGGCAAACCTCGGAAGTCCAAATGATGATGTTCCTGAAAACGAATAACTCCGATGCCCTGAGTCAATTTCCTGACCTGCTGAAATTCTATATCGAAGAAAGCAATGCTGAAGGAGTGAATTATGACATTGCCTTTGCCCAGATGTGCCTAGAAACAAATTATCTAAAATTCGGCGGTAATGTATCTATCAATTCTAATAATTTTGCCTACTTGGGAAGTAATAACGGGATGGAAATAGCCAGCTTTGATAGTCAGCGATTGGGGGTCAGGGCGCAGATTCAACACCTAAAAGCCTACGCCAGCCGCGAACCTCTAGTTCAAGAAATAGTAGACCCTAGATTCCGGTTTGTCACCAGAGGCGTTGCCGCCACCGTAGATCAACTAGGTGGGCGCTGGTCAGCAGACCTAGACTACGGTACTAAGATTTTGGCTATTCTCCGCCGACTCTACGAATCGGCCGACCTGTTGTAAAGCTTAGTTAGGACTTACTCATTTGGATATTGTTGCGGTCGCAGAGCGCCCGCAACAACATCGACAACTCTCGATAATTTGTTGGCAGTGCTTACAGCAGTTTGAGAGTGGGTGGCTACAGCCATCCACTCTCAAACCCAACATGGATAGGACTTGCAATATTTGTGGCGTGTCTCATTTGAACGCAAAGTGCTGTAAGTCCTATTGGTTTGACTCTGTTCACTAAGCTAATTCATTGATGCATAAATATAGCCATCACCAAGCAGGTTATGCTGTGGGAACCTCCGCTTCGCGGAGGTTCCCACAACCGAAATCATCTCAACACAAAGGAATTGAGATGATTGGCGGAATCAAACCCTCATTTAGTATGGGTTTGACTCCGCAGTTGACTTGGCGATCGCGATGTATTGGCTGGGTGATGATGTGCAGTATTTTGTCTCTGACTGCCGGTTGTGGCATTTTTGCTCCGCCAAAGGACGATCGAGCAAAGAACGATCGAGCAACCCCAGCCATCTCAACCCCAGCTATTTCCACTCCCCCTCCACAAATCTCAAAATCCCCAAGCGGCTTGCCTGTCCCTAACAGATCAGCCTCAACAACACTGACACCCGGTGCTACAGCAAACAATTTGGTGCCATCTTCCAGACAATCCTCAGGACAATCAGCGGATGATATCTGGTCTTTGTTGCGTCAGGAGAAGGGCATTGTCGTGATGCTGCGCCATGCGATCGCCCCCGGAACCGGGGATCCAGCTAACTTTCGGTTAGAAGATTGCTCGACCCAGCGCAATCTCTCGGCAGCAGGCAGACAGCAGGCAATTCAGATTGGGGCAACATTACGGCAGCAAAAAGTTCCCGTAGCTAGAGTCCTATCGAGTCAGTGGTGTCGTTGCCTGGAAACGGCAAGGCTCATGGATCTTGCGCCCGTGGAACCTTTTCCAGTGATCAACTCATTTTTTGGCGATCGATCTACTGAAGCCAAACAAACGGAGGAGTTGCAGCAATTTATTGAAGAGAATCGGGGGAGTTCAGGGGTAATCTTCCTGGTGACGCACCAAGTCAATATTACTGCCGTGACTGGAGTTATCCCTGAGCAAGGAGAGGCACTGATCCTGCAAGCCGATCAGCCAAATCAACCCCAAGTGCTTGGGAAGGTGCTATTAGGCAATTAATACCAAATTAAAAAAATGGTTTCACCATTTTTTTAATTTAAATCCCTACGCAGCAAGGTATTCAAAATCTTATTTGTATTAACTATTTAGCAAAATGCTATAACTATACCGCCATCCTCTAAGACTGCCAACGTATCATAGCAACCGCCAAGGGACAGCATAACCTGCTTGGCGACGGCTATACTATCGATCAAAAACGGCGCACCCTCTGGGTGCGCCGTTTTCAAACCTCTAGATATCCTCAATGATTTCACCCGCCGCAGACGAATGAAATCATTGACCAGAAACAATTTAATTTAGTGAATAACTTAGGATTGCTATATGACATACCAGATTCTTTGATGTTGATTTTCTTAATTTATTCTCAAATCATCCTGTTAGTAACTATAAATCTTGCTAGGAGAATTTAGTAGCTATCATCAATGCAAATATTAAATACCACCCCATGACTAACTTAGAAATAAATAATATTCTCTATTGTCGATTAGATAACTTAACAAGGGCAGCACGGGAAGAGAAAAGGTCTACAACCTTAAAAGAATTGGGTTTATTAACTCCCCAAGGTTCCTTGGCAATTTTGGAGGAAGCGACCCAAAATAGTAGTAGCTACCTAGATATCCCGATCTCCCTTCTGAGTATTTTTGTAGATAATCAGCAGTTGATCAAATCAGTCGTGGGTCTATCTCGATTGGGGTTTAACCAAGAATTAGTCGTCCATAGACAAATACCTCCGGAGGATTCCTTTTGTATTCATGTGGTTGATAGCCTAACGCCCTTGGCGATCGAGAATACCCTCCAAGACCCCTACTTTTGTCAAAGTCTCCTCACCCAACACTGCGGCATTCGTTCCTATTTAGGTGTACCCTTAATTACCAATACTGGGGAATGTATTGGAACTTTAGCAGTCATGGATTTACAACCCCGCCGCTTCACGACTAAAGACCTCCAGTTTTTAGTAATTTTGGCTCGTTTAACCTTGGTTCAGTTAGAAAATTATCAAGCAAAACCTCAACTGCTGCCACAAACTCCCCTCAATAGCCGCAGTATTGATCTGCACTGTACCGCAACCGCTAGCTCTTATCATCCCAATCCTAGTGAAGCATTGCTAGCTTCCGTGAAGTTGCAACTGTTGGCAAAACTAATTGAAGAACTCCGGACTCCTCTAACTTCGGTGATGGGCATGACTGGGATTCTCCAGCAACAGATCTATGGCTTATTAACACCTAAGCAACAGGAATATTTGCAGGTAATTCGTCAGAGTGGGCAGCGGATGCTGGTGAGAATCGAGGAAATTATTGCCCTAGATGTGAATCATTCTAGTCCCCAATCCCTCACCCTAGCTAATGTGGATATGGAAATGTTGTGTCAGCAGGTAATTAATAATCTCCAAGGGTTAATTCAAGACAAAAAGCAACAGGTTCATCTATCGATTCAGGCAGGAAGCCGGATCTGGCTAGTCGATCGCCGGATAGTGCAACCAATGATTTATTACTTAGTGGCGGTTATCGTGGATACCCTGCCCCTAGGGAGCCAAGTCAATATCCGACTAGATTGCCAAAACCATTGCCAGTCAATCCAAGTAGCCTCAACTACGGGACGTACTCATTTACCTAGCTTGGCTTTACCTAACTTGATAGAAAAAAAACCGGACTATTTGCAGTTCCAGAGTGCCCAATCTTTGGAACTGCAACCAGTATCAGCCCACCAGTCGACCAAGGTTGCCATGCCCGGAGCCAGCACCTTACCTAGGGTAATGGCTGAAACCCAAGAGGCATCTAATCCTGAGCAAGGAGAGAAACCTCAACTTTTAGAGTCAGAATCATGGCATAGCCTTGGTTTGCTGTTGAGTTATCAACTAGCAGAGAGTCATAGTGGTAAGATGCTAATGCAAGATAATGCAGAATTGGGCTATGGCTATGTCGTGATCTTTGAACAGTAAACAGTAAACAGTTAAAAGCAATTAATATTTGTGAATAGCCCCTAACTGGTAACTGATAAGAGGTCATTCATAAAGTGGCTAGAAGGTAAGATTTTCCGCCTCCGGCGGGGGCAGGAAATTTTACTTTATAGATGGCCTATAACTGATGCTTCGACTTCGCTCAGCACAAGTAACTGATAACTCTAATTTCTATGTGGCAACAATTTACTCTTTCTGGGATGCAGGTACGGCAATGGCGGGCTAGTAGCTACGTTTATCATCTAGTGGGATTACTCCAGAAATGGCAGAAAGGTAGCTGGCTGCTGCCTTGGGGAGATGCCATCGGTGGAGGATTAATCGCCATTACCTTGATCCTGTCCCCTTTTGTCTCCACTACTTTGATTGGTGTATTGGCAGTGGCGATCGCCCTCTGGTGGTGCTTAATTACGATCGCCGATGCACCAGCTACGGGAAAAGAAAGCCTCAACTCCGCCACCCCGATTCATTTAGTCATTCTCCTCTATTGGTTCATTTCCCTGATTGCCACTGCCCTATCACCAGTGAAAGTAGCTGCCCTCGTTGGGCTATCTCGGTTGAGTTTATACCTAGTTGCCTTTGTGATGATGGCGCGGGTGTTGCGGTCGGCAAAGATTCGCTCTGTCTTGATTTCGGTATATCTGCATATTTCCCTCGTCGTTAGTGTCTACGGTATCCGCCAGTGGTTTGCTGGGGTCAAACCTCTGGCAACTTGGGTCGATGCAGATTCCCCGATGAAGAATGTGACGAGGGTTTATAGCTACTTAGAAAACCCCAACCTTCTAGCGGCCTATCTGGTACCAGCGATCGCCCTGAGCTTGGGGGCGATGTTTGTCTGGCAGCGTTGGTTGCCCAAGTTACTTGCCATCACCATGTTTGGGGTTAATTCCATCTGCCTGATTCTCACCTACAGTCGAGGCGGCTGGATTGGTTTTGTGGTTTGTATTTTTACCTTCATGGCTTTAGTGGGCTTTTGGTATAGCTACAAGCTACCCGCAGCTTGGCGGTCTTTGGCAATTCCGGTGCTGTTGGGGGGAGCTGGATTTATTTTACTGGCGGGGATAATTGCCGTGCCCACCCTGCGCGATCGCATTTTCAGTATGTTCCTCGGTCGGGAAGATAGTAGCAATAATTTTCGGATGAATGTCTGGGGATCGGTGGTGAAGATGATCCGCGATCGACCAATCTTGGGTATTGGTCCGGGGAATACTGCCTTCAACCTGATCTATCCCGCCTACCAACAAACCAAATTCACAGCCCTGAGTGCCTATTCAATCCTGCTAGAAATTGCAGTAGAAACTGGTTTAGTCGGGCTATCTTGTTTTATTTGGTTCCTAATTATTACCTTCAACCAAGGAATTGCTCAGTTAAATCGTTACCGATTACAACTCAATACCAATGGTTTTTGGTTGGCGGGGGCGATCGCTGGCATGGTAGGGATGTTAGCCCACGGTTTAGTAGATACGGTCTGGTATCGCCCCCAAGTTAGTATGCTCTGGTGGTTCCTTGTGGCAATTATCACCAGTTACTACACTTGGCAGCCCTTACCCCAAAATGCTCAAGAACTATCTGCAACCCCGCCCGAAAAACTTTAATTTTTCCTCCATAATTTCACAGTAACTAGCGTCGAGTTAGTTGCAGTTGGGATGATGCCCACATCTGGGCGTAGAGTTTCTCTAGGGCAGTGATATTGCCAGTGAGGGTATAGCGATCGAGCACCCTCGCCCTAGCTTTGTTACCAAGAATAGGCGTAAGTTCCGGCTGGTCTTGGAATAGAGGTAAGAGCGTCTGTAGCTGAGATGTGACTCGGCGGGTACTCATGACTACCCCTGCCCCTTTTTCTAGCACCTCTCCATCTGCCCCGGCATCGGTGGCAATACAGGCAGCACCACACGCCATTGCTTCTAGGAGGGAGAGAGATAAACCCTCAAGATAAGAAGGCAAGATAAACACGTCCGCCGCCCGGAGAATTTCACAACGCCGCTCATCCCCCGCTACAAACCCCAACCAAACCACCCCCTCATCCTCTCCGTAGAGGGGTTTCAAGGACGGAACCAAAGGACCACCGCCAACAATGACGAGTTTAGACCTATCATCCATTTTGGAGAGTTTCCAAGCTTTGAGGAGAGACTCGACATTTTTTTCTGTGGCGATTCTGCCTTGGTAGACAAACAAGCGATCGCACCCCATCTCGGCTTTGAAATTAGATACACCGGGGGAATATTTCTGGACATCCACACCGTTGGGAATCACTGCCAGCTTCTCGGCGGGGACACCGAGTTTAACTAAAAAGTTCTTCTGGAGTTGGGAGAAAATAATCACTCGATCGTAATTTGCCAAGAAAGGAGCATAGAGCTGGTAGGTAAATAGCTGAGTCCCCGATTGCAGGTTGCGCCGTTTGCCGTCAAAGGGGGGATGGAAGGTGGCAACGAGGGGAATATTCAGTTCTTGACAAATTTCTGGCAGCAGAAAATCTAGGGGAGAGAGGGTCAAAGAAGCATGAACAATATCGGGTTTTAGCTCCTTGAGTGATCGCTCCAGAACCTTATTGGCAGTAAAAGTAGGAATAGTATAAATTTGGGATTTGTATAAGCAAGGCAGGGTGACATCTTGAGTGCCCAATTGGTATCCCGATTGATATCCAGCCCCAAAGGTTTCTGGTTCATCAGCTTCTTCTGGCGCAAAATGGAAGAAACTAACTTGATATCCCCGATCCAACAGGGAGTTGGTGATTTCTCGACTATAGGTAACATTGCCGCAAAAAGGAGATTTTTTGCCAATCCAAGCTATGTGCATTCAGGTAAATAGGTTTTGAAGTTTTATATTTTAAAGGTTTATATATAACGATCCTCAACGAATTACTTACAGCACTTTGCTTTCAAATAAGACACACTGCAAATATTGAAAGTCTTATCTATGTTGGGTTTGAGAGTGGGTGGCTGTAGCCACCCACTCTCAAACTGCTGTAGATCAAAATGTTTTGGGTAAATAATTTCCTCCACCTCAGACTGGAGAAATTTATTGAAGATCGCCATAGTCGTTTGTCAACTGTAACTGACATATTACCGAAAATTTACTCTAGCAAGCCTAATTGATTTATGAATTTTCGATAGTTGAGAAGGTTTTAACACCTAGAGTTAAGGAGGGAAGAAGTCTATAATAGCGATCGTCAGGATGTAATGGCGGAAAATCAAGGTAAAGTTATGGAAATTGGTGTTCCCAAGGAAATTAAGGATCAAGAATTTAGAGTTGGTCTAGCTCCCAGTAGTGTCCGAGTGTTGCAAGAGTCGGGGCATCGGGTACGGGTAGAGACTGGGGCAGGCTTAGGCGCGGGTTTTAGTGACGAGGACTACCAACATGCAGGGGCGGAAATTGTGGCTACAGCGGCTCAGGCTTGGGAGCAGCAATTAGTGATCAAAGTTAAGGAACCCCAAATCTCGGAATACCCACTTTTACGTAAGGATCAAATCCTGTTTACCTATCTGCACTTGGCAGCCGATCGCACCCTCACGGAGGCACTCCTGAGCAGTGGAGTCACGGGCATTGCTTACGAAACCGTAGAACTCCCCGATCGCAGATTACCCCTACTGACCCCCATGAGCATCATTGCAGGCAGGCTAGCGGTGCAGTTTGGAGCTAGATTTTTGGAACGGCAGCAGGGTGGACGGGGTGTGCTTCTGGGCGGTGTGCCGGGGGTGAAAGCGGGGAAAGTGGTGATCCTAGGTGGTGGTGTGGTGGGAACCGAGGCGGCGAAGATGGCCGTAGGTTTGGGGGCGCAGGTGCAGATTATTGAATTGAATCTCGATCGCCTTGCTTACCTAGAAACTATTTTTGGCTTCCGGGTGGAACTATTGCACAGCAATTCTGCCCAGATTGAATCTTCGGTCAAGGATGCCGACCTGCTGATCGGTGCAGTATTAATCCCCGGTAGAAGAGCACCCATACTGGTTCCCAAGGAATTAGTGGCGCAAATGCACCCCGGCTCGGTCTTGGTGGATGTGGCGGTGGATCAAGGGGGCTGCATCGAAACCCTCAGACCAACTTCCCACAGCAATCCGGTCTATGTGGAATCGGGAGTTGTCCACTACGGAGTGCCGAATATGCCCGGTGCTGTGCCTTGGACTGCCACTCAAGCCCTGAATAATAGCACTCTGCCCTATATTGTAGAGTTGGCAAATAATGGTTTAGGAGCATTGAAGCGGGATGCTTCTTTAGCGAAGGGTTTGAATGTGCAGCAGCATAAATTAGTCCATCCAGCAGTGCAGCAGGTGTTTCCTGATCTGACTCCCTAGGTAGTTAGGAGGGCGATCGATATCTATTCACCAACGCCAGTGCCGCAGTTCTGATTCTTCGGGTGACAAGTTTCTCTGCTCCTAGGGCAATTAAGAAACCTCCCCCTAGGCAAGCAACTTTAGATAGCATCCCATTTTCTAAAGCCAAGCCAGATACTGCGGCGATCGCTCCTACTAAGCAATAAAACCAGAGTAGCCACAAAGGTTGGAGTTTCAAATCTCTGAGAAGAAGCTCATCGTGTTTGTTTAACATAGAATTTTTGTTTTATTTAGCCTAAAATTTGGTTAGATTTTATCTAATTTCTGGAGCTTAAGGCAAAGTGGACAACAAACAACAGCGATTTTGGCAAGGATTTCGAGTCAAGAAGAAATATTTGCTCTCTGGTTTATTGGCATTTAGTTTGACGCTATTTGTTTGGGCTGCCCCGGCTCAACAGTCACCTTCTCCCACATCGTCCCTTTCACCCAAGGAGAAAGTGGTGGCAGAAATCAAAAGTGCTGCTGAACGCCATGTTGAGACTGATACTTCGATGCAAATATCTGTTGTGTTGAAGTTGTACGAGACAAATACTGTTGGTTTGACGGCTCCTGAAATTGCAAAGATCTACGAAGAAGAATATCTACGACTAAAAAAGGCTAAGGAAGCTGATCCTTGGGAGCAAATAATTCCTAAAGTTGGTTGGGTTGGTTTCTTCCTCCTTATCCTTTGGACTATCTTTCAGGAATCATTGAAGAAATGGTCTGAAACTCTCGTCAAAAACTTATGGGATAAGGTTTATAACAGATTTGCAGGAATTAATTTTCTTCGGGGTGTTGCTTTACGCCGCTATCAGAAGGCGTTGATTGAGAAGCATCGAGAGCTGAAGATTCCTTTTCGGAGTAAGGCTTTGCAAATGCAGGAAGTTTATGTGCCGCTGAAGGTGGTAGATGGGGGGCATGAGAAAGTAGAGATTGATGCTTATCGGACGATCGCACAATCTCGGCGGCTGATGGTCAAAGGTGCGCCGGGGGCGGGGAAGTCGATGCTGCTAAAGCATATTGCCTTGAGCTATGCCGAAAGGGGCTTTGCAAGTTCGTGGAATCCTGTGCCAATTTTGTTGGAGCTGCATCGCTTGACCGATCGCGATAAATCGATCAATCAATATTTGGTGGAGGCTTTAGGCAGGGATGAGTTTCCGAAGGCGGAGAGGTTTGTGGAGCAGGGGTTGAAGAATGGCACTTTTTTGTTGCTATTGGATGGTTTGGATGAGGTCAACAGTGCGGAACGTTCCCACGTTGTGCGGCAAATTAAAGATTTGATTGATGAATGCTCAAAGTGTCGGGTGTTGATCACCTGTCGAACTCAGGTTTATCGGGATGAATTTAGGGAGGTGGTGGATCATACTTTGGAGGTGGTGGAGTTTACGGATCAACAAATTCAAAGCTTTTTGCGACCTTGGCAGGCGAGTATGCCCCCGGATAAGTCTCCTGAACAGTTGTTACAGAATTTGCACGATCGCCCCAAGATTATGACTCTGGCGCGGAACCCGTTGATGTTGACGATTATTGCCTATCTATATACGGATACGCCTTTTGTGCTGCCCCATTCTCGATCGGAGTTTTATCAGAAGTCGACAGATGTGTTGCTAGATCAATGGCATCAGGAACACAATCAATTTCCGGCGCGGGATAAGAAATCGGTGCTGCGGCATCTGGCTCTGTATAACCAAGATAGTGGCGACCATAATCTGCACGATCGGCGCAGTGTTGATTATTTAACGGTGATTGCTGAGGTGAAGCGGGTGCTTCCCAGCTTGAATATTGATGAGGATAAGGCAGAATCTTTTCTTAAGGAAATTGTGGAGCGGAGTGGGTTGTTATTGGAAATTGATGGGGGCGATCGTTATCAGTTTGCTCATCTGACTTTGCAGGAATATTTTGCGGCGGCAAAGCTAATTGAGGATGAACCGGGTTTGATAGCTCGGTTTGAGAAAGACCCTGATGGATGGCGAGAGGTGGTGAAGCTTTGGTGTGGTTTGGCTAATGACAGCACAAATATAATTGAACGGATTTTTGCTATTGATAAAAATACGGCTTTTGAATGTTTGGCAGATGCTCAGAAGGTGGATCAGGTTATAGCAGATAGGATTATTGATGATTTTAAGGTGAATTTAGCGGCAGGGGGGCAAGAGGAGTTGATTGCGGCAGCCTTTGGAGCGGTGGCGGCGGATATTCGACCTAGGGGTAAGGCTGTATTTAAGTTCTTGGCAGAAACCTTGGCAACAGATACAGAGCAATCTCGTCGTCTGGTGGCTGCAAATGCCCTATCTATGACTAATTTGCCGGAGGCTGCAAAGATACTTGCGGAACAATATAAAGTCAATCATGCTGAAGTGGCTCAACCATTGGTGCGGATGGGAGACTTGGCAGTCGATCAACTGAGATATCTGGCTGAGTCAAGCTATTTGCAAGCACCTGATGAATTCCATCTGCGTGCGCTTGATGAATTGTACAGAATAGGAACTCCTAAATCTGCAAACTTTTTAGTCCGTTTTTTGTGGCACAAGGAACCAAAGATTGCTAATCGTGTGGCGAGGCATTTAGCTTCGTTGTTGGTGCTTCCGGCTGTTGAAGATAGTTTGCATGAAACTGATCATGCCCCTACACCATCAAGGATATTAAATATCTCCACCCACGCAACTTGGATATGGGAACCATTTACAGAGGTAGCAAACTCGAAACTGCCATTGATTGTTAGTCAGATTGCTTATCTCTTAGAAGATTCATCAGCAGCAGATTTTTTACAGCCTGTCCCAAATTTCGATCCTAGAATAATTATTCCACTTTGCTCGATCATGATGATTGACAAAATCAAACTACCAAAGGAAATACATTCTGGCACAGGTTTTGCTCTAGAAATGACAAATGTAGGTGATAGATTAAAAGAAAGTATCGCCAAACTAACAGATGATACGCTTGGGGCTGAAGAATCCCGTTCTCACTGGCGGTTCTTATTGTCTGGAATCCATCCTCAACTGCAATTAGAGCTTCTTAGCCGTTTAATTAATAGTCGCCGCCCTCAAAAAAGTGACTGGCAGCAAATCTTTAAACCAGTGAAGTATAACTTCAGCACAAGCTGGCACTATCGAGTCATTCTCTTTTGTTCTGGCATAGCTTCCCTGATTGCCTTATTCCAAATGTTTTATCCCGTGGTGATTGGATCGGAAAACTGGATTGACTGGTTTGTTACGGTTATGTATCCTGTAGTTGTCTATTTCTGGCTGGCTTTAGGGCAAGGAATTAATGAACTATGGGGACCGAATCTTTTCGTTAGTTTAGGATTATTTGGATCAATTACATTTTTCGTTAAATTATTCCAATTATTCCGTGGTTTCATAGCTTGGACTAGTGTTCAAATTCCATTTCAGATTTTTGATTTTAATGATAATGTGGCTGTGATTGTGGCTTTAGCTGGGGCTATAGCCGTAGCTGGCTCTGGAACCTTGGCTTTTGATGTAACTGAGGGTGTGGTTGATGCTGGGGGTGTGATTGGAGTTGGATTTGGTGCTATGACTGCTTCTTTGGCTGGATTTGGGGCTGTAATTATGACTGTTTTGGGGGCTAATTCTATATCTATAGGTGTATTTGTATTTTTGGCTGTGGCTATGGTAATTTTTTCTGGAATTTTGTATCCTATTGCACCTATTTTCGGAGCTGGGGTTGGTTATATAGTATGGATTGGGGCTGGAATAGGTATAGGGATTTGGTCTTCTAAGAAGATTAATAATAAAATCATCAAGCTATTTGCTTTTTTAGCTTTTCCCTTCTTCTGTTGGTCGCCCCTAGTTGCCTACTTCTCCACAACATTCCTCCTCCGTTTCCTCCCTTGGCAAAATGTCGCCCTGATCTGGTTCCTCCTCATCACCACCTGCACCGCCCTCTGGGTTCGGGGACAGCGCCTCGACTCCCAAGCCCGCAACCCCCTCCAAGGGCTAATCCCCAACCCCAAAGAATCCCAAGGCATTTCCCTCAAGAAAACCTCAAAATATTGACTAGGTTTCGGTTTTATGGGTGGGCTTCGGCAGTTCCTATAAATATTTCTATCGATAACTAACAACCTTATGCTGCCTAGTGACCTGCTCATTTATCGTCAAAATGGCGAAACCGTAGTTCCCAAACGCCTCGCGATCGATCGCCCCCAAAAAGCGATCGCCACCGAACTAATTACCTGTTTCCAACAATACCTAAATCAGCCCCAGAGCAAACTAGACGAGGCTCTCAGTGAGCTAGAGGGCGAGAAACCAGATTTCAAAGTCTGGCGCGGCTTGGCGCATATTCTGAAAACTAGTTACTCCACCTTTGAAGTCGTTAGTCCCCTCGAACCCCAACTGCTGCGACAGCGGGTATTTGCCGCCGCTAGTCATGCTGCCCCCAGTCCCCAGAGTGCGATCGCTGTCCTCGAAAATCTGGCAACTACCCTGAGTGGTGAACTGGCAAGAGAAGTATTTCCCCCAGAGATCAGCCAAGGACTCTACGCCGATCTGCCTGCCAATCGTCTTTTAACCCAATTCACCACCCCAACCCCAGAGCAACTCATCCATCGCTACAATCTCTCCCAAACCCAAGGGATTTTCTATAAAGCTAGTGAAATTAAAATCCACGCCCATCGCAACGATCCGGGGGAGTACAAACTACTCTTTCGCTATTTGAAATTATTTCGCCTCATGGCATACATTGAAGGCGACTCAGATCATGGCTTTACGATTACCATTGATGGACCAACCAGCCTATTCAAAGAAACTCGCCGGTATGGAGTAGATTTTGCCAAATTAATCCCAGCTCTGCTGCACGTAACTAAATGGGATTTGGTGGCTACTTTGCAATGGCAAGATGAATTTACCAAAAAGAAAAGACAGGGTAGATTTACTCTCAACGATCAGTGTGGTTTAGTTACCCATTATCCCCCCGGCAAACCCTACGACAGTATGCTAGAGGCATCTTTCGCTGATAATTGGAGCAAGCTGAAAACTGATTGGCAATTAGAGCGGGAAGTGGATTTAATTCCCATTCCCGGTAGCGTGATGATTCCTGATTTTCGCTTAGTACATCCCGATGGCAGAGACTATTTATTAGAGATAGTTGGCTATTGGCGATCGAGCTATCTACAAAAGAAGTTTGCCCAAGTCAAAAAAGCCGAATGCAGTAATTTAATTCTGGCAATTTCTGAGCGCCTCAACCTAGAAAAAGCCGGGATTAAAATCGATCAAATTCCCACCAAAATCATCTGGTTCAAAGATAAACTTTCCCCCAAAGAAGTCCTCAAGGTTTTAGATAGTCTAAATTAAAATCCATAGTACAATCAATCCAGTAGGAGTGCAAGGTTTTCACTGGTGTCAACTTAACGTTAAACCTAGTCCTAGCCTGCTGTTTGAAGCTTAAGGTTTGATCTTCTCTAGTTTCTTAGTCCGCGCAGGCGGACATGGTTCTTGTAGCTGCGGTTTCAACCGCCTGCTCTGGGGGAACACGGCTAATCTGGATCAATTCCCAATTCTCTTAACTTTGCTTGCAGGATTTGCAGTTGAGCGATCGCGTTCTCTGCCCTCTGGCGTTCCTCTTCTGCCCTTTGGCGTTCCTCTTCCGCTCGTTGGGATGCCATGACTGCTCGTTGGCTTTCTAATTCTGCCTTTTCTGTCCCCCAGAGGAGGATATTTCCTGCTTCATCCCACCAGCGCAACCAATGGGCTGTCACCCCTAACCTGATCCCGTACCAAATGCCCAACCATAGTTTCAGTTCGGGAATCCAGTATTTATCTTCAGAATTAGACTCCTGTTCTACGTACTTGCCATTGGTTAAAAACCGAACTTCCAGAGAAGGAGTATGGGGATCAAAGATCACGTAGGTCGGAACTTGGAGAATCTGCTCATAAAAATACATTTTGCCGCAGGGGGTGCGATCGCTATTGTTATACTCATCTCCGTCGGTTTCCGAGAGAAATTCCATCACGATCGCCACCCCTTCCCCTTGCAGATTGGGGGTATAACTACGGCGAATAAAGCCCTCTGGCACAGGTTGAGCAAAGGGAACGTAAAGCCAATCCGGTGCTCTGACGACAATTCTTTTATTAACTTTGGCCACCAAACCAAAATTAGCCGCCAAAATCATCTCTGGTTGAATCAGTCCTGCTGCTCCTAAAGCCTCGGTTAGGGCTGCCGCTAGGTTTGGTTGTTGAAGATTATCCACAGGCTCATCAGGTAAGAAGTAGTCATCGGGGAGAGGCTCCCAAGTGATGACTGGTTTAGGCATGGGTTGTTTAGCTTGGATTGGCATAGTTTTATCTAGGGTAAAAACTAATGTTTTCGTACTATTAAGATATTGTAGCTAAATCCAATTGCGAAACCACATCCGGAGTTGGTAACCACTAGAACTCAAGGGTAAACCCAGAAACACCGGCATCCAGAATATAAATGCCCCCACGACTAATAAAATCACCGTGATTCCGGCAATTTTTTGGTTGCTTGATTTGCTACTCAACCAGCGATCGACCAACCAAGCCAAACCTAAACTAGCAAATACCGCCGACCCCATGTAGTGATACAGAAAAATACACCGATTGACCCGCATCCAAGGTAATAAATTAGCAGCCCAGTTAATAACCACATAAACCGCTAACCATTCACCCCCAGACCAACTTTTGCTACTACTGACAATCTGTTGCCAAATCAACTTGAGAAAATAAACAAATAGCAATAAAATCGCCGCTGTAGATAGCCACCATAAAAATGGATTTCCCATGGCATGAACTGCATATAAAATACTCCCTTCTCCGGGGGCTAAAGGAGGAGTTTGAGGCACTGGATCTGCAAAGTTTCTGGCAGTGTCATAAAAGTATGCCACGGGTCGCCACATCACTAACCAGCTATACCAAGTTGAGCAGTAGGGATGGACATCGGTGCTACTACCAATTCGTTTATGAAACGAGAGAATTTCCCATTGAGACTGAATAAAGTTTGGCTCGGGATTCATCATCAAATGGGGTATCCAGAGGAGACTATAGGTAATTACCGGAATGACGGCAAAGTTAGTTAGGAACTGCCAGAGATTAATCTGCTGCAAATTAGCCAAGATAGATAAATTCTTCTGTTCGGGCTGAGGTTTTGGCTCTACTAACCAAACAATAATCCAGACAAAGTAAAGACCGAGGAGAAACCATAAACCATTCCATTTAATTGCTGCGGTTGACCCAAAGAAAATCCCGGCGATCGCCAGTTGCAAAGTCCGTTTCGCACCTTGATTTCTCAGGGCAAATAACACAAATAGCTGTCCTAGTAAACCCAAAATCACCAAGTAAACATTATTCAAGGCATAACGGGATTCCACAAGGAATAAGCCATCTAGAGAAGCAAATAAACCCGCCACTAGGGCATAAGTTCGGCGGGGATATAGTTGGTAGGCGATCGCCGCCACAACTAGGGGAATGAAGGAACCCGTTAGGGCGTTTAGCCAACGATAGCTAAAGGTGGAGCGCAGGGAGCCGGTTAGCTCATTGACGGTATCTTGACCGATCGGCATTTTACTGCCTAACCAAATCCCGATGGCAATAATGTACTGACTCAAGGGCGGATGGGCGTTGAAAAACTTCGTCCCGGTCAGGTAATCATTGGCAAACTTGGCGTAGTAAACCTCATCAAAAACCAAGGCATTAAATCTCCCCAACCCCCAGAAGCGCAGGGTCAGGGAAACTGCAAAGATTGCCGAGATGCCCAAGACAAACCAGAGGAGTCCGGGACTAAAGGATTTTTTGGCATCGTTCTGGGCATCATTCATGGAGGCATTCCTTACTGATTATTAACTATGGGGGTTGAAGGTCATTTATAAGAGGATGTCTGAAAAGTCTTACTGTAGGTGGCGAAAGCATTGATCCCCCTAAATCCCCCTTAAAAAGGGGGACTTTGAATCCAGTCCCCCCCTTTTTAAGGGGGGCTAGGGGGGATCGCCGAATCCTCTAAAGTGGCTAGAAGGTCTGATTTTGTACCCCCGGCCGGGGCGTAAAATTCAGACTTTATAAATAGCCTCTTAACAATGGATTAACTACGCTTATCAATTTAACCAATAAATTAAAACTATTGATGTTTAGTTTTTCTAAGATGTTTCGCTATGTTTTTGGTAGCAATTGATGCTGCAACTTCAGGTCAGACCTTTGACAATTACCAGCAATAGCTAAATTATCTTCACACTATAATAGCCATGAAAAAAAATCACTCCCTTACCGCTGCTCTCGCAGTCACTACAATCGCCTCTAGTCTTGTCTTCTATTCCCTCAGTGCTTCTGCCGTAGGCTGTAATTTCCTGAAGGGCAAAGATGTCACTCAAGCAATCAACAATGGCTCTCCTTCTGGTCTAGTTTCTGGCAATCAAGTTAACCCAAATGGCAACCAATGGGGTATTTGGGGGATTGGAGCAGCGATCGCGACTGGTTTATTCGGCACTGGGATAGCACTGAAATATGCCATCAAGCGTCGCCAAGCTGAGGTAGTTGCAGAGACGGCAACTCCTGAGCCAGAGTTTCCCGAAGTCAGCAGTTTTGCGATCGTGGTTCCCCCAGAAGCTCTGATTCCCGCTCAAGAAGCTAATACAGATTTAGTGTCTATCAGCCAGACCAATATCTAGAGTTAACTATATAGCAGTCCTAAATCATTTTCTAACAGTTGCCAAGTCAACTTGCTTCTAGTAAATGGTTTCACCCGCCTTCGGCGGGTGAAACCATTTAGGATCGCTATAGCTATCTTAAATTCTTCACTAACCCTAGAGGTTTGAAAGCGGCGCACCCAGAAGGTGTGCCGCTTTCAACATATTATATAATCGCCAGAGAATCGGGTTTCTCTAAGATATTTAGAAGTTTGCTTCTAGCCTTAGCTGATTGCTTGATTTTTGTAGGTAAGTTGAGCAGCAATTAAACGCTGCCAGAGAATTATCTGGGATTTAGGATGGTTTCTCGATCATCCGTAAAAACTTTTTTAATGAGTAAGGCCTGTTGAGTAAGCGATCACCTTAAGCAAAGAAAGGAAAAATTCTCTATTTTTTCTCTTTATTACTGTAATTTAACTTTAGTACCGTAATTTCATAGTAAAAGACTTAGGTGCTGCAAACGAACTAAATGTCATCCACAAACTAGAAAAGTGCTGTATCTAGATTTTTGAAGGTTTTTGCAGGCGCACTTATAGAAACTTTCAAATTAATCAGTGCCATATTATTAATATTTACTTTCCTTTGGAAAGGCATCGAATCATATGATAGATATTCTTGATTCTTTACTAAACCCCCAGCAATATATTCCTCATGGTCACTGCTATTTATGGCAGACTCCTTTAGTAGGGCTGCATATCTTCTCCGATTCCCTAATTGCCATTTCTTACTATGCTATTCCGATGATCTTGCTGTACTTCCTCCGCAAGCGGCAAGATTTACCCTTTAAAGGTCTAGTCATCTTATTTGGAACCTTTATTATTTCCTGTGGCACTACACATTTAGTCGAGATTTGGACTCTCTGGCATCCAGATTATTGGCTATCTGGAACTTTGAAACTACTAACAGCCTTGGTTTCCTTCTATACTGTTTTGTGCTTAATCCCCCTAATTCCTCAAGCTCTCAGTCTCAGGAGTCCTGCAGAGCTAGAGGCAGTTAATCAAAAGCTCCAAGTGCAAATAGCAGAAACTTTGCAAGCAAGAACAGCATTCCAAAAACTAGCTGAGGATTTGGAACGTAGAGTAGAAGAGCGGACTTATGAGTTATCTAATGCCTTAGCTGATCTCCAAAGTTCTCAACTAAAATTAGTCCAGAGTGAAAAAATGTCTAGTCTAGGGCAACTAGTGGCTGGAGTAGCACACGAAATTAATAACCCTGTTAATTTCATTTATGGAAATCTTACCCATGCTGAAGAATATACCGATACCTTGATGCAAGCAGTACATCTCTATCAAGCCTATTATCCTCAGCCAAACCCAGAATTATGTCAGAAAATAGAGGAGTTGGATCTAGACTTTTTACGGCAAGATATGCCTAGCTTGATAAACTCCATGAAATTGGGAGTAAAACGCATCCAAGGAATTGTTGTTTCTTTGAGAACATTCTCCCGCATGGACGAGGCGGAGCTAAAACAGGCAGATATTCATGAAGGAATTGATAGTAGCTTGATAATTCTTCAAAGTCGGATCAAAGCAAAGCCAAACCACCCAGAGATTCAGATAAACAAAGAGTATGCTGATTTACCCTTAGTTGAATGCTATCCTGGTCAATTGAATCAGGTATTTATGAATATTCTAGTTAATGCGATCGACTCTTTGGAGTCACGCTTCGCCAACAATACTTTAGAGGTAAATACACAAGCTCCTCAAATTATTATCGAAACTAGTCTTACTGAGCATCAAGAAGTCAAAATCAGCATTACTGATAATGCTCAAGGAATGAGTACAGCTACTAAGCAAAAACTCTTTGATCCATTTTTTACAACTAAGCCGATCGGCAAGGGAACTGGACTGGGTTTGTCTATTAGTTACCAAATTATTACCGAATATCATCGAGGAAAATTGTTGGTTAACTCTACTCTGGGGGAAGGGGCAGAATTTGTAATTATTATTCCTTTAACTCAGTCAACAAATATACCTCAATCTCTAGCCACCAATAATAATAATTTCCCCAAAGAAGTCTTTGATACTTTGTAATACTGGTAAGGCTTCTACATCTTGATTTCTTAACTCTGGTATCTGCTGCAAACTATGGACGATCGCATTGGCACAGTTATACTGGGGCTTCGCTCCATAATTACTAGTTAAATGCACCAACAACTCTAGAGCATAGTCCGTAAAACCCAAAATATCGGCAATACAAGCTAGTTTCAGGAAATTTTCCGGTGTACACTGTGGCTTGTTAATCCCCGATATGAATAAATCTCGCAGATAAAAAGCCTCTCCCCAGAGAATTTGCGGATTGCCGTAGCCTGATGGCATTGGGGAATTTAGCCGACTAATTGGCACAGTACCTAAGCCGAATAAGGTAAAACCTTGATCGACCAAAAACTTATCCACATCACCAAATAAGGGCTGACCACTATACAAGGGGGCAAATTCTACTTCTGTTTGGATTGCTAAAATACTTTTGCTGAAAATATTCGGGGCAGCTTTGAATACATCCAACTCAGCACCTTGAATATCGATTTGCAGAAAATCAATAGTATTGACTCCATATTCTTGGCAAAAATTATCTAAAGTTGTGGTTTCTACTTCAAGGATGCGATCGAGATTTACCAAGGGCGGCAACCCGGCAAATCTAGCTAAATAAGGCTCATTGGGTGGGTAAAGCGAACTACACATGGGGTGTTTGGTTAGATAAAGTGGCTGCTTGCCGACTCTGCCTCCCATTGCCAAGGGTAAATGTTTTTCCTGCCAATTTCTGGGGTGATCGCTGTGGTTCGCCTGCTCACAAGCTGCGGCATCTGCATCAAACCCATAGATGCTCAGATTTTGCCCAAATATTCCCCACTCCTGCATTCCATAGTCATCATGGGTTCCCAACTTCCGAGAGCCAATATTAACTACCGTCATCTGCACCTGTTCTAGATGACCATAATATTTCAGACTAGATAGAAATAAAGACATAGCAAGACATAAATATGAAAATGTATTGTAGGGTGGGCATTGCCCACCGTCTAGGTTTTGAGTATTGTAGGGTGGGCATTGCCCACCGTCTAGGTTTTGAGCGATTTTAATATAGCTAATTATTGTGCCAACCTACTTGCTTCTAGTAAATGGTTTCACCCGCCGAAGGCGGGTGAAACCATTTAGGATCGCTATAGTATGACTAAGGTGGGCATTGCCCACCCTACTTTGTGTGTAAGTTAGTTAATAGGTTAATCGAGCGACACAGGCGATCGCAATCCCTAAAAACAATCCGACAATTACTTGAAAAGGAGTATGCCCTAGTAATTCCTTGAGGCGATCTTCGTTGAATTTATGACCTTCTTGAAATAACTCATCGATAATTTGATTAAGAATCCTCGCCTGTTTCCCAGCCGCCTGCCTAACTCCGGCGGCATCGTACATGACAATTACCGCAAACAGAGTGGCGATCGCAAACTCATTGCTATCCCAACCGGATTCCTGCCCTACCCCAGTTGCCAAGGCAGAAACTAAAGCCGAGTGAGCACTAGGCATTCCTCCTGTCCCCACCAACACTCGGAGGTTAAACTTTTTCTGGTTAAAAACTTCAATAAACAGTTTGATAACTTGAGAAATTAGTGAAGCAGAGATAGCAACGATTAAGACATGATTATCGAGAATTGTAGCCAAGTCCTGCATAGTAAGCTCCTAATTTGGGACTCCTAGTTAATGAGTACGCATAGTAATAAAATCAGCGATCGCCCTCAGAGCTTCTCCTTTTTCTCCCCAAGAAGATAGTTCTTCCTGAGCGGCAGCCACCAACTGATCAGCTTTGCGGCGAGAGGCTTCTAGACCCCACAAGCTAGGGTAAGTAGCTTTTTGAGCTTGAATATCTTTCCCGGCGGTCTTGCCAAGCTGTTCTTGGGTAGCGGTAATATCCAGAATATCATCCACAATCTGAAAAGCTAAACCAATATCTTGGGAGTATCTAGCTAATTTTCCTAAATCCTCTACTGTCGCCCCCGCCAGAATTGCCCCGGAAAGAACACTTGCTTCCAATAGAGCACCGGTTTTGTGGGTATGAATGAAGGTTAAAGTCTCCTCTGTAATATCGGGCTTGCCTTCAGAGTCCAGATCCACCACCTGACCACCGACTAAGCCAGCAGCACCCACAGCCTGAGCTAGTTTGGTAATTACTTGCAATAACCTAGGGGCGGGAACATCTTTGGTAGTAGTCACCATTTCAAAGGCGTAGGTCAAAAGGGCATCCCCAGCTAGAACTGCAATATCTTCGCCGTAGACCACATGGTTAGTCGGTTTCCCCCGCCGCAGGTCGTCATTATCCATGGCTGGCAGGTCATCATGGATCAAAGACATGGTGTGAATCATCTCCAAGGCGCAAGCTGTGGGCATAGCCATGGCGGCATTTCCTCCAACTAGTTCACAGGTAGCAATACAAAGAATTGGTCGTAGGCGCTTGCCCCCCGCCATCAGGGAATAGCGCATGGACTCGTAGATTTTCTCTGGATAAACCACCGTGATCGACTGATCTAGAGCAATTTCCACTTCCTGCTGGCGCTCTTTCAGATAACTACTTAAATTAAAATCACTACCCATGCCTCAATTCCTCACCTCAAATCCGCAAATATTCCCCATTATTTTATCTGGTTCGGTTACTTTTGGAAAAATGGTCAGGGATGGCAATTTTGCTAGGCAATGCTAAAGCGATATTACTCCATAACGCTGAAGCGATATTACTCCGTAACGCTGAAGCGAGCACTATAACTCCTTAAGGTATTCACCATCAACATCGCTACTGTCATCTGTCCCACGCCGCCGGGAACTGGAGTGATATAGCTGGCAATCTCTTTGACTGCTTCAAAATCCACATCTCCTACAAGGCGGGAACCTTGGGCTGTGGCAATTCTATTCATGCCTACATCTATAACTACGGCTCCGGGTTTGACCATCTCAGCGGTGATCATTTGGGGGCGACCGATCGCTGCTACGAGGATATCGGCTTGGCTGGTCAAGGCAGCTAAATCTGGGGTTTGGGAATGGGCAATCGATACCGTGGCATTTGCTTCTAGGAGCATTAAAGCTAAGGGCTTACCGACTAAAATACTTCTGCCAATTACTACCGCTTGCTTACCTTTGGGATCGATCCCATACTCCTGCAACAGGCGCATCACTCCCGCTGGGGTGCAACTGCGTAAGCCCGACTCTCCCCGCACTAGTTTGCCCAAGTTGGCAGCATGGAGACCATCCACGTCTTTAGCGGGGTCAATTTCCAAGAGCAATGCCCCAGAGTCAAGGTGTCCGGGAATTGGCAGTTGCAATAAAATTCCGTCTACCAGTTCATCTTGGTTAAGCTGATCAATTAAATTACTCAGTTCTGTTTGGGTAACTTCGGCTGGGAAGTTATGGCGAAAGGAAGTGATGCCCACCTTGATGCAGGCTTTTTCCTTGTTGCCCACGTAGGCGGCACTGGCGGGATTGTCCCCGACCATGATCACGGCTAAACCGGGAGCGCGACCAAATTTTGCTTGTAGTTCTGAAACTTGCGATTGCACTTCGGTGTAGATTTTCTCAGCGATCGCTTTGCCATCCATTAACATCAACCTTTTACCCCACTACTGACATCTGTAGGTACAATGTAGCGCTGGAGCAGCACAAAAAATATTAAAACTGGGGCAATCGAAATTACCGACCCCGCCGCGATCAACCGCCAGTCCAAGGAAAAAGTCCCGGCTAACTTGGCTACTCCTAGAGGCAGGGTATAAAATTCTGGGCGATCGAGCACAATTAAAGGCCACAAAAAATCACTCCACGAACCAATAAAGACAAAGATCGCCAGAGTTACCAATGCTGGACGTACCGCCGGCAGCATAATATGCCACCAAATCCCCAAATCGTTGGAGCCATCCATCCGGGCGGCTTCTTCTAGTTCTTTGGGGACACCTTGAAAGGCTTGTCTTAACAAGAAAATGCCAAAAGCTGAGGCAATGCTAGGAAAAATCACCCCTAGATAGCTATTTTTCAAACCTAGCTGCACCGTGAGAATATACAGGGGAATCATCACAATCTGGAAAGGGATCATGATCGTGGCCACAATAACATTGAAAATCACATCTCTGCCGGGAAAGCTCAGGCGCGCTAAGGGATAGGCTGCGAGGGAGCAGAAGATCAGATTCAAGCCCACGGTCAACACTGCCACCACCGTACTATTGAACAAATAAACCCCAAAGGGATTAGTTTTCCAAACTGTAATAAAGTTCTGGAAGGTGGGGGATTTAGGAATTAATTGGGGTGGAAACTGAAAAATATTTTCCGTGGCAGACTTGAAGGAAGTACTGACTAGCCAGATTAGGGGAAATAGCATGACGATCGCAATCGCCCCTAAAACTAGATAGATGAAAATTGTTTTCAGCCGAGCTTGATATTTCTGGGAAATTTGGAACATGGGCGGGGGGGGAGTTAACTCTCTTGGGATTGTAGCACCACCGTCGGGAAGGGGGGATAAAGAGGGTCTTGGTTGTATAGCACCATGGTGGTGGTGGAGTTTTGTTGGAAGCCGATCTTTTCGTAGAAATGCTGCTGATGGGTGGTAGTTAGATAAATTCTTTCTACCCGTTGCATTTTGGGGTGGCTCAACACGGTTTCTACTAGTTTGCTGCCCAATCCTCGCCCTTGATAGTCGGGATGAATAATCACATCCCAGATGGCGGCACGATAAATGCCATCGGAAGTTGCTCTGGCAAACCCAATCAAGGTGTCTCGATCCCAGAGGCTAATTACTGGTTCGCTGTTGGCAACCGCAATTTTCAGGTCTTCTATGGTGCGGGTTTGTGCCCAAAAGGCGGTAATCGCAAATAATTCTTGCAGTTGGTGGTAGTCAAGGTCGGTGGAGCGATCGCTAAATTGGATTTGACAGTTCATTTTGACAGTTCATGATTTAGATGAATTTTCATTACAACTCTGTTGTATCTAAAATTAACGATTATGTATACAGGGAATTCTTTAGTTTATCGATATTTCCTGACATATAGCCATCCTAAATGGGTTGAGAACGGCTCCCCCTCCGGGGGAGCCGTTCTCAACCCTCTAAAATCCTAAACTCAAATAAGATCGCTATATCTAGCAATTGATCGGGATTTGCCTTGTTTGGGGTGGGTAAAATTATTGAGTCTGGACTTAGGCATTTTGTCGGTTTTTGCGGGCTGAGGGTCGTCGAAGTTCGTAAAAACTGGCAATAACCCTCAATAATTCATTCCCAGAGTCGAACTCCTGTAAGGGGCTATTTATCAAGTCCGATTTTGCGCCTCCGGCAGGGAAGCAAAATCAGACCTTCTAGCCACTCTATAAATGACCTCTAAGTGTTAGGACTTACGCACTGCCAATGAATTATTGAGAGTTGTGGACGTTTTTGCGGGTGCTCCGCGCCCGAAAAAACGTCCAAATGCGTAAGTCCTAAGTGTTTAATTTTATAAAGTAGATAATGCAATTTATTCTCAATTAGATTAGGCTAAAATATATTCTGTACGTTATTAACCCTTCACGAGAAACATCGGTGAGTTCGATGAGCAAGGATAAATTCAAGGATAAATTAGCCCAGCAATCAGTCCCGAAGTCCAAGTTATCTATCTTAGAGGGGCAAGTGATCCAGTGGGTCGATCGCCTCGATCGGAAACAACTGTTGATAGCCACAAGCCAAGGAGAAGTTGTGGTCAAGCTCAGCAAAGCCCTGCGGCATTATCTAGCCACAATGGCAGAACAAAACCTAATGGGGGCATTAATTCGTGCCTCTGTTAGCTACCGAGGAGATGGCGAATATAAGGCTCATGATTTAATTTTTTCTGATGCCTCCATTGATTTATCGAACAACATTGCTCAAGTAGCCCAAAAACCTCAAAAATCAAAATCTGCTCAGGCTAATTGCATTTTAGTCTGTGGAAAATCTAACTGCGAACGTCGGGGCACAGGGGCAGTTATTACTAGTCTTGAGGAAGTCATAAAAAATCAAGGCTTAGATACCCAAGTAAAAATCAAGACTACTGGTTGTCTAAAGAAATGTAAAGAAGGGGTAACCCTAGTTTTTATGCCAGACAAAGCTACTTATACCCAAGTCCGACCTAAGCAAGTTTCTTCCTTAGTAACTAAACATTTTTTCAGTAACTAAACATTTTCCCTTAAAACTTAGAGACTATTAATCAAGTAATGATTTTGCGCCCCCTCCGGGGGCGCAAAATCATTACTTCTCATCACTTTATACAGCACTTTGCGTTCAAATGAGACACGCCACAAATATTGCAAGTCCTATCCATGTTGGGTTTGAGAGTTGGCTTCGACTCCGTTCAGCCCACTCTCAAACTGCTGTAAATGAGTTAGTGTCATTATTTATTCGCCACTAATAAATAATAGGGGAAAGTAAGGAGGATAAAGCGATCCAAGCAACCTCCAATGAACATAGCAGCACGAGAACAACAAATACTACGAGTCAAAGCCACAAGTTTTCAACCAGAACTGGAT
>CALRPI020000010.1:0-91237 GCA_943370025.1 Phormidium lacuna HE10JO | reverse complement strand
CGATTATTTCGCGAGTTTCGGGCTAAGTCTGATGAGATTGGGGCATTCCCTCACGAAACCAGTTGCTTAACCGTGTTTTTCTTAGTGATTGAGCGCGATCATGCTAAACATAACCGTAAATCTGTGGCGAAAACTTCATGACACTAACGTAGATGTAATTGATACGGTCGAAAAAGTGCAAGGTGGTGAGCGTGACAATGTGATTGTTTCTGCAACAGCAAGTAATCCATCCGCAATTGGCAAGAATGTGGAGTTTATTCTTAGTCTCAATCGCTCAAATGTCGCATTTTCAAGGGTTAAGAAGTGTTTAATAGTAGTTTGCTCTAAAACTCTCCTAGATTATATTCCTACAGAGCTTGAAAACTATGAAGAAGCAATACTTTGGAAGGCTTTGCGTTCCGAATGTTCAAAATTTGTATTCAGTCAAAATATTAACGGACATAAAATAGATGTATTTACCCATGACGTTTAATCAAGCAATGATTGAAGTATTGATATATAAAATTTGGCGTTGCTGATTGTAGATATAAAATTGGGTAGGGACAATAAGGCTGTTCGCCCTCCAGCCGATATTGCGATCAACAAACATATCTCAACTCAGCAACGCTGGATTTTTTAAGGGCAGATAAACTAAAAAGCTAGTTAAAACTGCTGCTGTTCAGCAACGCTGGATTTTTTAAGGGCAGATAAACTAAAAAGCTAGTTAAAACTGCTGCTGTTGGTAATTTACTAGGCGGATAATCACGCCCTTGGAGATTTATCCATAGGGGATCCGCTGGGCTGCAAGCTGTGATTTCTCCGCCCATTTGCTCTAGGAGTTGGTGGGCGATCGCTAACCCTAAACCTGTACCGGGAATAGTTCCTGTTTCTTGCACTCCCCGGTAGTGGCGCTGAAATAAGCGGGGTAAATCTTGCACTGGGATGCCATGACCGGTATTCGTAATTCCCAAGCAGAGAAAACTCTGTTCTGGATAGTTTTTTAGATTTATTTCTGGGTTTGTGGCTGGATGTAATACGACCGAATGACTTCCTTGGGCAAGGTTATCGATCGCTAGTTCTATTTTGCATTCTAGGGTTTTTACGAACACCAACCCCTCAGCAATATTGTATTTCATCGCATTATCTAGCAAATTACTCAGCACCTCCCGGAGGGCAGAAGTATCGGCAATCACTAGGGGTAAAGAGTCTGGAATATCGGTCAAAATGCTTAAGCCTCGGTCTTGGGCGATCGCTTGAGCAGAAACCAACAGAGGTGCTAAAACTTGGTTGAGATCCACTGCCTTTAATACTAGAGGCTCCAAAACTATCCCCGGCTCAGATTTGGCTGGGGGCAGGCTGACGATTTGCGCCGGAGCCAAAGCTGGACTGAATCCTTGGGTCAGTTCTCGATGCTCTACTTCAATGTCGTGGTCTAGCTGGCGGAGCAGGGATTGTAGGCGATCGCTTTCTTGAACTAGCCCGGTAATCACAGAACGGTTAGGATCTGCTGGCAATAGCCTCCTGAGGAGTAATTTGCCGAAGGTTTTAATGGCAGTGAGGGGATTGCGAATCTGGTGGAGGAGATTATTTAAATGATCTTGGTGGTCTGCGGCGAGGGTTCTTTGTTGAGTGAGTTGTTGATTTAGCCAGTGGGAGCGCTGGTCGAGAAGACGGGCGATCGCCAGACTATGGGCAACTTTTTCCACTGCCCCTATTTCCTTGGGTCGCCACGGGCGATCGCTCCTGCCAGTTACTAACAAACCCATGGCTAAACCTTCATGGATTAAGGGCATCACCACCTGTCGCTGCCATGTTCCTTGGTCATCCTGCCAAGTATTTTCATAGGCAGAACTATCAGACCAATCTACCGATGAAGGTTGAGAACTGGGAAACCGAGGCATAAAACTGCCCAGCAGCGGTGAATTTGCCAACCAGCTCAAGGCACTTTCATTGGCTGCTGGGGATGGGGGTTGATTCATCTCTGGTTTCCAGTCGCTACTGGCATCGGGATAAACCGCCACGGGAATTAATTGCTCCCCAGCAAAATCTGTAGTCAGATATACGGCACTCAATCCTGCTCCACAATTTTGATTGAGGATGGTCAGTTGGTCTTGGCATAAACTCAGAAATTCCTGACTAGGACTAGTGAACATGGAGGATAGGAAATATTAATTAACTCATTGTAACTCTACCCAGAGAGCGATCGCAAAACTCCAAATACCTCCTTAAAAAGGGGAACTTTCAGAAAACTCTTTTTCCCCTTTTTTAAGGGGGGTTAGGGGGGATCAACTAAGCCTCAAACCGCAGTAGCCACCCCCTCTCAAACTGCTCTAAATTAAGTTATCGCAATCTAACTAGAAAATTATGCGCCGTGACCTACAATTCAAGAACTTGATCAATGACCTTTTCTGGGATCGAAAATTGGGAGCAAAAACGTCATGAAAAGTAAATTTTTCCTAAGGATGACGATCGCGACGATGCTGGTGGCACTGGATTTAATCAATGTTGCCAATAATGTCACTAATTCTGTGCTGGCGTTTAACCCTGAACATTTGCGGCGATTGATTCAGTCGGGGGAATGCCCAAGTTGCGATCTGAGTAATGCCGATCTCAGTGGTCAGAATTTAGAAGCTAATAATTTTAATGGTGCTAATTTGCGGGGGGCAAATCTCAGTGGAGCCAATCTGAATCAAGCAGATTTAACGGGAGCAGATTTAACCGGGGCAAATTTAACCGGAGCAAAATTACGGCAGGTAACTCTCTGGCGATCGATCCTCCGAGATATTGACCTCCGTAATGCCGATCTCCGGGGAGCTAGTTTTGTTAACAACAATCTGCAAGGAATGAATCTTCAAGGGGTAAATCTTGAGGGTGCGAATCTAGAAGAGGTAAATTTGCAGGGAGCTAACCTGACGGGGGCTAATCTGAGGAATGCTAGATTTAGTAGTGTCAATTTGGCAGGAGCAAATCTCACGGGGGCAAATATTCAAGAGATAACGGCTGTGGATGTGAATACCGAGGGAGCAATTGGCTTAAATTCTCAGGGTAATTCTCAAGGTAATTCTCAGGGTAATTCTCAAGGTAATTCTCAAGGTAATTCTCAAACTGAAGAATTTACTGCCTTGGAAACTCTCGCTCTCACAGCCTACCGTCAGCGAAATTATCCCCAGACTATTACCTACGCTAACCAAGCTTTAGCGATCGCCCGGAACCTAGAGAACAAAGAATTGGAGTGGCAGATGCTGACTTTGCTGGGCAATGCCTACTACGACCAAGCAGACTACCTGAAGGCGGTAGAAATATTTCGCCAGACTTTGATTTTTCGAGATCATTTGGGAGCTTCTGCCGCTAATTCTGGTCGAGCTAACCTAGCAGTAGGGGATTTTGCCGCAGCGATCGAGGATTCAGAATATGCCTCGGCTAGTGGCGATCCCCGAACCCGTGCTGTGGCATTTAATACCCTAGCGGCCACTAGTCGCATCTTGGGGCAAAATGCCCAAGCCCTAGACTATGCTCAACAAGCCCTAGATTCTGCTCAATGGGTTGAGGATCAAAGCTTGGAGCAAGAAGCACTCTTGAATCTAGCTGAAGCCCATCAGATTCTGGGAGCTGCTGTCCCGGCACGGGATTATGTAGACCAAAGTTTAGCGATCGCCCGACAACTAGCAGATCAAAGGGGAGAGGCAAACGCCCGAAAAGCCCAAGGGAATATTCTCAACGAGCAAGCTAATTATCCGGGGGCGATCGCCGCCTATCAAGCCAGCTTATCCCTGAGCCGAGCCGTGGGGGATCGGCGATTACAGGCTGAGGTCTTGCAAGGCTTAGGCACTGCCCAGAAAAATGCCGGGGATTTCTCTAGTGCCGCCAGTTCCCTCAGAGGTAGCTTAGACCTATGGGCAGAATTGCGCCGGGTATTTGTTGGCAATGAATATTTTCAGGTAAGTTTTGATGAGTTGCAATCCCAGACCTTTCGCTTGCTACAAGAAGTTTATATCGCCCAAAATCAGCCAGAAGCTGCCCTAGAGGTAGCAGAACAAAGCCGAACTCGGACTTTTACCCAGACTGCCGCCGCAAAATTAGCCACCCCAGTGACGGCTCCGGGGATCGATCGCATCAAAGCCATCGCCAAGGAGAGAAATGCGACTCTAGTTACCTATTCCATCCGCGATCGCTGCCGGGATGTCTTCCAGTTTTGTGGCGGGATTAATAGCCGCAATCAAAAATATCTCCAAGAATCGCAACTCTATATTTGGCTAGTCAAGCCCACGGGGGAAATCACCTTTCGGACTGTGGAGTTGGCTCCTCTCCTCAAACCCAGAAATATTACCTTAGATAACTTAGTCGTCAGTAGCCGGGAAGGGATTGGCATCCGGGGTTTGGATAATAAATCTGCTGATCCTAAATCTTCGAGACCTGGGGAGCAAGAGAAACGGCAGGATAGACCCAAAAATCGGCAGTTGCAGAATATGTATCAATTGCTGATTGCCCCGATCGCCGATCAATTGCCTCAGAAGCCGGAAGATCAAGTAATTTTTATTCCCCAAGGTGCTCTATTTATGGTTCCCTTCTCCGCCTTACAGGATGCCGCCGGGACGTACTTGATTGAGCAACATACGCTGGTTTTGACTCCTTCCCTGAGTGTGTTGGAAGTGACTCAACAGCAACGCCAAGCCCATGGTCGATTTTCTCTCTCTGGGCTAAAGGCTTTGGTAGTCGGCAATCCCACCATGCCCCGGTTGCGGTTGTTCGATCGCGAAGAAGCTCTAGCCCCACTGCCGGGGGCAGAAGCTGAAGCCAATGCGATCGCCCCTTTACTGAATACCCAAGCCCTGATCGGCTCTCAAGCCACCAAAAACCAAGTTCTTCAACAAATGCCGGGGGCAGGAATTATCCATTTAGCTACCCACGGTATTTTGGAAGATAGCCTCGATGTCTATGGGGCGATCGCCCTTGCCCCGAATGAACCTAGCGTTGGCAGCACGGGGCTACTTCACGCCCAAGAAATCCTTGATCTCAATCTCCAAGCGCAGTTGGTAGTGCTAAGTGCCTGCAATACGGCACGGGGAAAAGTTTCGGGGGATGGGGTTGCAGGACTGGCGCGATCGTTCATTGCGGCGGGTTCACCGACGGTAGTTGCCTCGATCTGGTCGGTTCCCGATGCCCCCACGGCATCTTTGATGACTAGTTTTTACCAAAACCTCGCCCAAAACCCCGACATTGCCCAAGCCCTCCGCCAAGCCATGCTTACGACTATGGAAAAATTCCCCCAACCCAGAGATTGGGCAGCCTTCACCCTGATTGGCGAAGCAAATTAGATTAAACCCAACCAAGCCAGCACACCCTGCCCAGTGACGTATTCGATCGCGAGGGTGATCACAAAACCCAGCATTGCTGCTCTGCCGTTTAAGCGCTCGGCGTAGTCATTGAATCCAAATTTTGGCTCTGTCACGGCTGGGATCACGGTGGGTTTGGGGGTAGGTTCTGGCATAAATATTTTTCTCCAATCAATTTTGCGTCGCAAGGTTCATATAACTTTACATATAATTTTACAGCAAAGGCTGGATAAGTTTCATAATTGTCTCAGATTGAAACTGATCCGCCAGCATTGTCAAAGACTGTGCCAAGGAGGCAGCGGTGGTGGGAATTTCTCTAATTAGTTGCATGACAAGATCAAAATTGCCGATCAAACAAGCATCGTATAGTTTTTGCTGCCATTCTGGAGACATGGAGGTAAAGTCTTCCGTAGTTAAAAACCTCTCTTTGCCTAGATTGGAGCCAGATTCCTCGGCATAGAGATAACTCACTCCTAAATATTGGCGGAGGGCATCAAAAATAGTTTGTTCATGGAAGGGTTTAGTATAAAAATCATCACACCCAGTAGCAAGAACCGTGGCTCGATCGTCTTGTTGAATATTAGCAGTGAGGGCAATGATGATGGTGTTTTTTCCTTGAGGATAGGCTCTGATCTGTTTTGTCGCGGTATAGCCATCCATGATCGGCATTCGCAGATCCATCCAGATCAATTGGGGCTGCCATGATGCCCAGAGTTCGATCGCTTCTTGGCCATTCTTGGCTTCTTGTACCTGAAACCCCAGGGGACTAAGAATTTTGACTAATAGTTGTCGATTAATTTCTATATCATCTACTACCAAAATCTTATACTCAGCTTGACCGGGGGCTAGTCCCAATATTCTTGGATAGTTTGTGGCTTGAGGTGGCACTACTCCCTCTGCCTTTTCTACTGGAATTTGAAACTGAAAAGTTGTCCCCTTACCCAGTTTGCTGGTGACAGTCATCTCCCCACCCATAACTTGGACAAATTTACGACTAATAGTTAAACCTAAACCTGTACCTTCTTGGGTCTCTCGCCCTGCTTCTGCTTGATTAAACGGCTCGAATATTTTAGTTAATTCTTCTGGAGCAATGCCTACCCCAGTATCTTGAACGCTGAAGTGGAGGATCGGATTAGAACTAGATAGCAAGCTAGATGATGATGAATAATTTACCCTCAGAATAACCTCTCCTTGCCGAGTAAATTTAATTGCATTGGCAAGGAGATTAATCAATACCTGTTTGAGCTTAATTTCATCGGCACGAATATAGGGAGGAATCTCTGAACTACTCTCAATAATTAGAGATAAACCTGAGTTTTTCGCTCTTAATTCCATCATTTCTTCTAGCTCAAAAAGTAATTTTTGCAGGCTGAATTCTTGCATATTCAATGTAATTTTGTCTGCTTCGATCTTAGATAGATCAAGGATATTATTAATCAAAGACAAGAGATAGTTGCCACTGCGATAGATGATCTCTGCATGTTCGTACTGCTCTGCTGGTAGATTAGAGGTGTTTTGCATTACTTGAGAGAATCCCATAATAGCGTTGAGGGGGGTGCGTAATTCATGGCTCATATTTGCCAGGAATGTACTTTTAGCTAAGTTTGCTGCCTCAGCCGCTTCTTTTGCTTTGGTTAATTCTCTTTCAACTTGTTTGCGATCGCTAATATTCCGAATCATGACTAATACTTCCTGATCACTAATCTTAATAATTCTTACTTCCTCATCCTGAAGCCTTCCCCGAACTTCAATTTGTTGTTCATAGGTTTGGATTCTTCCAGTTTGTAATGCCTGATGGATATAATGTAACCGCAGTTGTGCTAATTCTATTGGCAAGAAATCCTGTATGGGTTTATTTATTACATCTATTGCTAGGATATTAACATCTTCTCTAAAATCAGTTTTTAGTTGTTTCAAAAATAATCCTTCGGAGTTATGAGTAAACATCAAATCGGGAATTACTGATAGAACAACTTGATTTTCTAATTCTTGTTGATACAAGTTATCAGAGATTTTGCGATGACTGTCTTGGAGCTGTCCTAACATCTGATAAAAAGAATCAGCGAGGGTTTCTATTTCTAGAATGGGGTGGTTTTTGATAGTTTGATCTTCAGTTATGATGTCTAGGGGTGTGGAGCCTTGCCAATCTCTCTGGGCGATCGCTTGGCTCGATCGACTCAAGTAATCGATCGGTTTGGTGATCCATCGAGCAGTGCCAACCCCCACAGCTAGAGCAGTAAATAAAGTCATCCCACAGAGGAAAAAAGTCCAGCGAGTATTTGCCTCAATCTCACCCATAAAATCAGATTCGGGAATTGCTGTCACTAGCAACCAATCTAAGCCATAGTCGTCTTGATAGGGTTTCACCTGAGCAAAAATCCTGACTCCATCAACAACTACATGGAAATTTTGATCATCGTTAATTTTGTTGAGAGTGCCGTAGGTTTTGTGGAGATAGGTAGCGATCGCCCTAGTCTGGGGGTTCTGGCTTTGGGTAGTTGATAATCGAGTTAGTCCTTTTTTTTTCTGCTGTAAATAAGGAGCTTCTTTGGTGGAGATAGCAACCAGATCACCAGAGCGCTCCATAATAAAAACCTGCCCTGAAGGAGAGAAATTTAGTTTATTTAAGAAAATGCTGATCTCTGACAAGGAAATAGTACTGCTCACAACGCCTTGCAACTGTTTGTTAGCATCATAAACAGGGGCTACTGCACTAATCCCCAACTCAGGGAGCACACGATAGACATAAATTGGTGACCAGATTTGTTTTTGGGCATTTTGGGCGGCAAGATACCAATCTGTAGTGCGGCTATCAACAGTACTCTTGAAAATTAGTTGTTTAGCTCTGCCTTGGTCATCAACTAGATAATGGTTACGTTGGTTTGGCTGAGAAATAATAGTTTCCCCTAAAAAGATTGTCCCAATCTTTACTTTTTCTGATGTGATTTTGTCAACTTTATCAACCATTTCTTGACTGTATAGTCGTCCATAGTAAATTAGTTCTCCTTGTTCGTTGCCAAAGCCACTAATCCCAAAAGAAGATAAATTTGCCTGCTGCCAGAAATGGTTGCGGAGGATGGGGTCATTGATTTTGAAGTTGCCTTGCTGGACAAACTCACGGTTAGTTGTCACTATCCTCTGTTGAGATATTATGGAAACATCAAGGCGATCGACCACTCGGTTTGATGCCTGATCCATTAATCTATTGGCTAAATTTTCCACTGCTTCCTGCCCACTTCGGTAAGAAAAATAGCCCACCAATCCCACAGCCCCAGTAATTAGCACCACAAATGGCAAAATCAATACTAACCTAAGGGGGATTTTCCTGAATTTAGGAACGGAGAGGGAGCGATTATTGGTCATTTCCTGATCAGAACTACTAATCATTTCTCTATACCGAATAACATCATTACTTCAACATCATTACTTCAAATCTAATAAGCCATTTTCCTTGAGTTTCGGATTGAAGCGCATTTCTTCTTTAACTCCTCGTATCTGTAGCTGGGCAAGGATTTCTGCCTCGACTCGCCGTGCCACATTTTTGATTAACTTCAGTTGACCGATCCCGTCACTTTTTTTGTATTGTTCTTGCTCTGCCTCAGTCATAGCTGGTTTAGTATCGATCGGTTCTTGCCATTTCGCCTCCTCCAGATTGCCGGGAGGCATAGCCCCATTTTCCTCAATCCACGCTGCTTTAATATTATCTAAAATAGTCCGACTAGGCTTAGTAATAATTTCTACTTTGAGCCAATAACACTGCTGTGGACAACGAGCTAAATGTTGTTTAATACTTAAGAAAATATCACGGGAATAACCAATAAATTGTAAAACCTGAACAGAATCGAAGATTGCATAAACTCCTATTTTGCCCTCTAAATCTGGAGGTAAATAACCTAGATCATCTATATAGGGAATATAGGTTAAATTTGCGAGGGGATTAATATCAGTAGACTGATTCATAGTTTGATTTATTTGGCAATTATTAAAGTGATTATAGAAATAGTTAGAGGTCATTTATAAAGCGGCTAGAAGGTTTGATTTTGCGTCCCCTCTGGGGACGCAAAGTTAGACTGTATAAATAGCCTCTTAGATTAACTTAGAGATCATTTATAAAGTGTTGAGAAAGTCTAATTTTCTGGCCCGGCGGGGGCAGAAAATTAGACTTTATAAATAGTCTCTTATCCGTCGGTAGATAGCACACAAACGGCTAGGCTTGAAAATTTTAGCAGTAAACATAAAATTGGGCGGAACGTTAATGATAATATAATCTTCTGATTCTTGATAGGGATGGTAGGCGATCGGCATTCCCTTGGGAGTGTTGCTGCTGTAGGGAACTGGCTGAAATAATAACTCCGTAAATTCCACCTGAGAGCATTTTCCCTGTTGGCTGATTTGCTGCAAAAAACTCTCTCCTTGCAAAAGCTTAAACAACGTCACCTTAGCATCTGGTTCTAACTCAAAGCTATTATCAAAGTTTTCTACTATTTTCAATCCCATAAATTTAATATAGTGAATATGAATTTTAATCTAAAATACCGACTCCATAAGTAGGGTGGGCATTGCCCACCTTATTTTACAACTATTATCTCCTCTGCATTCTATAACTATCATCTCCTCTGCCGTCAAATCGAATTTGACCCCAAGATGGCAATGAATAAATAACAATCAAATATAGCATTTGCGAAGCCGATTGTAATGTGTAACCATTGCAAAGTGATATATAGCAATCCTAAATGGATTGAGAGAGACGCACCCTCCGGGTGCGTCTCTCTCAATCCTCAAAAATCCACAAATGATTTAGGATTGCTATAGCAACCCTAGATGGTTTCACCTGCCTCCGGCAGGTGAAACCATCTGCCAGAAGCAAGTTGACTTAGTAACTGTTCGTAAATGATTTAGGATCGCTATAGTTGCATAATACTAATAAGCTGAATCTCCTTAAAAGTTGCCGTAACTAAAATATTTTATATTTGACTATTTTATATTTAACTATGCACAAAAACAAATTTAACTGCTTGATCACCAAACACTCCGACCCCAACCTACAACTACCTTGGAACTTAGCTCAAGCTGGGGTTTTATTATTGGCATTCTTGCCGATCTTCGGGATTATTAGCATGGGTTTGGCTTTGGTAATTACCTACCTGCGACAATATAAAATCATTAATTACCGATGGATAAATCGAGGATTTCTGCTGCTAAGTATCTGCCTCATAGTGGTGAGCTTATTTGCTGGCGATCGCCTCTCTGCCCTCCTTGGACTCGCCAATTTATTACCCCTATTTCTTTTCTTTGCTGCCTATAGCCAACTAATTCAAACCCCAGCCCAACTCCGCCAACTAGGGAACTTATTACTCCTTGGGGCAATTTCGATCCTGTTTTTTGGCTATGGACAAATGCTCTTAGGTATGACCAGTCCAGCATTTTTAGAGGCAATCTTGGGTACGATCGTCAAACCCTACGGTAATCCCCCCGGACGCATGGCTTCAATCTTTATGTATGCCAATATTTTGGCAATTTATCTGCAAATCATTTTTATTCTTGCCCTAGGTTTCTGCATAGAAGAATTAAAGCAACATTTGCCTTTTAAGCAAACTAATTTACCTAAAATCAGATTAATTTCCCTTGGCTTATTAGTATTAGCCACCGGGGTAGCTCTAGTGATTACCAGTACTCGCAACAGTTGGGCGATCGCCTTCATTGCCGTGTTAGTATTTGCCCTCTACCAAGGTTGGAAAATTCTCGTAGCGGGAGTGATGGGTTTTATAGGAGTGATTCTTTGGTCAGCCTTTGGCTTAGACCCCAGCAAACAATGGCTCCGGGGCATCATTCCTCGCTTCATCTGGGCAAGACTTTCTGACGAAATGAACCCCAATCGACCTCCGGCAGACCTCAGAGAAACTCAGTGGCAGTTTGCCCTCCAGCTTACGGGCGATCGCCCGATCGTCGGCTGGGGACTGAGGAATTTCACCCAACTCTACCAAGCCAAAACCCAATTTTGGCTCGGACATCCCCATAATTTATTCCTGATGCTGACCGCCGAAACGGGAATTCCCACCACCTTATTATTTGCTGGCTTAGTTGGTTGGGTAATGTACAAAACCATTCTGATCTTGCAAGTTTGGTCACGAGTTTTTAGTACTAGAAGTTCTCTAGAATTCGCAGGAAATAATCCTGAACTTGCTCATCAACTAGAAGATAATCTAAATAATAAACTGGACGATCGCTTGATTATTTTTACCTACCTTGTCGCCTTTGGTAGTTGTGTCTTATTTAACTTGCTCGATGTAAGTTTATTTGATATTCGAGTCAACCTATTAGGCTGGTTGCTGCTATCGGCGATCGCTGGTATTGTCAACCACTACCAAGGAATTTTACTCTGGCATAAATTAGAAAATTCAGTAGTACCAAATAAGTAAGAATTCCCACCTCAACGCGGGGGGAATTCTTACTTCTAGAATTACAGCACTTTGCGTTCAAATGAGGCACACTACAAATATTGAAGGTCTTATCAATGTTGGGTTTGAGAGTGGGTGGCTGTAGCCGCCCACTCTCAAACTGTTGTGATACAGATTCAACAAGGAACTAGGGCATCTAATCTGCCTAATACTGCCAAATCTTCAGCATCAAAACTCTCTGGAGTGCCACTTTTAATTAACTCGGCAAAATCTTCATTGGGAATCATAATACACAGAGCATAAAGACGATCTTTGCCAACATTTTCAATCACATGAATTCCTGTCGGTGGCACAAGTAAGCTATCTCCAGCCTTGATGGGAACAACTTTTCCGTCACAGGTAGCCAAACCCTCTCCCTTCAGCACAAAAAACATTTCCACTGCTAACTGATGACGATTGGGGGGAGTTTTTCCACCCACATCAAAAATCTCCACACAAAAAGTTAGCGACATATTCGCCGTGGTCGGTTCAAATACGATCGCCAATCGATTGGTATCTTGGGGGCTAATCCGAAATACTCGATAGTCCTTAGGAGATTGGATCACCGGAATAACACACTGAGTTTCATTAGTCATAGATTTATTTTTAATGTTGACTAGCTTGGGGTTTATTCATGGGCGGCGACAACTGCCGACGCATAAGCTGTTTTATCTAAAAATCCTCAATTAGTTAGTAGCTCAAATTGCCTCTGGTAGATAACTTTACCAGCCGCAGGCGGGTGAAGTTATCTATAACATAGCTATTGCCCCTAGGATACTCGTTGTATCGCTCACAAACCCAAAACATTGCTTAACGTTATACATAGTCGCATCCCAGCAATAATCAGGGGAGGTAGTGGCACTACAATCTTTGATCAAAATACAGTCGTAGCCGAGAAAGTTAGCATCCATCAAGGTTGCCAAGACGCATTGATCTACATTCACTCCGCCAAAGAATAAAGTGGTTTTGCCGAGATTTTTCAAAATGCTATCCAAAGGCGTGTCCCAAAAACCGCTCATCCGGTACTTATCTACTTTGATATCCTCTGGTTTTTGCTCTAGTTCATCAATGACTGCTGCTGCCCAACTATCTTTAATCAAAACTGGTGCGCCGTTTTTCGGCAGGGGATCCCCTAGACCTACACCTGTGCCGCTGGAATTATAGACATGGCGGAGTCCCGCACCAATATTTAATAGATCTGGACGGTTGCCCCAGTTGAGCCAAATAATTGGCACTCCGGCATCACGACAGACGGGCAGAAGAGATTGCAGCGGGGCGATCGCTTCCCAAGTCGGGCTGACATCTACCCCAATATGCGCCAACCAACCATCAGGATGACAAAAATCATTCTGCATATCGATGACTAAGAAGGCAGACTTTGTTAAGTCTAGGCGCAGTTTTTTAGTTTCTGTTGCTAGAATGATGGGAAAAGAGGGTTGAGGAGGACGAGTAATGTCTGCCAACTCGCTATTCACTGCCCAAGCATTAGGAGGTACTCCTAGGGGATAAAGATTTGGATTCATAGTTTTCTGAGCCAAGGAAACAAAACTACAGCAAGGTTAATTAATTTCGCCGCCTCTGGTGGGGAAATTCTTAAATCAAAGGCTAGGTAAATTTCGCCGCCTTTGGTGGGGAAATCCTTAATCAACAGCAAATAAGATTATCTTAGACAAATTACGGGAGTAATGTTACCTATGAGCATCCAACCAGAACTGATTAAACAAAGCCAGCTAGTGGGCAAATTAGTCCTCGATCGCCAAAGCATGGAAGAAAGAGGCAAGGTAGAGCGAGTTTGGCTAGACCCCCGTACCCACAGGATTGTCGGCATCACCTGCAAATCTGGATTTATCGGCATGAAGAAACTTTCCTTTGCTTGGCAACAGATCTATAGCTTGGGCAAAAATATTTTAGTCAACAACATAGCCGATGGCGATGAATGGCAAAAGCCCGATGCTTCTGAGCAGATTCTCGACTGGGAATTAATTACCGATGACGGCAACAAAGCTGGCAAAATCGAAGATTACCTGATCGAACCCAACACTGGAGAAGTGGTTAGCTATCTATTCTTGGCGATCGATCGCGGAAATATTCTCACCCGTCGTTTTCTTTTGTCCCCAGAAGGTATTGATAACATCGGCAATAAGCGAGTTCTTGCCAGAAAGGTGGCTGTAGAAAACAGTGAACCCTACACAGAAGGATTAAACCGTCTCTTCACCGAGGCGAGGGATTTTATTATTGAAGATAAGGATACTACTCTCCAGCATGTAGAGGCTGTCAAATCACGATTTACAAGTCTTGTGGAGCAATTCAAAACCGATGCTCCTCCCAAATTTGAGCAAGTCAAGGGGCAGGTCACCGAAAAAGTTCAGGGACTAGCAGGACAGGCTACTGAGAAAGTGCAGGGCTTGAAGGAGCAAGCTACGGAAAAAGCTCAGGTATTGAAAGAGCAAGCTACGGAAAAAGTCCAAGGACTGGCGGGGCAAGCTACGGAAAAAGTCCAAGGCTTGAAGGAACAAGCTAACGAAAAGGCTCAGGTGCTTAAAGAGCAAGCTACGGAGAAAGTCCACGAACTTGCTGGATTGGCAGAGCAGGCTAAGGAAAAAGCCCAAAGTCTGGCTGATGAGGCGCAACCAAGAATTAACCAAGCGATCGATCAAGCCAAGGAAAAAGCCCAGAGCCTTGCTGATGGAGCGCAACCCATTATTAACCAAGCCAAAGAAAAGGTACAAGCGATCGCCGAGGAAACTAAAAAACAGCTAGAAAAAAAAACTGAATTAGTAGCTCCCGGTGATGAAAATATTACCCAAACAGTGGAAACTACGGCAGAAAGGGTCGTAGATAGCCCAACCATTGCTGCGATCGCTGAAGCTACCGCCGAATCTTCCACGGCTGAATCTACGACAACAGAAGCCCCTGCTTCTCCAGCAGAGGCTCCTAAATCAAATACGTAAACTAAGACATTTTAAAAGTGGTTGGCGGTTGCCAACCACTTTTAGGTATAGATTCCTGTCCCCCCCTTTTGAAGGGGGGCTAGGGGAGATCAAGGTCTAAGCAGCAAACAAGTAAGCTGTTAGTACCTATGAAGTTACACTGATAATTTATGAAGGCTTTGCGCCCTTTTCTATAGCGATCTCAGATTAACCAATCCTCAATAGTTCCACATCAAAGACCAAGGTGGCATTGGGAGGAATTACGCCCCCAGCACCCCTAGCTCCATAGCCCAAATCGGGGGGAATAGTTAATTGTCTCTTGCCGCCAACTCGCATGGTACTTAAGCCTTCATCCCAGCCTTTGATGACTTGACCAGCGCCAAGGCGGAAGGAAAAGGGTTGGTTGCGATCGAGGGAGCTATCAAATTTTGTCCCATCGGTAAGTCTGCCAGTGTAGTGAACCACTACACTCTGCCCAGACTGGGGAATTGCTCCCGTACCGACAACGAGATCTTGATACTTTAAACCGGAGGGGGTTGTCACTAGCTGGGGTGCGCTTTCATTAGGTGTCATAGGGCTTGCTTGGGTTTCTGCTTGGGCAATGGTTTGGATAGTATTTGCTTGGCTGCCTTGAGGTGCAGTTTGCATTGTTGCTACTACCTTTGGTTGGGTAGTAATGGCTGCGGCTTCAGCCTGCTTGCCCCCGGTAAGCTGGACTACTACGACGAGGACAAAACAAGTGATCATCACCCCAAGACTAATTAAAATTGGTCGCATAGTTCTAAGCTCCTTATCTGTTTAGATAGGGTTATCAAATAATAGGGTCATAAAAAGATTTACCACCCTCCTAGTCTACAATATACCTAGGACACCTTTGGACGTTTTTACTGGATTCTACCTGTAATCTCCTTCGACAAAGGGCAATTTTTACTGCCCGGATTTTGGTGGAGATGGGTCGATTTGAAGAGGACAAGTCAGGAATCGGTTGAGGATTTTGTGCTTGATGGGTCGATTTGGGTTAGATTTCCGACTTTGTAGATTGCTAAATAATAATTATTGACTGATGAAATCTGGTTTATTTGTAGGTTTAATTACCTTGGATTTTTTGTATTTAGCTAGGGAATTTCCTAGTAGTAATCAAAAAATAGTGGCGGCTGATTATACCGTTGCTGCGGGAGGTCCAGCGACGAATGCGGCTGTTACGTTTAACTATTTGGGTAATTCGTTAGATCATAAATCTTTAGAGAAACCAGCTCAGGTTTGTGGAGTTTTAGGGGCTACTCCCTTAGCTGGAATAATCCACAGTGAATTGAGACAGCAGGGTGTGGAAATTATTGACCTACTGCCAGAATCGAATACTATACCGCCAATTTCTTCGGTGATTATTACTCAAGGCACTGGCGATATTGCTACGCAACGCCAAGGCGATATTGCTACGCAACGCCAAGGCGATCGCGCGGTAATTTCCTTGAATGCTAGTAAAACCCAAGCCGGAGTAGAAAATCTCCTCCCAGAAATTTTGACTGATATGCTGGAGAATGTGGGCATTGTGTTGATTGATGGTCATCAGCTAGAGGCAGGAATTGTGATCGCTAAATTGGCAAAATCTTTGGAAATTCCCACTGTCCTAGATGGCGGTAGTTGGAAATCTGGATTAGAAAAAATTCTTCCCTACATAGACTATGCCATTTGTTCGGATAGCTTCTATCCTCCTGACTGCACTCAGCAATCTGAAGTAATTACCTATTTGATCAAGCAACAAATCAAGCATATTGCCATCACCAGAGGTGCGGCATCAATTATTTATGCAACTAATCATCAAACTGGAGAAATAAAAATCCCCCAAACACCAATCGTCGATACTTTAGGTGCGGGGGATATTTATCATGGAGCATTTTGTTACTACTTCCTAGATAAATCAGATTTTGTTGTTGCTCTTACTGCTGCTGTAGAAATTGCCAGAAAGTCCTGTAGTTTCTTCGGAACTCGTAGCTGGCTGAATTCCCTCTAAAACTATCTGCTCAATAATTTCACTCACCTTTCTTCGACAAGGGAAATTATAGAGAATTACCATAGATACCAGAAGGAACTATCTAAAAATATCCATAGTCCTTTTTTATACCAAAGCTGACGCAGGAAAGTTCATCAACTATTTTCACTCTGCCCCGGTTAAAAGCATAGATAATCCGATCGATTGACATCCGTTCATCTTCTGATAATTCATCTTCCAATACGGCTGCCATTAGCCCATAGCGGTCAGCAACAGTAACTTTCCCAGAGATACTGGCTTGGGCAAATAGATCAGAAACTGCTCCGGGGATTAATCTAACTTGAGGAACCATAGTTTTAATAGGTGGATTTTTTCTGCAACATCCTAAGTATCAAGGATTCTTTCTAGATCAGGAGTGATCCTTTGCCGACCTGTGATGTGATTTTTATTGGCTTTTTGTGTGATCTAGTCCCGAAAATAAGGTATTCCTAACAAGGGAAGGATATCCCCCAGAAATCCTTCCCTTATTGGCACTATAGCGATCCTAAATGGTTTCGCCCGCCTTGGGCGGGTGAAACCATTTACTAGAAGCAAGTTGACTTGGCAACTGTTAGAAAATGATTTAAGACTTCTATATCCCAAACAATTACTCATTGTTTAACATTGCGAAACCTGAAATAATGTGTGGTAATGTAAACTTTTCGTAGTAATCATTTTGTGTGGTTTTCAGTTAATCCATGAATCTTCCCGCCCTACTTACCTCCAGCCATTTTGTGATGTTTTATTTATTACTAGGGTTTGCGATCGCCCATAGTGGTTTAGCAGCCCTGCGTCCTTGGGGCGAGGAGCGGATTGGAGCAAGGCTCTACCGAGTATGCTTTGCCTTAGTAAGTATTCCTTTTGCAACTATTTTAATTATCTATTTCTTTAATCACCGCTATGATGGAATACAACTGTGGCAAGCTCAGGGAGTTCCCGGCATCAAAATTGGAGTCTGGATTGCCAGTGCAGTTTCCTTTCTATTTCTCTACCCAGCTACCTTTAATCTTTTAGAAATTGCCGCTATTCAAAAACCAGAAGTACATCTATTTGAAACTGGGATTATTCGCATTACTAGACATCCCCAAATGGTTGGACAGGTAATCTGGTGCATCGCCCATACCCTCTGGATCGGCACAAGTTTTACCCTGTTAACTTCCGTTGGTTTAGTCTTGCATCATCTATTTGCGGTTTGGCATGGCGATCGCCGTCTAGCACAACGCTACGGAGAAGCCTTCACTGCCGCCAAAGCCCGTACCTCTGTGATCCCTTTTCAGGCAATTCTCGATGGTCGTCAATCTCTCCAGTGGGGTGAATTTCTCCGCCCTTCCTACTTGGGAGTAACTGGATTTATCTTGCTGCTGTGGTGGGGACACCCTTGGCTGATGCAAGTGACAGCCCAAGTTCCTTGGTAATTTACCCATACAGGTATTAGTCGTGTCGATAACTGCTTCTAATCTTCGCCATTTAATGATTGTGCATTTTCTCTATAACGTTCTCCACGAGCAGGTTAACCAAAGCTTTCCAAATTGGTTTGTCGCCAGCTATGCCGTGGGGGTATTTTCTAGGGAGCAACAACGTCACTATCCAGAAATTAGTGTGATGGATATGGAATCTTTGTTTAGTCTCGATCGCCACAATGTCATTCTGGGGCAGCATCCTCTCCGCTTAGCCGTGGAAGTAGTCAAAGCTGGACGGAGAAACTATCAACGAGATTATGTCCTCAAAAGAGCCGACTATGAAAACCTCGAAATCCCTGAGTACTGGATTGTTGATCCCCAAACAAACCAGATTTTGATTCACCAGCTTGTTAACGGCCACTATCGATCGCGAAAATATCAAGAAGCGGAGCGGATTATCTCTCCAACTTTCCCGGAGATAACATTCACGACGGCTCAAATTCTTTCAGCATCAGCTTCCTAGGCAGGACTTACGCCCGTGGACATTTTTACCGGCTCTCCGCGCCTGTAGAAATGTCCACAACTCTCAATAATTTATTATCCGTGCGTAAGTTTCTCCTAGGATAGTTATTTCTCTAGAGCTTGTCCACAGCTCCCGAATTATCTAGGGTTTGGGCAGTGTTTATGGATGCTCTATCTCCGTAAAAACGTTCAAATGAATAAATCCTGATCAAGTCTTAATATCTTCTTCACAAGACAATGGAGGGGATCAAGTTAACCTAGTTGGCAAGTAAATTGAGAATGCCAACTAGGTTGAAGGAATTTTTATGACACAGCAGAGCTTTGGAGTAATCGGTCTCGCCGTTATGGGAGAAAATATCGCTTTGAATGTGGAGCGCAATGGGTTCCCGATCGCTGTTTACAATCGCACCGGGGCCAAAACTGAAGAGTTTATGGCAAAACGCGCAGTGGGTAAGAATGTTGTTGCAGCCTACTCGATCGAAGATTTTGTCAAGTCCCTTGCCCGTCCCCGGAAAATATTAGTCATGGTGCAAGCTGGTGCTCCAGTGGATGCCGTGATCAAACAATTGCAACCATTGTTAGAGAACGGTGACATGATTATTGATGGTGGCAACTCCCTGTATGAAGATACGGAACGGCGGACGAGGGAACTAGAGCCTACGGGTCTAGGTTTTGTCGGCATGGGAGTCAGTGGCGGAGAAGAAGGAGCCTTGAATGGCCCCAGCTTGATGCCGGGAGGAACAGAAACCGCCTATAAAGAACTGGAGCCAATCCTCCTGAAAATTGCTGCCCAAGTAGATGATGGAGCCTGTGTTACCTACATTGGTCCCGGCGGGGCTGGTCACTACGTGAAGATGGTTCACAACGGCATTGAGTACGGCGATATGCAACTGATTGCTGAAGCCTACGACCTGCTAAAAAATGCCCTAGGTCTCAACCATCAGCAACTCCATGAGATTTTTGCTGAGTGGAACACCACCGATGAATTGAATTCCTTCTTGATTGAGATTACGGCGGATATTTTCAAATATATCGACCCCGAAACTCAACAGCCCTTAGTGGAATTAATCCTCGATGCGGCTGGTCAAAAAGGCACAGGACGTTGGACAGTCCAGAGTGCCTTGGAATTAGGTGTGCCGATTCCCACCATGATCGCCGCAGTTAATGCCCGGATTACTTCTTCCTACAAAACCGAGCGGGTAGCTGCCTCCCACGAACTTACTGGACCAACCGGGAAATATACAGGGGATGCCAAGGAATTCATCACCAAAATTCGCGATGCCCTCTACTGCTCAAAGATTTGTTCCTACGCCCAAGGGATGGCACTGTTGAGTAAGGCATCTCAGGAATATAACTACAATCTGAACTTGAGCGAAATGGCTCGTATCTGGAAAGGGGGCTGTATTATCCGGGCTGGTTTCTTGGATAAGATTAAAAATGCTTTCAACGAGAACCCCACCCTGCCCAACCTGCTCTTAGCACCAGAGTTTAAGCAAACGATTCTCGATCGCCAGTCGGCATGGCGGGAAGTTTTGGTGGTGTCTAATCAGCTAGGCATCCCAGTTCCTGCCTTTAGTTCGTCCTTGGATTACTTCGATAGCTATCGCCGCGATCGCCTCCCCCAAAACCTGACTCAGGCACAACGGGATTACTTCGGCGCCCATACCTACAAACGCATTGACAAGGAAGGCACTTTCCACACGGAATGGGCATCCCAAGCCTAGGCTTTTAGATGAGCTTTTAGATCGGCTTTTAGAGCGATCGTTCCTATCCCTCCTTTATTAGGGGGGATTTTTTGGCGTAGGCGATCGAGGTGATGGAGAAAAGTCGGGAATCTGGAGGAAATTTTGCTTTTGCGGAAAGTTTTGGGCTAGATTCTCAACTTTTGAAACCCGGTGATTTTGGTGATGGAGAAAAGTCGGGAATCTGACGGGGATTTTGGTGTTGATGAGTAGATTTGGGCTAGATTCCTGACTTTTGAAACTCGGTGATTTTGGAAAAAAATTTGATTCGCTCCGCGAGGCTAACACCAACGCCAAAGGGATTTTTTTATAAGGTTTAAAGGCGAAAGTGCGAAGTGCAAAAGCGTAGAGAAGGGAATTCTCACATAAGAACGCACACAACCCGGAAACCGCTGTCATAGAAACGATAGCGCGCGCCAACTTCGTAACGAAATGCAGACCGACAATCCCCAGCAGTGCCGTACCACGAACCACCACGCAGCACCTTACGACTCTGAGAACGATTGTTATTATCTTTTATCCATGCTCTTCCATCTGTGGGTGCTCCATTATAATTTTCATGCCAATCGTCCTCACACCACTCCCACAGATTTCCGTGCATATCGTACAATCCAAACCAATTAGGGGTAAAACTTGCTACTTCGGTTGTTTCTTCTCGATAAAGTCCCTTAGGGGCAGCACCGTAGTTATAATTGCCATCATAGTTAACAAAATCTGGGGTAATAGTTTTGCCAAAATGAAACGGGGTGGTTGTTCCTGCCCGACAAGCGTATTCCCATTCGGCTTCACTGGGTAAACGATAGCCCTTGCCATACTTTTACCGCAACTGCTGACAGAACTCTACAGATTGATACCAATTAATGTTTTCTACGGGGTATTTTCCACCTTTTTTGAAATAAGAAGGATTGCTTCCAGTTACTGTTTGGTGCTGTTTTTGAGTCACTGGGAATCTCCCCATAAAGAAAGTCGGTACTCTCACCAAACGTCTAGGTTTTTCACTAGTTTTCCCCTTATCATCTCCCATCCAAAATTCCCCTCCGGGAATCTTCACCATCTCCAGCTTCACCCCATCCCCCAAATCTTCAACAAAATATTCAGCCCTTTCCGGCGCTTCTTTGATTTTCTGCCCCTTGTCATTCAGAGTAATAGTATTAAAACTATAACTAAGCAACTCCAACTTAGGCGGCTCCACCACCTGCACCACCGGAACTGGCACAACTACCCTAGGGGTTGGTTTTTCAACCTTGGGCGCAGGTTGAGAAACAGAAGAGATAAAAATTCTTTTCTCTGCAATTCTTTTATCAATCCTACGAATAATATCTGTTGCCTTCCGCAGAGTTTCTCGGCTATCCGATAACTCAATAACTTTTAGCCATAATTCCTTAGCATATTCAAGCTCTTCAATGGTGTCAGCGTGTATTGCTCTATCAGTTGCTTGCTCTTGTAAAGACTTGATATCTGCCTCAGTAGCATGACCTACAAACAAAGGTTGTTCGTACTTATAGCCCGGTTCAGGAATAACTAGAGGCGTTTGTCGAGGTTTTTCTTTCTGAATATTCAACTTCGGTACTTCCCTAATTAAATACTCATCTAGACTTTTCAAAATTGTATGTTGCCTTAACCCTTGTAATAAACAATAGGTAAATGCCCCATGTTGAATTTCATCGCCTATTTCGTAGGATTTCTCCCCACGCTGACAAGCAAATATTGTGACGATCCCCTTTTGTTTAGCTAGATTTATCGTCTCTTCTCCCAAGCTACTCAGATCGCGACTCCCCTCCGGGAGAATGACAAACTCCCGACACATATCTAAGACTAAAACAATATTTTGGGCTTTATGAATATCTCGTAATTGGTCGACAATAAAATTAGTGCTGACTAAATTTTCTGGATCGTGGATATCCCCATCACTAGGCAGGAGATAATCTTTATGGTTGCTAGTCATGCCATGCCCAGTAAAGAAAAACCAAAAATTATCAACCTGGGCAGGAATCCTCCGCCGGAGAATGGTTCGGAGATTTCGCCCTGTAGGTCTAGTTTTTATCCCTTCCATCATTGGCGAGTTGTCAGTGCAAAGCACAATATTTTCCTCCGGGAATTTAGCCACATCCCGCAAAAAATCCCGCATTGCCTCCGCATCCCGCACCGCAAAGTTGAGGTGTTTATCCTCGGTTAAATGTTCGTAGTTATTTATGCCAATAATCAGAGCGCAATTAGTCATGGAACCAGAGCTAGGGCTGACGCTTAAATTTTAACTTGATCGTACCTTCTCCCGCCAACTCACCGCCCACAAATAGTTTCACTTCCCCTGTAGCACTAATTTTCACCTCCAATTCCACCTCATCCAACCGTAGATCTGACTGGGAGGCAATTCCAGCATCAGCCTGCTTAAAGAGTTTGCCCACATTTTCAAGAAACTGGTGCATATTCTGCTCCAAAACTCCAGTAGCAACCTCCACAGTTTTAGATATTTGATTCTTTGCTGCTTCGCTCCAAGCAGATTTCCCGCCTTCTACAGTGCCTTCGTCATTGGTCAAAATCAAAATTTTGTCACTCATGGTCGCTTAGTTTTGCCTTGGATTGTGTGGATACTAGCAGTTTGCCACAGTAAAAGGAGTTTGCAAAGTATAGAAAAGTAGCTTGGCGACTGAAGTCGCAGCTACAGGGGCAAAACCTGCCGACCCAGGTTGCAGAAAATCCCGAATTTTTCTTAGTCCGCGACGGCGGACTTTCCAGCAGGACGTTCAAAATCTTATTCGGATCAAGAATTGGGTAGTGGTGTTTGGGTGCAAAGCGATCGAAACACCATTACAATTTATGATTACCCCCTCCGGTTAGGGGGAATTTTTATTTCAATCCTTGGCAATTCCCTACTGGTTATTCCACGCATTAATCAACACATTAATCAATGGACGACTATAAACACAGCATCAAGAGAGCATTCGATCGCCTGACTAGGAGTATTGAGCGAGATAGCCTAGTCCAAGCAACAACCAAGCTCATCCATCAAAGCCTTCAGGTGGATCGGGTGGCTTTGTACTACTTTTATAGTCGATGGCGGGGACAGGTGACCTTTGAAGCTCTTAGCGATGAGCGATTTTCTATTTTAGGCTCTACCGGAGGCGATGATTGCTTTAATGATCAGTATGCTGAACTTTATCTAGCGGGACGGGTGAGGGCGATCGCCGATATTCAAGTAGAGGCAATCCAGCCCTGTCACCGAGAGTTTCTCGAAAGTCTCCATGTCCAAGCCAATTTAGTCGTGCCAATTCTCACCCCCAAAGGTCTCTGGGGTTTATTTGTTGCCCACCATTGTCAGGCTATTCACCATTGGTCAGCAAAGGACATCGAGCTAATGCAGCAGGGGGCAAAGGTTCTGGCGGAGGCTCCAACTATTCGCGAGAACTAAGCAGTTATTAATTTCATCTCGCGATCATTACCCAACCCTTTTCATCCCAATGATATTGGTGATATTTCGGAAAATCACCCCGAAGTTCCAAATGATCTACATGGAATGGATCAAAAAGGAGAAGACAAAAATTAGCTGATGGTTCCTGTAGTTCTGTCTCTGATTGTATTGCCTCTAATTGTGTTGCCTCTAATTGTGTTGCCTCTAATTGTTCGATCACAACTTGATTTGTAGATGGAGTGGTAGCTTGATTAATGATTTCCCTTGGCTCCTCCGGTGTTGTCCAAAAAAACTGACTCCGGGCGGCTGAGGAAATATCCTGCCACATTTGCTTTCGCTCTAGTTGGAATTTTTGGTGATCAGCCGTAATTAAAGTTAAATTACCCCGGAAACGAAACTGCTCCCGCGACTTCGGAAAGTACCAGCAGATTTCTCCTTGGGGATGATTCTGAATTTGGTGGACTTTCTGGCTGCGGGAGTCAGTAATGATTTTTATTTGGTTGGTTTCTCTAAGGAATCCCCTAAATACCACAGTCCGGTTGGCTGGATAACCGTCGCTCGCGATCGTCGCCAATTGGAAATAACGGGCATAAACCAGACTGCGGTTGAGGTGCAAAGCACGAGCTAAGGGCGATCGCCAAGTCGCTAGACTCATTCTTCGGGAGAAGGGTTTTGGAGTTTTTCAGCCTCTGGGCAATCTTCAGATATCAATGGCTCAAAGTTACTCTTCATCACACCTGCTAATTTTTGAGTGACAGCTCCAATACTTTCTAGACGCACCATTTCTTCCCAAGAACTAATTTCATCCTCATCATCAATTTCGTAGCGGAATGTTACCAAATCCCCTTCTATATCTACAATCCGGGCACGTTCCACCAGGCGTTGTTGATCCCTTAAGAAGATAGATACCTCACGACCATCACAACAGAGTTGATAAATCTTGCGGTGTAACATATTTGGCTTCTCCTAAACAAAATAATTGGCTAACACTTAACCTCTTCAACTAGCCATAGAGTTTTACCTTTTGGGAGTCCTAGGGTAATAACTTTGGGGTAAGGCTATTCTCCGCAGCCGGGGGAACAGGATTACCTCTTTTCAGGCTAAGTCTTAAGGAGACCTTGATAACTTCTTCCAAATGCCGTCACCCCTTGCAAACCCAAAAATCCTGTAACTGCCCTAGGAGCAGCCACAGGATTTTCTACGGTGTCGAATCTAGCGGCTAACCAAAGATAAGAAGGCTTTGCGTTAGCGATCGCTCTGGCTAAAAAAAGATCAATAACAGGGGGAACACAGAGGAATAAATTAGTCAAAGGCTTGAAAGGTTTTGCCATTGTTAATTTTACTATTAGTCTAGAACTTGATAAAAATTCTAGGTGAACAGTTGTACTTGATGTCTTACTATTATTAAACATTTTTGACTATCGTGACACATTATTTAAGGCAGATTTGTAAACTTACGGTAAAAATCTATCCAACGCCGCTTTAAGTTCCTCAATTTCTTGCTCAATATTTCCGGCATGGGCAGCGCGAGCCACACAAGCAGTTAGATGTTCATCTAAAATCATCCGAGCTACACGGTCTAAAGCCCCCCGCACCGCTGCAATTTGAATCAAGACTTGGGGGCAATCCCGGTCTTCCTGCACCATGGTTTTAATTGCTCGGACATGACCTTCAATCCTTGATAGGCGATTGGTTACGGCTTTGACGGAATCGACACTATGTACATGAGAATGCCCATGATCATCATGGTCATGAGTTTCCTCTAGAGATGAGAAACTATGGGAATGTTGTTCAGGATTTTTCGGGGATTTTTCGGGAATAGCTTGGGGGGCATGACCATAGCCGCTGTTTTTGGTTTGCTTTGGCATAGTTGTAGAGAGTAGCTGTAAAATGAAGTATAGCCCAACTATCCCCCTATCTCCCATGACACTCCCCAAAATTACTCTCCTTGGTCTTCAGGCAGATCAATTCCGCCATCCCCTAGATTTGGCGGCAACTCAATCCCTGAAACAATTGCCGGGCATGGATTTATTAGTCCGCAATTTCCTTGGACCGATCGCAGAGGAATTTTTCTATCTAAATAATATTTCCGCCAGTGTCTTAGTCGGCAAAAATCAACTGCCCCACCTGCATCAATTACTTCTAGAAGCTTGTGCCACCCTAGACTTAGAACCGCCCCAGATGTATGTGCAGCAGAACCCCCAGCCAAATGCTTATACCTTTGCCATGCGGGGGAAGCAACCATTTTTGGTGTTGCACACCTCCCTGATCGATCTATTAACTCCAGAGGAAATTCAAGCTGTGATTGCCCATGAGTTGGGGCATCTCAAGTGCGAACATGGGGTTTATATTACCTTGGCAAATCTATTTGTCCTCGCCGCAGGACTATTGCCCGATTGGGGCACAGCGATCGCTCAACAACTAAAAGACCAAATGCTGGCATGGGTGCGTTGTGCTGAGTTTAGTTGCGATCGAGCTGCTCTTCTGGCTACCCAAAACCCGAAAACCGTTGCCTCGGTGCTGATGAAGCTAGCTGGAGGTTCTCCTACCCTTGCCCCTTTGTTGAATATAGATGCCTTTCTGGAGCAAGCCCGTGCCTACGAAGCTGCAAGTAATACAGAGATGGGACAAATGTTAAAAACTATGCAGACTTCCTCATTGAGTCATCCTGTCCCGGTCTTAAGAGCTAAGGAGATCGATCGCTGGGCAACTTCCCAAGATTATCAAAATCTGTTGCAAAGGCAAACAATAGGCTATAATAGTCAAGAACCAATCAGGGGCGAATGGCGGAATTGGTAGACGCAGCAGACTCAAAATCTGCCGGCCGCAAGGTCTTGGGAGTTCGAGTCTCCCCTCGCCCATCCATCAGCATCTACATTATTTAGATAAATTGGTAGGATCAAAGAATTAAGAATTTCCCCCGCGCTGTGGGGAAAATCCGACAAATTATCTCAAGTCAGCCCAAATTCAACTACTAAAACTCAACTAGTGAGGATAAATTCCATGCAACAACGGCTCAAAAGCTGGGAATCTCCCCGCCGCCAAGGGAGAAACAACAAAGGTAAAGGCGGTGCTGCAAGACAACGACAACTCAGAAAGCAAACTCAAATGCTCCGGAAGAAACTTAAGGAAAATAACGAAAGGAAGGAAGTTAAACTCCTTCCTTTCACATTTTTAGGGGATATTTTTCTTGAGAAATATATCCGTCGCCAAGCAGGTTTGGTAGTAGAATCCCCGCTTCACAGGGGTTCTACTACCAAAATCATCTCAACCCCCTTGGCGGTTGCTATATCTATTACAACAGGTCAGATCTGCTCATTTTGTTAAGTTCAACACTTTATTGTATCAATCTGTAAACACCGATTGCTATTTTTAACTGGTACGGATATAATCAGCACGGATTTTGTAGCTATAATTACATCTTACACAGAAAATTCGGAGGGCACGAAAGTTGGCCAGAAGACGTAAGCGCAAGAGTCGCCGTCGCCAAGAAGGGCGCAAAATTTTAGAGAATGTACCACAATATAGCATCGAAAGTGGTGAAGATAAGCCAGTAACCGCTGCTAGAAAATATATTCAATCTGCCGGAATATTACCTCCAGCCTTAGTTTTAGTCAAAAGGAATGAGCACACTACAGATCGTTACTTTTGGGCGGAGAAGGGTCTATTTGGGGCGCAATATGTGGAAGAAAATCATTTTCTATTTCCTAGCTTGCGGGTAACAGAGCCAGCCGTACCAGAGAAGGCAAAGGCAACTGTCACTAGTCCTTAGGAATTGATTTTCTAGTTATCACAAATAACAGGAGCGCAAGGCTTTGTGCTCCTGTTATTTTTCGTTTATGTTATGGCAGTCGATGCTTTAATGAGGAAGTTTATGAGAGCGCGCTTTGTGCGCTCTCATAAACTTCTTGTCCTAAGAGGTCATTTATAAAGTGGCTAGAAGATCTGATTCTGCGCCCCCGCCGGGGGCGCAAAATCAGACTTTATAAAATAAATAGTCTCTAACTGGAATGGCTCTTGCTATAGCGATCGCTTAATACCTTTCTAGCCTGCTCTCGATCATCAAAGTGAATTTTCTCAGTCCCCAAGATTTGATAATCTTCATGACCCTTGCCGGCAATTAATACCCCATCTCCCGGTTGTGCCTGCTGGATGGCTAAGTGGATGGCGGTGGCTCGATCGCCCTCAACAATGGCATGAATTCCTTCTGAAATCCCGGCAAGGACATCTTGTAAAATTTGCTGGGGATTTTCGGTTCTGGGGTTATCAGAAGTCACCACTGCTAAATCGGCTAATTGGGCGGCAATTTCTCCCATGATCGGGCGCTTAGTCCGATCGCGATCGCCCCCACAACCAAAGACACAGATCATCTTGCCGGGAATGAAAGGTCGGGCGGCTTTGAGGAGACTTTCTAGGCTATCTGGGGTGTGGGCATAATCGACAATCACACTAATATCCTGCTGCGGACTAACTTGAACCCGCTCCATCCGCCCCGGTACTCCAGCAAATTCTGGCAAAACTTCAGCTATTAATTCTAAACTCACCCCCAAATGTAAACTAGCACCGACAGCGGCTAGGAGATTTTCTAGATTAAATTGTCCTACTAGGGGAGAAATAAAATCTACCTCTCCTACGGGAGTATGCAATCTGCCCTGCACTCCCGTAGCCGTATAGTTAATCCCACTCATAAACAAATCGGCTTGGTCATTGTGGACGCTATAAGTCCATAGTTTTTCTGAGGCAAGTTGGCTAACTAAGTTTTCACCATAACGATCGTCCAGATTGATAATTGCCCTGCCTTGGAGATAGTCTGAAGAGAATAGTCGGGCTTTTGCTTGAAAGTAGTTCTCCATCGTGCCATGAAAGTCTAGATGGTCTTGGGTAAGGTTAGTAAAAACCGCCACCTCAAAGGGGCATCCCAAAACCCGCCTTTGGGCAAGGGCATGGGAACTGACTTCCATAATGGCAAATTCACTACCCGCCGCCTGAGCTTGAGCCAGTTGCGCCTGTAGATCCACGGCAAAGGGCGTAGTATTTACCGCTGTGGCTTGGTAGCCCCTCCAGCGGGTGTAGAGGGTTCCCAGCAGGGCGGTCGATCGCTGGGCTTTTTCTAGGAAGAATTCGATTAGGTGCGTAGTAGTAGTTTTGCCATTTGTCCCCGTTACCCCGACTAGTTTGAGCCTGGCTGCTGGATAGTCATAGAATTTGCTGGCAATTTGGCTAGAGGCAAGGATCAGGTCTGGAGTAGTAAAGATAGGATTATCCTCGGCGGCAGAAATCTTTGCTAGGGCTTCCGGGCTGATCAAGGCAGCGATCGCTCCGGTTGCCAAAGCTCCCCGCCAAAATTCTCCCCCATCCACCCTTGTACCGGGCATCCCGATGAATAAATCCCCCGGCTGGCAAGTTTGAGAATTGGTAGAAATCCCTGTGACTTCGATCGCACCATGGGAGGAATTAGCCAAATCCACTCCGACAATTCCTTCTAGTAGTTCCCCTAGTTTCATAAATTATTTTTACTTGCAAATTATATTGATAGCGGTTCTCAATCCAGCAAGGTAAAGCGAATTGTAGGGGCGCAAGGTTTTGCGCCCTCAATTATGTACCGCAAGTTGATGATTACTATCCTAATCACTAATAGCATTCATCAATACTTCTGTCAGGGTAAAACCTTCCATATCTTCTAAGGTAATGGTATCCACCATATCAAATTTTGCCCCTGCTCCTTGAAGTTCGTCATCTAGAGCCTTAAGGAATCGGGTGGCGGAGCTATCACTGCCGACTTGGATCAGGGAGATGGATAGTTCTTCATCTCGCTCCATTTTCCGGGAAGCTTCAATGATGACTTTCATCACTGCCTTGCGATCGTCCGGTTCGCCATCGGTAATCACCAAAATAATTTCTCCTCCAGCCTTGGTTTCTCCTTTGGCTTTCCGGGCAAAATAATCATCAGTAGCACTTTTGAGCACACCAGCTAAGTCTGTAGTTCCGGAAGGATCATTTTCCTGGAAAATTTGATCTACTTTAGCAGCGGTGACATTATCAAAGCGCTTGAATCTACCAGAAAACAAATAAACAGTAATTCCATCGGGGTCAAACTGTTCACACTTTCTTGCCAGAGCTAAGGTAGATTCTTGGGCAGCATACCAACGACTTCTGCCGCCAGCTTGGTCTGGGGTAGACATACTGCCACTTTTATCAATAATTAGGGTGTAATCACGGTTTTCTAACATTTTTTCTCCAGAGATAATTTAAGTTGTAGAACCCCCGCTTCGCGGTGGCTTATATTTTAAGGATGCGCCTTGGTTTCTTTGAGGGCGGCTAGGTAATCGATCGCTGCCTCTAGTTTAGAAGGGTAATTGTAGGAAAATTCTGTAAACCACCTTCCTTCTTCCGTATTGGGATGGAGTTTTCTCAGCCAGACTTCTGCTTCTTGCTTCAGGGCTTGGCGTTTGCGCTCTTGCTTTTGTTGCTCCCGCAGTTGCTGATCTCGCAATTGTTGCTCTTGACGTTCCCGCTCCTGACGTTCTCGGAACTGAGCTTCCCGCAATTCTCGCTCCTGACGTTTTTGCTCTGCTTGGAGTTGCTGTTGTTGGAGGGCGGCTGCTTGCTCCTCCTGTTCAGCAAATTCTGCCTTAAGCTGTTGGAGAAGATTATCTGTCGGCTTATCACTAAGAAAACTATTAGAAGAATTATAGGGCTGAGTATCTCTAGAGGTGACTAATGGAGATTGCAAATCTGCCTCCGTGACAAAATAGGCAGGTTTTTCGAGGGGCTTTTTCTGGTCTGGCTCCAGTTCAGCTTTGACCTGTGCCAATAAATCATCGATCGATTCCATAGCTTGATTGCAGTTCTAGGTTAATCATTAATGGCATTCATTAAGACCTCACTCAAGGTCATATCTTCCATCTCATCCATGGTAATAGTATCTACCATATCAAATTTTGCTCCGGCGCCTTGAAGTTCATCATCAAGAACCTTTAGGAATCTTGTCGCTTCTGGATCTCTACCAACTTGAATAAAGGAAACGGCTAGTTCTTCATCCCGATCCATTTTCCGCGAGGCTTCGATAATAACCTTCATCACTGCCTTGCGATCGTCCGGTTCGCCATCCGTGACCACCAAGATAGTTTCCCCAGTAGATTTAACATTCCCAGCGGATTTTCTCTGAAAATAATTACCCAAGGCATCTTGCAACACTGCCGCTAGATCAGTCCTGCCGCTTGGTTCATTTTCCTTGAATATCTGCGCTACCTTGTCTGCGGTGACATTATCGTAGCGTTTGAACCGCCCAGAAAAGACATAAACTGTCATCCCATCAGGATCAAATTCTTCGCATTTCGCCGCTAAAGCCAGCGCTGATTCCTGCATAATCACCCAGCGACTTTTATTTCCAGCTTGGTCTCTAGTGGACATACTGCCACTTTTATCAATAATCAGTGTATAGTCACGATTTTCTAGCATATTTTTGGTAAGTTTTTGATTTAGATAATTTCTTTTAGTTAAGTGGAGGATCCCCCCCAACCCCCCTTAAAAAGGGGGGAGAATTAATTAACTGTACCTCCCTGTACCTCCCTGTACCTCCTACTTCTTCTACTTCCTCCCCACCAACACCGCATCTTTGGACTGCTCTACTATCTCTCGGAAGCGATCGCCCTCAATGGTTTCCTCTTCCACCAAGATTTCTACCAGTTGATCCACCACTTCTCGATGTTCCCGGATGATCTGTTTTGATTCTGCATGACACTTACTGACGATCAGTCTTACCTGTTCATCAATCTGGGCAGCGATCTCCTCTGAATATTCATTTCGGTTGCCCATCCAATCTCCCCCCAGAAACACTTCACTAGATTGAGATTCCAAGGATAAAGCCCCCAAGGTAGACATGCCAAATCTGGTCACCATTTGTCGTGCCAGAGATGTGACTTGTTGGATATCTTGGCTAGCCCCACTAGTCACTTCGGCGCGACCAAAGACCTCTTCTTCAGCGGCTCTGCCTCCTAAGCTTACGGTAATTCTGGCAAGAATTTGGCTGCGAGTAATTAACCCTTGCTCTTCGTTGGGGGTGAACCAAGTCAATCCCTTAGCCTGACCTCTAGGGATCAGGGTGACTTTCTGTACAGGATCGTGCTCCTGCAATACCGTGCCGACGATCGCATGACCAACTTCATGGTAGGCAATCAGGCGTTTGTTTTTGCTATCCACTAAGGGTGTCCCTTCCATGCCAGCAACTACCCGATCGACCGCATCGTTAACCTCTGTCATGGTCATAGCCTCCTTGCGGCGGCGAGCGGTGAGAATGGCTGCCTCATTGAGGAGGTTAGCCAAATCTGCCCCGGTGAAGCCGGGAGTCCGCCGGGCAATGGTTTCGATGGAAATATCGGGAGCCAGTTTTTTGTTCCGGGCATGGACTTCAAGAATGCCCTTTCTGCCCTTGAGGTCTGGGTAATCTACCATCACTTGGCGATCGAATCTTCCCGGTCTGAGGAGGGCGGTATCCAAGACATCCGGGCGGTTAGTTGCGGCAATCACAATAATTCCTGTATTGCCCTCAAACCCATCCATTTCTGTGAGTAATTGATTTAAGGTCTGTTCCCGTTCATCGTTGCCCCCGCCGATGCCCGTGCCTCGTTGTCTACCCACGGCATCAATTTCATCGATAAAAATTAAGCAGGGAGCATTTTCTTTGGCTTTCTTAAATAGGTCTCGAACGCGGGAGGCACCAACACCCACAAACATTTCCACAAATTCCGACCCAGAAATGCTAAAAAATGGCACCCCGGCTTCCCCGGCGATCGCCTTAGCTAACAAAGTCTTCCCGGTTCCCGGTGGGCCAATTAACAACACGCCCTTAGGAATCTTTGCCCCGATCGCCGTAAATTTCTCTGGCTGCTTCAGGAAGGTGACTACTTCGCCTAGTTCTTCTTTAGCTTCTTCAATCCCCGCCACGTCGCTAAATAAAATTCCTGTCTTCGCCTCCATCTGGAACCGGGCGCGGGACTTGCCAAAATTCATCGCGTTACCGGAAGCATTGCTCGATCGCTTGAGGAGAATGGCAATGGCAAAGACAAATATCAAAATCAAAAATATATTTAAGATTAATCCCAAGGCTGCGGCATTGCTGGGAGCCGGCTGGACATCAAACTCGACATTATTGGTGCGGAGTTTATCGATCAATTCTGGATTTTGGTCTAAAAGAACTATCTCTTGGGGATTTTCACTAGTTTTGGCACTCTTGAGATAAACCCGCGCTACCTTGTTGACCGGATCAACCTCGACTCGCCGCACCTGTCCTTGGTCGATTTTCTGAAGTACTTTCCCGTAGGTCAAAGCATCCGGGGAATTTGCCTTGGTGGTTTGCGCCAGAACAGCTTGACTAGGAGAACTGAGCATGACTCCCGGCAGCAATAAAAAACTAGCCAACAGATGCCAGACCCGACGGGATTTTTTCGGCATATTTGTAGGCTGAGATAAATTTTGTAAATGATGCTGCTGACTAAAATTAGTGGGCGAGGGAGGGAAATTACGCTTCATGGGTTTAGTTCTGGGCTATTTGCGAATCGTTTTTTGATGTAATAAATTTTGAGATTGCCTAGGATTAGCTAGTTAGTTATCTGGCTAACTGAGTTCCTGAACCTAGGTAATTTCTAGGTGATTATTTTTATTATATAGCAATCCTTAAGGGCTTGTAGGCTGGGTTATAGATATCCTCGTAGGCGGTAAATAAATATGCCTAGGTATTCCTTGAGTGCCTTGGTCAGGTCTTCTAGTCGATCGCTATCGGGCAGTAAATTCAGGGCGATCGCTTCCCCGCTAATACTGGGTTCTTGAAGGCTCTGCTGGGTGACTAAAAAATCTGTGGGGGCGGGGATCACGTTCATGCCTAATTTTTGGAAAATCAGGAGCGATCGCTTCATGTGCATCGCCGAAGTCACCAGCAATACTTTATTGATTTTCTTTTCCGTAAGAATTTTCTGGACATTCACGGCATTTTCGTAGGTATTCAAGGAAGTTTTATCCTCCAGAATGGCAGTTTTCGGCACGCCAAATAGTTCCAAAAGAGTTGCCATGTCGGTGGATTCCGATTGATCGCCACCGCCCCGCCAATCTACCCTACCACCGCTGGTAATGATTAAAGGTGCTTTCTGATCCTGGTAGAGTTTTGCACCGTAGATGACGCGATCGCCCGCTTCGTTCACTTCTACAAAAGCCCGGGGCGGACTAGTGGGACGAACTCCGCCCCCAAGGATGACGATCGCCTCAGCGGTGGGCAATTCCGACTGGGGCAAATTCTCCCATTCCAAGGATTTAATCACCAATTTTTCCATCCAGCCATTACTAGCCAAGAGCAAAACTATCAATGCCAAACCCGTAGGAATAGCCGCCCGGCGGGGATATTTCCAAGCCATAATTAGGGCAATAAATAAGAGGAGACAGGCGAATCCTAGGGGATAAATGAATAGGGGTAATAACTTAGATAAAAACAGGAACATGGCAACTGAATTTTAGACTAAGTTTAGACTAAATTTCAAAAGATGGAAACGCTCTCCAAAGTCGGGAATCTAACCCAAATCGACCCATCAGATCCAAAATCCCTGCCAGATTCCCGACTTTCCTCTTCAACAGGATTTACACATTTGGAAATTGTTGCAGGCGCTCCGCGCCTGCAACAATTTCTAAAACTCTCGATAATTCGTTGAGAGTGCGTAAGTCCTATTCAAATCTTCTCATCTCCTTGCAGGGGTTCCATCATCACAAAACTATTGGGGAGAGGATTGTAGAGCAAAGAACTCTTCATAAATACTTTTTCCTACTTCATTGATTTGTCCTTGGAGAGTATCCAAAAATTCGTGTAGCCCTGTGTTGACAATTTCTTCGGTGGTGATGTAGTCCAGATCTGTCCGGAGCTTGCCCAGCGATCGCTCAGCGGCATGGCGATAAGTTCCAATGGGTGTGCCAGTGATTTCGTGGAGGGAAGATTGAGCTTCCAACAGACAAAATTGGATCGAGCGGGGAAATTGGCGATCGAGGGTGAGAAATTCAATCACGCGATCGGGGGTAATCCGGTGCTGGGAACACTTGCGATACATTTCGTAGGCACTGGCAGATTTCAACAAAGCCATCCACTGAATATCGTCCATCGTTGTCCCCACATCCTCCACCGAAGGTAGGAGAATATAATATTTCACATCCAGAATCCGGCTAGTTTTGTCCGCCCGCTCCAGAAACCTCCCAATTTTACCAAAGTGCCAGCCCTCGTTGTGGGTCATGGTGGCATCCATCAACCCAGCAAATAAATGCCCCGCTAATTTCACTTGGGCAAAAAATTGCTGTAATTCTGGCAAAGATTGCAAAGGATTAGTATCCCGTACCATCATGTAGGCACTGTTGACCTGTTCCCACATTTCCGAGGAGATAATCTCCCGGATCGATCGAGCATTCTCCCGCGCTGAATGCAAACAAGACAAAATGGAACTGGCATAGGTGGCATCAAAGCTCAAGAACTGGATCACATTCTCAGCCGTGTCTCGACCATAGAGCTCCTTAAATAATGCTAAATCCCCCGTAGTCAAGATCAACGGTTCCCATTGCTGAGTCATCCCAGTGGGGGAATCGAGGATCAAATTAAAATTCACATCTAAAAAGCGGGCAATGTTTTCAGCCCTTTCTACGTAACGGTTGAGCCAGTAAATAGAATCAGCAACGCGACTAAGCATGAGGGTAAAAGAGGTAAGGGGAGGTACAGCAGTTTATGTGTGGGCTTCGACGACCCTCAGCCCACACATAAACCCAAACCTAGTTAACCTTGATGCTTTGATCCTGTTCTGTTACTCCATAACTTTTTCTGGGCAGTCATGCAAAATTACCGAAATTACAGCACTTTGCGTTTAGCTGTAAAATTACCGGGAGGCAATGCCAGCGATCGCTTTTAGATTTTGACAGCGCAATAATTCTGTGAAACTTAAGCCCCGCTTATTTTCAATCTCGGCAACTTGGACGATCGCCCAGTAGAGTTCCTCCGCAGCTTTCACCTCGGTATAGTCCCGCCGCAAGGCAATTTGGATCGCCTTTTGATCCGCAGCTACTGCCAACTCGCTCTCATTGGTTCTTTGCCAAAGCTGTCGCAACCCCACCAAAGCCAATCCGCTACTCACCACCATACCGATCGCATCCCCTTGAGAAAATTCTACCCAACCACCAACCAATCCAGCCACCGCCATCCCTTGATACCAATTTGGTTGGAGCCATTTAATTTGCAATAGATGACCGACCGCACTCAATAGCAATAGATCCTGTCGAGGCACTGAAAGATAGCGCCACAGGTCAAAGTTAATATAAATATGCCTCTCTCTTGACCAAGGTAGAGGCTGGGGTGTGTAGATCACCAGACTTTGCTCTGGTTTACCAAAGATTTTGATGCCCATCCGCCCCGATGCTGGCATTAGCTCAAAGAGGCGGGAGATTTCCACATCTGGATTCATAATCAAATTACTTCCAGTAAATAATTTCACCCGCCTTCGGCGGGTGAAATTATTTACGATTTTTATCAAGAAAAAGATTTCTGTTGTTTACACTCTAAAAGAATTAAGGTTCCGGCAACTAATTTGCTCAGTTCTAGCAGCCAATAACCATACTGCATCTCAATCATGGTTCCAGAGAGGGATGTGACTGGCTCGAAGAGGTTCAACTGTAAACCCCAGCCGCTCATTTCTGGAGTCAAAATGTAGGTATAGATTAGGCTGATGGCGAGGAGGATGCCAGAGAGGATAATCGATCGCTTTGATTTGTTTGATGTACCAGTTTCCTGAACAATTCCTTGGAGAGATTCTTGGTGGGAGCTAAGGACTAATAACCCAGTCAGGACTAGGGCTCCACAGAGTAATTCTAGATGATTGAAAATTCCAAAGAGCAGATAGCCAGCAGAGGCAAATCCCGGCTGGGTTGTCATCCCCGCTGTTGCTAATCCGGGCATGATAATTACATCGATAATCACACTGCCGCTCAGCCAGAAGGCTAGGGTAATCATCACAACACTCTGCCAACGATCGTCTTGTTTGGTGTTCCCAGAAGTAGTTAGCATAGTTTTTTGAGGGGATTTATTAGGAATAATTCTGATTACTTTTAATTTAGCAAAGTGGTATTCTTTTTGATATTAAGTATCGTTGCCCAGTAACTCTGAATTGTTGCGATTTATTAGTTAATTGAAGCAATTATTTACTTCTCAAATCTATGTCCAAATCTATGCCCAAACAAAATCATCAATTCACTCTCCGCTTAAGCGCAGCTCTTGTCGGTTCAGTGGCTGGATCGATCGCCTCCCTGACTCCCTTCTTTGTTCCCAGTGCCACTGCTAATGTCATCGACCCGATCACAATCAACCGCCGATTGGGGGTTGACCATAATATTTGTGCGGGGGAACTGCTCGATCGAGGCATTGTCCCGGCTCAAGTGGCGATCGCCTGTAGCCAAGCCCTGATTCCAGCGGATTTATCCTTTTGTGTGACCAAAATTAACCGCCTGACTACGATCACTGCCATTGATGCCCTGAGCGCCTGCACTAGAGTGCGTCGTCCGGTGGAAATGGCGACCTGTGTGGTGGATATTTATAGCCGCACCACTGGCTCCAACCCTTCAGTAATTGCTAATCCGGCTAATGCCATTTTGGATAACTGTCGTCGGAGTTTGCTGCCGCTGAAGTTTGCTGATTGTGTAGTGGGTTTGAGCCAGCAGATCGATTTTAGTGCTAGTTCTGATGGGGTGTTGCGTACTTGCATTGCCGCTGAAGAGCGCCGCTAACCACAAATCAAAAAAAAGGGTTTTACCCTTTTTTTTGATTTCAATCCTGACATGGCAAGCTACCAAGGATTTCCAATCATGGTGAAGGCGCTCCAGAAATAGGGATGGGTAAATCTTCTATCGCCCAATTTCTGTAACTCCTCATTTAGAGGAAAGTTCCCTTTGGGGGTAACTAAACTACCGCCTTCTAAGCGCACTTCTCCACGGAGCATTGCCAGTTGTGCCTGCCGTAGTGCTTCGGATTTGGTGGTAGTGGCTTGAATTTGTTGATAGAACTCGGTCATTAAACCCATTGTGCCTCCATCACTGACCTGCCACAAGCTGGCAAGGGCTGACCTGACCCCAGAGGTGACGGCTAACCCAGCAAAGCCTAGTTCAGATTCTCGATCGCCAAGGGCCGTGTCACAGGCACTGAGGACTAATAGATCCACTGAGGGAGTCCCAAAACCAGAGGTGCGAATTTGGTCGAGGGTGAGGCGTTCACTTCCCCAGAGTTGGATATAGGAATTGGTATTATCTCCTTGGAAGGAGCCGTGAGTTGCTAGGTGGACAATTCTTTGGTCTGGGCGGCGGTTCTGCCTCAGGTTGCCGAGGGTAAAATTTTCATTGAAGAAGATATTGCCGCTCCGGATTTGGCTGATGGCACTTAGTTCTACGGGGACTCCGGGCAGGGGTTTAAGGTTATCAACCACGAAGCGATCGGCTCCCATAGCCATAACTTGGGCATCCTTGAGGGAGCTATAGGTGGTGTCGGTGAGACTGAGGGAGGGCATTAAGCCAACGCTGTAGTCTTCGATGATGAATCGACCATCTTTATTCTGCAAGGCAGCGATCGGCATGGAGCGCAAACCAGAATCCATGAGGAAAACTAAGGTGTCAATTTTGAGTCTTTTCAAATGGTCTTCGAGGGGAGCTAGTATCCAGTCATAGATTCTTTTGGATCTCTCGATATAGCCATTGCTCCTAGTAGCAACGAAACCAGCGAAGCGATTAGCATTTTCCACCACTTCAGGACGGCGGAGGTTGGGGTATTTGAAGCGGATCAGATCGCCAGTAGGGGGGACAAGGACGACTTGGAGGATATCAGTGTTGCTGGGGAGCCGGTTGAGTTGAGCGCGGCTGGTGGAGGTGTTGCGGGCGTTTTGTTCTGCTTCGTTTTCTGGGCTAAAGAAGACATAGATCAGCACTGATCTGAGATTGGTTTCGCCTTGAATACGTTTGAGGATATCTTGTGCCTGATTGACATCAAGGGTAGCAATCTCATCAGCAATTCCGGTGAAGGCTTGAAATTCTTCTTTGAAGGGTTGGTCTAATAATCGAAGGCTATTACCCAAGAAGTCGATCGGGATTCTCTCGATGATGGGAATAGAGGAGCTTGCACTAGCAGTAGTGAGGGGTGGTTGGATACCGGGGGAAGTGGCATCGAAGTTGGCGAGGAGGTTGTTGGGAATATTCTGGATGTTGAGGATTGGAGGTAGAGGTGTGGTTATTTCTGGTTGGGGAATAGTTGGGGGTGGAGAGATGGCGATCGCAGTTGGGGTGGTTTGAGAAGTTTGGTTTGCAGCAGCAGATGGTGTATTGACAACTACTGGGGCGGGAGCTTGAGAAAGAGTTTGAGAAGATAGCGCTGGAGAGGCGGGAGGTGTACCGACAACTACTGGGGCAGGAGTTGGGGGCGGGGTGGGGTTGGTGAGGAGAGAAAATAGTCCGGGAGCAATGGAGAGAGAGGTTAAAGGAGTGGTAGCTGTGGGGGCAGAAGTTCTGATGCTGATGTTGGTGCCGTAGTTGTTGATATCAGGGGGAACGGGAACTGTCAGGTTATTAATAGTATTAGCTCCCAAACCACTAGAAATAGCGGCAACTGTCCCGTTGCTGCTGGGACTACCAATTATAAAAGGAGTGGTCGTGCTACCACCGTGGGTAATGGTAATCGCTCCCCCACCAGTAGCTCCGACTGAAGTGATGCTGGCTAAAGTACCTTGGAAATCAGTAATGCTTCCTGTAGCTCTAAATAAAGCTGGAGTGACTATATTAATTGCACCTCCCGTCCCTCCGCGAGAGATTGCCGAAACTAAGGTTGGGGAAATACTACCACCAGAGATTAAGCTAATCGATCCGGCATTACCCAAATTACTGGAAGAATAGATACCGTTCGTAGCAGATAAGCTACCGCCAGTATTAATGCTAATTAATCCTCCAGAACCCGAATTAGTCACACTATTATTTGTGGCAAAAAACGAAGCAGAATTAATAGAACCAATAGCAGCATTTCCTCCATTAACAATTAAATTGCCGTTGGGTAAATTAATGCGAATATTGCCACCACTACCAACATTAGTACCATCGGATGTTCTAGAAAAAGTATAGAGACTATTAGCTGTAGCACTGCCATTAGAGGAGCTAATTGTAATGCTGCCGCCATCACCAGAGTTGCCTTGTCCTGTACCGGAGGAAGACTGAACAACGGCAGCAGCTATATCTCCGCTAGCAAGGAGGTTGATAGCTCCCCCAGTGCCTGAGTTGTTTGTTTGGGAATCGCCTCCTGAAATGCTAAATATACTACTAGTATTGATACTGCCACCAGTGGAGTTAATTCTGACATTCCCTCCCGTAGCAGAAGTTCCTTGTCGGGCAACGGAGGCAGACTGAACAACGGCAGTAGTTATATTTCCATTAGCTTGGAGATCGATCGCTCCCCCATTGCCTGAGTTGCCAAATTGGAGATTGTTTCCTGAACTGCTAAGTAAATTACCAGTATTGATACTGCCACTAGTGGAATTAATAGTAATATTCCCTCCCGTTGCAGAATTTCCTTGCAATACTCTGGAATTAGCCAGAATATCAAGAGTAGTTATATTTCCGCTAGCCAAGAAGTTGATATTTCCTCCATTACCCGCATTGCCAAACTGCAAATTGTCTCCTGAATAGCTGTCTATACTACCAACATTGATACTGCCATTAGTGGAATTAAGACTAATATTTCCTGCGTTAGCAGAAGTCCCTCGTAATGCTCTGGAAGTAGAATCAAATGAGGCGATCGTTATGTTTCCGCTGGCACTAAGATTAATATTGCCTGCATCACCTGAGTTACTTGTTATTAATAATGCTCTTGATATTGAATAGCTGTGTATAAGACCCGAAGTGATGCTGCCATTAGTGGAATTAATACTAATATCCCCTCCCCTAGCAGTCCCTTGAAATGATCCGGAAATAGCCTCAACTGAAGTGATAGCTATATTTCCGCTAGCAAGAAGGTTAACATTTCCCCCATTACCAGCGTTCCCAGAACCATCAGAGGAAGAGTAGGGATAGATAATCCCAGCATTGATAGTTTGAGCGATGATGGCAATATTTCCAGCATTTCCTGAGTTACCCGTTCCATCTGTTACCGATCGACTATCAATAAATCCCGATCCCGGATTAGTAAAACTGCCATTGGGGGCGTTGATAGTAATATTTCCCCCGTTACCAGTATTCCCACTGATGCCTATGCCAACCCCACTAAGCAAGTCTTGAGTACTAACATTGCCTGTGGCATTGATGACAATATTTCCCCCGTTTGCTAAGGGAATATTCGATAGACCAGAATCGATCGTACCCGTTGTGATATTTACACCACTAATATTAATATTTCGTCCTTGGGTGCGGATAGTATCGGTTGTGTTCATAGAGAAATCACCGACCCCACTACTATCCGCATCAGCCCGAAATGTGATGCTTCCCCCACCCGGTAAACCCGGAAAACTTAAGGTATTGCCTGTGAGAGTGCCAAGAGTAATATTATTACTCGCCTCCAACAATATATTTGCCCCTGCTCCCAAAGCCTGAAGCGTTGCCTGAGAAATCGTGATATCTCCTCCAGCATTACAGCCAGATAAAACAGTCGGCAGCGCACAACCCCCCAAAGCATCCGCACCATTGTTAATAAAAATATTCACCGGGTCTAACAACAAAGTCCCGATATTTCCCCTCGGTGCGGCTAAATCTGCCTGACCTGCAAAAGTTAAATTCTCGGCCCCCGATACTTCAGCAAATCCCCCATTCCCAGCACTAGCGCCACCCCTAGCTGAGATGTTGCCATGAAACCTGGTAGTATCATCCGCCCAAACTATTACCCTGCCGCCGTTGCCAGAGGCGATCGCATCTGCATTCAAGAAAGAATTCGCATCCACATAGGTGATCCGAGAATTAAACGGATTAACTCCCCCACCTCGATATTCTCCCCCCACTCGAATAGTCCCCCCGCCATTGCTACCACTAGCATTTAGGTTGGCATTCACTAGGGCAACTCTATCACCGAGGATATTAATAACCCCTCCTTGAGAGAAAGTACCAAGATTTCCCGAAGTAATATTTACGCCTTGACCTGTGGGAATTTCGACTCCCGCAACTTGCACAGTTGACCCATTGCCACTAATTCCCGGTAAATCTGATCCTGTGAGTAACCGAGGTAAATCTAGAGGACTGATTACGGCATCTACAGGCGGCACAATTTCTAAACTCAAAATATGCCCCGGCTGAGAAATCCTCACCCTGTTGGTTCCCGGCACTGCTGCAAGGGTAATATTCCCCCCATTGATATTGCCAGTATTAACAACATTGCCCCCAAGGAGATTAATCCCCTGCCCCGGTGCGACTGATAAATTCCCAGCATTGACAATACTTCCAGCTTGGTTAGTTGTGAAGAGAAAACTCTCTGGATTGCCAATCAAAGCCGAAAAATTATTATCCCCAAAAGCATTAAATAAATTATTCCCCAAGCCAATTTGATTCGCTGTTGTTACCGTGAAACTGGCAGGAATATTTAAGCTTGCCCCCTGTCCAAACACTATCCCCGCCGGATTCATCAAAAATAAATTAGAATTTCCCCCCGTAACTTGCAACAAACCATTGATAAAAGAAGGATTTCCGCCATTAACCCTAGCCAGAATATTTTGAATCTGGGGATTGCTCAAAAAATTAGCAACCTGAGACGAATTGACATTAAAATCCCGAAAACTATGGAAAAGATTCCCCCCAGCCTGAGTTCCCCCAGTGATATTAATCTGGTTCCCTTGGGGATTGATCACAGTCCCAGCACCATTGGGGGTGATCTGCGATCGCACGGGAGAAATAAAAATAGCCACAAAACCTAAGCCTAGGCAGGCGGAAATCAATGATTGACGGGTAAACATGGTAGGTACACTCGGGGCTGATCTCTGGATTGATGCTATTAGTATAGCCGCCGATTTTTGCGTCTGGTTGATTCCCGTACTATTAGGAAGAAACCATAAAGGACTGAGGAATAGAATTAATCATTAGATAGAATTAACCCCAACTACTAAATTTGAGATGTTCTACCTATGCTCCTTAACTCCCTTAGTTGTCCGCCGCCTCTACTGGCGATGCATATTCCTGATGGCTTTTTGAATTTGCCTGTGATGGCTGTGACTTGGATTATTGCCCTAGGTTTGATTAGCGTGTGTTTGCAAAAAGCTCAGGCTGAATATAAAGAAAGAGCCGTACCCCTGATGGGTGTATGTGCGGCTTTTATTTTTGCGGGGCAGATGATTAACTTTCCGATTCCGGGGGGAACCTCTGGACACTTGCTGGGGGGAACCTTGGCAGGAATGTTGTTGGGTCCTTGGGCTGGTTCCTTGGTGATGGCAGTAGTGTTTATCGTTCAAGGAACAGTATTTCAGGATGGGGGCTTAACCGTGCTAGGGGCAAATATCGTCAACATGGGTTTGATTGGTACTTTTGGTGGTTATTACGTCTATAAGACCATCAGAATGGCGATCGGGCGCCAGAAGTTGAGCGGGATGGTGACGGGAGTGGCGATCGCGGCTTGGTTGAGTGTAGTGGTTGGTTCTCTTGCCTGTGCTGTGCAGTTAGCTCTCTCGGATACAGTTCCCTTGACAGTGGCTCTAACGTCGATGTTCTCTTGGCATATCCTGATTGGGATTGGTGAGGCAATGATTTCTGTGGCAGTGGGAACTTTTGTGTGGCGGACTCGCCCTGAACTATTCTACGATCCACCCCTACGCCGGAAATTAGTGATCTAGTCAGTATCCCCCCTGCCCCCCTTAAAAAGGGGGGTAATTAATGCAAGTCCCTCTTTGTTAAGGGGATTAAAGCCCTCCGGGCATACCAGAAAAGGGGGATCGAAGCCGCAAACCTAGATAGAAAAATGCTAGTTTGTTGTGTCTCTCCTAGCATTTTGGTAAGGTAATTAACCTAGACTGCAATTATTTAACTTTCTACAATTAATCATAAAAATCGTAACTAGTATGTCTAAAGTTCTTGTTTCCGACTCGATCGATCAAGCGGGTATTGATATCCTGTCGCAGGTGGCACAGGTGGATATCAAAACTGACCTCACTCCAGGGCAGCTAAAAAATATTATTGGTGACTACGATGCCTTAATGATTCGATCGAGCACCCGTGTCACTCAAGAGATTATTACCGCCGGTACTAATCTAAAAATCATTGGTAGAGCCGGGGTGGGGGTGGATAACGTGGATGTTCCCGCCGCTACTAAGCAGGGGATTTTAGTGGTTAATTCCCCCGAAGGTAATACGATCGCCGCTGCTGAACACGCCCTGGCCATGATGATGTCCATGTCTCGCTATATCCCCGAAGCGAATCGATCGGTCAAAGATAACAAATGGGAGCGGCAAAAATTTGTCGGCGTAGAAGTTTACAAAAAAACTCTGGGGATTGTCGGTTTAGGCAAAATTGGTTCCCATGTCGCCACCGTAGCCAGAGCAATGGGCATGAAGCTTTTAGCTTTTGACCCCTTTATTTCCATGGAACGGGCTGAGGAATTGGGCTGCCGAGTTGTGGAGATGGATCTACTCCTCCAAGAATCGGACTATATTACCCTGCATATTCCCAAAACCCCCGAAACTACCCACCTGATCAATGCCGCTGCCCTAGCAAAGATGAAACCCACCGCCCGGATTATAAACTGTGCTAGAGGTGGAATTATCGATGAAGTAGCTCTGGCAACTGCCTTGAAAGAAGGGAAGATCGGCGGGGCGGCACTGGATGTTTATGAACAGGAACCCTTGGGAGAATCTGCTCTGAGGGCTTTGACCACCGAAGTCGTCCTCACGCCCCATTTGGGAGCTTCCACAGCCGAGGCTCAGGTAAATGTAGCGATCGATGTGGCGGAACAAATCCGGGATGTCTTACTGGGCTTGCCCGCGCGATCGGCGGTGAATATCCCCGGTCTCTCCCCCAATGTGATGGAAAAACTCCGCCCCTACCTCCGCCTAGCCGAAACCCTAGGGCATATGGTTAGTCAACTGGCTGGCGGCAGAATTGAATCTTTCAATGTGGGCTTGTACGGGGAATTAGCGGTGAATGAGGCAAAACCCCTAGTCGTGGCTGCCCTCAAAGGCTTGCTTTCCGATGCGCTGCGGGAACGGGTGAACTATGTCAACGCCAGCATTGAGGCAAAGGAACGGGGCATCCGGGTAGTGGAAACGAGAGATGCTTCCCTGCGAGATTATTCCGGCTCTTTGCAACTATCGGCACGGGGAACCCTAGGCGAACACTCAGTAACAGGGGCTTTGATGGGGGATGGAGAGATTCATATTACAGCGATCGATGGCTTCCCCATCAACGTGCCGCCCACTAACTATATGTTGTTCACCTTGCATCGAGATATGCCGGGCTTAATTGGCAATATTGGTTCTCTATTGGGGAAATTTAATGTCAACATTGCCAGTATGCAAGTCGGCAGGAAAATTGTCCGAGGAGATGCGGTCATGGTAATTAGCATCGACGATCCTTTACCTGAAGGTATCTTGGAGGAGATCAAGAAAGTATCAGGGATTAGGGATGCCTACACCGTAGTTTTAACCCCGTAGATTTGCAGTAGTCTGTGTGTAGGGTTGTGGAACCCCCGCAGCGCGGGGGTTCCACAATTGAAACCTTCTTAACCATCAGGGGCTGGGCGGCGGTTTTAGATTAACAATTGCGCCAAGTGGTCTGGCGTTATGGTGAGAGGAATTCCTGTTTTGCGGCAAAGCGGCTGCTTTTCTCGCGCCACCCACGCGATACAACAAGATGCCGTCACCACACCTTGAGTTGATTTAAGCCCATGCATCAGAGTCAATGCCCGTTCTTGAAAGCGAGGGGTTGTACGTATTTCTTCAACCACTTCCAAGATTTGTTTTTCACTAAAATTTGCAATATCAACTTTTTTGCCGACCCCCAAATAAACAGCCCGACTGGCGTTGTCACTCTGTTCTCCACCTATGGGCATCACAATAATAGGTTTGCCACAAGACATGGCTTCCATTGTGCTGTTATTTCCGCCGTGACTGATGAAAAGATCAATTTTAGGCAATAAACCCAATTGAGGGACGCTCTTGAAAATGGTAGCGTTTGACGGTATCGCGCTGTTTTTCAGAGTTTGATATGCACCGCCCGCGCTAACAATGACTTGATAATCAGGCATATCCAGCGCACGCATGATCTTCAGAAAAACATCGGGCTTTTTGTTAAAGACCGTGCCAAGCGAGGCGTAAATTTTGAATTTATCGGCATGCAAGAAATCAAATGAAAACTCATCCATCTCTACGCGCTTGCCCAAACAAGGCCCAACAAAAAAAGTGTTTTGGGTGATGTTGTCGCGCGGTGCTTCTATACTGTCAGCACTGGCAATTAGATTTAGCCAAGGCGAATACGGGCGGCGTAATAGGTCGGGTTCGGCAGGCGGCAAACCCAATGTCTGCCTTGCTCTATTAATCCGTCGATCGAAGTTATTAAGCGTCCGATTTTCTTGTTCTATATAGTTGCTTGCAAAAGCCCGATCGTCAGAACCGATTGGCAAACCACTGCCAAAAGGGGGAATGCCTTTGCCCCGAAAAGGTAAACCGCTATGATAAATAGTCACATAAGGAATTTTAGCGATATCAGCCGCTAAACCTGCTGCCGGGAAAGCAAAATCTGTTACCAGAACATCTGGTTGGTAAATTTCAATGAATTTGAGAATGTGCCGTGTGTAATGTTCTATTCCTTCTAGGAGAATATTCAAAGCATGAATAACTTCGGCATATCCTGATTTGAATGGCAAACCAATTCCATGCCACATCACAGAAAGTGGCAACGGTATAAGTTCACAAATAAGATTATTTCGTCTGATTCTCTCAGGAATAGCAAGACCTGTATCAATAATTTGGATATTTGTTTTTATCGCTGGAAACCCAGGTACTAAAAAGCGAACATCATGCCCATCATCTTTCATTTGGACAGCAATGCTGAGGAGAGTATTTAAATGCCCAACTGAAGGTTGATTCAAGAAAAGAATTTTGCTCATAAATAATTTTCGTGACAATATCTAGCATAGCCGCCCAACATTCCGGCTGAGCGGCTGCAAGTAACCTTTGCAACACCACTCACAATCTCCCGACAGTCCGCTCCAGCAGGTTGTTATGCCGCGCAACCCATTTCCCTTCAGGCTTCTTCAATACACTCAATATTCTCGAAAGTCTTTACTTTATCTGCAAGTACCGTCTTTTTCAAAATCCTCTCGTAGAAAGGGTGGAAGGATTCTGGTCTGACAAAAAAGTAGATCTCATCATATGAATCTAACTTGTTATTGAAATCTTCAATAACAGTCTCCTCCTCTTGTGGTGTGACAGTATCAGGATTCTTTTCGTACCAAACGTGACGCTCACTTGATAGATAAACTCCATAGAGATCGGATAGAACAGCCCAACTCACATTTTTTTCTTGACACCTCTCCATAAATTGTTGAATACCAGAATTTGTGTACAGCTTATCAGGGGTGACTGCAATATCAGTTCCTTCGAGATTAGACTCCTTTTCTTTGGAGCAGTGGGTTAGGTACACGCGCATAGCTCTAAATCAACCTCAATTTTCACTGAAAGACTCAACCCGATTTTCTTACCGACAATCTTAAGGCATTTTCATTTTGAAAGTCATCTTCAAATTGCTCCCTGTCGATTGATTTCAAAGAACTAAGCCTCGAACTTATATAGACTCTTTATACACCACATCATCGATCAACTAGCGGCATAACTATTTATTAGACGGAATTTTTCCGCCTAATCTGACTATAGGGTATATAGGCTGAATGTCAAGATTCGGGCTATTTACCCTATATGGGGTGTTATACAGAAAAATTCGGGCTATTTACCCTGTACGGAACATTATAAAATCCGGGCTAATCAGCTATATGACGTGTTAGCCCGACAACCTTAGGTTATTTAACCCGAATTCACATGAAACCAAGATATCTAGGCTTGGCGGTAGTCGGCGGTTAAAGTTCCGAATTGGAGTACCTCTTGCTCGTGGCTAACTTCTCGCCAAGGTTCTTGAAGGGCGGCTGATTGCCAGCTATTCATGGCGGGGAGCGATAGAAGTTGGTTGACGTAGGCGATCGCTTGCTCTGACATGGGCAGATTATAGGTTTGGATGCGAAAAGCTACCGGAGCAAAGAAGGCATCCACCGCAGTGAACTTTTCTCCAGCTAGGAAGGGACCACCAAAACGATCGAGTCCCTCACCCCATAGCTCATTCAGGCGATCGATATCCTTCTGCAAAGAAGCTGATATTTCATGGAGTTGCATCCGAATCCCACAATTCATCGAACATTGCTGGCGCAGGGGACCAAAACCAGAGTGCATTTCCGCCGCCGCCGATCGAGACCAAGCCCTAGCTAGGCGATCCTCTGCCCAAACCTGTGGATGCGATTCTGCCAGATATTCGGCGATCGCTAGAGAATCCCAAATGATAGTTTCTCCATCGTGGAGGCAGGGAACTGTCCCACCGGGGGAAAAGGTTCTAAAGGTTTGCCAGTTGGATTCCTGAAATGGCACTAACTTTTCCTCAAAGGGAATGGCTAGGGTTTGCATTAAGACCCAAGGGCGGAGAGACCACGAAGAATAGTTTTTATTGGCAATATAAAGGGTGTACATAGATAAACGGCTATGAATAATATTTCCGTAGGGGCGTAATGCCTTCATGGGTATCAACTTAACATCAAAGTTGTTCCCAGAATGCTGTTTGATGCTTAAGGCTTAATCATCCCTGTTTTCTTAGCTTTTTCTTAGTCCGCGCAGGCGGACTTCGCTATTGTAGCAGCGGTTTCAACCGCCTACTCTAAAATTTTTGGCAAACCCCTTGCTTTTTGAAAAGTCATATAGTACATTTGTACCCATAGGTTCATCAAGGAGCAAGTAATAAATGAAACGCCTACTCAACGCAATTGCATCTTTTTGGCATCGAGGTCTGGTAGCTCAAGGTATCAAGACTCAACTACCCCAGGGCAACCAACCAACTCCTTTATTTTTACCCAGCGCCATCCCCATTGAAGAACTCCAGCAAGAATGTTCTCAAGGGCTGCGGCGCATGGCTTTGCAGGCAGAACGCATCAATCAACTTTCTTTGCAACTGGAAACAGCGATGGCTGAGATGAAGGCGATCGCCACCGAAGTTAACCGAGACTGGCGTGCCCTGCAATTTTTGGTTAGCCCCAACAAAGTTCCCGAAAACATCTGCCATTACCAAGTCCGCCAAATTCCCCATATTCAACGCCACCGCCAAGGCACTTTCACCATGACTTCCCGCCCCGTAGACCTCTTCCAAGCAGAACGAGAAGCGGCAAGCATCGCCCAAACCCTCCGCCATCGGCATCGCCGCAAATTGCGGTTAGCCAAGGGATAGGGTAATCCTCATGGATGAAAAGCGGCGCACCCTGTGGGTGCGCCGTTTTTTATTGAAAATCTGGAGAGTGGATGGCGATCGTTACCCACTCTCAAACTGCTTAGGTAATACCAAATCAAGAAAATGGTTTCACTATTTTCTTGATTCAAACCCTTACGCAGAAAAGTATTCAAAATCTTATTTGTATCAAGTCTTTTGCAAAATGGTGTAAGTCCTAAAGAACTTACGGATTTGGACGTTGTTGCAGGCTGAGCGGAGTCGAAGCCTGCAACAACATCCACAACTCTCGATAATTCGTTGGCAATGCGCAAGTCCTATCCTATTAAGAAAAAATCTAGAAATAGCAAGTGTTACTAAAGGCACACTACACTTAAGGTATAAAAAGCTACTTAACCACAGTTTGTGGTAGATAAAATGTTCTTAAATGTGGTTCATGCCTTAGAAATTGGGATAACAGAAACTCTATTAAACCTGTTGATACTTATCGTATTGGTACTAGTAGTTGGTTTTTTTGTCGCCGCAGAACTCTCTCTAGTAGCAGCTTCTCGTGACCAGATTGCCCGCTGGACAGAGCAAACAGCCGATCCTGTCAAGGCAAAAACCGCCCGATTAGTCCAAACAGCCCAAGGTAATTTACAGCATTATTTTTCGATCACCCAGACCGGAACCACAGCAGGTAGCCTCCTGTTGGGCTGGCTCGGTGAGGGAGCAACTGTGCATTGGATTGAGCCGTGGATTGATTGGCTCCCCTTAGGTAAATTACCTGTGCAGATCACCGCCCATGCGATCGCGATCGCCACATCATTCTTTTTGATTACCTACGTGGAAATTCTGCTTGGGGAACTAGTTCCCAAGGTTTTGGCTGCCAATGCTCCCGAAGAAACCGCCCTTTTGTTAATCCAACCCCTCCGAGCCTGCGATTGGTTCCTCTCCCCGTTTCTATTTTTACTCAATAGTAATGTCCGCTTCCTGACTGGCTGGTTAACTCGGAAACAACCTAAGGTAGTGTCTGCTGTTCAGTCGGATCCTCAGTCCTCAGAAAAGGCAGATCTAGGAGGATTAACGATCGCCGTTGCCAAAATAGTCCAACCAAAATAATTCAACTCAGTTCGGGATAAGAAATCCCTGATACTATTTTACGAAAACCTCAACCATTATCGCTGGCTGAGGATCGTCGAATTTATGCTGAGGGTCGCCGAAGTAGCCCAAACCCCACGACAAATCTTTGATCGATTATCCTCATTTATCGCGGAAATGTTCCCTTCGACTTCCCTTCGGCTCCGCTCAGGGCAAGCACTCAGGGAACAAATCCATGCTTCGGGTTAGAGGTTTAGTTAACCCGAACTGAGGTTGATTAGGTCAAAGGTTCCCGTGCTTTTAGGGGAATTTGGATCACGAACTCCGTACCCTGCCCCGGCTCAGAGAAACAGTCTAAGGTTCCTTCGTGGCGCTCGGTAATAATTTGATAGCTGATTGCCAGACCCATGCCTGTGCCCTTGCCAACACTTTTAGTGGTGAAAAAGGGATCGAAGATTCTCTGGCGGACTTTTTCTGGGATGCCTGTGCCATTATCTTTAATGCTAATCTTCACCTGATGATCCTCAAGAAGAGTTGTGGAGATATGAATGATGTTGGGATGTGCCTTCTTTTCTTCCTTAGTCCGCTGCTGATCCGCCTCTTCCATGGCATCTAGGGCATTGCTAAGTATATTCATAAATACTTGATTCAGTTGGCCGGCATAACAATCAACCGGGGGAAGGGAAGCAAAGTTTTTGGTAATCTGCACCTCTGGTCGATCGCTTGTAGCTTTGATCCGGCTTTGCAAAATCATCAAGGTACTTTCAATTCCCTCATGGATATCCACATCCTTCATTTCTGCTTCATCCATCCGAGAGAAGTTCCGCAGGGAAGCAACAATGGCTTTGATGCGATCGGCTCCCATTCGCATGGAGCCGATCATTTTGGGTAAATCTCCCAAGATAAATTCTAGATCCATCTCGGCGATTTCTTCTTGAATTGCCGCCACTGGTTGGGGATAGAACTGCTGATAAAGCTCTAATAGGTGCAATAAGTTATCGGTATATTCATCAACATAGGTTAGGTTCCCGTAGATAAAATTCACTGGATTATTAATTTCATGAGCCACCCCTGCCACTAACTGTCCAAGGCTAGACATTTTTTCCGTTTGGATCATCCGCGCTTGGGTGCTGCCCAATTCTTGGAGTGCCTGTTCGAGTTCTTGGGCTTGATGTTCTGCCTTGAAGGTGGCAGCTTGGCTTTGGGAGTAGAGTTCCCCTTGGTTAATGGCAATTATTAGCTGGTCGCGCACGGCGGTTAATAGCTCTATTTCACTCTCGCTCCATTGGTGAGGGTTCTGGAAGTGAATTACCGATAAAAACCCTAATTTACCTGATTGGGTCTTTATCGGCAGACTAATAATAGCCTGATAGCCTGATGCTAGGAGAGATTTCCGTAATTCACCCTCCGGCAGGTTAGCCACATCTGAGGCGAAAATTATTTCTTGGTTTTGAATAATTTGCACCGATGGGTCATGGGGAGCCACGGGATAAATACCTAGGGAACTGGGGAAGATATCTCGTTTTGCTTCCTTATAAATATGCCAACTAGAGGGCTGACTGCTATACCAAGCTGAAATGCAAGAATCCACATCTAATAGACCATAAATTGCTTCGACTGCGGTTTGGAGGATGATCTCTAGTTCTAGGGAGTTGCGAATTTGGGTGCCGATTTGATTAATTAATGCTTCTTGATGAACGCGCTCCCGAAGTTTTGCTTCGGCAAGTTTGCGATCGCTAATATCTTCAACGACTTCTATGATGTATTTGGCATTTCCCTGCTGATCACAAACTAGGGAAATGGAGACATTGCTCCAAACCAAAGTCCCGTCCGATCGAATAAACCTCTTCTCTAGGGAATAATGGGTAATCTCTCCAGATACCAAGCTCTGTCTAGATTGCACCTTGATTGGAATATCTTCGGGGTAAGTAATATCCACAACTCCTTTGTGCAATATCTCTGATTTCCCATAGCCAACAATTTGGCAAAATCCCTCATTCACATCTAAAAAATTCCACTCTAGATCAACTAAGGCAATCCCCACCGCCGCCTGCTCAAAAACTCCCCGGAATAGAGCCTCTTGCTGCCGCAAAGCTCCTTCGATTTCCTTCTGAGCAGAAATATCTTTGACGATTGCCGCCAGTCCCATTAATTGACCCGCATTATCTTTAATGGGAAAAGACGTAATAGCTGTTTGGATTATGTTTCCTTGTTTATCTTTTTGTTCTACTTCTCCATTCCAACTTCCCCCCACTACTAAGGTCTCATAGATATCTTGGGCAATAGCTGGATCCACAATCACTGCACCTATACCCCCAGCATTCCTAAATTCCTCTGGAGTCGCATAGCCATAGAGGTCAGTAAAAGCTTGATTTTGATAAATATGCACACCCTGAGGAGTTGCCATACCTACTGCATCGATCGCGCTTTCTAACACTTGGCGGAAGCGGCGTAATTCTGTTTCGGCATTTATCTGACTAGTAACATCGGTTATTAATCCATCCCAAAGTATTGAGCCATCTGCTTGTTGTTCTGGACGAGAGGAACCACGCAGCCATTTTAACCTTCCAGAAGGGGTATTTATTCGCCATATGCAGTTCCAAGGTTGCAAAGTCTGGGCTGATTCGGCAATAGAATTATTTAGTGGGTTTATATCCTCAGGATGAACAATGCTAAAGATTTGATTCGGATCTTTTTGCATGGATTCTGGATCTAACTCATACATTTCTTGAGCAAAGGGGCTGATATAAGGAAAGTAGAAACTACCATCTACATTTAGGCGAAATTGATAGATCATTCCCGGCAGGTTGGTAGCTAGGCGCTGGAATTTAGCTTCAACTTCTCTAAGGTCAGCTTCTATTTTTTGGCGTTGGTTAATTTCTACTTGGAGTTGAGAAATAGTTGTTTCTAGCTCTTTAGTCCGTTCTTTGACGTTGATTTCCAGATACTCATTTGCCTGCCGGAGGGAAGCTTCTAAGTGGTGACGTTCAGTTATATCAAATAAAACTCCATCAAAAACTAGATTCCCATCGTGATCTTGGGTTGGTATGGAGGAGCCTTCCCACCAACCAATTTCTCCATTAGGTTTGATAAACCGACCCTCGTAGTGCCAAGGCGTTAAGGTTTCTAAAACTTTCCCTACAGAAGCTAAGTAGTCGGGTAAGTCATCGGGATGGAGTCTGGCTACAAAAGCATTCAGGTTTGCCATAACTGCTGCGGCGGTAACTCCCATGATGTCGTAGATACGATCGCTCATATAATCAACAATCCATACCCCACCCCGCACCGAAAATTGATAGATCACACCGGGCATAGTCGCTGCAATACTCCGGAATCTTGCCTCAGAGGTTTTGAGAACGGAATTTTCATGTTCTAGTTGAGCTATCTTTTCTTGGAGAGCAGTCACAGAGGCAATGTCTGCGGTATTTGCCATAGAGTTATCTAACCTTTAACCTGATTATGTCCTACTTTATTTTAAGGTTGCCACTGTTCTAAACGATAGGCACTATCCCAGAAAATCCACTCTAACCGACTGGAGTTAATAAAGGCAGTTGTCATTAAGTCTTTAGTTTGTGGTGTAGCTTGAGCAGCAATTTGATCGGCGATCGCTATAGCTTTATCTACTACTATGGCGAACTCCTTTCCCGAATAGGTATCGATCCATTTTTCATAGGGGTTATTAGGAATAGAATTTTTGTAGATATAATTGCCTACTTCTCTGTAGATCCAAAAACAGGGCAGGACAGCGGCGATCGCTTCTTCGTAGCTGCGTAACGAGGCTGTGGCTAAGAGATAATTAGTGTAGCTAAAACATCCCGGTGCATATTGGACATCTAATTTAGTATTATAAACCTGAAAATAATATTCATGGAGCCCTCGTTCGGCAATAATTGCCCCCTCAGCAAAATGGAGAAATTCCACTACTAAATCTACAGAAGTAGATTTCGCACTAATTAAAGCCAAAGCTTTTGCAAAATCCACTAGGTATAGGGCATCTTGTTTGAGATAAAACTGAAACTGCTCTTGAGATAAGCTGCCTTGAGCCAATTGTTGATTGAACGGATGGTCGAGAATTGCTTGATAGATGGGAGTAATATTCGTCCACAGAGCAGCGGTAAAAGTCATATTTATTTGGGATTTAGGTTGCTAATTAGGTTGCTAATTTAAATAATATCTGTAGCAAACGCCATTCTAGTTAGCAGGGCGGCTAATCTGCAAGACAAAAAGAGCAAATATCCCCGCCACCAGACCCCAGAAGGCTGAACCGATACCAAATAAACTTACGCCAGAGGCAGTCATCAGGAAGGTAATCAGGGCGGGTTCTCGTTCCCTTTCATTGGTCAAGGCTCCGGCTAAACCATTGCCGATCGTCCCCAGCAGGGCTAGACCAGCAATCGCCAAGACTAGTTCCTTGGGGAAAGCCGCAAACACAGCCCCCACGGTAGAGCCAAATAAACCTATAACCAGATAGAATCCCCCGGCAGCGATCGCCGCCACGTAACGCCTAGCTGGATTTTCATGAGCTTCCCTGCCCATACAAATCGCCGCAGTAATGGCTGCCAGATTCAGGGCATAGCCACCAAAGGGAGCCAAGAGCAGGGTGGCAATTCCCGTCCAGCCAATCAGGGGCGAGATCGGTACCTCATAGCCCGATGCCCGCATCACCGCCACTCCGGGGATATTTTGGGAAGCCATAGTCACCACAAATAGGGGCAGGGCAACACTGATCATGGCTTTTCCTGAAAACTGAGGCATGATGAATACGGGTTTTGCTATTTGCCAACTGACTGTATCTAGATGTAATAATCCCTGCCATCCAGCGATCGCCATCCCCACGAGTAAGGCTGTCACCGCCGCATAGCGGGGCGATCGACTCCGCATCCAGAGATAAGCCACAAACATGGCTAATACCAAGACTAATTGGGTTTTCATCGCCCCAAACACATCCAGCCCAAAGCGGAGGAGAACTCCGGCTAACATGCCCGAGGCGATCGACAGGGGCAAGCGATTCATCACCCGCTCAAACCAACCACTAAAACCACACAGAGTAATCAGTGCCCCGGAGACCAAAAAAGCACCCACCGCCTCTGGCATAGAGATACCTGCCACGCTGGTGATGAGCATCGCAGCACCGGGGGTAGACCAAGCGGTGACGATCGGGACTCGGTAGCGCAGAGAGAGGAAAATACAAGTCAACCCCATGCCCATCCCCAAAGCCAGCATCCAAGAACCAATTTCGGCGGGGGAAGCTCCCAAGGCTTGGGCAGCTTGGAATACGATCACAGCCGAGCTAGTAAAACCCACCAGCACCGTCACGAAGCCAGCTATAACCGCAGAAATAGAAAAATCTTTAAGTAAAGACATTAGTAGTTTATGGATTGATTTTCTTGGCAGCTTCCACACCTGAGAGAAAAGCCCCATGTACCGTAGCAGGATGTTTTTGAGAAGTGGCTTCCCCAGCAAAAAAGAGCCGATTATTTACTGATTCTGCTAAGATTTTGCGATCGCCCGGTGTGGCTCCCGTAGCTAGGTAGGAATAGGAACCATAACTAAAGGGATCCTGTTGCCAACGAGTGATGAGATGACCTACAGGTTGGGGAATTTTGGATCCATACATTTGTTGGAGGGTTTGCATTGCCCTAGAGATAATTGCTGGATCAGTGAGAGATTCGATCGCCTGACCATAACTCCCGGCATTAAACCCTAATAAAACAGGTTGTTTGGTATAACGATAAAGATTAATCCATTCTGCCCACTCGCCTTTATTGGTGGAAATATAGCCTAATAAATGAGTTTCTTTGTCCCAAAATACCTGAGGAAATCGCAGATAAAGTTTATTTAAAACTCCCATCCCCAAGCGATTAATCGCATTGACTTTTGGCTCTGGTAATTGGGGAGAAAATTCCACCGATCCTTTTTTGAGAACTCCTAAAGGCAGAGTAATAATTACTTTTTCTGCTGAGAAATTTCCCTGATTAGTAGTTACCACAACCCCTTGATTGTTATAGATAATTTTTTTAACTATTTGATTGAATTTGATATCTACTAATAAATCTTTAGCAACTAAATCAATAATTTGGCTATAGCCACCGGGAAATAATACATCTTTGCCATCGATCTCACTATTTTGATCCCAATCCTGATCCCAATAGTAAAGGGAAAGATTGTTCACATCCCCAGCATACTCATGTTCAATCGAGGTATTAATGGCATAATCCAACTCTCGCAACTGCTGGGCAGAAAGCTGTCGATCGCCCTTAAGAATTACTTCTTCTAGGGCAGTTCTTAAGGAAATATCTGCTTGATTTTGAGCAGTTCTTTGCTTCCTGATTTTCCTAGTTTCTTTGAGGATATCTTCTAGCCTCTGGTCAATTTTTTCTTGGCCACGATCTGACAAAAATTTGCCATTACTATAAAGTTCGATCTCTTCATAATTTGTTTCTAGGGTTTTGATATTACCCGACTGAGCTAGCTTATAAATCGGATTATTATCAATGCCGTGAATCCAAGAAGCCCCTATGTCTAGGGGTAAGTTATTCAAAGATCGATCGCTATAGACCCTGCCGCCAATTCTCGGTCGACCTTCTAGAATAGTTGCGCTAATTCCCTTAGCTTTCAGTTCCCTTGCTGCTGCCAAACCAGCTATGCCTGCCCCAATAATTAGCACCTGAGTTTGATTCATGGCTGGAGATTTTTCCTGTACTGGAGATTTCTTATTTGTGCAAGCTAGTAATCCACTGCCAGATAAGAGGGAAAGAAATTGCAGAAATTGCCGCCGATTATAATATCTGTACATAATTTTAGAAATTATAAAACATAAACAGGACTTACGCATTTAGACGTTGTTGCGGGCGCTTCACACCCGCAACAACGTCTAAAACTCTCAATAATTCGTTGGCAGCGCGTAAGTCCTAATAAATTAATTTTTCTTGGTAGTGCTACAAAGTAATGATTTAGATAATAGTTTTATTCTTACTCAAATTATCACCTTTCCCTTAAAATATCGGTAAATCCAATACGAAATCTGGCAGAACACCTTCCCCTAATAACTTTGCTGGTAACTGGACAATTTCTACATTTTGACTAGGGCGATAAGTCTCTACCTGTTGAGCTTGGGGATTAATCAACCAACCTAACTGCAAACCACTGTCTAGGTAGTCCTGCATTTTTTCTTGGAGCTGAGATAAAGAATCAGTGCGAGAACGCAATTCAATCACAAAATTAGGACAAATAGGCGGGAATTTCTCCTGTTCTTCTGAGGTTAAAGATGCCCAAACCTCATTAGAAACCCAAGCTGCATCAGGCGATCGATTCCCTCCTTTTGGTAATCGAAATATAGTCGAAGAACTAAAAACTTTCCCTAGCTGAGTGCGTTGATTCCATAGCCAAAGTAAGCTAATAAAACCAGCTTCTCTCTCTCCACTAATTCCACCAATGGGAGGCATGATAATTAGTTCTCCTTTTGCAGTACGTTCCAGTTGCCAATCCTGATTATCTTGGCATAGTTGATAGAATTGATCATCACTGAAATCTACATTTTTTAAGTTGAGAGTAACCAGAGTAAACGTATTCATCATCTTATGGAGTTAAGTTTACAAAATAACAGTTAGCCATAAAAAGGGAATGATATTTGTCAATTATATTCCACACAATATGACTATTCTACCAAACCACATCGGGATAGAAACTAGCTATTTTCCGATCTGAGGTAACAATAGATGCTTGAGTTTTTTGGGCAATGGCTACGATAACTCTATCTGCTGGATCTCGATGTTCCCATTCTAGTTGTACACTTGCCAACCAAATTTCTTCATCGATTGGTATGATATGAATAACATCAGATCTCTTGAGAGTAGCTACATATTCATTAATGCTTATTCCTAAATCCAACTTATTATTTTTGATCTTGATGGCTATCTCCCAGAGTGCTATTGATGGAACCAATCCGCTTTTATCTTGCTCCATTTGATCACAGGCTTCTTTTGCCATTGGAGAAAGTTTGTCTGGGTCTAAGCTCCACCAAATGAGAGCGCAAGTGTCAAGAACAATTGCTATATTTCTTGCCATTCTTCAGTAGTTGAGTTAGTTAAATCTTCAAAATATTGAACTTTGCCGCGCATATTCTTAAATAATTCTTCGGTTTTAGATAAGGATTTATATTGAGAAATCCTAGCTACTGTTTTAGTCCCATCAGTAACTAGAATCTCTTCACCTTCTAACTCAACAAGCTGCAAAAAGTCCAGTAGATTAGCCTTTAAGTTATTTTTATCAACAGTTCTCATGGGCATTATCCTTGTGTTGAGTTTCCTGTATTCTACCCAGTAGGGTGGAATACAAACTAGTCATTTTGCAAATTGTGGTCTACTACCAGATTATAGAAGATTTCCAGTCTTTGGTAGTGTCTAAAGTTGTCACAAAAGACTGTTCTTCTGGGGTGAATAGCTCTAGGTTTGCTTGTTGTTGTTGCAGCATATCAGCCGTGGCATCCGCCACATCCCCAACTCGATTATTTAGCCGATCGCTCAATACTTCCACCGGAGCAGTGCAGTAGTAGATATGCAGAGGAATCTGGTGCTGATTAGTAGTAGCGATTACCGGCGATCGAAGGGCTTGGCGATCGTACTTGGCATCTAGAATTACCGTAAAGCCTTGTTGTGCTAGCATTACCCCTATTTCTAATAGGCGATCGTAGGTTTTCTGGGTCATTTCTGGAGTATATAAATCTGCTCCACCTTTTTGATCTAAAGGCACCTTGCCTAGGTGTTTCCGCACTGCATCAGAGCGGAGATGAATGGCTTGGGAAGTTTTGGCAATATAGCGTCCTACAGTGCTTTTTCCAGAGCCAGATAAACCGGACATAAGAATGATTTTGCCCACTGGGGGAACCTGGGTATATTTCCAAGCAAGGTAATAGTAATTAGCGGCAACTTTGGTAGCTTGCTCCTTATCTGCTGCGGGAATATTGGGGTCATCTAACAGGAAAGAAGTGACTTTTGCCCGAACATAAGCTTGACGACTGAGGTACAAAGGTAATAATTGCAAACCTTGCCAATCCCCTGTTTGCTCCACGTAGGTATTCAGGAAAATATTGCCTAAATCGGGGTGCGATCGAGCATCCAAATCCATCACTGCAAAGGCAATATCGTACATGACATCAACAAACCGAAAAGGCTCATTAAATTCAATACAATCAAATAACAATACTTGATTCTTCCAGAAAGCAATATTTCTTAGATGCAAGTCTCCATGACATTCTTTGATCAAACCTTCACTAATCCTCTGCTCAAATAACTCTGTTCTGGTCGCAAAGAAATTATCGGTATAGGCTTTGGTTTCAGCAAATTGTCTAGGGGTTTGCGCTCTGTTAATATAGCCTTCTGTTTGTTGATAGTTTTCATCAAAAGCTTGGCGAACATTTTCCACCTTGCCAAAAGAGAGAATATAATCATTTGTCTCGGCAGTTTGGTGGAATTTGGCAACTATCTTACCGAGTTCGGCAATTAATTCTGGAGTCAGTTCTCCCCGCTCAAATAGACTAATAAAAGAATCATCCTCCACAAATTGGTGCATTTTTAGCACGTATTCTACTGGATTGCTATCATCGTTAAAAACAAAGCGATCGCCCACGGAGCTAATTGGCAGAACTTCTAGATAAATATCCCCTGCTCCCCGTTGATTTAGCCGAATTTCTTCAAGACAAAAATGGTGGCGCTGCTCTAGTTCCGAAAAATCTAGAAAACCAAAATTAACGGCTTTCTTGACCTTATAGGCATAATCCCCAGTCAGAAAAACGTAGGAAATATGGGTTTGGATTAATTCCACTGGTTCCTTGACTGGATGAGGATAAAAGCCCGGTTCTAGCATTTGAGCAATCAGTGGAGGAAGAGATGTTTCTGTCATAAAAAATTGAGATTAATTGAGATTAATTAAAGTTAGTTGAAATCAGTTTAGAACTTATACAAATATCATATATCTTGTAGGGGCGCAAGGCTTTGCTCCCTTGTATTGCGCCCTTGCCTATAATGGCTAATTAAGTAAGTCAGAATAATAATTGACTATATTTCAGAATGCTCAAAACCTAGATAGTAGGCAATGCCCACCCGACTAAGCTTTATGCTCAGTAACTAGAGTCAGACTTTGCCATTCACCTTTGCCATTATAGCTACGAATGAGGCGCTGCCGTTTGTTGGGATTGATTAGCCAGCCTACTTCCCAAAAAGTCGGGACAGCAAATTTTAGCTGTTGGGGACAGTTGCTAGAGGCTCCGTCAGGGAGCAGGACAACTTGGGTGTTTTGGCTACCTTGGGTGAATTTGATCAAATGACCATCAATTTCTCCGTGGGACTTGATTGATTGGGGATTAGTGCTGCTGCCAAAGCGCAATTCTTGGGTGATTTGTTTATCTCCTGAGTAAGAAATTTGTAATTGAGTTGGATTTTTCTTTGGCTCACTCCAATCTGCAAAAATAGTTTCAGCTTCCCCTTCCCAAGTGCCAATCAACTCATCAATAGTTAACCGTTTATTTTGGGGATAATTAGTTTTGAAATTTGGCAACTTCTCTCGAATCAAAGTAATTTTCTCTAGCTCGGAATTACGATTAAAAAGTTGAACTAAGCGGAGACGACGTTCCCCATCAATTAATCCTACTTCCGCTCCGAGGTCTGCCTGAGGAGCTAGTTGCATCGATCCAAAGGAGAATGCTCCATTACTAAAAAACAAAATTCCTCTGGATAAGGTACTATATTCTAAAACTTTTTCTTCTACTGGTTGATTTTGGGGAAAGCGGCGGACTGTTTGCCGCATGGTCTGATCGTTATTAATTGCCTGCAAAATAGTTGTAGTCTGAATATTATTAACTTCTCTACCTTGGGGTGAAAAGGTAGTAAAAGAACCCTGCCATTCTCCTACATTTTCTAATAAGGATTGCCATTGGTTAGTCATAAATTGTGGGGAGAATAGTTTAGTGCTTACACTTCTACTCTACCGTAGATGGCTGTAGTCGCTTCAGATAACCATGCCCACATCTGATCCCCGTAGCAAAAATGCCACCATTCGCCGGGATGCCGCTGGAATCCTGCTTGCTCCATAACCGTCTTCAGGAGCAGTCTTTGCTGATGATAGGTCTGTCTTTGAGGGTCTGAGATCGCTGGTTCTTGCTGAATTACGATTGCTGAGTCCTGCTGAACGTCCACTGCGCTGCCCTGAGCTTGTCGAAGGGAGCGGAGTCGAAGTTCGGTCACTGAGCGGAGTCGAAGTGGTGCATAATAATCGGGATGCGATCGCTCAGATATCTCATCAATAGGGGAACCAAAATCGACGATTGCTCCCGTGGCATCAGCGAGAGCCAAATCTATAGCCCCACCGGTACTATGGGGCGGCGGGGTGGCGCGATCGTAGTTTGGCACAGCCCAAATCTGGTGGACTAGTTCCCAGAGGCTCTCGGATTGCTCTGGGGTCAGGCTTTCCTTTTCCCAACCCCGTGCTTGGACTAATTCCCTAAAGGTATGCTCCACCATGAATTTCTGCACAGCTACGGGGCGATAGGCATCAAAAATTGCTAGTTTCCAGCCGGGTTGCTGGGTTTGCAGATAATCTTGAGCCAACAGGAGGCGATCGATCGCTCCTTGGCGCAAATGGTAGGGGGAATAGTGGCTATAGCTGGCTCCGACCTGTTGGTAAGGATGGGGCGAAATTACCGCAAATTTATCTAGGGGAATTTCGACTAGGGGTTCTCCGAGATCGTGGATAGGAATGTTGTGGTAGGGGCGAGCTTTCTGCATATTCGATAGTGGGACAGTTAGTACAAATGTCCTGTGAAATTTAAATGAGGTTTATCGCGATCGCTAGTATTATGAGCCGCGACTTAACTGCGTATCAGAGCTAGGCTGTGAAATGGCTTGTACCGACATCATCCAAGCAACACCGATTACTGATGAATATACCGCAAATAAAAAGGCTGCGTACCTTCCGGCTGTTTCCGGTTGCATATTGCTCATTAGTTCTGAAAAATTAGCAAGAATAGAAATCTCTCCAAACATTCCCGGCAATGCAATACAAATCACGCCTTGTAACCAATCTTGCTGCTTGATTTTCAGCCATTTCATCAATCCCCAGCAAGCCACAATACACAAAATACCTGTAATCATCACGTTCAGCCAGTATCCAATTGCCGAACCCTCAAAAAAACATGTCCCAGTCAAGCGATAAACTAATGTGGCGGCTGCCCAGACGCAGCTACCGAGCAGGACTAAGCTAACCCTGTTTTTGGTATTCATGATCATTTCCTCCTCTGTGTTAATGTAATAGTCATTACTTTAATTATTAGTGTAATGACTATTACGTTAACTGTCAACCCATGAGTCGACCAGTCGAACCTGAGAAGAAACAAGAAATTCTTGAACAATGCCTCGCTGAGGCGATCGCCTCAGGAGCTTTTGATTCCAGCATTAATGCGATCGCCAAGAAAATTGGCACCAGTGCCCGAATGCTCATCTACCACTTTGGCTCCAAACAGGAATTAGACAGGCAACTCATTGGTCTTTTAGAGATGCGCCTGCGGGAAAAATTATGGATATTACAGGAAGTCCCATCAACAGAAACGGCTTGTTTAACAGAAACCTTATTAGCCATGTGGCAGCATTTGACTTCCCCAGAGATGTGTGGCTTACTCAAACTGACCATGGAGTTGAATCAACGTGCCATCCAAGGAGATTTAGAAACCCAAAGTTTCTTGGAGCAAGAAAGTCAAAAATGGGTAGATTCTTTGTCTCATCTGACAAACGATCGAACGGCTGCGTTGTCTTTATTTCATTTATTTCAGGGAGCAATCCTAGACTTTCTGACCACAGGAAATTACCAGCGGGGACAACAAACGATCGCCGCTGTGACAAGAAACTTGGAGCAGACTAAATTATGTCCCGAAGGTCCGATCGCCCGCATCCCCTAAACCCGGCACAATAAAACCATGCTCATTTAATGCTTCATCGATCGTTGCTGTGTAGATCTGCATCGCTGGATAAGCTGCCGAAATCTTTTGTAAGGCGGGAGGAGCAACCACCACCGATATCACCCGGACTTGCGCCGGATCAATGCCCCGCTTAGTAAGTTCTGCCATCGCCATCAGCATTGACCCCCCCGTTGCCATCATCGGCTCAGGAATTAGCACCCTCGTCCCGGTCGCAAATTGTTCTGGAAGCTTATTTAGATAACAACTAGGTTCTAGGGTTTCCTCATTGCGAGATAAACCCAAGTGGTAAATTGAAGCTAAGGGTAACAGACCCTGCGCTCCTTCCAAGAGAGCCAAACCAGCCCGGAGAATCGGGACTACAGCCACAGGAACTTGATGATCTACAAAAGTTGCTGGAGTCACCGCTAGAGGTGTTTCCACCTCAGTTTCTATAGTTGGCAGCCAATAACGACAAGCCTCATAGGTCAGCCACCGCCCCAACTCCGTCATGGCAGCACGAAACAGAGTTGTCGGTGTATCTTTGTCTCGCACCACCCCCAACCAATGCTTAATCAACGGATGCTCAGGAACATGGACTCGCAGTTGGAAATTACTCATAATTTTAGGTTTCAGGGTTTGATCCCCCTAAACCCCCGTGCTAACGCACCGCTACGCTAGAAAAAAGGGGGATTTGATTTAACTCTCCCCCCCTTTAAGGGAGGCAGGGGGATACAGCTAGACTTGCAGGCTCATCATCTTTTGCACAGCTTCGATAATTTGCTCTGGTTGAACGATCGTTAACTTTTCCAACTTGCCGTTGTAGGGGGTGGGGATATCTTGGGAAGAAAGCCGCAACACCGGGGCATCTAGTTCATCGAAGAGGCGATCGCTAATGGAAGCCGATAGTTCTGCTCCAATCCCGCCAGTCCGCATACATTCTTCCACAATGATCACCCGGTGGGTTTTGCGAATCGAAGCTCCAATCGTGTCAAAATCTAAGGGTTTTAGGGAGATCAAATCAATCACTTCAGGGTCGTAGCCTTGCTTTTCTAGCTCTGTCACCGCCTGCAGCACATGGTAGCGCATTCTGGAATAGGTCAAAATAGTTACATCCTTACCTTCCCGAACTACTTCGGCTTTATCTAGGGGTAAGAGATACTCGTATTCCGGTAAATCTTCCTTGAGGTTGTAGAGCAAAACATGCTCAAAAAATAGCACTGGATTATTATCTCGGATCGCTGATTTCAATAAACCCTTAGCATTATAGGGAGTGGAACACGCCACAATCTTTAACCCCGGCACTGCTTGAAAGTATGCTTCTAAACGCTGGGAATGTTCCGCCCCCAAATTATTCCCCACGCCGCCGGGACCCCGGATCACTAGGGGAATAGTGAAGTTGCCACCGGAAGTGTAGCGAAGCATTCCGGCGTTATTAGAGATTTGGTTAAAAGCCAACAGCAAGAAACCCATATTCATGCCTTCAATGATGGGACGTAAACCCGCCATTGCTGCTCCTACTGCCATGCCAGTGAAGCTATTTTCAGCGATCGGAGTATCCAGTACCCGCAGTTCGCCATATTTTTGATATAGATCTTTGGTGACTTTGTAGGAGCCGCCGTAATGTCCTACATCTTCACCGAGGACAAAAACAGCCGGGTCTTGAGACATTTCTTCGTCTATGGCTTCCCGGAGAGCATTAAATAAGAAGGTTTGCGCCATTGGTTGATCGGTTGGTTAATCACGAGTTTCAGAAACCCAAAAGTTGATCATACCTTACTTAGGGAGTTTACGACTTATCTATAGCGATCGTAAATAATTTCCCCCGCCGAGGATAGGGGAAATTATATAGATACTCTTTTCATTGACATAATAGTAGTCTCAGATTTGATTAGGACATTTTTGAGGGCGCACGGAGTGTGCCCTCAAAAATGTCCCCGTCCTAACTAGAATGGTACTTACTTATAGAAGCCAAAAACGAAGACCTCGAACAGGGCTTTGTCCAATTGGCGATCGAAATGATTGCGATCAATCAATGGATTGAGTTTGATAAACCAATCATATATGGCGCAATCTCTACAGGAAATATTTGGCAATTTGGATAATTCAACCGTCCAAACCGTGCAGTAACTCAAGACCTCAATCTCTTCCCTGTTCCTGCCGATCTAGGTGACCGACTCTGGATTTTAGTCAGCATTCTCTGTTAAATAAACTCTGTAACGATTTTGGGGCAATAGTGGGGAATTCTGACAAGACACCGGAGGCATAACTAATCACCGCAAAAAACTGTTCGTAGTATTGTTGCTTTGGAGATGAGGTAAGATAGGCAAGGTCATGAGCCTAGTAGGTAGTAGGCTCTCCTCCAATAATGTGAATTTGGGTTAAGAGCTTTTTGAGGGGAGGCGCAGTGCGCCTCCCCTCAAAAACGGGAATTTTAGCTTATCCCGAACTGACGTTAAAATAGTTTCTACAATAACTGAAAATAATATTTTTCTATGAGTAAAAATAGTACTAGCCCTGCTTATTCTAATTTCACCGCCATGGCTCTGAAGGTTGTGGGATTGATGATGCTAGTTTCGGCAGTGTTTGATTATATTATGCTGGCGATTCCCTTTAATATTGGGCAAACTGAGTGGCAGCTAAATTTTGTGGGGCAGATGGTAGATCAGGGGATTCGCCCTCTGGTGGGCTTGTGCCTATTGTCTTTGGGGTATTGGATTGCTAACCGTGATAATGACCCCAAGGAGGCTAGTTTCAAATTTACGGATATCCGCTTTTGGGGAATGCTTCTAGCAAGTATTTTAGGGCTAATTTATCTGTTGTTTGTCCCTGTCCACCTCAACAATGTCCGTCTGGCAACGGATCAGGCATTGCAACAAATTAGTCAAAAGGCAACTCAAGCTGATGCCCAAGTAGCACAACAGGTGCAACAATTCGAGTCGATCCTCAAAAATGAGCAGCAATACAAGGAGTTGGAGCAGGCGATCGCCAGTGGCCAAGTCCAAGGCGAACAATTAGCCAGACTCCAAGCCATCAAACAACAAATTGATGTGCTGAAGCTCAATCCTCAAGCCCTGCCCCAGCAAATCGAGCAAACTAAAGCCAAGCTCCAAGAAGACCGCAAAAAAGCAGAAGACCAAGCTAGAGCCGATGGCGTGAAGATTGGCACCCGGACTGGTCTTACTAGCCTGTTCCTCTCGATCGCTTATATATTGGTCAGTTGGACTGGTCTGAAAGCTATTCGAGATGGACAAAATAGTTAAGCAGAATAGTTAAATAAAGGTGTTAAAATGTAACTCATTATACTCAAACTCATGTTTGAACTGGAATTGGGATAAATAAAATTTCCTCCTCCTAAAAAACAAGCTTGGAGAAAAACAATTAGGCAAGAGATAGGTAGGTTTTTTATCTCTTCTTGCCTTAACTTACTTTTAGCCTAGGAGGGTTAGGCTGAGATTTAGCAATCCTCAATAATTTCACCCGCCGCAGGCAGGTGAGGTTGTTCACCACAAGTAACCCCGCCATAGCAGCTCAATTGCAATCGCCATATCGGCTGCAAATGTGGGAATCTTGCTTGCAACAATTCTTCACAAAGATTAAAACTATAAGTAGTGCAAATTAATTAGTACGAAAATCTTCACTGTCTAGTAAGGAGAGTTATCAATCTGTGATGCAACGCTTTCAACAAGGGCTGAAAAACGACCTGATCGCAGGTCTGTTGGTAGTGATTCCCCTCGCTACTACGATTTGGTTGACCGTCACGATCGCTAACTGGGTGATTAATTTCCTGACCCGCATCCCGAAGCAGCTTAATCCCTTTGACAATCTCCACCCAATTTTGCTCAATTTGGTGAATCTACTACTGGGTTTTACAGTGCCCCTGACGTTTATTCTCTTAACTGGCTTGATGGCACGGAACTTTGCTGGGCGCTGGCTTTTGGATGTGGGGGAGCAAATTTTGCAAGCGATTCCCCTAGCCGGAGCTATTTATAAAACCCTCAAACAACTTCTAGAAACTATTCTTAAGGATTCTAGTGGGAAGTTTCGCCGGGTGGTTTTGGTGGAGTATCCCCGTCCCGGAGTCTGGTCGATCGGGTTTGTGACGGGTTCCCTAAGTACAGAGGTGGAATCCCACATGAGTAAACCAATGGTAGGAGTATTTATTCCTACTACCCCTAATCCCACTACTGGTTGGTATGCGATCGTCTCGGAAACCGATGTGATTAATCTTGATATGCCCATTGAAGATGCTTTTAAGGTAATCATCTCTGGTGGAATTGTTAGTCCCGGAGTTCCCCAGATTCCCCCAGTTATTAGTGGCAGCAGTGAGGAATCTAGCAATAGCGATTATCCAACCCTATCGCTGGAAAAGCCCTTACAACCAGTCCCCATGGAAGATTAGTCCTGAGCTATTAACAAAAAAGAGTTAGGAGAAATTATGCAACCCCGCCGTATTGCCCGTGAACTAGCTCTGTTGAGTCGATCGCAAATCACTAAAAACCCAGAAAACTTGGCAGGGATGAATCTCAACAACCTCCTGTTGGCTGCTGTGCGGACTCTGAGTAGTGAAATGCAGGAAAACCTAGAAATAGCTTCCTCAGAATTGCAACGGGGGGACGAACGCCTTTTGAGTAGTGATACCAAAGCCCCAGAACTGAAGACCGCCAAGGTGATGGTCAAAGAAGCCATTGATCTGGCGGAAAAAGCTATTAATCGGATTGGCAGGTGTCAAGAACTGCCAGAGATGCTCCAGTTAGCTAATCAACAGGACGTTAGAGAATATACCCTAGAGATTCTCCAAGCCATTAACCGCCGCTCTGAAGATATTGAACAGGTGATTAGCCAAGCTCTGGAGGGGTGGACGATCGATCGCCTTGCCCGGATCGATCGAGATATTCTCCGCATTGCCGTAGCCGAAATTAATTACCTCGGACTCCCAGAACGAGTGGCAATTAATGAGGCGGTAGAACTGGCAAAGCGCTACAGCGATGAAGAAGGGCATCGGTTTATTAACGGTGTTTTGCGGCGCATTGTCGAGCCGAAGTTTTAGATTCAGGACTTGCTCATTTTGAGGTTGTGGTGGTCGCTCCACGCCCGCCACAACCTCAAAAACTCTAAATAATTCGTTGGCAGTGCGTAAGTCCTAAGATTATAATATAACAATCCCAAAAGGCGTACCCAGAAAGTGTGCCTTTGACAATCTCCTAACCTTTCCTAAACCTATGATTCGCCGTCGTTCTACTCCTTGGATTCATCGCTGGTCACGTCCGATTATTGGAGCGATCGCTGCCGTGGGGGCGCTCCTGACTGCCTATCTAACAGTGGTCAAATTTTCTGGCTCCCAAGTGGCGGGGTGTACAGCGAAGGCAGTAGAGGCAGTAAGCAGTTGTGATGCCGTCTTGTCTAGCCCCTATGCTGTGGTGTTTGGCTTGCCCCTGGCTCTGTTTGGTTGCTTGGCTTATCTGGGCATGGGGACTTTCGCCCTAGCACCCTTAGCGGTGAATGGGGACGAGAAAAAAGAATTGAGATCGAGCCTTGAGCAATGGACATGGCTGCTTCTATTTGCCGGAGCAACTGCCATGACTGTTTTTAGTGGTTACTTGATGTACGTTTTGGCATTTCAAATTAAGGCAGTCTGTTTTTATTGCATCGGTTCAGCAATATTTTCCTTGAGTTTATTAGTTTTGACTCTGCTGGGGACAACTTGGGAAGACATCGGACAATTGCTATTTACAGGTTTGATTGTGGTTATGGTGACCTTAATTGGAACTTTGGGAGTTTATGCTAATCTCGCCAGCCCTAGTGCTCAAGCACCTGGTGGCAAAATTGCGGTGAGTTTACCCACAGTTCCCCCAGAACCCGGTGGTAAAGGCTGGGCAATTACAACAACTTCTGGCCCCGCAGAGATTGCCTTAGCAGAGCATCTAACTGCCATTGGGGCAAAGGAATACGGAGCCTACTGGTGTCCCCACTGCTTCCAACAAAAACAACTTTTTGGCAAAGAAGCCTTTGCTAAGGCTCCCTACGTGGAATGTGCCCCTGATGGAGTGAATGCCCAAACTAAAGCTTGTCAAGAGGCAGATGTTAAGGCATTCCCCACTTGGGTAATCAAAGGAACCACCTATTCTGGGGTGCAGTCCCTAGAGAAATTAGCTGAGCTATCGGGTTATACGGGCGATCGCAACTTCAAATACACCGTCCCCGGAGTTAAATAAACTGGTAGTTCCATGCCCAAATTTGATGACCAGCTAGATTCCGTCTATGCCAGCGATCGTGAGTTATGGCGGCAATGGTTAAGCCTAAATCATCAAGAGGCAATCGTTATCTGGCTGATTTATTACAAAGTCAGCAGCGGCAAACCTAGTATTCGCTATAGTGAGGCAGTCAAAGAAGCTCTCTGCTTTGGCTGGATTGATAGCAAGGTGCAAACCTTAGATACCGAGAGCTATCGGCAAATTTTTACTCCTCGCAAACCTAAGAGTGTGTGGTCAAAATTAAATAAGCAATACCTCGAAGAATTGACTACTCAAGGATTGATGACTGCTGCTGGTCTAGAGAAAATTGCTACAGCCAAGCAGGATGGCTCTTGGTATAGCCTTGATGATATAGAAGCCCTGATTATGCCTCCAGACCTCCAGCAGGCTTTTGAACTTAGCCCGATCGCTCAACAGAATTTCATGGTTTTTAATAAAAGCACCAAGAAAAATATCTTGTTCTGGATTTCCAGTGCTAAACGCTCAACCACCCGATTACAAAGAATTGAGCAAACTATTCAATCAGCCTTAGATAATAAAAGCCCCCTAAGCCGCTAGCCTTTGGCTATACCAAATCTGGTTATGATAATCTCTGTGGGGTTTGAGAGTGGGTGGCTGTAGCCACCCACTCTCAAACTGCTGTAATGAAATAAGACTTGGTATTAGCTAGCAGGCGGAAGATCAGAGCTTCCAGCTAGTTCTTCTATTTGGGCTTGGTTGAGATTCCCTTGAATATTAATTAGGGTGAGAGTCCTTTGTTCACCAGTGGGGGAGATTTCCGAAGAATTGAGCAGATATAAATAGCGGCTCTCGCCATTTTTGGTCAGGGTATAAACCCGGAGGAAATCATCGCTACGATATTCGCTAATGGCGTATCCCTGCGATCGCAATCTAGCCATCAAAGGGCTAGTATCCTCCACCATCTGCCGCCAATTTCCCACCATCTGCCAACAGCCTTCCTTCCCATGACATCCCTGCGTTGCCCCCAAGTCGCCAAAAACCTCTCCGGCAAAGGAAATTGGGGATGGACTGGGAGAGGGACTGGGGGATGCGCTAGGAGAGGGACTGGGGCTAGGAGACCCTGATGGGGAAGGGCTAGGCACAGGAGAGTTGTTAGTCTTGGGGATAGTTACCGCTGGTTCCTGCTGGGGGGATGGTCTTGGTGGGGGAACCGATGCCCTGGGTGTCGGGACTACAGCAGGCGTAACACTAGGAGTAACACTGGGAGTAACGCTTGGTTTAGGGGTGGCGGATGCTTTGGGGCTAGGGCTAGCGATCGCCACTTTTTGGGGCTTGGGTTTTGCCGGAGTTGCCTTGATTTCTGGGGCAGGAGTTGGTGGAGCCGGAGGCAAAGGCATAGCTAACATGACTCCATGGACACCGATGGAAAGGGCAACTAGGAGCGATCGCAGCGGGAAGGGAGATTTCAAGGTCTGAGTCATTAGCGCCAGCCACCCTGATCCATAATTCTCAAGGCTTGGGGATTATTTGCCCCATAGACGGCTGCCCCCAGCTGATCTTCTTTGAATTCTCCGTTTGATTGTCCAAAAGAACGTAACACATCACTTAGAGGTGTGCCGGGAACTACTGGATACTCGCTATTGCCCTCAGCAAAGATGCGCTGCGCTTCACGGCTGACCATATGTTCTAGAAACTTAATTGCTCCCTCACGATTACGGGCAGTTGCCACGACACCACCACCACTGATATTGATATGAGTCCCACGATCGCTTTGATTTGGGAAAAATACGCCAATCTTCTCTGCTATTTGTCGTTCTTCGGCCTTAGTGGATCTAATCAAGCGGGGCAAATAGTAGGTATTGGAAATCGCAATATCTCCAACGCCCGATCCTAGGGCAAGAATCTGGGGCGTATCACCACCTTCAGGATTGCGGGCAAAATTAGCCACTACTCCCCGCACCCATTCTAGGGTGGCGGTTTCTCCACGGGCAGCCAAGATTGAACCAGTCAAGGATTGATTATAGACATGGCTGGACGATCGTACCAGCAGTTTTCGCCGCCATTTCGGATCCGCCAAATTCTCATAGGTAGATAGCTCACTAGGATTAACCCGATCCTTGTGGTACATAATCACCCGCGCCCGTTTTGCTAAGCCATACCAAAAACCTTGAGGATCTCGTAGATTTGCCGGAATAGCATTATTCAACACCGTGGAAGAAACTGCTTGGAGGATGCCTGCTTCCTTTGCCCGCCATAGACGACCGGCATCTACCGTAATAATCACATCAGCAGGGCTATTGCGCCCTTCTCGCTGAATTCTTTGAATTAGTTGATCGGCATCTGCTTCCACTAGGTTCACCCTAATCCCAGTACTGCGAGTAAAGCTTTCGTAGAGAGAGTTATCAGTATCGTAGTGACGAGCAGAATAAAGATTTACTACTTGGTTTTGGGCTAGAGCCGAACGTTTTTGCCCAAGAGAAACTGCTGCCACCGCTGCCGTTGCAGAGCCAGTGGCCAGAAATACACGCCGTGAAATTTTCATTTATTTACCGAAAATTGTCTAATTTTATTTAAAAGCTAGTCAAACTAAGTCTCTACATTGTTGCTGAGATCCGCCTTGAGTTTGAGTAGGAGATAGGAGGCAAAATTATTGCAACCAACTCTTAAGACAATGTAAGACTAATGATAGTAATTGTCAAGTATTTGGTCTGACAGATAATCCTTGCAGCGAAATCAATGAGCTAAGATGCTTATTTTACATAGGCTTCGGGAAATCAAGTAGTGAGAAAAATGCTGCTTAAGTAGTATTATTCTCATTGATTTTGATCGTGAGCCAGCCAGCTATAGATTTAGCTAATTGCAGTTTATTAGCATTAAGTAAATAGCCAGATGATAGATTTCTATGGGGCAGTTCTCAACTAGCACCACCATGGTTGCACCATCTTGCAAAATACTGTAAGTCCCCCTTTTTAAGTGGGCTTAAAGCCCTTTGGGCATACAAGAAAAAGGGGATCCTTCCCATTGAACGAGATAACTCATACTTGTGTTTACACGGTAGCTCGGAGGGAAAGACGTTCTCAACCTATTTAGGATCGCTATAGATAAGATAAAAACAAAGTCCGGATGGGGCGCGGACTGAGGGTTAGATTAGATTGTGGGCAATTACAAGGAAAAATTGTTGGAGCTAATTATTGAGGTTTGCTCAGTCTAATATTTCCAGTCCATGCAGATAGATTTTGCTCCTGTAGATGAGGTTACAAATGCCCTTTTCTTGATCTGGACTTGGCGATCGCAATACTTTGCCTGATAACTACCTTTAACCACCTGCCATCAAATTAGCAACGGAGTTCTTTTGGGAAAATGTTATTATGGCTGCATGAAAGCACCCTCTGGTTAACTGATCTATCCCACAACCCCATAAATTATCTATAGCCGTTGCCAAGTAGGTTATGTTGTGTTAAACCTCACTCCGCGAGAGTTAACACAACATAAATGATCCTAATTCCCTTGGCGGTTGCTATAACAGGAATTTCCCTAACCTCATTAATTACAGCACTTTGCGTTCAAATGAGACACACTACAAATATTGCAAGTCCTATCCATGTTGGGTTTGAGAGTGGGCTGAGGGTCGTCGAAGCCCACTCTCAAACTGCTGTAGTTATCGCAAGTGCCAAAGTAGTTAGGAAAAAGACTTTATGGGGGGATTATAGTGGGCACTCTGTGACCACAAAAACGTCTGAAACCCTAGCAGATTCCTTGGGCAATTCCTCTAATGCAGGACTTACGCATTTGGATGTTGTTGCGGGCTGAGCGCAGTCGCAGCCCGCAACAACATCCACAACTCTCGATAATTTGTTGGCAGCGCGTAAGTCCTATAATGAACTAAGTATGAAAAATAAATATGAGAAAAAACGTAGTTAACTTTATTCTTTTGTTGAGTTTGATGGCTGGGGGAATTTCCTTGGCTTTTGTGCCGGGCGTTATGGCGCAGAATAGACTGCCAATTCCTAATACAGGATCATCTCCTCATAACTGTGGCAGTATGTTTCTGCGAGAGTTTTTTCAAACAAATGGCTACCGAATTGATATTTGTCAAAACCAAAGCCAGATATTTCTAATCGCTAAAAACCTAAATAATCCGAGGGAAACCTTTAGAAGTAATGCTAGAAGTAGGGGCACTAGTTCTTATGTTGCCCACGGACAGAATGGAATATCCTACTTTGTGGACTCATTTGGATTAACTGTTCAGATCAATGGGAGAACAGTGGTACAAGAATCAATCATTTCCTCGAATTGAGTAGTTCTCAAAATAAGGCTAGCCTACTTCTAGGGTTCGCTCCGGAAAGCACCGGGAATAACATTAATTACTAGGGGTGCATCGGCTCTAATGATTTCTACAGGTAGCTCTACCCCCACCCGACTAGATTCCACCTGTTGCTGAACAGCACTAGAGCTAGTTACCTCCTTGCTACCAACTTTGAGAATAATGTCTCCAGTCTTCATCCCGGCTTTCTCCGCCGGGGAATCTTTCAGTACTTTTGTTACCACTACTCCCCGGTCTTTGCTGACCTTAAACCCAGCTCCGCTATCTCGGTTGATATCTTCCTTGACTTCTGGGGTCAGGGTTACCATCTGAATTCCTAGGTAGGGGTGATCCACTTTTCCTTTGCTGAATAGTTGCTCAGCCACACGATCGACCGTTTCGATCGGAATGGCGAAACCCAAACCCTGCGCCCCAGCCCGAATCGCTGTATTAATCCCAATTACTTCGCCCTTAGCATTGAGAAGCGGCCCACCAGAATTGCCAGGATTAATCGCCGCATCGGTTTGAATAAAACTCACCCGTTTATCAGGAACCCCTACTTGGGAACTACTCCGCCCCAAGGCACTAATAATCCCAATCGTGACCGTATTATCTAAGCCCAAAGGATTGCCGATCGCGATCGCCCACTCACCGGGAGTCAAATTTTCGGAATTACCCAAACTCGCGCTGGGCAGCCCATAGGTATCAATCTTAATCACAGCCAAATCCGTCACCTGATCAGCTCCCACCACTTCTCCCTCAAAGGTTCTGCCATCCCGGAGAGTCACTTTTACCTTATCTGCCCCCGCCACTACGTGGGCATTGGTCACTAGCCGTCCATCACCGCTAATAATTAACCCGGAACCAGTCCCCCGCTCAATCCGCTGCTCTGGCTCTGGATTATTTCCCCCAAAAAAGCGCTCAAAGAAAGGATTCCGAAATGGTTCGGGAATTTCTTGGGTGACTCGCCGGGCAGCATCAATTCTCACCACGGCTGGGCCAATGCGATCGACAGCCTCTGCCACAAAGTTCAAATTGCGTTCTGGTGGAGGTACGTTACTCCGCAACACAGCAGGAATAACTTCTGGTAATCGCATTTGGGGGTTTTCCATATTCAAAAGGCGGCTTCCCACTGCACCAGTACCGGCACCAAGGACAACCAAGAAAGTATATAGACCAAGTTGCTTGAGGGATGAGTTCATAGTTTTTTGGGGGTAGATTAGGCAAAATATTTTTGAAGAGGCACAAGTAAATTTAGGCTGATAGAGAGATCACTAGGTTGATTACGTTGTGGAATCTCCACTTTGCAGGGACTCCACACCATAATCAGCCTAATTTTTTCTACTTATTCCTACTTTAAGTAGGTTTTTGGAGATTGAAGTGTTTTGTAAAACATATTTACGAAATCTACCGAATTCGACAATGCTAAAGAAGTTAGGAATTCCCCTGCGCTCTGGGGAATTCCTAATCCCAAAATCCTTGGATTTTTAGGACTGTCAGAGGCTATTTATAAAGTATGATTTTGCGCTCCCGGAAGTAGGCAAATCATACTTTATAGCCACTTTATAAATGACCTCTCAACAATGCAAACTCTTTAGAGTTGCCGATTAATTTAGGACAGGACTTACTCATATAGAGGTTTTTATAGATATTCTGCGCCTCCAAAAAACTCTAAAACCCCAGATATAGCCGTCGCCAAGAAGGTTGTGGAACCCCCGCGAAGCTGGTATTCCACAACCAAAATCATCTCAACCCCCTTGGCGGTTGCTATATCGCAATCTTACAGTGGTTTGAGAGCGGGTGGCTACAGCCACCCGCTCTCAAACCCAACATTGATAGGACTTTCAATATTTATGGCGTGTCTCATTTGAACGCAAAGTGCTGTAATTGAGTTTATTAGAATTTTAGAGGGTTGAGAAATGCTACCCCTCCGAGGGAGCATTTCTCAACCCGTTTAGGATGGCTATAGTTTGTTAGTAGTATCTAAGTTCTATAGTAATTACCTTGGATAATTATCTGGGATATAGGTTTAATTTGTAGCGGTAGAGGGCAACTGGTCGATCGCCTGCTTGCCAATAATTGCGGTCTTGGGGACTGAGATAAATAGCTGTAACTTGCTCCCCGCTGATTTGTTTGCCCTGTTTTTGGTAGAGAGTAGTGGTTTCGACTTGGTTAATATAGGGGGGAATTGTGCCTCGCAAAATCTGCTGAGAAACTTCACTAGCCACAAATCGATCGGGAACGGGGGTTTCACTGCCTCGTTGCAGGATTTGGGAAACCAGTTGTCTCTGCCTGCCATCACTGTTGCGGATTTGGGTGATTTGTTCGTTGGGATTGCGAGATTTTACCCGTACCGAAAGGACACGATCGCCCAAATAGGCACGACTGACCTGTAAGCCATTAAAAGCCCGGTCTGCCACTACCTGCGGTGCAGTGAAATTACCCACGGGCAGCCCCAAGAAGGAGACATTTCCCGCCCGGAATTTAACTTGAAACTCCACTGGCTGATTTAAGTATTTCTGGTTGCCAGCAAATCCCGGCGTTTCTAGTTTGGGGGCTAGGGGGGCAACTAAATCAACCAAGGTACTGGTGACTTCCCAACTTCCTGCCATCCAAGTTGGGTACAAAAGATCTCCGGTCGCTGCCTCTAAAGTAGGTTTCCCTTGCCAATCAGGAAATTGTGCCAACCGATCGCTCAACATCCCCGCGATCGCCACCCCACTCCAACAGAAAGACCCCACATAAACCCAAAATACCAAAAACCCCAAACTAGCAATCCTGACCAACTGCATAATTTACCCATAGAAGAAAATATCACTCGTCCTATTTTAATCTTGATACCGCAGTTATATAGCAACCCTAAATGGTTTCACCCGCCGGAGGCGGGTGAAACCATCTGCCAGAAGCAAGTTGACTTAGTAACTGTTCGCAAATGATTTAGGATCGCTATAGTGCAAATGAAATGCGCTATAACTGTGGAAATGCTTGTCATGGTTAGGTTTACGAGTTGGTAGCTGTGGCCACCAACTCCCAAACTGTGGTATTAAAAACCCCCTACTGAAAGATATTTCAGCAGGGGATAGTTTTAGAGCTTTCCTAGGCTTAGGAATCGCCTATAAGTTTGAAAAATTAGCCAAATAGCTTAGACTTCGTAAGCAGCCCTACCGCTAAATTTGACTGTGGGGGGTTCGGGGTTGCTGCCAATATTGCGATCGATCTTGCCAGCATATTGCCGTCCCGGAGTCACCTTCTCTGAGAAGGCTCCATCCTTGGGATGAAGAAATTCAATTTCTCCGTTGGGGTAAACCCGATAAATTTTGTAATCGTTGATTTTGAACTTGCGGAGTTGTTGTATCCCTAATGCCAAGCAGTATTCCTTGCGGGCTTGATATAAAAGATTTTCCCCTTGGCGCATAATTGCAGCACCACCAGTGGGCATTTCAAACACCTGTTCCTTGGGGCTTGTCCAAGTAATTGCGTACTTTTCTTCCACCACTGCTTTTCTCAGTAGACCACCGGTGCTACCGGGAAAAATAGGGGGTTGTCCAGAAAGACTTTCTACCATAAATTTCTCCTAAAACTTCTCCTAAAAAATTGTCCTAGAGACATTTTCAGAAATATTATCACTGACTTGATACTAATCTCTTAAATTTGTCAACAACTGTAACAAATCTCCTCAGAATCAGTAGATTTTGGGGATGAATACTTTCTTGGTAGTGACATATAGCAATCCTAAATGGTTTCACCCGCCGAAGGCGGGTGAAACCATCTGTCTAGAAGCAAGTTAATTTGGCAAGTGGTTAGCAAATGATTTAGGACTGCTATAGCACTGTTTATCTTAGGACTTACGCATTGGTGGGTTTTTGCGGGCTGGGCGTAGTCGAAGCCCTCATGCTATTTTGCTAAATGCTTGATATAAATAGGGTTTTGAATAGCTTGCTATAGCAACCCTAAATGGTTTTACCAGCCTCCGGCGGGTAAAACCATCTGCCAGAAGCAAGTTGACTTAGTAACTGTTCGTAAATGATTTAGGATCGCTATATATAAGGATTTAAATCAAGAAAAGGGTGAAACCATTTTCTTGATTTGGTATCAGAATAGGGTTAGCCTGATGCCTAGTCCAACTCCTGTTCGGTTGCTTTGATCTATCCTTGGCTATTTTTCTTTTTTGCCCTTAGTCTAAACTACAGGAGAGTTAACACAACCAAAGTCATCTCAACTCCCATGGTGGTTGTTATCGCAGTCCTATTAGAATGGCGCACCCGAAGGGTGCGCCATTCTAAGCTGTTTACAGTTTGTAAATCAAATAGGATCGCTATAGGTCTGGATTTGTGGAGGTTTTTGCGGGTACGGAGTGTCTGCAAACACATCAAAATATATTAAAGTTTAAAGTTAAGGAGTGATTTATATGGAACTAGATATTGAGGGACTAAATATTGAAACTTTACCTCAGCAATTGATATCTCAGGAAGTAGTTACAGATTCAGTTAATCAAGAAAATAGTATAGATTCTTCCTTAATGAATAAGTCTTTGCTGCATATTCAATCGCACCTCTTGACAAGTGCTGAAGTTAAGCAGAAAACTGTAGCTGCCTGTAGTGAATCTTTGCTCAAAGCCTCCCAGATCGTTAGCTCTAGCTTTCGCCAAGGAGGAAAGTTGTTGCTCTGTGGCAATGGGGGCAGTGCGGCGGATTGTCAGCATACGGCGGCGGAGTTTGTCAATCGATTATCTAAAGATTTTGAACGACCGGGACTACCCGCTATTTCTTTGACTACTGATACTTCTTTTATGACGGCGATCGCGAATGATTATGGCTTTGATGCTCTGTTTGCCAGACAAGTTGAAACCCTTGGTCGGGCTGGGGATGTGCTACTAGGAATTAGTACTAGTGGGAAGTCTCCCAATGTAGTGCAGGCACTACAGGCAGCGCAGTATAAAAACATGTTCACAATTCTCCTCACAGGAAATAATCCCCATCTAGAAGGGTCAGCGGATATTATTATTGGGGTTCCTAGTGATAATACTCAGCATATTCAAGAGACTCATTTAGCGATCGAGCATCTCCTTTGTAGCTTAGTAGAAACTGAGTTGTTTGGTTGAAGCAGTATTTGGTCGGGATAATATTTTATCGCCAATTTCTTTGCATTCTTGGGCTGCATAGGCGGGGCGAAGATCGATGGGTCGAATATCGCCTATGCGATCGTAATGAATACTTACTCTTTTTTCCATTCAACAATGCCTCCTTTGAGTTTACTTGAGAATGAAAGGTAAGATTTTAATCGTTCAGTAAGTCTACAAATTCTTCAACTGTTAAATTAGCGTCATTCAAGATGCTTTTCAAGGTCTTGGGTTTAAGAATTGTTGAACCGTGATAGGCAACTGTTGCTCTCCTGCCTTCGGAGTTTTTATATATTTTGTGGCTGCCACTTTGTCTAGTCAGGGTAAAGCCAATTTTCTCCAAAACCCGAATGACTTCGATCGCATTAACTCTAGGAAGGCGAGTACTCAAGCAGTTACCTCTACGGATGTCAGGCTGATCTGTCCAAGTTTGGGTAATTCTTCGCCACTTAATATCCGATCTTCAAGGTGGAGAGAAATAGCATCTTTGATATTTTCTAGAATTTCTTCGTAGGAATCAGCTTGGGTGTAGCAACCTTGAAGAGAGGGACAAAAGGCAAAGTAGCCATCTTCATCTTGTTCGACAATTACTGGAAAATTAAGTTTATTCATAATTGCTATCCTACTGGAAGTGCTTCTATTTCTCGAATATTACTAAATTCTTGTTGTAAACGTTGTAATAGTTTTTGGTCTTTAGCGTGGATGCGCCACATGGAGCTATCAATTAGTTCTAGAACGATTTCACAGGGTGTATCAAGATCAATGTTTGGTTTGAGGGAGGGGATTTTAGTTATTTCTTGGCAACCAACTATGATGATATTAATTACTTGATCAAACTTTTCTACTAAGAGAATTAGCATCTGCCAACTTAAAATTAATCCTTGGGGTAGGTTTCTAATATTTTCTTCTAAATCTAGAACGCCTCTTTCCCAAATTGCGCTAAGGTTGCCCATCGCTTCGAGGTCTAAAATTGACCAGACTAGTTGTTGTTGGTCTTGGGCAATCAGGTTTAAGAGATCAATCAGTTCAACTGTTACTCTTCCTTCGCTATCTTGGTATTTAAGTTCAATGGTGTTAGACATTTTGATTTCCCTGAAAAGCTATAGTGGTTCGGCTGCCTGTCGCTTTCCTGTAAGTTGATTATAGCGATGTTGGTGGGGATAGGGAGAATCGGGGATTGGTCGCCCTGTTTGGGGATTACGGGGTAAGGGTTGGTCAAACAATGCTTGAGCTTAGGTAGTTTCTAAGGAACAATTTACCATCCTCAAAAACATTCCCAACTTTTACCTTTTACCTTTTACCCTTTGCCTTTTCACTTTTCCCTTGGCAACAAAAGGGTTGCTTCTATTTCTTCCCGGACTTGTTTGCTGACGTAGCTGCGGTTCATGCACTGGACAAGGAGGAGATTAGCTTCGGAATACTTTTTGAGTAGTTCCACTTGCTCTTGAGTAAATTGCCAATCGTGACCGATATTGCGGTGTTTAATACACACTTGACACAGTTCACTTTTCCACTCTTCTCCATGACTTTCCCACCATTGAGAACGAACTTCTTTATCAGCGTTTGAATCAGGCAATCTATCATTAAGCCCTTGCAGTGCTTGTCGCAATTCACCTTCGCTAACTTCAATCGCTCGATAGAGAGAGGGGGAACTGTACTGGGAAACAACGAAGAGGGAGAGGGAGGGGTCGAGGAGGCGGGAGAGGGCGCGGGAGAGGTCGAGGTCGAGGTCGAGGTCGAGGTCGAGGGCGCGGTAGTTGGAGAGGGAGTGGGAGAGGGAGAGATCGAGATATTGGTCGAGGTCAGGGGCGCGGTCGAGGAAGATGGTAATACCGAAGTACAAAGCTCTGACGGCAACTGGTTTTTGTTTTGTCTGTACAGAATCTGCCTTCTGCTTTACACAAGTTAAAACTTCTTGTAATTTCTCATCCCCTGCCAACATTTCATCGATTCGATCTTTCATCATCAACAAAAAATCATCCGATCGCCGCAACATTTCCGCCGTTAATAAAAATACTTCCCTCCATCGATACTCGGTAATATGCTGCATGAGGTCTTCTAGCTTGCGTTCCCGATCGATCTCCCGTGCAGTGAAATATTCTTGAAAGGTTAGATGGGAAAAAGAATAGATATTTCTGGCTCGTTCCACCAACAAACCATGATGATGCTCGATGGCTTTTAGCACTGCTTCACTATCAAGACGTGATGCTTCAGGATTAGTAGGCGCTTCCGGGAGATTACAAATATAGTCCTTAATTTGGTCTTGCAAATCTTCTTGCTGAAAGAAATATTCAGTGTTTACAAAGGAGCGAAAGGCAATTTTTCCTAGCATATCCGCTTTATCTTCTACCGATAGTTCTTTATAAATTTGTTCTCCTCTGAAATATCTCGCCACATCACGATCTACATCATTTATTTCATCCCACTCTTTTAGTAAGAGGTCTAAACCTTCCTTAAATAGCTTGGCTTGTCTTTCAGGAAGATTGTTGGTTCTCTCAAACACCAAACACAATAGAATCAGCAACAAAGGACTTTTTGCCAATTCCTGCACAGGCTTATTATTTTTCAATTTCTCCAAGAGCCGGGCTGCTTTTGGCTCATCTTTCCCTTTGAACCAATTATTTACAAAAGTCTCAATCTGCCCATCATCAAAATCTGCAACCTCCACCTCTGTAAACTTCTCAAACTGATATTCCCGCGCCGCAATCCGACAGGTGATGGCAAACCGATTTTTCAGCCAATCCCTAGAAAACTTATCAATATCCTGCTTCACCCGGCGATCGTCTTCTTGCCGAACCTCATCCAACCCATCCAACAAGATCAATGCCCGACCTGATTCTAGCAATCGTTCGATCGTCTCCCGTGATACCTTGCGCTGCTGCAACTCCGCAAAAATATATTCCTGTAAAGTCGGTGCGCCCTTGGTTTCCGCATAAACCTTCAAAGTCACAAAAATCGGCACAAGCTCCCCATGAAACTTTCCCCCAAGGCAAGACATAGCCAGATATTTCATGAAGGTAGTCTTTCCCGCCCCCGGTTTGCCCAACACCACCAACTTTTGAAACTCCTCCACCGCAGCAAAACCCGTCACCCGTTCTTGAATCGCCCCCACCAAGAAGCGATCGAAATGCTCACGGGTACAAACCTCCATCACCTCGTCATAGCCAATCCGCCGCCGCCCGATCACATCCTTGATGATATTCACATCCGTATAGATCCGCTCCAAATCCACCGGCTGCGTCATATCCAACACCCGCATCGTCCCACAGCGCTCCTTCACATCCTCCCCTATCTTCTGCTTCACCTCCTTAACCAACAACTCAAGGTCATCACTAACCACCTCCTCACCCCGGATATCTCGCCAATCCAGTTCCAGCGTTCTGCATAATTCCTCAAAATTCGCCCTGTCGATCGCCTCTCCCCGCAGCAAAACCGTGATGGTCGATCGAGAAATCCCCAAGGTCTCAGCAAGCACCTTTTGGGTGTAAATCCCTTTCATCGCCTTTCTAATCTGCTTGATCCCATCTTCAGAAGCCCGTAGCGATCTTGCCATCTTAAAACCTCTCTAAACCTCCATCAACTACCAACTATTTTGACATTCTTTTTTTTAAGTCACGCAAAATCTGGGTTGGGTTCGGCTCCGCTCACCCAACAATACCTAGATCGAGGGTTGAGCGAAGTCGAAACCCGCTCCACCCAACGAGAACGATCGAGGGTTGAAAAGTCAATCAGAATATGGGTTCGGCTTCGCTCACCCAACGGTAATAGTCGAGGGTTGAGCGGAGTCGAAACCCGGTTTATTCCACAAAGTCACGCAAGTCCTACAAGTCCTGCAAAGTCAGTCAATCAGCCATATTTCATAGTGTTTGTATTCTCAAATTTAGGAGCAAACATCATGGCAACCCAAAATCAGAATCAAGTTCAAAAACCAGTTCAAACTCAAGCGATCGCCCTTGCCCAAAATACCCAAACCCAAAATACGATCGCTTCCCAACCTGCCCAAACTCCGATCGACATCTCTACCGAAATTACTACAATCACCAACAACCCCACCCTACAGCTACTTCTAGCAACTATCATGTTAGTTCGAGCTTCCACTGCCCTAGTTCGCACCTGTGCCGTAGCCGTTCGGATACTGAGGGATGGTTCTAACTCCCGCAAAAAACCTTAGAGCCATATCAGAGGAAAATTTTTGGGAAGCGATCGCCTTAATTTTCTCTTGTTGCCCATCTTATTCTGGCACCGCTGAACAGATTTTTACTTTAAGCATAGTAGGGTGGGGTAATGCCCACCTTACCAAATCTCCGCCGAACAATGGGGCTATATCCTTGTGCAACATGCCGAGGGAGAACGGAAACATGACACAATAATAGTAGTTCTGGTAATCTTAGGAATATTCCTCAACCCTAGATAACTCGTTTGCAGCGCGTAAATTCTAATGTCGTTGGACTAAAGGCTTTTAATTAAGGAGTGAATTTGTATGATGGATGAAGCAACCCTCAAGGAAAAGATTATTGCCATTGAAAATCAAAGAGAATCCTTGGTGAATATCTTAGAGCAGCCAGATTTAGGGATTTTGAGAATCGATGTCAATCAGGCATTGGAAGAGCTAGACGACCTACTTGATGAATTCCACCGGACTTTCCCAGAAGAGAGAAGGTAAGCTTGGCGAAAGCACTAGCAAGATTTGGGTAAGTATGAGAAGATAGAGAGCCTATGCAAAATTGGGTTATTATTAATTACAACTATTTTGAGTAAACCATGATCAAGTTAAGACTAAAGAGATTCGGTAAAAAAAGAGAACCTAGCTACCGGATCGTTGCTATGACCAATGACACCCGCCGCGATGGTCGTCCCCTAGAAGAACTAGGTTTTTATAACCCCATCACCAAAGAAGTTCGTCTGAATGTCGAAGGGATCATCAAACGCTTGCAAAATGGTGCTCAGCCCACCGACACCGTTCGCAGTATTCTCACTAAAAATAATGTCTTTGAACAACTTGCCGCAGCCAACAACAAGTCCTGATTACTCTGCCCTAGTCCGATTTTTGGTAGAGCCTTTCTTGCTATCTCGCGAAGGGCTTAAGCTTGATTGCGAAATTTCTCAGGCGGGGAGCCGGGTATGGTTACGCCTTGCCCTCGCCGAAGAAGATAAAGGCAGACTGTTTGGACGTTGGGGGAAAAATATTCAGGCTGTGCGAACAGTTTTGAAGATGGCCGCCACCCATGCTGGACAATCGGTAAACTTGGAGATCTACGACGAGCCGAAGGGTGGCGATCGCTCAGAACGCTCCTCTGAAGGTCATGGAGAAAGAAGTTATGGAGAAAGACGAGAGCAATCCTTCCCTCGCCCTTCTCGCTCCCTCGATACTCCCCGACCTTCTATTAGTAAAGCTAGCCCTCCCATTCGGCGCAGCCAAAATACCTAGCCTCCTTAATGACCTCAAAATCCCTTGTCTTACCTAATACTGACAGTGCGATCGCCCTAGCTGGGATCAGAGAAGAGAATCTGAAAACCCTAGCCAAGCAAACAGGAGCGAGTCTAGTTTTACGGGGTCTAGAACTGGTAATTTCTGGTACCGATGTGCAGATAGACCGAGCTTGGCAGTTGGTGCGATCGCTGTCGGTGTTTTGGCAGCAGGGGAAAAGCTTCGGGGAAGTAGATATTCTCACGGCGATCAATGCCCTAGATAGCGATCGCCAAAACGACCTCCAAGACCTGCAACAACAGATCCTTGCCAAAACCCGGCGGGGGGAAGAAATTTGTGCCAAGACTTTTCGCCAGCGGCAGTATACTAAGGCAATCTTGGCGAATGATTTGATTTTCTGTACAGGACCTGCTGGCACGGGTAAAACCTATCTGGCGGTGGTTTTAGCTGCTCAGGCTCTGTTGGCAAATCAGTACGATCGGCTAATTCTGACTCGTCCAGCGGTGGAAGCGGGAGAGAAGCTAGGATTCCTGCCCGGTGACCTGCAACAAAAAATCGACCCATACCTGCGTCCCCTCTACGATGCATTGTATGAATTTATCGACCCAGAGAAAATTGCCAACTTGATGGAGCGGGGAGTAATTGAAGTAGCTCCTTTGGCTTACATGCGGGGCAGAACTTTGAACAATGCCTTTGTGATTGTGGATGAGGCACAAAATACCACTCCATCCCAAATGAAAATGGTCTTAACCCGTCTGGGGTTCCAATCGAAGATGGTGGTGACGGGAGACTTAACCCAGAATGATTTATCTCCGAACCAAAAATCTGGTTTAGCCGTGGCTCAGGAAGTTCTGCAAAATGTGGAAGGAATTTCTTTTTGTCAGCTTACCAAGGCTGATGTGGTTCGCCATTCCCTAGTCCAAAGAATTGTCACCGCCTACGAAAATCAAGGTTAGGCAAAGTAATCGATCCCTTTCCTGAAATCACCAAAATCTTGCTGACGAGGAACATAAAAATATGACTGCGATTATTACTAGCTCTCTCCTTAGTTTTGAAGAATACCTGACCTATAGCGATGGCACGGATAACCGCTACGAACTCGTTGACGGGGAATTGATACTTATGAATCCTCCTACTGGTGGACACGCTCTGATCTTACGTAATATCACTAGTATTTTAGAGAATGAATTTCTACTCAGAAATTTACCTTGGGTGGCATTGCAAATGTGTGGAGTGCGGACTGCCCAGAGACGATCGCGCTTGCCGGATCTATGTGTGATGACTTTGGCGCAAGCTCAAGAAATGAGGGATGTTTCTGCGGTGTTGGAGTTTGGGGCTTTGCTGGTAGTGGAAGTAGTTAGCCCAGATTCTAAAAAGATCGATTATCGCTACAAACGGGCTGAATATGCAGTAGCGGAGATTCCTGAATACTGGATTGTGGATCCACTGCAAGATAAGGTGACTATTTTGCAACTGGTGGAGGGTTTGTATGAGGAACAAGCATATCAAGGTAATGAGGTGGTGCGATCACCTTTGCTTTCTGACCTAGCCATAACTCCCCAACAAATTTTCCAAGTATAGTAAGACCAACAAGTTATATAGTGGTTCCAAGTTATATAGCGGTTCGTTTAAAAAGAGTCTAGACCTGTCCCCGTAAGAGGTCATTTATAAAGTGGATGAAAGGTCTGATTTTTCGCCCCTGCGGGGGCGAAAAATCAGACTTTATAAATAGTCTCTAATGTTGGCAACAGCATCCAAATATAAAAACGAATCGGGGAGCTTGGTAGGGTTTCCGAATTGCTTGAATTTTTAACCTAAATTTGTTCCGGGTCGATGTTTAGTTCTCGAAGTTTGGCGGCTAGTTTTTCAGCCCGTTGGTTTGCCTCTTCTACCTTCTTCTGTTCCCGCATCCATCCTTCCTCAGCGGTAGGAACCAACTCTCCTGCCGGAGTGAAATATCTCAGCTTGTTCTCATGAATCCCTAGGAACAATTGCAACTGACTACTCCAGAGATGACCATTTTCACTGGGCTGGAGGGCTTTATATTCCCCATCTACCAGATGAAACCCTGCAAATTCCAAAGTATAGGGATCGAACCAGAAATAGTTAGGAGTCCGAAAGATGTTTTGGTAGAGGAGCTTTTTCTGGGTGCGATCGCTCTTTGCCGTACTATCCGAAAGAATCTCTACAATCACATGGGGATACCTCCCTCCCTCATGGTAGACCACCCAACTTTCTCGCTCTTTCTTCTGGGTTCCCAAAACCACAAAGAAGTCGGGTCCTCGGAACTCAGCAGGTCGGTTCGGCTCCGGCTTGAAATAAATTGAAAGATTCCCAGTAGCAAAGTAATCATCTCTCTCTTGCCAGAGGAGTTCTAGGCAAGATATCAAGAGGAAAATTTGTTGGAGGTGTAAAGAGCTTTCCAATTCAGGTTCGTCACTTTCAATATCAGCCGGAGGGAAAAGATCAGCACTGGGTTCATGGCTTTTGATACTTTCAATATCAGCTTGGGGCAAGATATCGACAGGAGCAGATGCCGGATCTGGGTTAATAACTTCTGGTGCTTTGAGGCTTTGGACCATAGTTTTTAGGCTTTTTTTTGATTTTATCTGATTTTGCAGCGAACAATCCCCATAGACTATTGACATAAGAGAAAAACTCTTAGCGATAACCTCTAAAACCCCAAGTAATTTTCTATCAGTGCATAATTCCTATTAGGTCTAGGAATTGTGGTGTGATAATCTTAGAGAATATAAGACGAGAAGAAATAAGCAAAATTAGTTTTTATTACCATGCCTAGAAGTCAACGGAATGATAACTTTATCGACAAAACCTTTACGGTCATGGCAGATATGATCTTGAAGATGCTGCCCACCAATCGCAAAGCTAAAGAGGCTTTTGTTTATTATCGAGATGGATTATCTGCCCAATCAGAAGGGGAGTATGCCGAGGCACTGGAGAACTACGAAGAGGCGCTGCGCTTAGAGGAAGACTCGAACGATCGCAGCTTTATTCTCTATAACATGGGATTAATCTATGCCAGCAACGGCGAACATGATAAGGCACTAGAACTCTACCACCAAAGCATTGAGCTGAACCCCCGTTTACCCCAAGGCTTAAATAATATTGCCGTTATTTATCACTACAAGGGCGATAAATCCAAGGAAAATAATGAGTTGGAACGGGCAGAAGCTTTCTATGATCAGGCGGCAGAGTATTGGAAGGAGGCAATTCGCCTAGCTCCAAATAATTATATCGAGGCACAGAACTGGCTAAAAACCACTGGTCGATCGACTATGGATGTATTTTTCTAAACTGAATCTTGATCCACCCAGCCCCCCTTAAAAAAGGGGGGAGTTAGTACAGATAGCAATAACAATATGAGTAGCAAAATTGATCGAGAACAAGTGAAAAAAGTCGCCCACTTGGCGCGGCTGGATATTACACCAGAGGAAGAGGTAGAGCTAGAGGGCAGTCTGAATACGATTTTGGAGTATTTTGAGCAGTTGGGGGAACTGGATACGACTGATGTGGAGCCAACTACTAGGGCGATCGATATTAGCAATATTACCCGCGCTGATAATTTAATTCCCTGTAGTAATCGGGATGAATTATTGGGAGAAGCTCCAGATCAAGATGGAGATTTCTTTAAGGTTCCCCAAATCATGGGTGGCGATCCCGGTTAATAGCCACTGACTAAATCCCAGCCCAAACCTCGACGGATAACTTCTGGTTCTGGGCTGGTCAGGTCAACGATCGTGGAAACTCGATACTGAGGCTCAGAACCATCATCGACGATAATATCCACGAACTTGCCTAGCTGGTCAAACAATTCTGCCTGCGCCCAATTCACATGGCAAGCCTCCACCGGGGGCAGGTCTTCATCTTCATAAACTAGCCCAGAAACTTCGTCAGAAGTATCACCTAGGGTGTGGGCAGAGATGGAAATAATCGGGTTACCTAGGGATTTTAGGAGTAGTTGACAAAGGTTGTGGTCAGGAACCCGCACACCAGTAGTTTTGCGTTTCGGGTTCATAACTAACTTCGGAACTAACTTTGTGGCGGGCAGAATGAAAGTAAAAGTGCCGGGGACTAGGTGTTTCATATACCGATAGGCGGTATCAGTGACTAGGGCATACTCAGAAATATTCGACAGGGAAGAGCAAAGAAAAGTTAGGGGTTTATCATTGCTCATTTGCTTGAGATGGCGGACACGGGCGATCGCCTCCTTAGAATTCAAATCACAGCCAATAGCGTAGACTGTATCTGTGGGATAGAGCATAACTGCTCCTTGACGGAGAGCATCGACAATCTGGTCAAGGCGGCGCTTCTGGGGATTTTGGGGATGTAAGCTATAAACAGTAGCCATAGGTATGTTTCTGATTGGTTGGTTTAGATGTGTCGCCCCTGTGGGGCGACACATCTAGAAATTAGTTGAGTTAGAAGCCCCGCCCCACGGGGCGGGGCTTCTAAAATATTTATTATTTTTTGTTTTAATGAGAAAAATGAAAAAAATTGCTTATCTAGAATGCCCGACGGGGCTTGCCGGAGATATGTGCCTAGGGGCATTAGTCCATGCCGGAGTTCCCTTAGATTATCTCAGGTCACAACTGGCAAAACTGGGGATTAGCCATGAATATCATCTCTGGGCAGAACAAATTTATCATAATGGTCAACTAGCAACCAAGGTTCATGTTGACCTATTACTAGATGAGACTCTAGATCATGACCATAGTAATCATCACCAGAGGCTCGATCGCTCTCAAGATAGCCATAACTTTAGCCAAGAAGATAGCTCGCTCGATCGCCCTCCAGAGCAGCAACAAAAGCCTGATCTGCATCTTTTAGATAATCACGCCAATAGTCGTGCCATTAGTCATACAACTAATCATGATGATCAACACAGCCATAGTCATCAGCATCATACCCATAGCTATGATTCCGCTCATGCCCATCACACCCATATTCATGATCAGGGAGAGTTAGATCAGGATAATTCTAATTCTGATGATTCTGCATCCCATAATCACGCTCCGCATGATCATCCACCTCATGATCACTTATCCCATAATCACGCAACCCATGATCACGCAACCCATGATCACGCAACCCATGGGCATCAGGATCATCAATCTCGCCATCGCCATCTGCCAGAGATTACCCAGCTAATTAACCAAGCCGATCTGCCAACTCAGGCAAGGGATTGGAGTTTGGCTGTATTTCAGCGTTTGGCAATAGCAGAGGGGGCAGTGCATGGAGTCCCGGCGGATCAGGTGTATTTCCATGAAGTGGGAGCTACCGATGCGATCGTGGATATTGTAGGTACTTGTTTAGGTTTAGATTGGCTGGGGATTGAGGAGCTTTATTGCTCGGCAATGCCCACCGGCGGCGGCACAATTTGGGCGGCTCATGGACGTTTGCCAGTGCCAGTGCCGGCGGTGTTGCAACTCTGGCAATCTCGCCACTGCCCAATTTATAGTAATGGCATTGAGAAAGAATTAGTCACCCCCACTGGTGCTGCCCTAGCGGTGACTCTTGTAGAGAGTTTTGGCGCACCACCAACCATGAATCTCCATGCCATTGGCTTAGGAGCAGGTTCCCAGCAGTTGCCAATTCCCAATATTCTCCGGCTATGGATTGGGGAAAAACAGGGAATAGTGTGTCAAAAAGATCATCAACAGCAGGTTTTCACTAAGCTTAGTCATTATCCAGACCAGCAATTAGACAATAACTCAAAGGTTAATGTTGCTAATTTAGAGGACAATTTATCAGCCTCAAAAACTGCTTTCAAAACCATCTCAGAAATTCCCGTTGACAAAATCTCGGCTCCTGCCCTAGAAACTATTGCCGTGCTAGAAACCCAGATTGATGACCTGAATCCCCAAGCTATTAGCTATGCTTGTGATCGCCTCCTGCAAGCTGGGGCTTTGGATGTTTTTACTCAGGGCATAACGATGAAGAAATCTCGGTTGGGAACCTTGCTGACGGTGATTACCCCTGTGGCAAAAATTTCCGAGTGTGAAGCGATCATATTTCAAGAAACTAGTACTTTGGGTATCCGTCGATCGCAACAATCGCGATCGATCCTCCAGCGAGAACTTCAATCTGTAAATACCACCTATGGCATAGTTCGAGTTAAAGTAGCTTGGCAAGAGGGAGGTAATATTTCCAATGTGCAACCAGAGTATGAAGACTGTGCGGCGATCGCTAGGGAATCAAACCTGCCTTGGCGACAGATCCATGCCGCTGCCCTACAAAACTGGCAAGAAGCCCAGACTTAAGCGGCAGCCATAGCCACTGCTTGCTGAACCGGAATTGTGATCACAAACTCTGTGCCTTGATCTAGGGTGGAAAAACATTCAATATTTCTTAAATGTAGTAACCACAAAGGGGGTTGAGATGATTTTGGTTGTAGGAACCTCTGCTTCGCGGGGGTTCCTACAACATAACCTGCTTGATGACGGATATAAGAAGAATGGTTGATTTATTAGCAAGACTTCCGCATTTGGGCGTTTTTACAGGCTGAGTGTAGTCGAAGCCCGCAAAAACGTCTCCAACTCTCAATCATTCGTTGGCAGTGAGTAAGTCCTAAGAAAGTCAAAAGAAAGAGTCATCAAGAGGAACTAATCAAGGAATTTCATATTTAATATTACAGATCAATAGTGAAATTTCGGAGAAGGTTTGTAATGATTTCGCGATACACGAATTGCTATATCGATAGTTGTGGATGTTCTTGCCGGCTGATGGTCGTCAAAGCCCGTAAAAACTTCTTTGTACAGCACTTTGCGCTTTAAAAGAACAAAAACTTTGTACCCCATACACTTGAAAAGTGCCATATCTGCCAAACCAGAGATAGTTAGGATTTACTCAGTTGTAGGTTTTTTGGGGGGGGGGG
>CALRPI020000009.1:0-92561 GCA_943370025.1 Phormidium lacuna HE10JO | reverse complement strand
GCGGAGCGCCGGCAACAACATCCACAACTCCTTATAATTCGTTGGCAGTGCGTAAGTCTTAATAGTTAAGATTTGGTGAGATTCATTCTCAATTAGACATTTTTGTTGCAACTTGTCTAGTCTCTAAACTATGCTTATTAATAATGGGTATTTTAAAATAGTTTTTTTATGGTTAACTACACCGCAGCATCCCTTAAATCGGAACTCAATGCCAGGGGTTGGCGCCTCACTCCCCAGCGAGAAACCATCCTCCATGTTTTTCAGAACCTCCCCAAAGGAAATCATCTCAGCGCTGAAGAACTCCATGATTTACTTACCCAGCGGGGGGAAGAAGTTAGTTTATCTACCATTTATCGTAGTATTAAGCTCATGGCTCGCATGGGCATCCTCCGGGAACTAGAGCTGGCGGAAGGCCATAAACACTATGAATTAAATCAGCCCTATCCCTACCATCACCATCACTTAGTTTGTTTGCAGTGCAACAGCACCCTAGAATTTAAGAGCGATACTATTCTCAAGCAGGGCTTAAAGCAAGTCGAAAAACTTGGTTTTCAACTAATTGATTGCCAGTTGACAATTCATACTATCTGTCCTGAGGCAGTCCGCATGGGTTGGCCCTCTTCTCTCCCTAGTAACTGGTCGTGTTCTCGTTCTATTTTTGAAAGTTCTAAGGGGCACGATCATTGATTACAGCAATTACCAGTAAAAACGTCATCAACACTAGGAACTAACCGCCATGACTCCCCTAAGCCAACTTTCTAAAACCCTAGAAGAGCTAACTACACTAGAACTTGCTCAAGCTCTAGCCGATCGCCTTGCCATTACTCCTACAGACTGGCATCGTCTCCAAGCAAATCGCCCTGCTAGGGCGGGGGAACAAGCAGCCGCAGCTTTAGTATTTCTCCTCAAGGATCAGCCCCAAGAGGCTCTAGAAAGATTTAACCAAGCGTCTGGTTGGCTCGATCGATCTCTTACGGCTCCCCCCTGTCCTACCCACGGGGTTAAAAAATCATAAAAAATAGAGTGATTTTTTTGCTCCCCCCTGCCCTACTCATGGGATGAAAAAATCATAAAAAATAGAGTGATTTTTTGCTCCAACCATGGGATCTAAAAATCGCAAAAAATAGAGTGTTTTTTTGCTTCACTCTGCCCCACTAATAGGGTTAAAAATTGTAGACAATAGAGTGATTTTTTCTCCACCCATGGGATCGAAAAATCGTAGAAATATAGAAAAACCGTAGAAATATAGAGTGATTTTTTTGCTTCACCCTGCCCTACTAATAGGGTTAAAAAATCACAAAAAATAGAGTGATTTTTTTGCTCCAACCATGGGGTTGGAAAATTGTAAAAAGCTGACACTTTGGTGGAGATGAATAGTTTTAACGAGGAAAAGTCAAGAATCTGGAGGATATTTTGGGATTAAGGAGAGGATTTGGGTTAGATTCCCGACTTTTGAGAACACTTCCATCTTTTTAAATTTAGTCTAAACTTCATAGGCCTTATGCAATGTCAACTACAGCAGTTTGAGAGTGGGCTTCGACGACCCTCAGACCACTCTCAAACCCAACATTGATAGGACTTTCAATATTTGCAGTATGTCTCATGTGAACGCAAAGTGCTGTAATTATTGAGGATCTCGGACGTTTTTGCGGGCTGAGGGTCGTCAAAGCCCACAAAAATGTTCAAAGGCGAAAGTCCTATTCTGTTTACTTTTCAGCCAGAATTGTATAGATATCCCGCTTTGTCTGCTCTAGAAGTGCCTGCGCTCTACTTATTTGCTCAGAATCACCACTTCTGGCAACTTGCATAACTGCTCCGGCTAGCTCCATGGCGGCTTTCCGGAGAGCCATCAGTTCCTGCGGTCTGCCAGAAGTTAGGTTTTTAAAGGGATCCCAAGGGGAATCGGCAGGGCTATCTTGAACTCGATCGCTCAGTAACTGTCTCCCTTCTTCAGTAATTGTATAAACTCGCTTGCCTTCTCTAGTTTCGCTGGTGACATAACCACCATCTTCTAGCATTTGCAAAGTGGGATACACAGAACCGGGACTAAGACGACGGAATCCGCCATACCGGCTTTCTATTTGTTTGATCAGTTCATAACCATGGCAGGGTTGCTCGGAGAGGAGTTCCAACAGCAGGAATTTAATGTCTCCACGGCGAGTGCGTTGCTCGTCACCCCAACCGCGATCGAACATTTCTCCCCAAAAATCTTTGCCACTCGCACCTCTACCATGATGTCGGCTGTGGTGAAAACAGTGACTGCCCAAAGCTTCCTCTAATCCGAGTCCTACCAAAACAGGCATAGGTACAGAAAATCGTCTAAACATAGGTCATCTCCTAGGTTGTTTTTTGCTTTATAGATATAACGTAACACATCACGATATATCGTGTGGGCAATTTAGAAATATTTTTTGGATGGCAACTGCTAAGGGTGTGGAGATGATTTTAGTTTTGGGAACCCTCGCTCCATGAGGGTTCCCAAAACATAACCTACTTAGTGACAGCTATAGTTCTAGATGAGGGTGGAGAGATACCCATGACGTTGTTTAAGGAATAACAGGAGACGCTGGTGATAATCCTCCGTAACTGCCTGTTGGATGGAAGGACGACTTTGTAGGAGTTGCCGCCAATTTTTGACCTTTGGCGTATTGGTAAAAATACCAAAATCATCGATCGCATCAAACACATCAAAGTATCGAAAGATGGTTCCATACACTCCATCAACCAGCAAGAACTTTTCCCCCGCAAAGTAGCCATCTGCGCCCAGATATTGCTCAAGCCACAGGAATTTACTAGCTAGTTCCCCTCGCTTCTGCTCAAAACCCTCTTGGTCAGGAGCATTATAGAATCCCGCAATAATATTGAGGATGCTTGAGCCAAATTCAATCCAACTCCGATGTTTTGCCTTTTGCAAGGGATCATCAAGGTGCAAAGAACCGGGGGTAATTTCATTTAAATACTCACAAATAACCGCCGATTCAAACAAAACTTCCTCATTGACTTTCAGTAGAGGAACTTTCCCTAGGGGTGATATCTGATCAAACCATTCCGGCTTGTGGGCTAGGTCGATGTAGGTTCGTTCGTGGGGAATATTTTTCTCTAGTAAGGTAATGACGGCTCGTTGCACGTATGGACAAAGGTGATGACTGATTAATTCTAGTTTGGGGATGAAATCTAAGGTTTTGCGATCTTCAATGGTTGTTTTTACGTCAATGCTCATGGTATACCTCAACTAGTTGCAATTACAATTTAATTTAGGTATATCGCAAACTAATTGCAACCGCAACCATCCCATCTAAAACTTTATATTTCGTTGCAATTGCGATAATATTATTTTTAACTACAGCACTTTGCGTTCAAATGAGACATGCCACAAATATTGAAAGTCCTATCAATGTTGGGTCTGAGAGTGAACTTCGACGACCCTCAGCCCACTCTCAAACTGCTGTAAGAAGCTATTAGTAAGATGTTCCGCCCCCACCGAGGGCGGAACGTCTTATCGCTCTAACCACTGTATAAATGGATATCTAAATACATGAGTATTGAACTTAGTAAAGCCCATAATCTGGCATGGCGGAGGTTTCTTACTGCCCATGTGATCCTGATCGAGAAGATTGAGGTGGATTTAGCCCAAGCTGGACTGCCGCCCCTTGGTTGGTATGACGTGATGTTTGCCTTGTCAGAAGTTTCAGAACAGAAACTCCGGCTCCATGAACTTGCCGAAGCGGTATTGATTACTAGGAGTAATCTCTCTCGTTTACTCGATCGCATAGAGCTGGCAGGATTAATTCAGCGAGAAAAATGTCCTAGCGATCGCCGAGGGGCTTTTGCTGTGCTGACCGAGGCGGGAGTTAAGATGCTCGATCGAATGTGGCTGGTTTATGGCAAAGGCATTGAAAAATATTTTGCCTGTCATCTTGATCCCACTGAGGTGCAGGTTTTATTAGGGATTCTGAATAAATTGACTAGCTCTCCAGATCGCTAAAATCACTTTTTGACATAGGCAGCTAAGGAAACACCTAACACCACTAAGACAACTCCGGCGATCCGGGTAGGACTGGCGGTATGTTTAGTCAGCCCGATCGCTCCATAGTGATCCAGAAAAAGAGCGGCGATCATCTGACCGGCAGTAGTCAGAGCCAGCGCCAGAGTAGCTCCAATTCTGAGGGTGACAAAAATTGTTGCCCACACGTACAGGGTTCCTAAAGCTCCCCCCACCCACATCCACCACGAGGTTTGACCAAGAGAAGCCCAAGTAGGCAGAGAATATCGAGCAAAGAAGCAGATTGCCAGAGAGGTCAGGGTTCCCACAAGATAGGAAACAAAAGTCACCTGCATAGGTTCACCAACATAGCGGCGCAGTAGGGTATTGAGAGCAACTTGCACCGGGATAGCGCAGCCTGCAAGGATGGCTAGGGCAAGCAGATAAAATGGTCGATCGTTCATGTTCATCACCTCTCTTGTTTATTTTGGGTAGTGATAGGTGGGGCGCAAAGCGCCCCACCTAGTCATTGCATGAATATTACCTTGAAGTCAAGATACTTAATATCAAGATTATAACAAGTATCTCGATGTTAAGATACTTGTTGTCAAGAAATATACATAGATGGGGATTACCATGGAGCATGATCCGGTCGATCGAATATTGTCCCAGTGGCAGCTAGAACGTCCTGATTTGGATGTTGCACCGATGGGGATTGTGGGGCGAATTACCAGATTGGCAAAGCATTTGGAGCGAGCTATCCAAGAAAAATTTGCTGAATTTGGTTTAACGGTGGGGGAGTTTGATGTGCTGGCAACTCTGCGCCGTTCTGGTCTGCCCTACCAGCTTTCCCCGACGGATTTGTTTAATGCTCTGATGGTTACTTCGGGAACCATGACCCATCGCCTCGATCGCCTCGAAAAGGCAGAATTGATCGATCGCCTCCCGGATCCTCGCGATCGACGGGGAACGATCATCACTCTCACGGAGAAGGGATTTAATCTTATTGAAGAGACAGTAACAGCCCATGTTGCCAATGAACACAACATTTTGAGTGCTCTAGAAACCTCAGAAAAAGAGGAATTAATCCTCTTACTTCGTAAACTCCTAATTTCCTTTGAGGGTTAGCAATTACGATAAGAAGCTACAATGTACCTTTATATCTATTCTTTAATTACATGGCTCGATATGAAATTCAATGTGACAATTGATCGAGATGAAGATGATGTTTGGATTGTGGAATGTCCGAGTATTCTGGGTTGTGTTAGTCAGGGTACAACAAAATGAAGACGCTCTAGAAAATATTCAAGATGCAATTGCTGTCTGTCTGCAAGTTAGAGCCGATCTGGGCTTGCCGTTGACTATGGAAACTAGACGAGTATAAGTCCCTATATAATTACGGCATTGATACTAAATAGTTGTTTTTAATATTGACTTTTTTATATTTAAGAAGGATTGAGAATATGACAGTATATTTACCTTATATTGGTGTGAGTGATTGTCAAAGAGCAAAGTCATTACTTGAAGAATACCCCCAAAATATTGTTGGTAGTTTTTGGATAATGAAAGGTTATGGATTTGATGACAATGACATTCCTCATTGGTGGCTTGATAATGCTTCAGAAGAAAATCAAGCACAAGGCATTATTAATGCTTTTAATAAAGGTTGTTTTGAAGGAAAACATAATAATCCTTTATATCTAGGCTTCTGCATTATTGTCTTTACAGATTTATCTAATCCATCTGATTTATCTTATATGATTCAACATTTGAGAATGTGGGAGCACGAAGGTATTGGATTAATAGAGTTAATGGCAAAGCATAATATCCCTGCTCATACATATGTCGATTATCCAGATGATTTTTTAAGGGATCGCTATGGAAATAATAGCCCTATTTATCGACATCTTAGAAAAAGTATAGATCATTGGTCAGTTGATATCTGGGAAGATTATTCTAGTTATTTAATGGCGAGACAAGGTCAGCAGATGCTATCTAACTACTATAAACAAATTAATAAAATCAAAGATGAAGTAAAAGCTGCTGTTGCAAAAGGTTCTAAACCTCAGTCTCAATCTAAACCTCTACTTTTAAGTGAAGCAAAAAATACTATTGAGAAAAGCATTGAACTTTTGATATTTACAGAAGGTGAGACTGATACCATCTATATCATAACTGCACTGGAGCTACTGAAGGAAAATTCAATTTCAGAACGAGTTAATGTTGAATGGGTAGGAGCTAATTTAGGGAAAGGGAAAAGTATTAATACTGGTGATAGTGGTTTGACAAATACAAAAAATGTCTTACTTTCTAATCCTCGCTACATGACTACAACAACATTACTACTTTATGATTGTGATACAAAAGCCTACAATGAAGATCATGACAAATTAAAGATCAGGAAAATTCCTCGGCAAGATAATCGCAAAATCAAGGTAGGTATTGAAAATCTATTTCCTGATCATTTATTTACTCAAGATTTCTATACTCCAAAACAAACTGTAGGGAAATATGGAGAAAACAACCATACTCAAGAATTTCAAAAGATGAGATTTTGTAAATGGATGTGTGAAGAAAGAAAAGAGCCTAATGATTTTGCTGATTTCAAGGTAATCATTGATATCATCAAGGAATGTTTAGGTGCAGTTATTTAAATAAAAGAGCCAATTAGCTAGAGCATCAAAGATGGTTTTACTAGAATTACTCAACACCTTACAAGAACTGAATATGACTTTGATACTTACTCCTATAAAACAATACGTTGAGAAACGAGATGAAGGATATTTGATCGCCAGAACCTGCATTTCCCTCAATTCAATATCAACACTAGTATGAAATAGTTTGCTTTTGTTAATGATGCCGCTGAAAGAGAATACAAAGACTTCCCAAAGGAAATTCAACAACAATTTGGAAATAGTCTAAGAGCTGTCCAAGATGATAAAAAGCCATTCTTACCAATCCAAACTCTTGAAGGAATGGGTGCTGGGGTAATTGAACTTAAAATCAATGGTAGTCCAGCTTTTAGATGTGTCTACATAGCAAAATTCCTAAATACTGTTGTTGTCTTACACTCATTTGAAAAGACAACAAATGGTGTAGATCGACAAGCCATGAAAACTGTCGAGAAAAGATATAAGGAACTAAAAGCCGAGATAGAAAAAATGAAAAGGCAAAAATAACTAAGCAGTTTTGGCAACATCTCTTGTTTGAATCTTAATAGATGCACTTTCCAAACTACTAAAAGTAAACTCAGTCCTAAATCCCAGCTTATCTAGCATCGAAAACAGCATATCCAAAGTAAACTTATCAATTTTTCCACTCACAATATCCGACACACGCGGCTGACTAACCGCCAACCTCTCCGCTACTTCCTTTTGTGTCCAACCTCTACTTTCAATTATATCCCGAATCATAATCGTCAAGTCAGCCTTTAAAACCGACTTACTAGCTATATCAGGCTCCTCGATCGCATGAAAAGGACTCTCATAAAACTTGATTGCCATAATTTTCACTCTTTTTATTTGATTATATAAAATTTTATATAATTTATCAAACATCCCTAAAACTTTTGCAGAAACTCTGTAATTTATAGGACTTACGCAATACCAACGAATTATCGAGAGTTGTGGATGTTTTTGCGGGCGCGGAGCGCCCACAAAAACATCCAAATGCGTAAGTCCTGATTTATTGTTGCTTATACCATTTTGCTAAATACTTGATACCAATAAGATTCTGAATAATTTGCTGCGTAAGGGTTTAAATCAAGAAAATGGTTTCACCATTTTCTTGATTTGGTATTAGACACTGGAGAAGACAAGAAATTATTGCATTCGATCGATCGTCCTATATTGCACTGCCTCCGCCACATGAGCCGCTTGGAGGTTTTCTTCCCCAGCGAGATCGGCGATCGTCCTGCCCACCTTGAGGATGCGATCACTTGCCCGTGCCGATAGACCGAGCTTTCTAATTGCCCCTTCCAAGAGCATTCGGCTGCCCTCATCCAGTTGACACCATTTATGGAGATGGCGACTTTGCATTTGGGCATTGCAACTAATGGATTTTTCGGTTTGGAAGCGTTGTTGCGATCGCTCCCTTGCCAGTTGGACGCGATCGCGCACAATAGAGGAAGTTTCCCCTGTAGGTTGACTGGTGATTTCCTCTGGTTTGAGGCGATTCACCGCCACTTGCAAGTCGATGCGATCCATCAAAGGTCCCGATAGCTTTGCCCAATAGCCTTCCCGCTGCCGAGGAGAACAGGTGCAGGGTTGGAGAGTATCGCCGTAGTAACCACAGGGACAGGGGTTGGTGCTGGCAACGAGGGTAAATTGTGCCGGAAAGGTGACCGATTGGCGGGTGCGAGAAATTGTCACATAGCCATCTTCCAGAGGTTGCCGGAGAAAATCCAACACATCGCGCTTAAATTCCGTCAGTTCATCGAGGAACAAGATGCCGTGGTGTGATAGAGATATTTCCCCCGGTCTGGGGAAACTACCACCGCCCACAAGGGAAGGTCCGGAGGCAGAATGGTGGGGACTACGGAAAGGGCGATCGCAGACTAGGGTGCCTCGTTGTTTTAGCAACCCCGCTACCGAATGAATCTGCGTTACTTCTAATGCCTCGGCAAATTCCAAGGGGGGCAAAATTCCCGGTAATCGCCTCGCCAGCATGGTTTTGCCGCTGCCCGGTGGACCGACAAAGATCAAATTATGCCCCCCAGCAGCCGCAATCTCCAAAGCTCGGCGGGCAAAGCTCTGCCCCTTGACATCATGCAAATCCTGCCCTGAAAAATGGCTACGTTGCAAAAGTTTGCTGGCATCTATTTGCACCGGGGAAAAGCGTTCTGGCTGATTGAGAAAATCTGCTACTTGGGAGAGATGTTGGAACCCGAAAACTAATAAACCCTCCACCACTGCTGCTTCTTGGGCGTTGTCTGTGGGGACGACCAAACCAGCTATCCCCATCTTTTGGGCGGCAGCAGCGATCGGCAGCACTCCCGCCACCGGACGCAGGGAACCATCGAGGGAAACTTCCCCCAGAAATAAATAATCCCCTAACAATTGCCCACTCACCTGCTCAGAAGCCGCCATGATCCCCACACTAATGGGCAAATCAAAGCTGGGTCCTTCTTTACGTAGATCCGCTGGAGTCAGATTAATCACAATTTTCCGCATGGGGAAGGCATAGCCAGAGTTCTTCAGAGTTGCCTTAACTCGCTCCTTGGATTCCTGCACCGCCGTGTCGGGCAACCCCACCACCACAATCCCCGGCATTCCTCCCGATAGATCAACCTCCACACCCACCTGAACAGCCTCAATCCCCACCACCGCAGCGCTCCAAACTCTTGCCAACATAAGCTCATCACCCCGGTTATATCCTAAGATATTCTATAATAATCTCTAACCTAGGGCAACTGTTAATATGGCTCGACATTGAGTAGGCAAAACAAGATGAAAAGTAACAAACAACGCCGTGCTGAACTTCGGGAACTGCGGGCAGAGCGGGAGGCAAAACGCAAAGCTAAAGCGATCGCCCAGAAAAAGCATTACGATCGAGAGAGAATGCCTGCTGATGCGGTTCTTTGTGATCCAAATTTACTAGCACCTTATAGTAGCTATGGTGTGCCGTCTTTTGTTGCTCGTGGTTACTATATTAATGAGCCATTCCAGTGTGTAGATTGCCAAAAGCAAGAGATTTGGCTGGCTACCCGGCAGAAATGGTGGTATGAAGTGGCCAAGGGTAACGTTTACTCTTTTGCCAAACGTTGCAATGCTTGTCGAAAAATTGAGCGCGATCGCAAAACAGAAGCTCGACGGCTCCATCTAGAAGGGTTAGCTAAAAAACATGCCTTAACTTCAAATGTTCTTGAATAAAGCAGTAAACTGAAAAATGGCTCAAGTCTTGCAAAATCTGATGTAGATACTCTAGTTCAGCTATTGAGATTAATTTTTAGTAGAAGTTCTTTATGCTTGAAACTCTTATTTATACCCTATTATTTAGTGGGTTTCTAGGGCTACTTTACACTGGTGTTGTAGCTATCAAGCAGAAATCGTTAATCCTTGCAATTTTTATTTTTACTGGAACAGTTGTAATCTCTCTAGTTTTTGTATTTGGGTTTATATTTTTAATTGAATTACTTGTGTTTTCATTGAAATTAATTGCACAATCACAAGGACGGATCTATGGCTCCTCCGATAGTCCACCCGCTGCTGCTGAAGGAGTAGGAATAGCTATCTTTTTCTTAATTTTAATTCCAATAACTTATTTAGGGGCATGGTTGGGTAATGCTGCCTATCAGAGATGGCGAGACAGTCAAGATAGTCATTAGTCTTAATTTAGTCTTAATTTAACTGTCTATTTTCTTGAAGCAAGTATTCTTCACTCCAAGCCAAAACCGTAAGCAAAACAGGTTCTAAACTCAAACCTAAGGCTGTCAAGGAATATTCGACCCTAGGTGGAACTTCTGGATAGACAGTCCGCTGCACAATTCCCGAAGCTTCTAATTCCCGAAGATGCAAGGTTAGCATTCTTTCAGTTGCCTTTGGAACTAATCTCTTCAACTCTCCATAGCGCTTGGTTCCCTGAAATAACTGATAAAGGATTAGGATTTTCCATTTCCCACTAATCAGATCTACAAAAGCCTGAATTGGACATTCTTTACTTTGGTCTTGGTTCATAGAGCAACAATATTTTTTGATAGTACCCTACAAAATTGTAGGTACTTGTAATATTAGCAGGTCTTTGGGATATTGAGCATAGGAGACACAAAAGGATGTTTTAATTTATGAACAGTCAACCCCCCAAAATTCTTGTTTATGGTGCAAATGGTGCTCAAGGTAGTCCTGTTGTTCAAAAATTGGTACAGAAGGGTTATCAAGTACGGGTATTGGTGCGCGATCGAGACAAAGCCCAAGCGGTATTTCCTCACTCTGTAGAAATTGTGGAGGGCAGCCTAGAAGATGAAGATAGTCTGAAGCTTGCCAACGAAGGAATCGATCGAGTCTCCTTAGTTTTGCCCCTAGAGTATCGATCGGCATTAGCCATAACCAAAGGTTCTAACGCCATTAATGCTGCCCGCGATGCTGGAGTGCAACTGCTGGTGTTTAACACTAGTACTTCGATTCCCCAGCAAATAACCGATGCCGCAGCCTTTGAAATCAAACGCAACTTAGAGAATTATCTCCAAGCAAGTGGTGTACCATCCATCATTCTGCGTCCCCCTGTTTATATGGATAACCTAGCAGCTCCTTGGTCTTTGCCAAGTATTCATCAAGGAGTTGTGGCATATCCTTTACCCAGCCATATCAAGATTTCTTGGATTAGTTTAGATGATACGGCTGCTTTGACAGTCGCCGCTTTAGAGCATCCTGAATTAGCAGGTGAAACTATGGATATCGGAGGGCTTGAGGCTTTGAACGGTCAGGAAATTGCCGAGAAATTTACCAAGGTGTTGAATCGTCCCTTCTCCTATCACGAGATTCCCCTTGATGCTTTTGAAACAGGACTCAATCAAGCCTTTGGTGAACCAACGGGTACAGAAATTACCAAAATCTATCGTTGGCGAGCTAATCACCCAGAGGCGGGAGAAGTAAATGTTGATGCAGTATTGCAAAAACTCCCTATCAAGCTCACAACCTTTGCACAATGGATTCAAATTACCGATTGGAATACCAGTTTGGTTTAATTCAGTAGTTTGAGATTTGAGAGCAGGTGGAGATCGTTTTCTGCTCTCAAACCTTGTTAAAGTAAGTACCTCAAAAACTGCGGTATGGTGCATTTAGACACAGACTTTTGTAATTAAGGGGAATCGGAGTAAAGATACTATGGCAACCCTAAATGGTTTCAACCGCCGGAGGCGGTTGAAACCATCTGCCAGAAGCAATTTGACTTAGTAACTGTTCGCAAATGATTTAGGATCGCTATATGGTAAAACAAATTATTTATGGTTATGATCCTCTGTGTGGTTGGTGTTATGGTTTTATCCCCGCCCTGCAAGCCTTAAAACGCGATCGCCCCGATATCGAAGTTCAGCTTAAAATGGGTGGACTAGTAACCGGAGAACGTATCCGACCCTACAAAGAAATGGCTGAATATATCAAGGGGGCATCAACACGGATGGCTGCCGTGACAGGACAGCATCTGGGGCAAGCTTTTTTTGAGCGTATTCTTTCTCGTGATGATATTTTAAGCAGTTCCTACGTCCCTTGTGCCGCAATTCTGCAAATGCGCCAAACCCATCCAACACGAGTCTTAGACTTTGCTCATGGGATCCAAACTGCTCATTTTAGGGACGGTGAAGACCTAAATACTTTGCTTACCGATGAAAGTATTACAAAGTCTCTAGGGATTGCGATCGATTTCGAGCTTCCCACTGCCCGTGAGTTGCCAGCTACTTTAGCCGAAGAATTTCGTACCACTCGTTCCCTAGGAATTAACTCATTTCCTACAGTACTGGTGGAAACTGTTGGTAAATGGCAAGCTCTGCCAACACTTTATGAACCAAAGGAATTTCTTAGACAATTGAGCGAAATATATAGCGATCGCCAAGGGGGTTGAGATGATTTAGGTTGTGGGAACCCTCGCTTGGTGACGGCTATAAGTGTAAAAAAAATATCCCCAACTCCAAAAAGGAACCGGGGACTTGTCAATCAGGGTGCATCTACCAATCTATTGTTCTTGGTTGATAGACCAGATCAGGAAAACTGCGAAATTTTGTTTTTGAAGGATTTACAGCACTTTGCATTCAAATGAGACACACCATAAATATTGCAAGTCCTATCCATGTTGGGTTTGAGAATGGGCTTCGACTCCGCTCAGCCCACTCTCAAACTTCTGTAAATCAAAAAAGGGTGAAACCCCCTTTTGATTTGAGATTACTTCACACCAGCCACTGCTTGGGGAACGCCATCCTTGGCAAGGAACTTCTCTAGCTCCGTCAAGGCATCGGCATCCACCTTGGTTTGCATGGGGCAGAACTTGGGTCCACACATGGAGCAGAACTCCGCAGTTTTGTAGATATCCGCTGGCAGGGTTTCATCGTGGTATTCCTTCGCCCGTTCTGGATCGAGGGATAGCTCAAATTGCTTATTCCAGTCGAAATTGTAGCGAGCATGGGAAAGTTGGTCGTCTCTGTCTCTCGCACCGGGGCGATGGCGAGCAATATCGGCAGCGTGGGCAGCGATCTTGTAGGCGATTAAGCCATTTCGCACATCTTCCGCATTGGGCAAACCTAGGTGTTCCTTCGGTGTCACGTAGCAAAGCATAGCTGTGCCGTACCAACCCGCCATGGCTGCGCCGATCGCCGAAGTAATGTGGTCATAACCGGGGGCAATATCCGTCACTAGAGGTCCCAACACGTAGAAGGGCGCTTCGGAGCATTCTTCCATTTGTTTTTTCACATTAAACTCAATCTGATCCATCGGCACATGACCGGGACCTTCCACCATGACTTGAATATCATCTTCCCAAGCCCGACGGGTCAATTGTCCGAGGGTTTTTAGTTCTGCTAGTTGAGCATCATCGGAGGCATCGTGTTGGCAACCGGGACGGAGGGAATCGCCGAGGCTAAAGGAAACATCGTAGCGCTTGAAAATCTCGATGATATCGGCAAAGTGGGTATAGAGAGGGTTTTGCTTGTGGTGATGCAGCATCCACCGGGCGAGAATGCCACCGCCACGGGAGACAATCCCCGTAATCCGGTTTCTCACCAAGGGCAGGTGTTCGATCAAAATTCCCGCATGGATGGTTTGGTAGTCCACTCCTTGCTGGGCGTGCTTTTCGATGATATGCAGGAAATCATCGGCGGTCAGGTTCTCGATCGTGCCGTGAACGCTTTCCAATGCTTGATACACGGGAACTGTACCAATGGGAACCGGGGAGGCTTTGATGATGGCGGTGCGGATTTCATCTAAGTTGCCGCCGCCAGTGGAAAGATCCATCACGGTGTCAGCGCCATACTTGACAGCTAGGTTGAGTTTATCCACTTCTTCTTGGAGATTAGAAGAGTTGGGGGAAGCACCAATATTGGCGTTGACTTTGCATTTGGAGGCGATGCCGATCGCCATGGGTTCTAAGTTCGGGTGATTAATATTGGCAGGGATAATCATTCTGCCCCGTGCCACTTCATCCCGGATTAAGGATTCAGGTAGGTTTTCCCGTTTTGCCACAAACTGCATTTCTTCGGTAACAACTCCCTGACGGGCATAGTGCATCTGAGAGACATTAGGCTGTCCCTGACGTTTAGCGATCCATTCTGTACGCATATTTTTAGGTTCCTCAAATTAATAGCTTCCCTCCGCTGGTATTACCCAGTCTCAGGTTCTTAGGGTTTTTTCTCAGCCCGAAACTCGGACACCCCTAGCTGAATTTGCCTATAGTACGCCCTAGATCAATCCAAACCCAAAAATTTTGTAAATTGTATAGATTGTTTGCCCTTCTTTACTAGCAGCAGTGTAAATGAGGGTAAAAATAATTCCTCTGTTAAGCGATCGCATATCCTGAGACTTCCCGAATATAAACAGGCTGAAAACCGATCACAATATCTTCTTTAGGAACACCCATCTCCACTAAAGCTTGACCAATATCTAGTTCAGTATTATTGAGTTGAACCCAGATTTTGTCATTTTTAATATCTAAGTGCATTGAACAAGAATAAACTCGTTCTTTTTTGTTCCAACCAATACCCAAAACCTGATAATGATCATGTTCCGTATCAAATAGAGTTTGAACTTCGATTTCACCATAGGATGGCTTATAAGTAGCATATTGGCTAAGGATTTCCTTGATAACAATACGATACTTATGAATTCTTTCTAGATTTTCCATGTGATAATTACCTCATTTTCTATGTCATAAACTAAAACTTCTAACTTATATTCAGCTATAACAATATGGGCAAATTCCTTTTGAAAAAAAAGTTTTGTAAGCGATATTTGGAACAGCCAGAAACAGTTTCCGTTCTGGGTCTTCTATCTTTAGTGCTACACGGTAGTTAAGGAATTGCCCAACTGCTAGATGAAAGTCAGTTAGTGATGAGGGGTTGACAAAGCTTTTAATTTCTACCGCAATTTTTTCATTATTACGTTCGGCGGCAATTAGTTTTTCGGCTCCGAGGTCTACATAAATTTCAACACCTCCTATTTGTAAGAACAATGGATCGCTAGTAATCTGCCATCCGTCTTTAATTAGGGCATTTTTAACTGCATCATGAAACAAATCTCTTGCCATTATTCTACCTTATGACTTTATCTTTTTAGAGAATATTCTGCCACTGAAACATTTTCATTTCTACTTTTTGGCAGCAAAGGTTAATAAACTAAATAAATCACTTACGGTTAGCTGCCAGTTCGTGAAACTATCTAAGATAGGCAGGAGCATATTGCCTAATTTTGTTTCCGGTAAGCGATCGCCTTGAAATACCAATACTTTCCTTTCTTGGGGAGCAATCAACCAGCCCAACTTAGTCCCATGCTTAATCGCAAAACTAATTTTATCTATAATTTCCAACATTGATTGGTCTGGAGAAAGGATTTCAATTATCCAATCAGGAGCGTTGGCGTAGCCTCCTCAAAGGGAAATCGTAATCCGGTTCATAATCTCGCCCTCACTATCTACCGGAATCCGCTCCCACGCAAACACCGCAATATCTGGCACGATCGATCGCTCTGCAAAGGTACAACGTAACTCCGTGAACGCATAAGCAATACAACTAGCTTCACCTTTTTGATTAATCTGGCTGGCAAATCCGATTTGCAGCTTATTATGTTTTCCTTGAGGCATCGGTTTTTGAGATATTTCACCATTCATATATTCACTGGCAGGCTTAGTTTCTGGCAAAGCAAGAAACTCCTCTAGGGATACTATCTCTGTTGGCTCTGATAGGGCGATCGACATAATTTAAACCTCCCTATTAACAGGGAAATTATTATCAAGAATTTGTTCAATTAAGTAAGGATATGCTTCTGGCAAAATAGGATTGCCGTGATTCTATCGTAATCTTAGATTATTTTACTACAAGCTCCATTATAGTCATGACAGGGATGTAGTTGAGGTTTCAGAGTCGCTTTGGCTCCCACCCAGCCGAAGTAAATATTAATTAGTTTATCAGGAATTTCCCCTTCATCTGGTGATTAGGATATTATGAATAGCAATGGCATCCATAACCCTAATTGCCTCGACAGCCCAAACAAGGTATGTAAACTATGCAGTTAAAAGATCAAAAATCAGAACCAACACCCATAGAGAAAGTATCCAATCCTGCTGATTTAGCTGAGGAGATTTTAGATGATCGAAAAATCTCTAGCTCGGTGAAATCTTTTACAACCGAACAGGCAGATATTCCATCTCCACGAAGCAAGAAGAAAATTATTAAGCTGACTCTATTAATTGGATTGCCAATAAGTTTTATTGTCGGGCTGGGAGCCATTCTGATCTTGTTACCTACTCAGAGTGGTTGTGGGAATAAGGCTAGACAAGCAGAAGCTAGAAATAATATTGGGATTATTGGGCGAGGTCAGCAAGCATATTTTTTAGAAAATAATAAGTTTGCTAGTTCTATTCCAGAACTGGGTATTGGCATATCTCCAAAAGCTGATTACTATCAGTATTTTGTACAAACTGATAATCAACTTGCAGTCAACTATGCCCAAAGTACAAATCGAGATTTCAAGAGCTATTTGGGAGTTACTTTTGTTGGCACAGTTCCCAATAGCGATCGCGCTCCTACAACTCAATCAATTGTCTGTGAAGTTAATCAACCCCAACCGTTAGCAAATATTATGCCTATTTATCAAAATGGGACTGTATCTTGTCCTAAGGGAACTAAACTATTAGGTCATTAATAAATGATGATTCCTGAAGTTATCAAAGGCTTTTTGATTTTATTCCTAGTTTTTGTTCCTCTGGAAAGACTATTCTCCCACAGGCGACAAAGTTTATGGCGGCGGGGTTGGGAAACAGATTTAATATATTTTTTTACGGGGAACTTAATAGGCAAAACTAGTGGCTTGGTAATTTTTCTCCTAGTTAATACTCTATTAGTTCAAGGTATTCTCCCTAGGGAAATCACAGGACTTGTCGGGCAGCAATCTTTAGAATTACAGTTGATTTCTGGGATATTCTTAGGAGAAATAGGTTACTACACTGCCCATAGAATGCTCCATCAAATTCCTTGGCTCTGGGGATTTCATGCTATCCATCATGGGGCTAAAGAACTAGATTGGCTGGTGACGGTGAGAGTTCATCCCTTTGATCAGATTTTCACTAAAATATTTCAGGTTTTCCCTTTATATTTACTAGGATTTAGCGAGGGTTTCTTTGTTGTCTATGCCTTGTTTTCTGCAACCATGGCATTTTTTATTCATAGTAATCTAGGCTATAAATTTGGATTTCTTAACTACATCTTAGTCACTCCTGAATTACATCGTTGGCATCACAGTCAAAACCCAGAAACTTACCATACAAACTTTGCGGCTCAATTAGCCTGTGTTGATTGGTTATTCGGAACATGGTATCTATCCAAGCATCGATCGCCCGAAGTCTACGGAGTTCAAGAACCTATGCCGATCGCCTACTTGAAACAACTAATTTATCCTTTTCAGAATCATAGAATTATTAAGCACAGGAGAAAAAACTCATGAAATCAAAATCCATGAAAACAAAAACTACAAAATATTTACCCGGTTGGTTAATTGCCATAATTGCTGCTTTAATTGTAGGAGTTGGAGTAGGGATTATCTTGTTAAAGATTCCTCAATTTAACCTAGTATAGTAGTCGCCGATTTGATTAGGACGTTTTTGAGGGCGCGCAGAGCGCGCCCTCAAAAACGTCCCCGTCCTGACTAGAATGGCGCTTACTATAAATATCATGAGTAGTTGGAGAGTGCCACAAATCACGGTGCAAGAGTTGGTGGCTGGCAAGGTGAAACCTGTGTTGTTGGTGGATGTGCGATCGCCCTCAGAATACAAACTTGATCATATTGGCAATAGTCCTCTAGTTCCCATAACTGATATTGAGCTAGGTACGGGAGAGAAAGTGATTGTTGATCTGGTAAAAAAATCGACTTTCCCTAATCAAGCTGCGCCTACGTTGATCCTTTATTGTGAAACAGGTTTTCGCTCTAATAAATCATCCCAAATGTTAGCAAAGTCTGGAATAAAATCTCTTGTTTTGACCGGAGGTATCCAAGCTTGGCGACAATCAATTACCCCAGAGCAGGATCAACCCATTTTAAAAAATATTTCTGATATATAGCGATCCTAAATCATTTACGAACAGTTACTAAGTCAACTTGCTTCTGGCAGATGATTTCACCCGCCTCCGGCGGGTGAAATCATTTAGGATAGCTATGTAGTAACCGCCAAGGGGGTTGAGATGATTTTTGTTGAGGCATACTTGCCTAGAATGAAATAGTCCTGCTATGAACACCCCAAAGAATCGGCAGTGGCTACTCCAGTTTTAGAATTTACTCCCGTAGCTTGTTGACATAATTGTTGAACTTGGACTCGTCCTAGCAGCGCATCAGTAAAATCTGCCCCAGTAATATCCACATCCTTAAAAGTAGAGCGAAGCAAAAGTGCATCCACCAAAATTGCATCACTCAGATCTGCCCCATTAAAATTCACCTGATCCATCATGGCATAGGTTAAATCCGCCCCGTGTAAGATGGTTTTGGTTAGGGTAGAAGCACTAATCACTGCCCCTCGCATATCTGCATTACTAAAATTAGTAAACTCTAAATTAGCATTAGAAAATTCAGCTTTTTGCAACACCTGACCAGAAAAATCTTTTCTTTGAAGCTGGGCATTGCTATAGGAAGGAGGGACAGGATATTGGTTGGCTGCCATGGCAGCAGGAATCAAATTCCAGCAATTAAAAACCCAAAAAGCTGTCAATAAAACTACTAATTTTCCTAAGTTCATTAATTTATACTTCCTAATATTTAGACACGTCATATAGCAGTCCTAAATCATTTTCTAACAGTTGCCAAGTCAACTTGCTTCTAGTAAATGGTTTCACCCGCCGAAGGCGGGTGAAACCATTTAGGATCGCTATATTTACATTTGTTAACAATTTATTGTAGTGAATTTAGGTAAAAATTTCAAGGTGTAGGTCTGATTGAGGATCGTTAGATTTGCGATTCAACAGGAGATAGGTTTGCATTTCCCCCTTGCCTTTGACCTGAATTTTATCTCGCTCTTGAAAGGTAAATTCCTGTTGGAGGGCTTGATAGGTTTCCACCGTGACATGAATCTGATCCGGAATTCCGTGGGATTCCATCCGACTAGCCACATTTACCGTATCTCCCCACAGATCATAAATAAATTTCTTGATGCCAATTACTCCGGCAACTACAGGTCCTGTATTGATGCCAATTCTGATACTTAGAGGTTCGTGACTGAGATTACTAATCCGCTGAATTGCTGCCCGCATATCCAGCGCCATACTAGCAACAGCTTGGGCATGGTCTTCTCGATGAATTGGCAAACCACCAACCACCATGTAGGAATCTCCAATGGTTTTAATTTTTTCTAGCCCATGCTTCTCAGCAAGAAGATCAAATTCAGAAAAAATTTCGTTTAAGATATTTACTAATTCTTTGGCAGAAATGTTGGCAGATAGTTGAGTAAAGTTAACGAGATCGGCAAATAAAATAGTCACATCAGGAAAACTTTCGGCAATTACTTTATCCCCTTGTTTGAGGCGGGCAGCAATGGAGGCAGGAAGGACATTCAAGAGTAGTTCTTCAGCTTTTTCTTGTTCTTTTTTTAGGAGGCGATCGCTAATATAATCCTGCCGGAGATAGAATTCCATTTGGTAGCAGGCAAACATCCCCACGCAGATGGTTGCAGCCAGATAAAAATCCACCTCTACTAGCTTAGGAATGGGAGTTTTAATAATTAATAAATCTAAGGCATTATATATCAAAAAGATCATTAATCCAGTAATACTAGCGGCGACAAATCTGAGTTTGATGGCTGTATAGTTATACATCAACAAACTAGTCAAACCGATATAATTAACTCCCAAAGCTGGGATTAAGATAGCCACTGCTGGGGCGGCGATCGCAGCCACGATGATAGCTATACCGATCGCTATTTGCATGATCTGGCGAAAGTAGGCAGAAAAGCTTAACCCTAAGACAGCAATACAGACAGGCAGGACAATTCCATAGCGGATCAGCAATAATTTATCTCGGATTTCTGAAGCAAATTGTAAGTCCACAATTCCTAAAATCACATAGACAACAATGGCTAAGATCAAAGCAAATCTAACTTGTTTCAGCGATAGGCGAAAGTAATGCCGCAAAAATTCTCGCTCTGACTCCGGATCAGGAAAGCTGAGGGTCAGAGGGTTAATCTTCATAAGTTGCACCACCTTTTTGTCAAAATTAGTCTCTCTGAAAAATCATAACCATATCTTGACACATATCTTCCGCTCTAAAGCTTAGTGATCAACCAAGCTCTGCTACTAAATCACTGGGTTCACCGGGATAGAATCTGTCGTCAAAAATCTCTGTTAGGCTGTAGGGATAATCCCTAGGGAAGGTTTGGAGAGATAGATTGGTTTCTTTGACGGCTAAGGCGATCGCTCTCTCATAGGCTTTATCCAGTATCTCTGCCAGATCAGATTTGAGGCTAGGATTATCTTCTAGGAGTTCGATCGTATCTAGGCGTTGAACCTTGATAGTTGCCAACCAACTCCGGCTGCGGGATTGGGATTGATATTGCCACTTCAGGAGATGACCGATTAAAACACTTAATCGATTTCGTAATTCTTGGCGTTGTTGCTTACCCAAAGACTCAATTTCCTCAATTAAATTTAATAGGTCTAGCTGACTCCACTGCTGGTGACGCAACAGCAACGCTTGTGCTTGAGTCCAAGCATAGAAATCAGCCGCGTAGAGATTGGGGACGAGATTAATTTGCTTTGTTGCTTCGGAATCAACTTTAGGTGCTTGCATCAAGGTATACCAGTTATAGGATGCTTAATTAATTATCAGAAACCATTCTATGACTTTAACTCAACTGGGGGGAGCGATCGTCCTCTGTATTTTTTGTCCGCTGCTGGGAGCATTGCCTTTAATTAGGATCATTTTCTCCCTGCGGCATCGGCAAGATTTACGGCAACTCGGGACAGGCAATGCTTCCGTCTCGGCGGCTTTCTATCATGGGGGCAAGATCACCGGGATTTTGGCAGTGATTTCTGAGGCAGGCAAGGGAATCTGCACCGTATTATTAGCCAGAATGTTCTTTCCTGTCGCCTCCCCTTGGGAGATGATCGCCATTGTTGGTCTGGTATTTGGGCGCTACGTGGGCAGCAAGGGAGCCGGGACGACTAATGCCCTGTGGGGCTGTATGACCCATGATCCCGTCATTACTAGCATTGGTTTGCTGGTGGTGGGGGTGGGGTTTACGGTGACCCGCGATCGCAACCTTAGTAAATATAGTGTTCTGGTTGTATTTCCCTTGCTCTTGGCTCTATTTCATCCCCAGCAAACCGCCAGACTGGGGGCGGCGATCGCTCTGAGTTCGCTTTTAGGCTGGATCTATACTAAGATTCCTGATGATCTGAATCTACCAACTGATCAAGTTCGGGGGAAATCGCAACCAATGTTTAACTTTTTTCGGGGAGAACGGGGCATTACTTACCTCAATGCCGGACAACTAGAGGCAGCCAAAGTTGGCAACAAAGCCGCCAACCTCTCCCAGTTGCACCAGTGGGGATATCCAGTCCCGGAAGGTTGGGTGTTGCTGCCCGGCGATGATCTAGATGTGTTGCTGAACTATCTCCAGCCCAGTAGTGATGCTCCCCTAGTGGTGCGCTCTTCAGCCAGGGGGGAAGATACGGAAACCAGTACCGCCGCCGGGCAGTACGTGAGTATCCTCAACGTTGCCAGTCGGCTGCAACTACAACAGGCAATTTTGAATTGTCTCGCCAGCTATAACCAGCCGAGGGCAATGCGGTATCGAGCCGACAACCAAATTCCTGATACCGGGATGGCTGTGTTGATCCAATATCAAATTCCCGGAGTCTTCTCTGGGGTGGCTTTTAGCCGGGATCCCCTAGGGGGAGAGGGGGTGGCGATCGAAGCCCTGCCGGGCAATGCCACACGGGTTGTCTCCGGGAAAGTTACCCCAGAGCAGTACCAAGTTTTGGTGAGTAATTTTGACCTAGAGGCAAGTCCAGATTGGCGGTTGCCTGAGGATTTGGAACTATCGATCGCTCCCTCAAATCACCTTGGTTCAGATCCAATCGCCCCAGATCAAAGCGGCGATGTGCCAGCCCGGTTGATCCAACAGGTTGCATACCTAGCAAGGAAAATCGAGGCGGCTTACCACGGCATTCCCCAAGATGTGGAATGGACTTACGATGGGCAGAATCTCTGGGTATTGCAATCTCGCCCGATTACAACTCTGCTGCCGATCTGGACGAGAAAGATTGCTGCCGAAGTAATTCCGGGGGCGATTCATCCCCTCACTTGGTCGATCAATCGCCCCTTGACCTGTGGAGTTTGGGGAGAAATTTTCACGATCGTCCTCGCTGAGAAAGCTGCCGATCTAGACTTTGCAGAAACTGCGACTCTCCACAATGCCTATGCCTATTTCAATGCCACTTTGTTGGGTCAAATATTCCTAAGAATGGGGCTACCGACCGAGAGTTTGGAATTTCTCACCAGAGGAGCAAAATTTAGTAAACCGCCCCTAGCTTCCACCCTGCAAAATATTCCCGGATTGTTCCGGTTGCTCCAGAGAGAATTAAGTTTAGAGAAGGATTTTAATCAAGATTATCGTGAATATTTTGCGCCTATTTTAGATAAGTTGGGTAGTACATCATTTAGTAGTAATTCTGAAGAACCAAGCATAATTTTAGAGCGGATCGCTAAGATTCTCACCGTTCTCAAGAAAGCCACCTACTACAGCATTTTCACTCCCTTAAGTTTTGCTATCAGACAGGGTATTTATAAAATCCCGGAAGGAGCTTTAGATAATAGTAGTACCCCAGAGATTGCCGCAGTGCGATCGCTCTCCGAGATTGCCGATCGAGCTAGAGACCAACTATCTCTAGAAGTTATTTCCAGTACCCCAGAGCATCTATTTAGTTACCTGGCCGAAAATCTCCAAGGTCAGCAAATCCTCGCTCAGTTTAATCAATGGCTACAAACCTACGGCTACCTCAGTGAAGTGGGCACAGATATTGCCGTTCCTACTTGGCAGGAAGATCCTCAACCGTTGCAAAAAATGTTTCAACAATTTCTGCAAATCCCTCCTAAACAACCATCAGAGCAAATAATAATTAATCCATCAGTAAAAGCGACTAAAAAGCATTCTTGGCAACACCAAAAAGTCCAGCAAAGACTGCACCTCAAGGGCAAAGTTACTTCTATTTATAGTCAACTTCTTGCCCAACTCCGCTATAGTTTTATTCAGCTAGAGCAACAATGGTTGAGTTCTGGACTTTTAATAGAAAACGGGGATATTTTTTACTTGGATTTTACAGAAATTCAGGAATTAATTACCCAACCTAAATCAAAATTAATTTCTAATCTTGCCCAGTTAATTACTCAGAGAAAATCCCAATTCCAAGTGAATCAAGCCTTCACAAATATTCCTCTCTTGGTCTTTGGCAATACCCCACCTCTCAACTCTTCTCCTGTGGTTATTTCCGGGAAATATCTCCAAGGAATTGCTGCTAGTGCTGGATCAAAAATAGGCACAATTAAAATTCTCCGCACCTTGCAAGATGCCCAAGGAATTAATAAAGAGACAATTCTCGTAGTTCCCTATACGGATTCTGGTTGGTCGATCGCCCTCTCCCAAGCGGGGGGAATTATTGCCGAAGTCGGGGGCAGATTATCCCACGGGGCAATTATTGCGCGGGAATATCAAATTCCAGCAGTGATGGATGTGCAGAATGCGCTCCAGTTGTTGCGATCGGGTCAAAGAGTGCGCTTAGATGGCGATCGAGGAATTATCGAAATTCTCTCTTAAGGATCAAAGGCAGCAACACAAACTAAACCCAGGAGTTATCAGCAGAATAGGATATTGATTAAACGCAAATGAAGATTGTCTTGATGAGAGAAAAAAGCTTGCTTCATTGTGAATTATCAGTACGTCTCAAGTGTTGCTGTCCCCAATCACAAAGAGGTTTTAGCACAGGAATGAGACTTTCTCCATAGGTTGTAAATGAATATTCAACTTTTGGTGGGATATCGGAGTGAACATGGCGATTTACAATTTCATCTTTTTCTAACTCTCGGAGTTGTTGGATTAACATCTTTTCAGTAATCTCAGGAATCAACCGCTTGAGTTCACTGAAACGTTTTCCACCATCTTTGAGATGCCACAAAATTAGCAGTTTCCATTTACCGCCAATAATTTTCAGAGTGGTTTGCACAAATACGGTTCCTTCTGGTTGCTCTGTTGGCATTTATCTAATCCTCTCGTCCACTTAGCAGCTTACAAAAAAGTAAGTACTTTTCAAAAAGTAAGTGGGATTTTATCATAGCTGTAGAATTGTGATCACAATGAAGGATACCTAAAATGCAATTAGAAAAGACAGTAGCATTGGTGACAGGAGCAAATGGTGGCATTGGTCGATATTATGTGGAAGCACTGCGGACAGCAGGTGTTGCTCGAATTTATGCGGGGGCGAGGAACCCAAATTCCCTGACCAACATAGTGGCGATCGATCCAGAGCGGATTATTCCCATTGCGTTAGACATTACGGATGAACAGTCCGTAACCACCGCAGCAGAAACGTACCGGGATGTCAGCCTTCTAATTAATAATGCTGGTATCGGTTTGCTCAAGGGTTTTATATCTGCGACTGACCTTTCTAGTGCCAGAGCCGAGATGGAAGTGAACTACTTTGGGACGCTCGCGATGTGTCGCGCTTTTGCTCCTGTATTAAAGAATAATGGCGGTGGGGCGATCGTCAACATGCTCAGTATTCTTGGCAAAGTTACCTTTCCCATGAATGCTTCCTATAGTGCTTCTAAGGCTGCGGCAATATTAATGACTCAGGGTGTCCGGGCTGAGTTGGCAGCGCAAGGCACGTTGGTGGTGGGTGTGATGCCGGGAACGGTCGATACAGAAGGAAGTAGACACTTTCCACCACCCAAAGTTTCTCCAGAAGTTGTTGCTCAAGAAGCCTTGCAAGCAGTAATTGATCAGGTTGAGGATGTTTACCCTGGTGAGCAAGCGAAGGAAATGGCAGCACAGTTACTCCAAGACCCGAAAGCTCTCGAAAAAGCAATGGCAATGATGCTACCAAGCTAAACAGTTGATGAAATTATTACCGAAAAGACATACATTTTGTAGCAATACTTTTTGTGATCGAGAATGGTCTGCCACTCATTGCTAAGATTGGCAAATGACGGCGTTAATGCGATCGTATTTCTGTAATAATTTAGGGTAGTAATTTGCGGTAATTTATCTCCAAATATAAGAGTTGTTCCGCAACTGTGGTGCAAGGTTTGAGTTGAAACGCATTCGCTATGCTCAACGGTTAACTAGAAATCGTTGCATATCAGTTCCAACGACTAGTTATTTCGTCGTTCCTATATCTTAACATATAAGGCGAATTTATATATTTGAGCGATCAATATAACTACTAGTTAGCCTTCCAAGACAGTTATATATTTTCGATGCTTTTTGGAAAATGGTTTGATCTTTATGATTAGCTAGAAATCAACAGTTGTAACTAGCAACAGTTGTATCTAACCATTGGGAGGATATGATGCCAGATCAATTACAATCACGCGCTTATCATGCACTTTCCGATCGCGAGGTGATGGAAAGCCTCAATAGCAACGCGGAGGTGGGCTTAACCACCGAGGAAGTGGCTCGTTGCTATGAACAATATGGTTGGAACGAACTGCAATTTAAGCCTGGAAAACCAGCTTGGTTAAAATTTTTGCTGCAATTTAATCAGCCACTGCTCTATGTTCTGCTGCTGGCTGGGATGGTTAAGGCATTTTTGGGATCTTATACAAATGCAGGGGTGATTTGGGGCGTTACTTTAATTAATGCGATCATTGGCTATGTGCAAGAAGCCAAAGCAGAAGGGGCGATCGCGGCCCTAGCGAAGGCGGTGACAACGGAAACAACGGTACTGCGCGACGGTCAAACCCTGCGGATTCCATCGCGGGATCTCGTGCCAGGGGACTTGGTATTACTGGCATCGGGCGATAAAGTCCCCGCAGATATCAGACTGCTGAAGGTTCGCACTTTGCAGATCGATGAGTCTGGGTTGACAGGCGAATCGGTTCCCGTGGATAAATCGATCACGCCTTTACGATTGGATACGCCTCTAGCCGAGCGTACCAATATGGCTTATGCCGGAAGTTTTGTCACCTTCGGGCAAGGACAGGGACTGGTGGTTGCCACCGCCAACGAAACGGAAGTCGGACAGATTTCCCAGTCAATGGAAAATCGGGTGAGCCTTAGTACGCCCTTGACCCGTAAGTTTGCCAAATTCAGCAGTACCCTACTCTACGCCATCTTGACCCTAGCCACCCTGACGTTTGCAGTCGGATTGGGGCGAGGCAGGGATTGGGTACAGATGTTTGAAGCCGCAGTTGCTCTAGCCGTGAGTGCGATTCCTGAAGGGCTACCCGCCGTGGTGACGATTACCCTAGCGATCGGGGTCAATCGCATGGCAAAGCGCAATGCAATTATACGTAAACTCCCTGCTGTGGAGGCTTTGGGCAGTGCTACGGTGATTTGTTCCGACAAAACAGGCACATTGACCGAAAATCAAATGACTGTCCAGGCAATTTATGCGGGGGGACAACACTATCGCGTTAGTGGTGGCGGTTATAGTCCCAAAGGTGAAATTAGTCGGCTGAATCACAATACGACTGTCGAACCCTTCGAGGATGGGTTGCCGCCCAGTTTGACTGCCTGCCTGATGGCAGGGATTTTGTGCAATGATTCCCAACTGAAAAAAACGGGTCAGGATTGGTCGGTCGTGGGCGATCCGACGGAGGGCGCACTGATTACTGTCGCTGAGAAAGCTGAGATGAGTCAAGCGGGGCTAACTGCTGCCCACCCTCGATTAGATGGAATTCCGTTTGAGTCTCAATATCAATACATGGCAACGCTGCACCATGCTGGACAGGATGCAGATTCGCCCATAATTTATGTCAAGGGATCGGTGGAGGCGTTGCTGAGCCGTTGTACCCAGGCAATGGACTTACAAGGTCAGCCTATTCCTTTGGAGATAGCGCAGATTGAAAAAGAGGTGGAAGCAATGGCAACCCAAGGGTTACGGGTGCTGGCGTTTGCTCAAAAGTCGGCTGCTGTCCATCAGCATTCCATCGATCATCAGGATATTGCCACGGATCTGGTTTTTCTGGGCTTACAGGGGATGATCGATCCGCCTCGTCCTGAAGCGATCGCCGCCATTCATGCCTGTCAAACTGCCGGGATTCAAGTCAAGATGATTACGGGAGATCACATCGCGACAGCTAAGGCGATCGCCCAACGCATGGGCATTAAAACGGCAGCGGGAGTTATAGCATTTGAAGGACGACAATTAGCCCAAATGAGTGATCGAGAAATCACTCAAGCCGTTGAAGATGGATCGGTCTTTGCTAGAGTTGCACCTGCCCAAAAGCTCCAACTGGTAGAAGCCCTTCAAGCGAGGGGCGAAATTGTGGCGATGACAGGGGATGGCGTGAACGATGCCCCCGCCCTTAAACAAGCCGATATCGGGATTGCGATGGGGAAAGGGGGAACGGAAGTAGCACGAGAATCAGCAGATATGCTGCTGACCGACGATAATTTTGCCTCGATCAAAGCCGCTGTCGAAGAAGGACGCACCGTTTATCAAAATTTACGCAAAGCGATCGCTTTTCTCTTACCCGTCAATGGCGGCGAATCGATGACGATTTTGATAAGTGCTTTGTTGGCAAGGGAGTTACCAATTCTGGCACTGCAAGTCCTTTGGCTGAATATGATCAACTCGATCACCATGACCGTTCCCCTTGCCTTTGAACCCAAATCACAGGGAACGATGCAGCAGCCACCAATGAATCCCAATCAACCGCTGCTCACGCCAACCCTATTGCGCCGTATTCTGGCAGTCTCGGTATTTAATTGGATTTTGATTTTTGGCATTTTTGAGTGGGCGAAATCTACCATAGGCGATGTGACGCTGGCCCGCACGATGGCAATCCAAGCCCTAGTGGCCGCCCGCATCATTTATCTACTCAGCATCAGCCAACTGGGGGCGAAGCCGATCAATTATCTGCGCCATCCAGGCAAGGTGATCGCCGATGCTCCCATCCTCCTGAGCGGCATTGTGATCGCCTTCGTACTGCAAATCTTATTTAGCCAGTGGGGAGTGATGAATACCTTGTTTGCTACTGTACCCCTGACTTGGAATCAGTGGTTGATCTGCCTACTCCCAATGTTACCAATGGTGCCGATGGCAATTTTTACTCACCGCATCGATCCACCACAAGCCAATGTTGCAGGAAATCGTTAGTGACCCTGACAAGAAGGCTAATCGGGTCGAGAAGGGCGATTAACCCTTCCCTCCCACATCACCCATCATGCAGGTCTGCAATGGGCGGTTCAAGAAAATATCACAGACAAACCTGCGGATTAGGATGCGAAACCTTGAACCTTCATCCATAGGTCACGCACCGAAAACCACCCCTTTTGCTTCAACCACTCATTAGACCTCCTGCGTGAATAGAAAATTAGGTATGTCAAACTATAGTGCTAGACAGTTTAATTAGGACGAAGCTAGATACGTTGGCTGAGCGAAGTCGAAGCCAAATTCGTCCTAATTTTTATGACAACAACTATATTAGAAACTCGTGCTAAAAATGGATTCATGCAAGAGGTCTATTGGTCATTCCCGTATGCGTCGCCAAGGTTCTTGACAAGTGCCAATAGCCCTTGCGACTAATGCCTGTCAAAATCGCCTGACGTTTACTTGTACACAAGTTCAGCAGATGAGCAATGCGCGTTCTCGGTCTGCGCCACTGTTTCCAGTAACACATCCTAATCCGTCGCCTTAACCATCCATCTATCTCCTCAATTGGGTCATAGTGCTAGGAAATCCCAAAGTAGTTCATCCAACCTCTAAGATATCGGTTGAGTCTATCCATTCGGTATGCCATCGACACCCCCAACTACGAGCCGTTAAGCCCCGCAAGCGATGCTTGAAATCCCGAAAGGCTGCATCTGTCCACCAAATGCGAATTCCTCGGAATGTAAACCCTAAGAACTCCAGTTGGTCTACTTTGACAACGCAACTCTTTTCCCGGTTTACCTTCAGCTTGAGTTTCATCCTGAGGTAATAACCTACACTCGCCATTACCCGTTGCCCGGCTCTTTTACTTTTGACCAAGATTACTAGGTCATCTATAATAACGGCAGAAGCGATGTCCTCTTGCCTCCAGTTCCTTGTTAAAGTCATCCAATAAGATATTGGCTAACAATGCTGAGATTAGGGAGCCTTGTGGTGTCCCCCAATCAGTTGCTTGAACGGTGTTGCCAATCATTACTCCTGCTCGCAGATATTTTCCTATTAAGCCTAAAAGTACCTTATCGGAAACTTTGCGGCTCACACGAGACATCAGCTTGTCATGGTCTACATTGTCAAAGAATTTCTCTAAGTCAATATCTACTGATTGATGCGTTGAAAGCGATCGCGATCGATGATCTTGGCAAGGAAGCCCTCAAAGAAGGACTCAAGAAAATTGTCATTGAAGACAGTGGCAGTAGTTAGCCGACCTTTCATCTAGGTATTTTGACTTTATCTTACTACGCTGTTTCCAATCTGGATGATTGGATGGAGCGCAAAAAAGTATTCAAACAGAACTTGAGAAAGGACTCTAAAGCTTTATGGTAAGCTAATTCACTTAGATACAAATACATTTGAATTAGTAAGAGAAAACGAGTATGACAAGTGAATCTTTTGAAGAAATGCTAACAGGAGGGCATCCAAATTCCCTAGGCAGAACTATTGAGGTGGTTGATCTAGTATTAGCTAATTCCACAAGACTTGCGGATTTATACAATTGCTATTTTAGTGCCGATGAAATTGTTCGACTTCGGACATCTAATGCCCTCAAGAGAATATCCTTAGAAAATCCTGAGTGGCTTATTCCATATATTGACAAACTCATTGCTGAAATATCAAATATCAATCAACCCTCAGCACAGTGGACTTTAGCAAATTTATTTCAAACTCTTGCTATCTTTATGTCAGAAATACAGAGGAATAAAGCCAAGAAAATTCTGCAAAAAAATCTGGAAACTTATACAGATTGGATTGTTTTGAACAATACGATGGATACCTTAAATAAATGGGCAAAAAATGACTCAGTATTAAAAGAGTGGTTATTACCACATTTAGAAAGACTAGCTCATGATCCCAGAAAATCAGTTTCGGGGCGAGCCAAGAAAATCAAGCTAGAGCTAAGAAGTAGTGCGAAATGAGAGGCTATTTATAAAGTCTGATTTTGTGCCCCCGGAGGGGGCACAAAATCAGACCTTCTAGCCACTTTATAAATGACCTCTGAGACGATTAACGGCATAATCTGCTGCCGATAAAAGCGATCGCCATCCTACAGCACTTTGCGTTTAAATGAGACACACCAAAAATATTGAAAGTCCCATCAATGTTGGGTTTGAGAGTGGATGGCTGTATCCACCCACTCTCAAACTGCTGTAAGTTGACTAAACTCCTACTGCCTTTTTTTGAGGTTCTGGCTTAATACCATCAGAAGCGATCGCTTCTCCCTCAATAAAAGAGCGTAGCATCCAAGAGATTTGTTCATGCTGCTCCATTAAACCTGTAAGAAAATCGGCAGTTCCATCATCCTTAAATTCATTGCTACACTGCTCAATATGCTTGCGTAAATTCCGGACGACCTGTTCATGATCATCTAGCAATTGCGATACCATTCCGGTTGCTGTCGGAACTTTACCCGCGTGTTCTTTGAGGGAGCAAATTTTCAAGAATCCTTCCATGGTGCCGACAGGATAGCCCCCCAAGGTTCTAACTCGTTCAGCAATTACATCAACATTAATCGTCAGAGCTTCATAATGCTCCTGCCAAAGTTTATGCAATGTCATAAATTGAGGACCAACTACATCCCAATGATATTTCTTAGTTTTAACTAACAGTAGATAAGTATCAGCTAAATCTTGATTGAGTAGATCAATTACACCTTGAAGCTGTTCTTTTGTTAGACCAATATTAATTGCCCGCATGGATAATCTCCTTGATTCGTAATAATAAAGTCATCATTAAATGAGTCATGAGTGGATTACCTTCTCAGGTTATTTCTACTGTTATCTGCTAAGGATTTAGCCTTGTTTTTCACAGATTTGGCAGTGTCTTTAACGGAATCAGCAGTATTCTCTGCCTTGCCAGTTAGGGAGTTGATAGTATCTCCAGCCTTATTTTTGACATCATTAACCATATCACTAGCCTGATCTAAAACAGAGTTAGCAGTTTTTTCGGTATTTCTTTTAGCAGAGTTGATCTTATTTTCAACTTTGTCTGCTACCTTTTCTGCTTCTCGAACCACAGGAAGTTTCTCTCCATAGTTATCACGCTTCATCTTATCAATGTCCGCAGTTCCTTGGACTTCATTTAGCCCTTTTAGAGCCTTAGCTCTGCCCATTCCAGAAGGACCAGAATTGGCTGCTTCTTCAGATTTTGCAGTGATATTTGGTAGAGGTTCAGTACCTTGGGTTGCCTTATCTGGTCTGCCCCAAGCGGCATTCGCGGGGGAAACATTAGCAAATACTATTAAGCCACAGACACAAACCATGACTACTAATCGAGTTAAGAATTGAACGGTTTTCATAAAATTTCTCCGAATTTAATTAAGGGGATGGAAATGTATTTCCTATACTTACTATGACAATTCACTGTTTGATTTATTGCATGATTTGATTAATTACGAAATAAATTGTAACTCAAGAATATTTCCTATTATTTACCTCAAATGATTTCACCTGCCTTCGGCAGGTGAAATCATTTGAGGTATTTTTAGTAGATAAAATCCATAAAGTCTACTGCATGGATATTTTGGCGATCGCAGGCAGTTTCCACCAAGGTAAATTAGGATATTTATGGTGCTCATAATGGTAGCCAAAATGATAGCAAGCCAAGAACGACCAGACAAAGGGAAGATAAATACTTTGAGTTTGGAAAGAATCTACATAACCATTGATTGGTTCTCGGTGGGGTAGGAAAGTTCCAAAATAGAAAAGCTGCATGGAGCTTAATAGCAGAGGAATTGCCCAAAATATCATCAGGTTTGCATGGGGAATATGTACAAACTTATACATAACGCCATAGGTAGCAATTAAAGCAACTAATCGCCACCAACTCCAGTATCTCTGCATAAAATAAATATACCAAGCCGCTGCGCTTTTATGCTTGCCATCATGGAAATCTGGGTCAGCCTCAGTAGCAGGGTGTGCATGGTGTTGCCAGTGAGTTTTTTGTAATTGATCGTAGGAGAAGAAGCCATAGAGGAGGAGGGCTAAGGAACCAAGAAAATAATTAACTTGATGGTATTTAGGAGAAATTGATCCATGGATAGCATCATGAGCAGTAATAAATAATCCTGTGTATAAAAAAGTTTGCCATCCTACTCCAGTAATAACCACTAAGGGGTTATTAATCTCGGTGCCTAGAAGAAATACAAAACTTCCCGCCCAAAGCGCAATAATAAAACTAGCGATCGCGATTCCCAAGGTACCAGTTTCTGAAATATCTAATACTTTGTCAAGCAAAGGATCGGAGTTTTTGGGAATAAATTTGTGAGTAATTTTCTTTGATGAATAACTGAGATAATTGATTTCCAAGTAACTCTCCATTTTTGAGGGGATAAACACCCCCCCAGATTATTTCAGAACTTACGTATTCATATGTTTTGGTGCTCACAAAAATATCTAGGTTACCAAATAATTTGTCGGCAGCGCGTAATTCCTATACTTAATTAAAATCCACTTTATAGAAGAATCAAGCTAGGGTGTTGGTATTGTTCCTGATGATAGAAGACCCCAAAAATGTAGTAGACCTTGATTAGTAAATAACTCTATGGCGATCGCTGAGATAAAACCAATCATTGCTAAACGACCATTCCAAAGTTCTGCTTGGGGGGTAGATCCCCAAACCCAAGCATTACGAACGGCTGATTCCATCATTTCAGTTTGAGTTTTGTTAGTTTGCATAGTATTTGCTCCAAATTTTCAAGATTTACTTTGTCTTACGACTCTCTATAACGTGACATAAGCGTGATGAAGATCATGTTGCGTTCATTATGAAGATGTATATTTTGTATATTTCCTTTACAAATCTTGATTTGGTAGTGCTGCAATGTAATGGTTTGGGTAATGGTGCTTGGGGTGCTTTGCGCCCCAAGCACCATTACAATGCATGACTAATCTTGATTTTAGGGTGTAGTAATTTGAAGTGGAGAAATTTATAAGGCGGTCATGACCTTAATTAATTCTGGAGATAGATCTGCTGTTAGGTTGTCACACTTTTTTAAAAAAACCCCCGCCAGAATATAGATATTTTCAGAATAGAATGCCTTTTGATGCTTATGCAGGTCAGCGATTCTTTGTTTTACCTTAGGTTCAGAACTGTAGTAGCCAAAACTCATGGGTGAAGCCATAAAATCTACTACTTGATAACCCTGAGCGATCGCATGGTCAATTGTCCCTACAGGATCTGAATAGGCAGAAATCATTAGCATCACATTTTGACAATCCAAAGAAAGAAGTTGTTTAGTTATAGAGGCTCCATCTCTACCCCCATGCAAGGCAGGTAGATAAAGATCATTATCAACTGCTGGTAAATAAGGAGGGTTAGCAATTAAATAATTTGCTTTAGAGTGCCAATCTCTATCAAAAAAGCAAGAGTTATGAATAATATATTTATGGCTAAGTTTATGGCTTTCAATTTGTAACCGAGCGGCTTCACAGGCTTGAGAGCTTAATTCATAGCCATTAATCACACCATCGAACTGACTTTTTAGCAAACTATTGATTACAGGACTACCATCTCCTGTTCCAAATTCCACAATAGAAGTGGTACTATCACTAGAATTCAACACCATTCTTTCTAGGCATTGAGAATAAAATTGAGACTCTTCGGGACAGAAAAATACTTCCTTTTTTATTTCTTTGGCAGTATAATTCTGCGGACGAAAGACAACTACTTTTGGGGAACGTAATAAAAAATTATTCATACAACCTCTGATAATTTTTGATAATGAATGTGTTGATTAAGATTTATCAAACGTCCATTCTAGATTTATGATAGGAGCTTGTTTAAGGGCAAGAGTTAGAGCATCATTACTGTCATATTTCAGGGTTGACAAATGGGAAGATTCCACATTAACCGTGAATTCATCTTCCTCAAAAGGCCAAGGCTCTACTGTTAAATGAGCATTTTCTAAACAGCGCAGATCGTAACGTTTTAGAAATGCCACCCAACGCCCCCGATAGAGGGAATCCTCTAGATGCTTTTTGAGCTTCTCTAAAGATACTTCTGGCGGCTCCTCTCCTAGGGTGAAGTCTAGAGGTGCGCCACTTTCAGTTAGGTGATCACCTTTCCATTCTTTCTCTAAATCATCATGATGGGAGATCGCTGCGATCGTTTCATAAAAGCACACAGGAGCATTACTTCGTTGCCATTGCCCACCTAATTGAGCCGCTAGAAGGGCATGGGCGCGGTGATAAATTACATCCCAGCCATCGGCAGTTAAATTTACAATCATAGGTTTTCCTCAGATTGTTGAATTAGAGCCATCACTGCTGCTGCTGCTCGATCGCCGATTAGTTTTTCTTGGTCATAACCAAGAACTAGTTCCCATGAATTTTGGGGATATCGATCAGCTAGGGGCAGAGCCACATCTGTAAGCATCCATTGTCCATGGCGTTCATCTTCTCGAATGTGCAACTCCCAATAACTCATAGCGGCATCAGAAAGCTTTAACCGTTGGGCAGCAAGCAGATAGTCTGTATAGATGGCGGGGCCAGCTATTTCAAAATAGGTCAAGCCACCGTTATAGCGAAGGAAATGTCGTTTGCGTTCCGTGAGTAAAAAGTTATGGTTGATACTAGCTAAAACTTGCCAAGGAACAAGATCAAAATAAACTTCTGGTTCAGTCTCTAGTCCTAACTCTGCCATCATTTGGGCAAAGAAAGTAGAATGTTTTCGAGCTAAACGACCATTACCATATTCTTCTAAAAGTACACGAATTAAAGTTGCTTGAATTTCGTTACTTGCTCCACCTAAGATCCTAGACAGCCGACTCGCTTCTACCAATCCATCTAAAGAAGCGATCGCCAATAATAGACGATATCCGTGCAAATCCATAGTTTCTCGCAGATATTTTTTAGCAGGAGATAAGGGCGGGTCTAGGTCTGCATCTGCTCTTTCTTGTAAGGCTTGTTTAACACCTTGTAAATTCAATTTCTGAATTTTATCTACATTTAATTGAGATAGTTCCCAAGCTTGCCAAGGAGATTCTATCTGATTAACTAGAAATTTTAGATAGGGGGAGTGTTCATTTTGATAGTTTCGCAAGTCATCGTACCAAAATAAATTAAGCCGATTCAGACTATAGAGAATTCTTTGTAAAAACGTAGCCGCTATTTCCGCATCTGCGGTTATTGCCTGATTTGCATCTTGGTAAGTAGTTTTAGGATAGGCAATTTCAGAAGCAGTAGCGATCGCTATTTCCAAATCTTTAACTAGTTCAGGGTTGAACTTGATTTGGTCATCTAAGTTTTTCCAAGTTAGCAGTTGATTAAACTGCTGTTCCGCCTCCTGAAAAAATTCATGTTGTCTAAAAATATTTTGACCATTATATTGATAACAAATCAGCAATTCTGGCAAGGTGGGCATATCGGGTGCTTGAGGAAAATTTGGCAGATCCGGTACTTCTGGCAATCCCGGAATCTCAGGAGATTCAGGAGATTTTGGAGTATTAGGAATATCAGGAATATTGGGTATTTCTGGCGATTTCGGTAAATTTGGTATTTCTGGAGATTGAGGAAGTTCCGGCGATTCTGGGATATCTGGCAATTCAGGAGCCTCTGGTGATGCTAGTAAAGGAGTCATTAATCTTTTTTTGAGATCAGTTTCTAAGCAATATTCTAAGGAATCTAAAAAAGTAGGTAGCATAGATTTATCAAGAAAAGTTTTGTGTTTCTAGAGTTTTAAGGATTAAGGTGAGCCATTGCCCAAGTAGTATAGGAACCGATCGGACTCCAAAGTAAATAAGGTATAAGCAACCAAGCAGCACCTTGGGAAATTTGCCCAACGCTGAGAGTTAGAACTAGTCCCAGACCAAAACCAATTAAACCGATCCAAGTTCCTAAGCGGAGATTGCGGGTTTGTAGAGTAATTGGTACATAGGCAATGATTACAATCTCTAAAAATAGATAAAGTGCCATTGTTGACCAACCTCGAATACTTCCTTTTTCTACTTCCCAAATCTTATAAGCAGAGATAGCTCCACAGATAAGAATCACCGTCCAAATCACCGGGATAAAAATTTCAAAAGATAGCCAACGAGGCCGACGAAGTTGATTGAACCATCTTCGATCGCTAGGTGATACCAAATTGGCTCCGAGGGAAACCAGTAAGGTAACTATGGCGATCGCTACTCCAGAAGCATTGTCCTCTAAAATATTTAATACAGCACTTTTCATATAAATGGAATACGTTGCATTTCCTAAAATGTTGAATAGGCTTGGGTTTGCGTGTGGGCGGCGATAGCCGCCCACACGCAAACTGCTGTATCTTACTAATTAAGAGATTAGAGTCTGGCGAATATAAATTCATCATGGCTTCAAAATTCAAGTATTCACTTGTATTTTGCAATTTTCATTCTGCAACTTCCTTGACTATGACACTCTCATAATTGAGATCGTGTTGTAATTAAAAGAAAAATGTATATTTTGCATGAAAACTTTGTGAATCTTACTTTGATTTTTATCTATAGCCATTCTCAAACCTCTAAAATTCCAAACTCAATTAGGATTGCCAAAGCGATCCTAATTGAGTTTGCGAACAGTTACTAAGTCAACTTGCTTCTGGCAGATGGTTTCACCCGCCTCCGGCGGGTGAAACCATTTAGGGTTGCTATATATAGCATTGCCATTCTGCCTAGAATAGACAAAAGATTAAGCAGGTAAGGTGTAGCGTTTTTCAATTGCTAATTTAATTCGATCGAGACTTTCCTCGGCAGAAATATTAATAGTTTGTTCTATCTGACTAACCTCCTCTGCAAGAGTTTGATCTTTAATCGAATTTTGCAGCCAATTAGAATAATCTTGCTGATGCAAATGATAGAGCCAAGTCTGATCGTCCACTCCTGCTGCTAACTGGATAAACATAATTAGATTGTGCGCCTTGAGATTTAACCGGCTATCTTCACCTCGAAAGTAAAAGCAGCGATCGTCACCCAAATTGCCTTCAGCATAGTTACGCATATGTCGTTGACGTTCTTGGCGGGGGGGAATCACCTGAAATTGAAATAATGGCTGCCCTTCATCTTTTAAAAACCAAGCAATAGCTTCACCAGTCACCAAGTTTTCTGGGAGTGGATCGATCGGCAGGGCATGTCCGATGGTGTTGCAAAAATCTGGAATGGTCTTTTGAGGAGATTTCACAGAAATGATCGTGTCAATTAGAGATAAGGCAGAAGCTGCCACATGTTCGGGATGAACTGTAATCATCAAAGTTCCATTCACAGACTGCGGGAGGGTGACTGCCGCATTCCAATCTGCATGAAACATATGATGAACTTCATCAATAACAATCCAATGCGGTCTGCCAGTCCGCACCCGCATTTCTAGTAAAGATGGCAGGAGTTGAGCTAAAAATGCCGGGCGATCGTCCAGTTTCACCCCGACTAAATTGACTACTATATTTTGGACTGGATTACTCAAAGCTGTGAGGATATCCACAGGGTTAGGGATCTGTTGAGCATTGCCGAACACCATAGTTCCGGCAAAATTCTGATAGTCTCCTTCGGGATCAATGATGCAAACCTGATAGCCCTGGTCGAGAAATCTTTCTAGAAGTCCTGTAGCTAAGGTTGATTTACCTCCACCAGAAGTTCCGGCTAGCAGAATATTCCGGTTCAACGGTTGGATATAAATTGCCTGCTCTCCCGGAAGCTCACCCAAAACAATGTGATGCCGCTTTGGTAAAAGTAACGATTCTGCCAAATCTGAAGCCAGTAATCGATCGATCAACTCCACCACTCCTTCGCCTCGACTGCCATTTGTCACCCAATCAACTTCACTTTTTACCGACGGCAGGGCGTTATCTACAGCGACAGAAAGCTCACAGAGTTTTAGGAAAGCCAGATCATTTTCTGCATCCCCGATCGCCACCGTATTATGCGAAGACAAGCCCATACGTCCTAGAGCTTCCGTTAGTCCAGAGGCTTTGTTGACTCCGGCGGGCAAAACCATCACCGCCCCTTTATTAAAGATGACCTGTAAATCTAACCCCAGTTCTCGAATTACGTTCAGAACTTCGACTTCATTAGGTTCCCAAGTTGCCACAATTACTTTGCCAACAGAAAGGGGATCAACCTGCCGCGATCGCAGGGCTTCGACAAAAGCATCTGGAGGTAAACTGCCCAGCAGTATTTCTTCACGAATTTTTGGGTAGTACAATACCGCTCCGTTCTCGGCTACGACACAATCAAATAAACTAACCTCAGGAAATACTTCACAGATATCCTCCAGTTGTCTACCTGTAACTAAAATCAACTTGCGTCCAGATTTTTGAAATTGCTTCAAGGCATCCAGCGTCGCTGCTGATACTTTTCCATGGGTCGCTAAGGTGCCATCATAATCAGTGGCTAATATTAAATAGTGCATAGTTTTTAAATGATTGACATACTGAAAAACCAGAAAGAAAAACCTACACCTCTAGAATTTGGCATAGGTTATAAGGTGATCAACTCGATTTATCCCTAGGGATTAATATTGTTAATACAGCACCTTTCGTGCAAATAGAGTGCATCGCATTTTTTGAAAGGTTGACTGGGACTGGGTTTGTGTGTGGGCTTCGACTCCGCTCAGCCCACACACAAACTGCTGTATTATTGAGGTAGAGCAGCTTTCCCCGGTTCAGGTGCTCGTAATTCATCTAAGGAAAGGTTAGGAGTTGCGGTATAAACCGAATCTAACAAGACTTCTAAAACATCAGATCTACGGGCAACATCGATCGCTTGATGAGTAATTAATTCCCCAACATTGAGAATAACTTCATCATTTAGATCCAGAATCACCCGTGTGACAGGACGACCCAGAGCACCTTTAATTCTTCTATCTTCAAGGGCTTGAGTTCCCTGATCTTGCAGATTAGTTGCAGTTTCTTTCACCTGCTCCCACAGACCCTTTGCACCTTCTTTCACCTGCTGTCCCACTTGGGAGCTAGTAGTTTTTAGAGTCTCAGTAGAAGTTAAACCCACAGCTTCTAAGAGAGCTTGTTCCCGATGATGGGTTTTCGCTCTAGCAATGACCAAAGGAGTGACAATTTGCCCTTCTACCGCCACCACAGAGCCTTCAGGGGTAAAAATCATTTGATTAACTCGCCGACCTTGAGCTTGTTCGACTCCAATATTTGCGGCAATACTTGACCCTACATTAGCCACAGCACCAGTTATTTTTTTGCCGAAAGTCTCTCTGACACTCCCCCCAGTGGCATGGTAAAGTTCTTCCATCATGTTGTGGCTTCGAGCTACAAGAATATGAGCTTGATGAACAGATTGTCCTTTTTGGATTAAGTATCCACCATCGGCAATTTCTAGGGTTTGTTGAGCAATTTTGCCTAATACAAATTCCTCTTGTTCTTCAGGACTCACAACTGTGTTAGTAAATTGGGCATTGGCTAGTTGGCCAACTTCCTGTAATTTGGATCCCGTCAATTGGAGAGCTTCTTGGGCTTTTTCACTGGAAGTTTGAGCTATTTCTTGAGCTTTTTCACTAGAAGTTTGAGCTATTTCTTGAACCTTGTCCCCTGCGGTTTGGAGGGCAGCTTTGATCCCACCTACTTGCTCTTCCATTAAGTCGGCAGTTTCCGAAGGCACAAAAGCTATATCTTCACCAATTTTCAGGGTCTGAGGAGCGGGGACAAAAGAACGTCCAGAATAGGTATCAGCAAAGATTCCTCCAGATACTTCGTAGCCTTCAATTACACCACTAGTGTCATCAAAATAAAGGTCTACCATAGTACCGAGATCACGACCATCCAGGGTCATGATTTTCGTGCCTTTCAAAACATTATCTTTGGTTAAAATATTTTGAATTGCTGGAAATTCTGTAGCAGAAGCGATCGCGTCTCTAGAGGCAACAATGACGGCATCCATTCCGATCGCTTGAATATTACCTAAAGGTAGTACTAGTGCATTGCTAAACCAACCTCCTTCATCGACAAGAAACCCTAACAATACATTGTTTTCCTGATCAAAAACCAAGTCCACAATAGTTTTAAATTCTTCCCCAGAGTCATAGGCAACTACTGGCTTACCGATCATTCCTTTACCATTACGCATTTTTAATATCCCCCTAATTTTTTGAAAATCTGATGGAAACTAAACCTAATAATTAGGTTGAAAAATTAATTGATAGATTACTTTATTCTGGCAGGTTGGTTAGCAGGGCTCCCGTTTAGTCCACCCTCTCTCCCAAAATTGGGAATATAGTTAACTACTCCAAAGTATTCCAACGCCACTGCTCCCAGAGCAACTACCAGCAAAATCAAACCAGTATACAAAGCAGAATTAGTTTGTTTTCCTACAAGTCTAGGCATATATTTCCTCGCAATTTATATTTACAGAGAAAAGTTTGGTATATCTCTATATTCCTAAGTTGACAAGAGAATGTTTAATCTATTGAGTGACTTGATTAATCTGGTTCATTACGAAACAAAACTTTACAAAACGAATAGATTTGTAGCATACATAACACTTTACGCACTATAGCAATCCTAAATCATTTGCTATCATTTGCTATCATTTGCTAGATGTAAACTGCCTCTGATAGATGGTTTCATCCGCCGAAGGCGGGTGAAACCATTTAGGATCGCTACATAACATTATTTAGGTTATTGAAAATCGTTGCGGTCTTCGACTACGCTCAACCCACAACAGGTTTCAAATGCGTAAGCCCTAACGTTATCCATTAATCAGAATTAGTCACAACAGTCTTCAAGGGAATCAAATACGCTATGTTTTCTGAAACATGAGTGGTGATTGGGTTGTTGTATGGGCGAAGACAGTCACCCACACAACAACTGCTATGGAAAGAACCTAGCTAGCGGGGGGTTTAACCACTGCCTTAACGTTGACACTTTGAACTCCTTTAATTTCCATACCTAAGGTTTGAATCTTAGCGAGTTGATCTTGGTTAGGCACTGTACCAGCGACGGTTACTACACCATCCTTGGCAGCTACAGTCAAATTGCCTCCGGGAATATTAGCTTCTAGCTTGCTTCGCACTTCTGTTGCCAGATCGCCATCATTCCGTTTTACTGGATCGCCTACGGCATTGTTACGTTGTTCTGTAGCTCGAATATCGGCATCTAACTGCCTAGCACGGGTTTCACTTTGAGCATCATTCTTAGCTGGTTCGGTGCTTTGAACCATCGGTGTTGCTGTTTGATTCACTGAACTGGGAGCATCGCTAGTAGTTCGAGCATCGGTACAACCAACAGCGATCGAAGCTATCAAACTGACTAAAACTGGAGCAAGTATTTTCGTATTCATGGTGTTGAGTTGATAATTGTTGATGATTTGAATTAAGGGATAGATTCCCCCACCCCCCGCACTAACGTGCCGCTACGCTAGAAAAAAAGGAGGAGAATTAATTCACCTCGGCTCCGCTCGGTGAGCGGAGTCGAACCAAGAGCAAACCGAGATTAGGCTCTAGCCGAGATATTGATTCTTAGTGGCAGTATCAGCAGCGGAATCAGCAGCGGAATCATTGTAGATACCCCAATCGTTGATGCCACGAGGACTAAGAATAGATTGGGCACGTTGGATTTCTTCATCGGTGCCTGTCACCATGACTAGATAATCTCCTTGATCGACTCGATCGCTATAGGCTCTCGCCCGGTCTTCAGGAATCCCTAAGCCAACTAGTCCACCGAGAATACCGCCAGTTGCTGCGCCGATCGCGCCTCCAGCCAAGGTGGTTGCAAGGGCTGTAGCTCCGGCTCCAGCAAGCATGATAGGACCAACTGCGGGAATTGCCACCAAGCCCAAGCCAACTAATAAGCCTGTGAGACCACCGACAGTCCCACCAGCCACGGCACCAGTTTTAGCACCATCATCGGCTTTGTTGTTGTCAGCTAGGTCAGCAAGGCGATCGCCACTATTAGCCCCAGCCACGGAGTTGTGATTGATATCTTGACCAACGATAGAAACTTGATTCATCGCAAAGCCACTATCTTTTAATTCGTTGAGAGCCTTTTCAGCTTCAGAGTGATTAGAGAAAGTACCAATTGCTCTTTTGTTTTGTTGTGCTGTCATCATGATTTTGTACCTATGTTTGATTGTGTTGATTTGATTAACTAGCTCGGCGACTAAAATCGCCGCTACAAGATGGGATTTGTTCTTGTAGTCGCGGTTTCAACCGCCAGAAACTTTTAAAACTTAGCTCTTCTTTTTAGCAAGGTCGCCCAAGGGATCGGCAATATATTCCACATCAGGGGCAGAGTTCCAAGGACCTCGTTCATCTTTTCCTTGACCATCAGTGGATAAGTTGTAGTAGAGTTTTACGGTTTCATCGGGCTGGATATTTCCGAAGAAAGGATCTGTTAGCTTACCCATAGAATCTAAGGCTCTCATAAACATTTGAGTATGAGAAATTTCTCTGGTTAGCAGGTGTTCAAGAGTTTTCTTGGTTCCCGCATCAGTTGCCAGCTTAATCAGCGCTTCATAGGTTTGCCGAGCGCCCGCCTCTGCTGCAATATTTGCCCGCAGATCTCGAACCACATCACCACCTTCATTTAAGTAGTTGGCAGACCAAGCACTACCTTGACTATCGAGAAAGTGAGGACCCATGCCTTTTACGGCAAAAAGGGTACTTTGATAGGCTGGGGTTTGATCAACATCTTTTGTATGAATTTCGATCAATTTACCTACCATTTCCAAATGTCCAAACTCTTCGATCGCGATATCTTGCAACATATCTTTGATGCTTTGATCTTCGATATGAAATGATTGCACCCAGTATTGCAAGGCGGCAGAAAGTTCTCCTGTTGCTCCACCAAATTGCTCCAACAATAGTTGGGCAAAACGAGGATCAGCCTGATCAACTTGTACTGAATGAATTGGATCTTTCTTGTGAAAAAACATGATTTAGCACTCGTTTTTTGTGTATATCCGAATATTGCTGGAGAGCAATTTAAGCAATCACTATTCTGACAAAATTACTTTCTAGAATCAGAAAATCAAGCTTTTGTCAGAACTGCTTGAAGTTTTGCTTCATCTTCATTGGAGAGAGAAGTTTTCAGAACCTTGCCCTCGAACTTGCTGAGGTCGGCTAATACTTTGTCGGCAGTGGCTCTTCTGACCAAAACAAAAATGGCAGAGGTGCCGGGTTCGATCGTACTCCCCACATCTCGGATGAAATTGTCATCAATGCCGATATCTGTCAATGCCCCAGAAACTGCTCCTGCCAAAGCACCAACCGCCCAGCCCAAGAGGGGATTAAAAAAGATAAAGCCCAATAAAACTCCCCAGAAACCACCACTTACTGCTCCAGTAATAGTCAGTTCTTGGGTTTGCTTAATGCGGACTTTTCCTTCTTTATTTCTGATCACGATCGCCGCATCTTCTAGATCAACTAGATGTTCCCGTTGCAATTTCAGGAGTTCGGTGACTACCTGATCAGCAGTGAATTCATCTTTGAAGCCAACTGCAATTAGACTACTCATTTATTTCTCCTCTTGAATTTAATTTTGGCAAATTGGCAAATTGGCAAATTAGTCAACGATAATTACCCGATGTCCAAAAGCTTCCAAAACATGTTCTGCCTGACTAGCTTCCCGATCGTTCCCCGTGACAATTATTAGATATTTGCCATCTTCAACAGCATCTACAAATTGGTCGATCGCCCGTTCACTAATGCCCATTTCTGTGAGAATCAAAGCCAAGCCACCACCAGCTTCAATACTTTCCCAAGTCATGCAACTTTTAGCATCTTGATAGCCTTTAGCAATGACAGAAATTTGTTGAGAGCGTAAGCCTTTTTGTTCTATTTCTAAAACAGCATTTTTTGCTTCCAGCTTAGAAGCAAAGATATCTACTACCGTAACTTTATTGCCTAATTCGGCAGGAACACTGCCGTCTTCTTCATACATTTCTGGTTCGATCGCATAGCTATTTGTCAAGCCATCCTGATCGATCGTATAACCTTCCGCTTCATTAATTTTGTCAACATAGGCGGCTGATTTTCTTGTGGGAATAGTCATAAATACTCTCCTAGCTTTTGCTTTGATAGTTTAAAGTAAATAGGATGTTGAAGTTAAGAAGCACCACTCTTCCTAACTTCTAAATTCCGAAGAATCACTCCTATTTCTCTTACTATCTCAGGGCTAAGATTGATCTAATGGTTAAGATGATGAAATTGATTAATTTAATTACAATTAATTACAAAATATATTTATAGCAGTCCTAAATCATTTTCTAACAGTTGCCAAGTCAACTTGCTTCTAGTAAATGGTTTCACCCGCCGAAGGCGGGTGAAACCATTTAGGGTTGCTATATATTTATTAGGTTTAGGTTTGTATGGGGGCGGCGACACCCGCCCCCATACAAACTGCTGTAAATGCCGAAGGCTATATAGAACCCATTTGGTATCTTTCGATGACCACCAACTATTCTCATGGTGGCGTGCGATTAATAATAATTCTGGTGTAGGGGTTTGGCTTCACTACAATGGCGAAGTCATGCCACTACCTAGCTCTGTTTGTGGCAACAGCAAGGTTGTTTCTATTTTTTCTCGGAGGCTTGGGGTGACTTCACTACCGCTGTTTAGGCAATCAAGTAGGAGCTGGTTAGCATCATAGTAGTGTTGTAATACTAGCTGTTGATGGGGGGTGAATTCCCACTGATTAATGATCTCTTGACGGGTAGCGATCGCCTGCTGTGTTTGCAACACTTCTCCCCGATCGCTATCAGGCAATGGATTATTAATTTGTTGCAGCAATTTATAGAACCCTAGGTCTGGACTTGCTGATTCATCTAGACCTTCCTGTAGGATTTTATCTCGTAGTTTTTGGTGTGCCTGGATGAGAAAATCTTGTAAATAGGGGTCTTCAGCCACAAAACCGTCAATTTCTTGTTTCATTAATTGCACCAAGCGATCGCCACTCCGCAGCATAGTCGCCGTCAGCAAAAAGATTTCTCGCCAATGGGGATCAGTAATATGTTGCACTAGCTTTTGTAAGAACTCTTCGGATCTCTGAAGTTCATAACTTACAACTATCTTTCGAGCCGTCAAATATTCGTGTAATGCCAAATAGGCAAACGAGAAAATATCCCTCGCCCGTTCTACTGCGAATCCGTAGGGTTGAGACTTTGCCGATTGAACTATTATTTCAGTTGCATAGTAGCGTTCTTCTACTTCGGCATCGAGGGGGAGGAGTTTTTTCATGAAATTCGTCAGATGTCCCCCAACTATTTCCAATGTATATAAAAATTGCTTATGTTCAAAGAGTGAAAAGGCTAATTCACAGCTCAAATCTAACAGTTGGGGCACTAAAAGCTTGGAATGTAATTTATCCCGCTTAATACCCTTAAATTCATCCCACTTCTCGAAGAGTAAATATGTTATTTGTTTATAAAAATCTGCCTTCTTGAGCCGAAGTTGGTCTGTGTGGTGAAATAGGGAACAGGCAAGATGCAAAAATAGGGGAGTACTCATTAGCCGTTGAAAACGCTGCTTTTCTGGCAATTCCAACATTGCCAAAAACTGAGATGCCCTAGTTAATGCATCGGCGGCGTTGGTTTGACTAAATTCCCTAAACCATTTCTGGGTAAAATCATGAATTTGGGTTTTATTAAAATGGGCAATTTCCACATCAGTGAAGCCTTGTAGTAACAATTTATGGAAGGCAGTACGCCGAGACACTACAAAATGATTTCGATAATATTTCTCAGAGAATCGGCGAATTTCATTGAGAACACTCATGCTGTCTTCTGAAGAAAGCTCATCCATTCCATCAATTAAGAATAATACTCTCCCGCCATGCAGGAGCAGCTTAAGAGTTTCTAGTTCAGGAATATCTGAGGTGATAAATTCTTGATGGATAAATTCTAATAAATTGGGCTGGATTTTGGTGCGATAGCTTTCAGCAAAGTCTCGTAAGGTAATAAAAACTGGTACTTTATTGGCAGCTAGTTTTGCTCGATCGCATTGAACAGCTAGATATTTTAAAAATGTAGTTTTTCCAGCACCGGTCTTGCCCAATACTCGCAGTTTGTTATATTTCACCACTGCTTGGATTCCCGGAATTTGGCTGCCACGTATGATGCCAAAGCCGGGGCGATCGACCTCTTCTGGGGTGAGGTTATCGAGGGAGTCAATCTCTAATTTTTGCAGACTAGGTATCTGTTCTAAAACATCAATATCAACGTATATTTTATCAATTGAGACAGGACGGTTAATATCTAGTAATTGTAGGATGCCGCATTGATGAGCGATTTTTCCCTTTCGTTGCGATCGCACCTGTTGCACTAATTCATCTAGGCTTAAGGCATTTGATTGAGAATCTGATTGAGAATCTGATTGGGCATCTGAGCGATCGGCAGTACGGTCAATACTCTCTGCGGGTGGGTCTAAGGCAATTTCTCGCCAATCCAAATCTAAGATGGTGCAAATTTCAAAAAATGTAAACCGTTCAATGGGTTCCCCACCAAAAAATCGCCAAATTGGTTGCCGGGTTTTGATCCCTATTTCAATTGCTAAATATTCCTGAGTCCAGCCTTTAGCAGCAAACTGTTGTTTAGCTTTTCTAACTCCTGTTGGAGATAATCTTAGCGATCTCTTAGACATAGCAAAGCTTACTCCTGTTAAATTTATTAAAGGTGATTTAGCCAAATGTAAAATTTCTGCAAAAAACTTTATGGTTTTAAACATTTAAGCGGAATTCTACTAATTTCATATAACTTCTTCATGAAATCTTTATATTTCTCTAAAAGATATTTACAAAAACCTCATAAACGGCGCAGGGTGGGCATTTCCAGCTCTATCCAGGTGGTGAAGCATATCGCTCAAAACCCACAGAAATTCTTGAGGACGATCGTTCAATCTTCTTTCCATGGGGCAATAATGGTAGTCTTCAATTAGTCAAAGATTAGTTAAAGATTAGCCAGAGATTAGTCAAAGGTTACTAATATTGTTAGTCTCTGACTAATCAAATTATCAATCAAAGATTAGCCCTCTTGATTTGTGGCTATTAGTATTTGTAGATAAGCTCTATTTAACGTGAGTCTCCAACAGAGGCAAACCTCTGGGAAGGGTGAAAGAAACAAAAGCATTGAATAGACTAGGTTTTAGGCTTTACTCAAAAAGTTGTTTCTTAGGAGTTCGGGATAAGGAATTACTTTTCTTAGTCCGCGCACCATACGGACTTCGCTCTTGTAGGCGCGGTTTCAACCGCCCGCTCTAAGGAACTCACTCTGTTTGTGGCAACAGCAAGGTTGTTTCTATTTCTTCTCGGAGGCTTGGGGTGACTTCACTACCGCTGTTTAGGCAATCAAGGAGGAGTTGGTTAGCATCATAGTAGTGTTGTAATACTAGCTGTTGATGGGGGGTGAATTCCCACTGATGAATGCTCTCTTGATAGGTCGCGATCGCTTCCTGTGGTTGCAACACTTCTCCCCGATCGCTATCAGGCAATGGATTATTAATTTGTTGCAGCAATTTATAGAACCCTATATCTGGACTTGCAGAGGCTTCTCCTAAGTCATTTAGCTCTAGAAGCTTATCCCGTAGTTTTTGGTGTGCTTGGGTAAGAAAATCTTGTAAATAGGGATCTTCAGCCACCAAACCGTCAATTTCTTGTTTCATTAATTGCACCAAGCGATCGACACTCTGTAGCATAGTTGCCGTCAGCAAAAAGATTTCTCGCCAATGGGGATCAGTAAGATGTTGGACAAGCTTTTGTAAATAATCTTCTGATTTTTGCAGATCATAACTAATCACAATTTTGCGGGCAACCAAATATTCATGCAATCCTAAATAGGAAAATGAGAAAATATCCTGCGCCTGTTCCGCGACAATTCCGTAGGGTTGTGATTTTGCAGCTTGAACTATTGTTTCAGTTGCTTGGTAGAGTTCTTCGGGTTCGGTACTATCCTTAAGAAAGTTTTGCATATAACTAGTCACATGCTGCTCCATCACATCTTTCTGAAACAGAAACTGCTGGTTTTCAAAAGTTTTCAAAGCAAGCTCACAGGTAGAATCTAGCATCTGGGGCAGCAAGAATTCTGGATGTAAATCATTCCGCTTAATTCCCTTAAATTCATTCCATTTCTCAAAAAGTAAGTAGGTTACTTGTTTATAAAAATCTGCCTTCTTAATAGGAAATTGTTCTTCAGGATGAAATATAGAACAGCCAAGATGTAAAAATAGGGGAGTACTCATCAATCGTAGATATCGCTGTTTTTGTGGCAACTCCAGCATTGCTCTAAACTGAGATGCCTTAGTTAATCCATCAGCGGTATTGGTTTTACTAAATTCTCCAAACCATTTTTGAGTAAAGTCATTAATCTTGGCTTGGTCAAAGGGCTTTATCTCTACGTCTGTGAAGCCTTGGAGAGACAATTTCTGGAAGGCAGTACGCCGAGACACTACAAACTGATTTCGATAGTATTTTTCAGAAAATCGGCGGATTTCATTGAGAACAATCATTCCATCTTCAGCAGAGAGTTCATCCATCCCATCAATTAGGAATAACACTCTTCCCCCATGCAGAAGCTTTTTGAGGATTCCTAAGTCAGCAATATCTGAGGTAATAAATTCTTGGTGGATAAATTGCAATAAATCGGGCTGAATTTTGGTGTGATAACTTTCCGCAAAATCTCGCAAGAGAATAAAAACCGGTACTTTGTTGGCAGCTAATTTTGCCCGATCGCATTGAATTGCTAGATATTTTAAGAATGTAGTTTTCCCACTTCCCGTTTTGCCCAGTACCCGGAGTTTGTCATATTTCACCACTGCTTGGATTCCTGTAATTTGGCTGCCGCCAATGATGCCTAAGCCGGAGCGATCGATATCTTCTGGGGTCAGGCTACTGAGGGAGTCAATATCTAATCTTTGCTGACTAGGAATCTGTTCTAAAACATCAATATCAACGTATATTTTATCAATGGCAACAGGACGGTTAATATCTAGTAGTTGCAGAATGCCGCATTGGTGATTGATTTTTTCGTGGCGCTGCGATCGCACCTGTTGCACCAGATCATCTAGGCTTAAGGAATCTACTTGATCATTTGATTGATTGTCTAATTCTGGGCGATCGGCAGTGAGATCAATACTCTCTGCGGGTGGGTCTAGGGCAATTTCTCGCCAATCCAATTCTAAGATGGTGCAAATTTCAAAAAATGTAAACCGTTCAATGGGTTCCCCACCAAAAAATCGCCAGATCGGTTGCCGGGTTTTAATACCTACTTCAATTGCTAAATATTCTTGAGTCCAGCCTTTGGCTGCAAATTGTTGTTTGGCTTTTCTAATTCCTGTTGGAGATAATCGTAGCGATCGCTTTGCCATGAGTAGAATTCCCCCTATATTTATAAACTATAGGTAATTTAGTGAAATGTGGAACTATGAATATCTTGTGCTTATTATCAGTCATCAAATCCTTCGGTAGGGTGTGTATAGCCTTACGGCATTCAAGAAAAGCAAAGCGTAACGCACCAACCTAAAGCCATAAAATCATTCCTATCTCTCTTGCCAAATCAAGTCTGGCTTCATGCTTAACTGGCTTGTGATGCGTTACGGCTAACGCCTAACACATCCGACTGGCTTTATAACCTTCAATGTATTGTAGTAAAAATAGAAAGCAACTTTGGGTGGGTTATACCTATCTTATTGAGATGGGTTAACCCCACTCTCGCTGCTCTAATTCTTTTTGGGGCATGAGTAAAGTTGTTTCAATTTCCTCCCTAATGTTGGTGGTGATTTCAGAATTGCTATGCAGACAATCCATTAATAATTGATTAGCTTCATAGTAGCTATGTAATACCTGTTGTTGTTCAGGATCAAACTCCCATTGATTCCCCATATCTCGATGGGTGGCGATCGCTTCTTGCAAATGCTCTGCCCAAGCAGCATAGTTATTTCGACACCACTTCTCAAAACCAGCCTTGGTGTGATTATGATCGGGCAATTGATCGCTAAGCTGCTGCAAAGATTTGTGGAATCCGAGGTCTAGAACAATGCCCAAGATATTGAGCAGGGAGTTGCCACAGATATGGACATAGGCAAAGTCTTTACTTTTTCTGAGGAAGGATTCTTTTAAGAGATTATCTAGGGCTTTATCCAAAAATGTCCCCTGATCTAAGGTACAAGCTAGGGCAAGGTGAGGAACAAGATTAGGTGCCAGATTGGGGGCGCGGTTCAGGGTCAGATAAAATGCCCGCTCCGTAGCTGATCTAGTAATTGATTGATTAGCCGCCGGATTCGATCGCTCCTTTTTGCTTGCCCAAGCCAGGAAATCTTGTAAATAGGGGTCTACCGCCACCAGACCATCAATTTCTTGTTTCATTAGTTGCATCAAGCCATCGGCACTGCGGAGCATGGTTGCAGTCAGCAAAAATATTTCTCGCCAATGGGGATCGGTGATATGGTCTACCAGATCTTGTAGAGATTCTCCTACAGTCTGAAGATTATGACTAGCAACGATCTTCCGGGCAGTGAAATATTCTTGCAATGCCAGGTAAGAAAAAGAGAAAATCCCCCTCGCCCGCTCTGCCAAAAGTCCATGCTGAGATTCGATCGCCTGAAGTATTGAGGCACTAATTTGGGATATTTCTTCGGGATCGGTGCTGGCATTGGGGAGTTTTTGCATATAGTCAGTAATATGCTGCTCAATGACGCTTTTCTTAAAAAAGTATTGCCCTCGTTCAAAGGTGGCTGAAGCTATCTGGCTCAAGAGCTTCAGCTTTTGGGGTAATAAAAATCCTTGATAGATATGATCCCGCTCAATCCCCCTCGATGCATCCCATTTCCCCAACAGCAGATCCATCCCTTGCTTATAAAATTCGGCTTGCTTGGGGGGGAAGCGATCTTGGTGGTGAAAGATAGAACAGGCAAGATGAAGAAATAGGGGCGTAGTCATCAACCGCCGAAACTGCCAATTTTCTGGCAATTCCAAATTTTCCATAAACAGAGATGCCTGAGCCATACCCTGGGCGGGGTCAGGGATGCTATGGATGTTACGTTTGCTGAATTCGATAAACCATTTCTGGGCAAAGGCAGTAATTTGTGCCTCAGTAAAGGGGGCAATTTCTACATCGGTGAAGCCCGGCAGGGAGAGGTTTTGGGCGGCAGTGCGACAGGAGGTGACCACCTGATTCCGGTAATATTTCTCACAAAACCTCCGAATTTCATTGAGAATTGCATGTTCATTTTCATGGGAAACTTCATCAATGCCATCGATTAAAAGTAATATCTTGCCACCTTGGAGAAGTTTTTTGATAATAGCTAACTGAGAAATATCTGAGGTAATGAATTCTTGATGAATAAATTCTAATAAATCAACCTGCTGGTCATTTTGATAACTTGCGGCAAAATCTCGCAAGGTGATAAAAACTGGGACTGTGTTGGCGGCTAAGTTTCCTCGATCGCATTGAATTGCTAGATATTGCAAAAATGTCGTCTTCCCCGCACCGGGCTTGCCTAATACCCGTAGTTTGCTACATTTCTGCACCGCTTCGATGCCGGGAATTTGACTGTCGACTATTTTCCCTAAGCCGTAGCGATCGATATCTTGGGGTTCAAGATTATCTAGGGCAGAGATATCTAGCCATTGTTGGCTGGAGATTTGTTCGAGAATATTGATGTCAATATAGATTTGATCCATCGATACTGGACGGTTCACATCTAAGAGTTGCAGAATGCCGCACTGATGATTGATTTTTTCTTGGCGTTGCGATCGCACCCTCAGTACCAAATCCTCTAAACCGAGTTCTGTGATGTCTACTTCAGCCCCTGATTCCCCCGGATAAACCCGATCGGCGGGTGGGTCTAGGGCAATTTCCCGCCAATCTAAATCTAATCTTGTACAAATCTCAAAAAATGTAAACCGCTCGATCGCCTGACCATCAAAAAATCGCCAAATTGGCTGGCGGGTCTTGATGCCCACTTCATTCGCCAAATATTCCTGAGTCCAGCCCCGAGCAGCAAAACTTTGTTTAGCCTTTTTGATCCCCGACGCAGACGCTCGTAGCGATCGTTTAGCCATAAGTAGAAGTTATGTCTTACATAAGAATTTTATATCAATACCTTTGTTATACAGGTTATATGTCTTTATTAGATGATCCCTCTGTAACGATTTAAAGATAAATCAAACAGATGATCAGCTAAAGGCTTACTGGCAGAAGCTTTGAGAATAGTTATGTATATTTATACTTTGAAGAACTTAACTTGCATATTCTATAATTACAGCCGTGACGGTGGACTTTACTCCTGTCGATGCGGTTTCAACCGCCCACTCTAGGAAACTGAAGTTAATTAAATCAATCATCCCCAATCTCTTCGGGGTCAATACCTAAAGCTCTGAGCTTTTCAGCGAGGCGGGCAGCTTTTTGTTCAGCCTTCACAGCCCTTTCATCTCCTGTGAGGAGCAAATTACCGGCATCATCCCACCACCGCAACCAAGATACTCCGCCATCTTCCTTGATCCCCAGTTCCACACCCATCGGGGCGATCGGGTAATGCTGGCGATCGTTGGCTGGCAATAGTTGATAGCTGCCATCAACTAAATGATAAACCTCTACCAAGGATTTTTTTGCCTCAAAAATGGCATAAAAAGGGATACGAATTGCTTGCTCATAGACCCAAAACTTACCTACTACTTTATTGGTTGCGCTAGGAGGTGTCCGATCTCGCTCTTCTGCCCCATTCCCAGAAACAAATTCAATAGCAATTAAAGGCGCGACAAATTCTTTCCACAGCACATACGATCGCCGATATTCCCCATCCAACAAGGGCGACACATTAGGCACATAGAACCAATCAGGAGCCTCAGCACCCTTCTCGACTGGCTCGGTCAACCGCCAGTAGATGCCACTATCTTGACCAATGCAATAACGCCCATCAGGATGAATCTTTTGGAGAGTGGGTTCGATCGAGCTAGTCAAAATTACACTTTGGGGATGTTCCTGAAAATTTTTGCCTCCGGCACGCTCTGCGAACACAAAGGTTCCATCTGATTCTGGCAGTTGGGTATGGTCAGGGAGACTGAGGGGGAGTGAATTAGGGAGTGGGTTAGGGGATTGGTTAGGTTGCAGGTCGGGAGTATCGGGTGAAATCAGTGCTTGAGTACTTTGCATAGTAATTCCCAGAGTTCCATTAACTTGATTTTACAGCAGTTTGAGAGTGGGTGGCTACAGCCACCCACTCTCAAACCCAAAGTTGATAGAACTTTCAATATTTGTGACGTGTCTCATTTGAACGCAAAGTGCTGTAACTGCCATTAACCTACTTGGTGACGGCTATCTGATGCAACGTAGGACAACTAATAGATTTGTGACCAGACCAATCGGTGAAAATAGCTTCAGATTTGTAGTGGCGAGGAGTAGCCAACATCAACTGCCATGCTTGCCCCGCATCCATCAGGTTAAAGCGATCGCCATAGTGGGTTTGGATCAGTTCCTGCACTAGAGGATAGTAATTAGAATTGATGCCGGGAAAGATGTGGTGTTCGGTGTGGTAAGAGAAGTTGCAATGGAGGCGATCGAATATCTTCGGCACTCGAATCGAAAGACTATTGATCAACACATCATTAGTTGAAGTCATTCGGCACAACATATGGTTGGTGTAGATATAAAAAATCAAGCCACTATAGCCAATCCACAGGGGCAGAAAATAGCTGAGGAGCAATTTTACTGGATGAAATCCCAAAAACGCCACAATACTCAGATGGATTCCTAACATGGCTAATAACTCTAGGGCGATCGCCCTTCTTTCCTTCTCGCTGACCCCAAAGGCAACTACGGGATAGTTTGCCCCTTGATTGTTAAACAACAATACCGAAGATAAATTGCGGAAAGTATGCACGCCCCAAGCATGAGCCATGCCAATAGTCAGCAAAACTGGATGCACCTCTGCTGATGGCACAAAGGCATCTTGGATCCATTTACCCCAAGTTTTCGGTTGAGAATCGAGATAGTTGCGATCGGGGTCTTGCAAAGAGTTGGTTTTGTTGTGATGCTCTCGGTTATGCACTGCTTTCCATAGGGTCGGCGGCATCCACAGCATAGTCAAGCCGAGTAAACTAATAGTTTGCCGCAACCAAGGATTTTTCATAGTCTTGCTATGCAAAAAATCATGGGTGCTAAACAGCAAAATAATCACACTATTGCCCATGATTAAAGATAGGGGTAAGTAAATCCAGAGTAGATACCATCGCCATTGGTCTAAATGGGCGGCAATGCCCCAACCAAGGATTAAAATTGCCAGATTAATTAATAAAATCCAGAGCTTCTGCTGGTCTGGGACAAAAGCCTCTGGAGGCAATAAAGGTCTTAGTTTCTTGGCATAATCAGCTTGGGTAAGCAAAGTTTCTTGGTCGATGACATTATTCATGAAATTGTTTGTAGATTTATAGATAAAACTTAAACACAGCCAACACATTACTTCAGGTTGTGGAGGTTTTCGTGGGCTGAACGTAGTCGAAGCCCGCGATAACTTCTACAGCATTAAGAGTGGGTGGCTACAGCCACCCACTCTTAAATCCAACATTGATAAGACTTTCAATAATTTGTGGTGTGCCTCATTTGAACGCAAAGTGCTGTAAATGTGTAAGTCTTGTAGATATATAGCTATTTTAGATGGGTTGAGAATAGCTTTCCCTCCGGGAAAGCCATTCTCAACCCTCTCAAATTCTAAAATCAATTAGAATCGCTATAGCAACCGCTAGCTAGGCTAGGATGATACATACTGTGGAAACCATTGTGGAGTAAGGGTTTATACGATACAACCTACTTGGCAACGTCTAGATAGGTTGCTGTAGCAGTTTATTAGATTTTCGTTACCTTTGTTAATATTTATCAGATATTTTGCCAACAGGTTCAGTTTGATCTGGTTGGTATTGATAGGCTTATGGTATTTTTGAGTTACAATAACCTGCTTCTGGGGGAGTGGGTAATTATTAGCAGCGGTTCATTATCCACATCTAAAAACTTATGACCATAGAAAAAATTGTTGAACAAGCACTACAGGATGGCTATCTGACCCCGGTGATGGAAACGGAAGTGGGGAGGATCTGTGATACCGCCTCTGAGTTATTGATCGAGGAATATATGGCGCTCGATCGCCTGATGGGGGCATTGTTAACTGGGGAAGTAGTGGCAGTTCCTCGGAAGCAATTTATTAATGTCATGGAAGAATTAGTCCTGACGGAATCTATTACTAGGGTGGCAGAAATTGAACAGAGTAGCGATCGAGTTCTTGATGTCGGAGATATTGCCGCCTACGCCCTGAATCGATTGCCGCCCCTCTACGCCACCACCGAAGAAGGGGCAAAATACCAACGCCAACGGGCAAAGGAAGCTCTCCATGAGCTAATTACCCAACAAGTCATGGCGGCAATTACCCAAAACGTAGATCACCCAGACTTTGGCATAGAACGGGCGGCTCTAGGTAAGAGCAATGGCACCGATGTCCTCCGGCAGGTCAGCAGCCTCCTCCAAGTTTATGCCCCCAATTACGAACAAAAATCTCCACTCCGAGACTTGGATTGATTTTCTCTGATTTTTTGTCTCTAGGGAACCTTTACTCAACTTCCCCTATCTAGAATAAAAAATTCTCTTTCATCCTAGAGCCACCCATGAGTACATCAATTCCTGTATTTTGGTCGACAGTTGAGGCAACAATCCCTCACAAGCCTGTGTCTCCAGAAAAACTTTCTAATTATGAATTAATCCAATTTTGCCAAACAGGAACTAGCCCCGATCGCCCCGCCTTTGCTGAGCTGCTCCGGCGGTATCAATCCCATGTGGACAAAGTTCTCTACCATTTAGCTCCCGACTGGCAAGACCGCTCTGACCTCGCCCAAGAAGTTTGGCTGCGGGTTTATCGCCATATCCAACGCCTTCAGGAACCAGCTAAATTTCAAGGCTGGTTGAGCCGGATTGCCACGAACTTGTTTTATGATGAACTCCGGAAGCGCAAGCGGGTGGCAGCTCCTTTGTCTCTGGATGCGCCACGGCGGATGGGGGATGGGGAAATGGATTGGGAAATTGCCGCCGAACAACCCAGTCCCGATCAAAATATGAGTACTCGAGAATTTTATGAGCAGCTCCAATCTGCGATCGCCGACCTGCCAGAGGTTTTTCGCAACACGATCGTTATGCGCGAAATTCAGGGCTTATCCTACGAAGAAATTGCCGAAATTACTCAAGTATCTCTTGGCACTGTCAAGTCCCGGATTGCTAGAGCTAGAGCTAGATTACAATTTCTCCTCCACGATTATTTAGATGCTTAAAGTTTCGATGCTGAAAGTTTCAATATTTTAAGCTTTAGATAAGATTTAGATGTTAGATTATTTAAGTTCTTTGTCTCTGTTTCAACTGCTATTCTGCCTTATCCCCTAGGGGGGTGATCCTAAAAATGTTTGATAATCAATTTGATAACCATAATATTCCTCACCAAGACGCTACTCCCAACTCTGGCAATTCGTCATTGTGGGATATAGACAGTCTGCAAAAAGATGACTTTGAATTACTCAGCGCATTTCTGGACGGTGAAGTAACGGCTGCCGAACGCCAACAAGTCCAGCAACGCCTAACTACCGATGCCGAAATGCAACGACTGCATAAACGGTTGTTGAAGTTGCGTCAAGGATTTATGGTCATTGAGAACCTGCCGGTTCCGGTAGCTTCTCCCTCCGCCGCAAATTTGACTCAGCAGGTTTTTGCTAGGGTAGATCAACGGCGGCGACTCCGCTGGGGCTTGGGTATGGGAGGGGCGATCGCTGCTTTGGCGGTGGGCGCACTATCCTTTGTCCTGTCTCCCAATCCCTCTCCTTCTTCCCTTCAGCTAGTCCAACAGCCCAGCACTGAATCTGCTCAATCCAAACCAGAATTGCTAATGATTGCGGTCAACCGTCCAGTCATTGAAATTCCCCTGAATCTCAACGATCCTTCGCCTTCGCCCCTGCAAACTAACTAAGTAACCTGCAAACTACAGTACTTTGCGTTCAAATAAGACACACCACAAATATTGCAAGTCCTATCCATGTTGGGTTTGAGAGTGGGCTGAGCGGAGTCGAAGCCTACTCTCAAACTGCTGTAAGTCAGGATTTACCCTACAGCGTGGAGTAAATCCTGATCGCAACTCTGGTTTTGTTGCGGTACCCATTGAGAACGCAAAGCCTTGCGCCCCTATAGTTGCCCGCACCTCCCTAGACCGAGAACCCCTATCCTTTCAATATCCTTACTTATTCCACAGGGAAATATTTTAGGCGGGGGTAATTTTTTCTGGGGGAAAATCAGTTACATTATTATATGAAGAATATATGAATTATCGCTGTCAATCCTAAGCACTAGCATGGTAACCCCCTCCTCGATCGCCGTTAGAGAACTGCCCTTGTTTCCTCTACCAGAATTAGTCTTATTTCCCGGTCGCCCCCTGCCTCTGCATATATTTGAGTTTCGCTATCGGATTATGATGAATACGATTCTGGAGAGCGATCGTCGCTTTGGGGTGCTCATGTACGATCCCGAAAAGAGTCAAGTTGCCTCTGTGGGTTGTTGTGCGGAGATTATTCACTTTCAGAGAATGCCGGACGATCGAATGAAAGTCTTGACCTTGGGACAGCAAAGATTTCGCATCCTCGAATATATCCGGGAAAAACCCTACCTGACAGCCTTAGTAGAATGGATCGAAGACTATCCCCCCGCCAAGGATACGCGACAGTTAGCCAGTGAAGTCAAACAACTTCTGCAAGATGTGGTCAGGCTATCAGGCAAGTTAGCCGACCAAAAACTAGAACTACCCTCAGACCTGCCAACTCTGCCTCTAGAACTTTCCTACTGGGTTGCCAGCAACCTCCAAGGCGTTCCCCAAGAGCAACAATCTCTCCTCGAAATGCAGGATACTGTTTCGCGTCTAGAGCGGGAATCAGAAATCCTCACCTCAACCCGCAATCACCTCGCCGCCCGAACTGTATTGAAGGATGCCTTAAATTAACCTCCATTAACGTGAATTCGATGAAGATACCTGAACCTTATCGTTTCGTTCTCACGTTGTGCAGGATTTCCTAAGGCTGGTTGAGCGAAGTCGAAACCAGCCCCCTAGAGCCGGACTTCGACTTCGCTCAGTCCTCATAATGATGTGCCTTTTTTAATACTCGAAAATCTAGCGCAGGATTTACGATCGCTAGATTGCTACATACTACAAAAACAAAACTCTATAAGCTATCGGGACTGAGGGGTAACAAATCTCCCTGAGTAGTTAGTCCCAAAAGCATGGGTTGTTGAGGGGGAATGAATTTTCCAGTTAGGGCGCACCTCTCCTCTCGCTGGGAAGTGGCTGTTATACTTGCTCGAATTTCTTGAGGAGTAATTAGGGGTTGTGAGTCGGGGGATTTTTGCTGGACATATTTCCAGAGAATATCTCGGATCAATGCCTGATAGCCTTGATTGCCAGAAAGTTCCTTGAGGCTTTCCTTCAATTCTCGCTCCAGACGGATGCTGGTGACTTCCATTTCGGTGGTAGTAGTTTTGATTAAGGTACGCATGGGATTTTCCTCCTAAAGGTGGGTAAATTTTATAGATTTATAGACAGAATCATAATACAAGTGTAGTATCTTTAATCGATTTTGAACGCCTTACGGGGATAGATTTTCGGGGGTGTTCCCAAATCTTATTGCAACTCTTAATGCAACTATTTAGGGCTGAACTCACTAGGTAAAACCTTAAAATATCGCTGCTCAATCTGTCTAACGGAATTATCACACCACTTGGCGACTACGGCGGGGGGAACCCCTGCTAGGATTTGCTCACAAATAAATGTATCTCTGCAACTGTAGGGGGTTGATGGTTTCCATGTTTTTACCCTGGTCCTCCACCAGTAGCCAAAGCTTAGGTAGTCAATGGGCGATCGCTCTACTCCAAAAACTAATTCACCACTCTGGGGGCAAATTTTCAACAAATCTTGGAGCCGATCGTACACCGGGAAATACCTCACCCTGTTGGTCTTGGATCTATCGCTAGGAGTTGGCTTACCTTTGACTAGGGTAATGCTTCGATCGAACTTTATGGAATCAGTCCCTACTTGCTCCCAAGTTAACCCTACAGCCTCACTAGGACGGCAGCCTGTCAATAGCAAGAACTGTATAAATAGATTCCATTCTGAATCACTAGCGATCGCTAATAATTTGACCTTCTCATCTTTTGAAAATGGGTTAGCCTCATCCTCAGTTTGGTGCTGGGGGATATCTAAATGGGTGAGGGGATTCTTGGCTACTATTTGCTTTTTAATTGCCCATCGGTAGGCTGTGCCTAGCCATTGCAGGATTTGAGCGGTGCGGTTGACTGTGGTGGTTTGGGATAAATAATTAAGCAGTGCTTCGGGGGGTTGGGGGGCAGATTTGATGCGATCGCTAACAACATCCCAGACTGCCAAGGTAGTAGCTTTCACTCTAGATTTATTGGCTTGGTAATATTTATCCCAGATTTTCTGATGGTTGGGGATAGCTGCTACTAACTTGCGCTGCTCACCCCTCTGGTCTAAGTAATGTTCCTTAGACCAGACAAAATGCCCCCCTTCGATATCTAGTTGCACTTGGCGACACACCCGATCGGCGCTCGCATAATTTGCGGGGGAGTCGGGCAAGCCAAGTGCATAGCGCTGCCCTATCCCATCCTCACAGAGTTCACCCGGAATCCAAAGGCTGAGATAGGCTCGACCGCTGCTATTTTTGCGACTCTGGATTGATACCGTTCCCTTCTTTGCTCTGGTTCGTTTTCTCTGTCTTGGCATTAATTACCTTAATTTTCTTGCTCTCTAAGTTGTGGCGATCGCACTAATTGGGGTTAAGCGTTTCTTGTCAAAGCGGTAGAGTTCCCCGCCCTTGGGTAACATTTTTATTACTAGGGGGTTACCCTCTCCAGAGAGTTCAGTAATTTCCACCAGCTTCGGTTCAGGTGAATTCATTGTTTGATAGTTGGCACGATCGCCAACTTTCCATTGATGCTTTTGCTTACGAGAATTATTTAAATTACCTATAGTGCTGTGACATTGTGACAAAACGGCTGAATCGCTTACCCCCTCTGGTGTCTGTTTGTCACAAACGCTTGTGACAACTTGTGACAAAACGGGTTTTTCTGTGACAAAATCCGGATTTTTTGAGTTTTCATCAAGCATTGATGCTTGATCGGCTTGCTCAATTTCTGTCACAGATTTTATTTTTGTCACAACTTTGTCACAGCCATTTGTGACAAACGCATCGCTTACTAGGCTTAGTTTTGGGGTAGTTTTGTCACATGTCACAAACACCCTAGGTAATCTAATTTCTAGCTTAGATCCGCTGCCCCGAATTTCGACCATTTTTCTTTGCGCTAGAGATTGCATCAAATCTTCGGAATCTGTGACAGAAATGTGGAGCGATCGATAAACATAGCGACGATCCACCCAACCCTCACCAGTTTTCTTATCCTTCAGTTTTTTGAGCAGGGAAGCTATTTTAGCGGTTTCCTTGCCTACGCCAATCCCCCAACTGGCATAGAGTGATTTGGTTTCTGATAGCAGCCACTTAGTGAAGGCGATCGCTGCCTCTAGAATTTCTGCTGACAACTCAGGAGTGTAATCATTCTCCCCTTGGCAATAGGTCAACCAATGCGCGCCTAGGGCAATGGCGGCGGCTCTCGCTTTTGCCTTTGGGTAAAGTCCCCTAATTTTGCTCTCTGGTTCACAATCTACTAACTGATAAATTTCGTCATCCCATTGCTGCCAAACTTTGCGCGCTCCGGGTGAGAGTCTTACTTTCTGTGCGGGTATCTCAGCAGCTTGTTTGTAGAGGTCACCGAGGTAGGCGGTGTAATCTACGCTGCCCCCTCTTTGTGTGAGTTGGATCACATTGTCTGAATATTTAATTCTGCCCCCCTTGGGGATGCTATATAGAGCAATCCGGGCGTGTAAACCATCTTCGGCTTCTTCTTTGAGTAAGTCTCTAGACCATACAGAGGGCTGAGTCATGCCCCATAGCCCGATACTGGTTTTCTGTAGGCTAATTCTGCCCGACCCCTTGCGATTAATTTTGATGGCTCCATTGCTTAGGAGTTTCAAGAGCATCTGTCTAGAGTTGCCCTTCCCGGCTTGGTATTGCCCCAAGCCATTAAAAATTGATGTGACTTCATCACTGCATAGAGCAAGATTAGCTCTAGTTTTCAAGCTCTCCATCACAGATTCAATGGTGAAATTATCTACATAAACTTCTATGGGAGTTGGTTCGGTGGGGGGCAGTTCATTGTCTTCTGGTTTGCAACGGCGATACTCTGCTAAGTCTCTTTGGTAGCCTTCCATCTTGTCTGCAAATTTCTGATCGTGCTTGTATTGCACTGAAGCTAAGGGGTTAAAACTTGCCTCAAAGATGGGGGTTTTCATGGTTCCGGTTTCCCCAATACCGACGGCGCACCAATTAGGACTAATTGCATAGTCGGTTAGGTCATTAATCACAACTTCATGATCCGCCTGTAGTTGGGAACCGAATAATAATAATGTGCCAACAGAAATTACTGCCGGATCAATGCCGAATCCTTCCGCCTTGGCTTTGTGAGCATTGTAGAGTTGCTCCCCTAGCAGGGTTGAGAGGACTTGATCGGGCAGTTGGGCATATTCTTGAGACTCCAATTCTTCTTTCACCACATCATCTTCAACCGAGGTATCTTGAGGTGATGTTTTTGCCACCGGCTGCGCGATCGCTCCCCCTGTGCTTTTTCTCCCCCCCCTGCTACGTTGGTAAGCTTTAGCGCAATTTGCCAACATCTCATCAGTGAGGCTGGCAACTGGGTTAGATTTCTCTGCCGATCGCCAGATCTGTTCAGCCTCTTTACTCCCCAAAGCGGGTTTACAGCTTTGGCAAAATTCATCAAATAACTGTCTAGCTGTGCCTAGATAATCAATCCCCAAATACCTAAGTCTGGTTTCTGTGCCAATTAATTCCCTCGCAAGTTTTGCCCCAGCAGCGTTACGACCCCCAGAGTGGACACCAGGGAGTATTTCTCTAGCAGCCTTTGAGATGCAAGCGTCTAGGGGGACAGCAAGCTTGATCGGAGCGTCAAATTTAAGTTCCGGCGACGGAACCTTGAGCATTTTTTCGATCACCCATTGGGGGCAGTCAGCTAGGGGGGTGGTGTGATCGTTAATCCATGTATAGTGCCGTGTTTCTGGGTGGGCGGATGGCGGTAGCACCGATTGGCAACCATCCCAACGCAACTCTAGTAATACTTTTTTGCCGTTCTCCTGAGCGCCTGTATCGAGCTTTACCGTTTGGATGGCATCCCAATAATCTTTTGGGACTTGATAGAGGTATTGGGCGCGTCCGGGCTTACCGCTGGTGAAACTGATCGTTTCCGGTAGTCCTCCGAGTTGGTTAGCAAGGTCATGAGCAGCATAACCGTCGCAATCGATAGCAACCACGCCACCGCTAATCCTTCCAGTAAGCAGACCATAGCCTTTTGCACTCCCGTTATTTATTTCAGTTTTAATTAATTCCCGATTCATCCCCGCAGGCCAATGGGGCTTATAGGGAGCTTTTTTGCCATCTACTGGGGTGAGTTGCCAATGCTGGGGCAACTCTGTTAATGCGGTCTGTAAATCTTGCGAGGTAACCATATCTATTACTTTGTCTAGGGGTTATTTTGGGACTGTTTTGGCTAAAGTTATTAGCCCTGTAGTTTTTGGACTGTTGCCCTGAAAATTAAAGGAAATGGGGGAAGAGCTACCACACCCTTTGCCCCCAATTACATCAAACTCACTCACAGGAAATGTGCATAAGCAACAAGATACTTGTTGTAAATGCATGTTTGTATTATAATATGGACAGCAAACCAAAAGTCAAGTTAATCCATCTTTTACAAGAAGCAATGCTAGAAGCCCCGCCTCTAAACCAACACACGATAGACAATGCAACTCTTAAAGACCTCCGCCCTAGCTCTATTACTCAGGGTGATGTTGCTAAATTTCTTGGCGATCGCGATCCAGCAACCATTAGCCGCTGGGAGAGCGGAAAAGGGGTGGATGGGATTAAGCCACCGGAAATCCAGAAGTTAGCCATACTCTATAAGCGAAATCCGGTGGAAATACTTGCGGCGATCGAAAACACCCGACTAATCAAAGAAAAAACCGAAAACTAACTAAGGAGAAATAATGCCCAAAGCAATACCCCCGGAATGGATTGATGAATTAGAACAAACATCAATCAACTGTAGGAAAGATGCGATCGAGTTACTTACAAATCTGCTGTCTATCAATCCCAGACACACGGCTACCACTCAGGCAGTGGAGATGGTTGTAGACAATTTAATTGGTGCTGCTACCGCCAATGCTTACCTCCGGATTGTTGTGCCGGCTATGAAAAATTCAATGTCAAAGGACTCTGAAAATAATTAATTCTCAAAAGAACCAAGGAGAAAATAATCAATGTCAGATATGTTTGAATCTCTAGAAACCCGCCTTGACCTGTTGCAACGGCGACCTATCTTTGAGACTGTCCCCGATACTCTTGATGACTTGGAAGCCCTCAATCTAGCCCTAGAAGAGTCGGTTTGCCTAATGAGAGATATCTACCTAGAGCTGAAAGATGTCAAAGCAGAATTAAAAAACTGCAAGCGACAAACCTATCCTCTTTTCCCAAAGGGTAAGAGAAAAACTAGCTGATTGGGGTAAGAAAAATACCTCAAAAAAAGCATCTATATATGTTCAGCTTCAAATCTACAAAGGAGGGGGTATGGTTCCCAAATATGAAGAAAAAAATCGAATAACATTTCCGAGCTACTGCTGGGATCAGGAAAAAAATAAAATAATTCGGTTTTTCCCATCAGGGGAGATTTACGAGGTGGGTTTTTCAACCCGGCATAACAAAGTCTTCTATTGGTGCAATCAACATCAAGTTGACGTTCCCACCAGAAAGGAAATATCTGACTGGCTAGAGGCAGATACCCCCTCATTTGTGTGGGAAGAAAGCGTAATTGGATTAGTAAATTAGGTAAATTAGGATACCAAAATGGAACAACAACCCAAGCTCTATAATTTTAGCGACCTCACCCCAGAGGTGCAACGATGGCTCTACAAACGAATCTATGCCTTTGATATCACCTGTGATGCAATAGCTTTTCAAACAGATAGCATCGTGACCAGTGTTCGTTCGGCAATCTTGCTAAGGGCGGCTAACATCATGCAGATTGACGATCGCCTAAATATCGCCCACTTGGAAGCGATCGCCGCTGAAAATAATCTGCCTAGGGGTAGCTTCAATGAACTGACATCTGCTGCCCGATGGTCTGCCCTAATGTGGGCTAGAGCGTTCGTATGTGCTGCCATTGAGTTATGGTCAGGTACGGATACCAACGAAAACACTGTCGAAGTGTTGACCCGGCTACTATCTACCACTGAGGCTAGTATGTCTGACAACACCCCAGAAGAGATTGCTTGCTACTGGCAATTTATCGACAGATGGGAACCACGCACCCCCGGCAAGGTTGAATTTGATAGCTACTTGGGTCTATTTACGGAGGAAGTAGCATGAGTAAAAATGAATTTTTCCTATGCAAAGAACCCACCATCATAGGCGGTGATACCTATTGGGGGATTCGCCTCGGTGCTATTGAGTGTTTTAGCTTTACTCCTGAATTGCCTAGAACTCAAATTCAGTTTGAAGATGGAACCGATGTGAATCTATTTGGGGAAGATGCCCTGAGATTAATGCAGGCGATGGGATTGGAGGCGGCTATTACCTTTTTGCCTAGCCCCAAGCCTGCCGATGAAAGACACCCTGTGTCCAGAGGCTGGACGGTTGGAGTGACCGTCAATCGTCCACCAGCGATCGAACTACCTGAGCCTAGTTGGGATTGTCCACTGGGGACAGGTAACGATCGCTGCACTGATTTGAGCGAGTGTGAACGGTATCAAAAATGCGCTGAAACCGAAGATGGTTTTTCCCCCGAAGTTTTGGTTGCAGCAAAGATACTAGGAATAAGTCCCGGAGAGGTGCTAAGACGTGCGGAGATCGTCCAAGGGGATGAGGATGTGGATGTGTGTCCTCTTGGACCTGGTGATATATTTTGCAATGACCCAATGGTTTGTGAAAAATATAACGATTGTGTTGACGCGGCGCGCGAGCTAAATCGCAATCTAGGACTTCTGGAAGAAGATGATGATGATGATTGACGAAGCGAAAATCTCTGAAACCCTTACATATTTACCCGTTTAGTACTCTTTTAGGTCAAAATAAAGGAGTACTTTCTTTTTGAGGTTATATGGACGAAATTACCCTAGAACAACTAATCCCCGGCGCGACTCAAGACATTAATACCGTGACACTCCCCAAGTCCGCACTAACCGGCTTGGTTCCCGCTGCGGTTAATCGCGCCGATCAGATTGCGGCAGCATTCGCTAACCGTTGCGTTATCGTTTACCCCCCCACTCTGAGAAATGGGAATCCAGATGCAACCCCTCCCGTAGCTGGAAAACCAGACGTTTCCATAATTGCTCAGTTTGGCACACGCTCGATCGCCACCAATTTTGAGACGGGGGATGAGTTTCAACAGCAAACGATCACGCTTGACTTCTATAAGCTACTGCCTAGTCCTACTTTTGTTGCTAATGACTACTAATCTAGGGGATTTATTTGCATTCACAACCCTAGAGCCGGGGCGGGTAAAAATACCCAAAGCCGCCCTAGAGTTGGCGGGGGAAGTCACAGCAGGGCAGTTCTTTGCCGCCCTGCTGATCCGGGGGGCAGAATATTACCCTAATATCCCCCTCAGACAAGGCGATCACGCTATCTCTGTATCAATCCCCACATTTAGCCGCTATCTTGACCCCGCTACAAACCAGATAGTCGGGGTTTTTCGTACCCAAATAGATTTTAAGGAGCTGTAAATGTCCACTCCAGACCCGGTTTATGCCAAAATTGCCAGCACTCTAGCAGAGCTAAAGGCAATCCCCCCGGTTAATCGATCGCCCAAATATTGCATTTTTGTAGAGGATTTAACATCTTGGGTCTATTATTCCCCCACTTCGACCTTAACCCCTGATGATATCCACGTTGTCATCCCTGATGATGGCGCGGGGCGTTGGCTGGTGACCAACCATCTGCCCTATTTTGCCGCTGCCAGTAGTGCCGCAAATAGTGCGATCGCTGCCCATAACAGTGCCAATGATCCGCACACACAATATCACCGCAGGGATGGGGTACTAGTCGCCACCCAACCAAACTCAACAACACCAGCTTATGCGGCTAGGGTAGCCACAGGCAACGGCTCGAATTCAGGAGGCTATCAAGTCCACACCCCCGCTGGTGGTGTGGCCTTCTCTCTTGGAGTCGACCCAAGCAATAGGGGTGTGATTAAACCCGGCGCGAACGGGTTGGTAGTTGGCGACTCTCCCAATGACACACTCTCCTTTTTTGGTAAAACGCCCCCGGTTGTGCGTCCTAATGCGATCGCACTGCCCGGAAACAACACCACTGACATGAGACGGGCGATCAACGACCTCATCAACGTGGGGAGAGCAATAGGAGTACTGCCATGAGGTTGCAAGATTGGTGGGATGGCTTAAATTGGCAGGCTATGCCGCCCTCTAAATGGATTGGCAAGCCAAGCCCTCTAAATTGGGACAATCTAGGCGACTGGGGAAATATGCCCCCGGATGATTGGGGGATAGCACCCCGAGCCGAACTCTCTCCCAGATACCCGCCTGTTAGTCTCTCTAGCCTAGGTTTCTCTCAAGATGATGATTACCTCTACCTGCCATTAGATAGCCTTCCCAGCGTCCTGACTTGGGGCAACATGACTATTGAGCAATGGAACAATCTGCCCGACTGGAATTTTGCCCCTCTAGATGCTAATCAGCTTTTTACCCAATTAATTCTTAAGTTGCAATCAGCATCTCTACCAGTTCATACCGTGAGGCGATCGAGCAATTTCTTTGTGATTGAGTCTAGTTCGCGCGTCCTAGACTCTGATTTTGAGCCTAACAACTATTGACCTGAAAAATAGAGTCCATAACATGCACGTAGCCAGACTTCCTAGACGAGTGCTTTATACGTTTCCGGGACAGCTAGAGGCAGAATATCCTGCCGATCTGCCCACACCCACCCCAGAGGTGAAATGTGACACTGTTTTAGTTTCCGTGCCGCCGAGCTTGCCTCAAACCTTTACTCTGTGGGGGCTAGCTACCGGGGGTAGTGCCTACATTGTAGTTAGCTCGGCGTTCTCCTATTCACAGCCAATAATTAACGTGACCTTTTGGGCTAACAATCCCACCCGCTATCAAATTGGGTTGCGCGTAATGCTCTGGAATGGGGTCTGGACAAACGCTGCCGGGAATCTTATTGCAACCAATTGGTATTTAACCCCCGGTGACACTACCAAGCCTAGGCGCGACCTGTTGATCGGCAGCGATCGCATAGTCAACCCAACAATTGATACCCCCTGCCCGACATGGCGATTCACCGGAGGCAATTGCCCCCCCAACTCCCTAGATTGTGGCAATTGTTGCCTAGATTGTGCCTCGGTAGTGGCGGGGATTGAAGGGGTTACATCAGCAGTATTACCTATATCGACTTGGAGGAAAAGACCATGACAAGTTGCAACGAAATCGCCAGCGCCCTTGGTAATTTGCAATTTGCAGTAGCAGGGATTCAAGGATTAATAGACGGCAAAATCGCCCCTTTGCAAGCAGAAATTGAAGCACTAAAAGCTCAACTAGGAAAGGTTCCCAATGACGGGGTAAAAAAATCAGAATTAGAGAGTTTGGTTAACCCCTTAATTGGGGCTGCCGTGGGTGGTTTTGCTACTAAAACCCAACTGCAAAACATGGGGGTAAACTTTGCTACAAAAGGGGAATTGTCGACCGTTAACGGTAAAGCTAGCAGTGCTTTAGGACAGTCTACTAGTGCCATCACCAAAGCGGAGCAAGCAGCAAGCACCGCGTCTAATTTGAGTTTTGAGATTAGGAAGGTAGAAAATGTGGCTAATAATGCCTCTGATTTGGCAAAACGAATTGATCCAGAGGATGTAAAACGGGCGTTAGCTCAGGCTCAGGCAGCAGGGCAAAGAGTCAATGTAGCGATCGAGATTGCCACCGAGGCAAAAGGGGCTGCTTCTAATGCATCTGGCAAAGCCGGATCGGCAGCAAGCGCGGCTGATGATGCCAAAAGATTAGCGGGTAAGGCATCGGCAGAGGCAGCAGAGGCAGGGGGTAAGGCTGCTAGGGCGGTGGGAGAGGCAGCAGAGGCAACAACCAAAGCTGCTAAGGCTTTAAGCTGGGCAGATGAGGCTCTGAAAGGGGTGGGCAGGGCATTTTCTCAACTTGCTAAATTCGCCCCCTTATTAGCCCTGCTAGGAGTGGTTTCTACTCTGCTAGATGTTGCTCTAAATACTGGTAGTTTGTTAGTTCTAGGAAACCGGATAGACCAAATAGAAAAGGAAATCGATCGGCTATCTGCTGACATGTCCAAAATATTAGGGTTAATGACTGCAATTAAGAACGAACTCAAGGCGGAAATAAAAGCGGTTTATGATTATGCAGTGCAAAGAGGGAATGCAATCCTAGAAGAACTTTACAATCGTACCCGTGGACTAAATAAAGCTGAACTTGATAAAATCGCATCAGAATTAGCAGCTTTTCAAGCAAGCGTAAATAACAGATTTGGAGAAGTCAACAATAAAATTGCAGATATATTAAACAGAATTTCAAAAGGTGCTAACCCTGTTGATTTGTCTGCAATCAATGCTGCAATTAGTGCTTTAACAGCTAAAGACAACAGCCTGCAAGCACAGATAGGAAATCTACAGTTGGAACTATCAAGGGTTCCCGCGTTGATTGACCAAAAGGTTAGGGAATCTCTACAAGGTTTAACCAGTGCTTTAACAAATATAAGTAAAGAGTTTGATGCTAAATTGAGCGCGTTTAAGCAGGATATCAACAAGAATCTTATAGACTTAGGGAATAAGATTGCCGCAATCAATGCAACTCTAGCAACTCACGGCTCAGAGCTAGCAAGATTAGCTAGTTTAATCGCTGGAGGGGTGGGCATCACAGCGTTAGCAACTTATACTTATGGTGCGTTAACTTCTAGGGTTGCTAGTGTCACCAGTACGGTAAATACCAACTTAACCCCTAGGGTTCAGCGGCTTGAAACTCAGGTTAAAACTATTGATTTGGAGACTAAAAACATGCCCTGCCGATACAGTCCAGCACTCGACCAACAAAACTTAGCTACTAGTAATAGAAACCAGCAAATAATGCTGGGCATGGAGGCTTTTAATACCGTCCAAATGGCGACAGTACAGAATAAGTTAGGCTCTCAATTACCGGGGGGTTTAAGCGGTGCTGCCACACGAACAATCCAAGCGGTTAACGCTGTTACTAGAACGATATCAAGTAGCTTTGATAAAACATGGAAGTTCTTAAAACTAGATAGAGTGTTAAACGTTTTGACCTTTGCTGCAAGCTTGCACAATGCACTCATGCTATCGCGTAGTCTTGGGGAAACTTTACTAGATGTTACCAGTTCGGTACTATCAGCAATTGGGTTAAAAGATGCTAACGGACTGCCCTTTGATTTACAAGAATTTTTCGGGAAGCAATTCGAGGAATTTGTAAAGGGAATTGTGGGGGCGGAAGCTTATGAAGGAAACAAGGAAAAATGGAACAAAGCTAATAGAATTATTAGTAGTGCTGCCAATCTTTTATGGTCTATGCAGTCTATGCTAGCCAATGTAACCGAGGGATTGGAAATTATTGGCGGCTGGGTTGCCAGGATGGCTAACGGGATGAAATTCGACGGGTTAGTTAGTGACAACCTATATGGTTGGTTCAATCCTAATCCAGACTTTAAGAACCCAGTTTTTAAGGCTATGGAAAGGCTAAACAACCTTGATGATGCTGCTAGCCAAATTTACATGATTTCTACAAATGCCGTAGATTTCCAAGACACAGCCCAACAGCTAGACACTCAGAAAAAGGAACTTAGAAAGGCAATTGACGATTACAACACCGCCCAGACTACGGCAGAGATAACTCAAAATGCTGCCAATGAATCACCAGAAATCACGGCAGCAGATAAAGCACCTGCACCGGAACAGGGGTAATTATGGCAATAACCAAACAATGGCAATTAATCCGCTCTTGGCTTCGGAGAACTCACAACAAAGAAGTTATGGAATTCTTTCGAGATTTACCTGCAAATGCTGACCCAGACAACTCTACTGGACGGTCAGCAACTAAGGCAGTTTGTCTAATTGGGGCAAGTGATTCTCAAGGAATTGCTAACATGAAAATGGAGATTTTCAGAGACCAAGTAGCGCAGGTTAATAGATTAGTAAATGTCTATCAACAACCCAAAATAGATTTTGATTCTGGCTTTGTTTATAAGCCTCAAGTTACTTGTTATTTCCGTCAAGATTTATCAGCAGTTCCGGATAGAGGCTACCCAGTTCGGTCATCCCACTCATTTAGGCTAATGGGAGAAACTAGCGAAACGTTGAGAGAAACCGAGGTAGAACGAATTGCCAAGGCGGTTAAGCGCGAGATGGGAGCCACCGGGGGTTTTCGTTGGGATAGGGGGAAGGTAAAAGTAGTTTACCGTGACCTTGAAAATGGGTACGATATCCGCTTGCTTACTACTTCTGAAGCCGAAGGTATTCAAGTTTTCAAGAAGTTTGTAGCAATTCAAAATCATGCTTACAATGATGATTTTGTTACTGTGGCTACCCCCAAAAAGAGTTTCTCAACGACTCCTCAAAAAAGAATGGTTCTTGGGCGCCTGAGAAATGTCCCCAGACAGCGCCCAACAGCTACAGTTCGCTTTACCCATGCCACACTGTCTGTATGGGGACTACCTCACGACATCGTTCTAGTGGGGTACGAGTATGCTCACTCCAACCCGATCGAGAAAATGTAAACTCAGTGTGCGGGAAGTATACTTCCGCAGCGAAACTTAGGAGCCGAAAACCTTGCTATGTTAGGGATAGAGACCGCAACAGAAAAAACTACCCCAACGAGGAAATATGTCAAGAAATTCGGATATTCGGCGTGGCCCAGAGCTAAACGATGCGTTTCAAAAAATGAACACATATCTACAAAAAAGCCGCGCAGCAAAGCGTACTGCCTACCAAGCTAACCGCTCTAAGCCTACTAGTGCCAACTGGGCCAGGGAGAAGGGTTTTATCAATCCTTTTAATACCCCCGGGACAATCCTTTATGAAACCACCGTTATAGCAGCGACTCAAACCATTACCCCTAACCGGGCAGCAGATGCAGCTAGAACCTTGGCGGCTGATTATGTATCGACTCCCGCTCAATTAACGCCGGGTGCTACGGTAATTCGGATCCCAAAATTCAGGTTCGCAAAACTGATCTGTACCGATCGAGATGGGACAGGCGTAGATAGAAATTCACGGGTTACGGACCTTCCTTATAAGCAGTATATTACCTACTCCGCTAGTGCCAGCTTTGGGCAAAATCGCACCACCCCGGCTGACTATCCCACGGCACGGGCTGCGATTATTGCCGCACCGGGTTACACCACCTTCTTATCTCAAGAGGGCAGCCGGATTTCTATCCTTCCCGAACGGAGCTAAAACTATGCGATCGCCAGCCGGATTGATACTACCTGATGATTGTGCTGAGTTATTTATAGTGACTTGGGATGGTCAAGCAACTGAATCTGAAATCGATAAGGCGATCGCTCTCAATGGAGCCGCCTGTGATTGGCTTGATGGAAAGATAGAAACTGACACCTATTTAGACCATGTGGCTGAAGTCGCAGGCGACCCCTTTGATTTCCTTGATTACATAGATAACTTGCTGCCCCAAGGTTCAGGAATAATTTACTCATGACTTGGCAACTAGGGAACCGATTAAACTGGGATAACGTAGCCACTCGCACCCTTACGGCTGTTCGCACAGGTCCGGGTGTGAAAGATTTTAACCCACTCCCTCCTTTTACTACGATTGTCGATCGCCCGGTGTTGCAAGTAGGTATCAGGAACCCTACCGCTCCGCTAGTTTGGAAACTTGGGGGCTATGCCAGTCAAAAATTACTGATGACCCCATCTATCACCTCTGACTTCTTGGCACTGGTACAGACCAAAAGTGTTTTCTGTAGCCTAGGGCAGTTAACCTTGATTGAGTTCCCAGATTACAACCTCTACCCATATTCTTTGGTGATCGAGTTCCCCAAGTGGCACGAAAATATTTATCTTGAAGTTTGGAAGTATACCCCGTAGGAGAACTGTGGAACTTAACGATTTAAGAGTAAAAGTTGAACGGCTCATAGAAAAAGTTAGCTACCTAGAAGATGTAGCTAAAGGCTCAATGTCAACCCGTGAAGAACGTGCAGGAACTACAGCCACTTTTAGGAGTCAGCTTGAAAGTTTGGCGCGAAGGGTAGGAGGTCTGGAAAAGGCTGATCATGACTTAAATAACCGATTTTCTCAGGTATGGATTGGGATACTGTTTCTTTTCCTAGGGGTGATCGTTGATTATTTGAAGAAATAATTAACGGCTCCTATCTCTAATTAGGTCATCGATCGCTTTCTGATAGATCCACTCTGTTGATTTCCCGGTACGCTTGGCACTTAAATAAAGTCTATCTACTAGAGCTTTGTCCCCATGGCAAAGCTCTAGTAGTTTCCCCCTAAGTGGGTGAGGCGGTGGGGGGCTTACCCGTGTTGGCAAGATTAGCGGCTGCCGTGCTGGGGGTCTTAGGAGTTTCCAGAAAAAAATAAACGCAATGGAAATTATCAACAAGAAGACTAAGACAAAAATCAACAAAATTAGATAAAACATGAAAATCCGGGGCGTTTATGTACACATCTAATGCAACTTTTTTAACTTCAATCTTCGCAACTTTCCTACAAGCCTTACTCAACAAGGATAGGTTGCACTTTTTTAATTACAAGTGTAGTATTAAAAAGTTAGCTTGATTAAGCTAACTCAAAAACTATCTATCATTAATCCATGTTTATCTCTTTGACCATAGTAAAATTCATTGCCACAACCGCCGCCAGATTTTGGAGTCAGGCGATTGTGTTAACTGTAGCTACGATCGTGGCAACCACAGCTACGATCGTGGCAACCACAGCTATGATAGCTAACTCCATCAAGGAGGATCGATGCCTAGTTTTTGTGGGTGAGGAATTTTTCTTTGGTCATAATAGAGAGAACCCCAAAGGTGTAATCAATGTTAATCACCTTGATATTAATCTTGATATTAGTTTGGGAAATTTCTCAGGAACTGCCATATCGTATAGATTAGGACGGGATTTTAGAAGCGGTAGGTATAGGCATAGCTTAAGGTTTGCCTGCACCTAAAATACTCAAGAAACCAGATGGTTTTTACCCCCGCCTCTAAATATTAGAAGTGGGGGTTATTAATTTAAGGAGGTTAGGGACTGTGACCAGCGTAACTGATGTTTTGAGGCAATCTGTAGTCGTGTTTTCTCGGAATTATCTACCCATTACTCGGATTAATATCCGCCGAGCGATCGTTCTTTTGGTAACAGGGAAAGCTGAACCCCTAGATCTGGCAACAGAAGTTGGAGTTCAGGTCCGATCGCCCAATTTTGTCCTCCTAGTGCCTGCCCACATCCGTCTCACCTGCACTGGTAACGAGCGCCTCTGGAAAGTCCCCCCTGTCAACCGTCGGGAAGTTCTCCGCCGAGATCACCATGCTTGTCAATACTGCGGAGTCACGAAACACCTGACCCTAGACCACGTAATTCCTCGATCGAGGAACGGAAAACATAGCTGGGATAACGTAGTTACAGCTTGTGAACGGTGTAACTCCAAAAAGGGCGATCGGACTCCCCAAGAAGCGGGAATGATCTTGCGAAATCAACCAAGAGCGCCCATGCACCCGACTATTGCCTTTGCTGAAAACTTCTGGCGTACCCACAACGACCACCAACAGGAGGAAAATGATGCTGAAACTCACCTACACGGAAGATAGTCTCCACTTAGAATATCTGGGAGAACTACTGGAAGAATGGATCGCTGCCAGGGTGGTGTTTAATCTGCGTTTGGGGCGGGGGATAACTGTGCAACCCAGTTGTGCGGCGTTCCTTGTACCAGTAGGTTTGCCCTTGGTGCGGCATTTGCAAGCTCAAGTAGCTCGGCAGCAGGATCCAGATATTGGGGTCTGTCTGGGCGATCGCGACTACCTAGAGATCAGTCTGCGGGGAACTTGGATCGGCCATGAGGCAACTAATTCCCTAGATACCTTTGATCAAGGGGTCTTTGTGACTTCCCTGCCCTACGGATTGGAGTTTCTCTTGGTCAAAGTTTGGCAAGATCAAGGAACTGAAGTGGTGAGATCGTAGCTGTTATTGCCACAATCGTAGAATTTGTAGGGTGGGCAATGCCCACCCTATGAGAGCTTACTAGTGATAGGTAAGGTAATAATAAATTTAGTTCCTTGTCCTAGGTCGGAGGTAACGTGAATATTACCTCCATGTTTTTCTTCAATAATTTGTCGGGCGATCGCTAATCCCAACCCAGTGCCTTTACCTACTTCTTTCGTGGTAAATAAATGGTCAAATATTTTTTTCTTGACCTCTTCACTCATGCCCTTCCCGTTATCAATGATCGTAATTTTCACCCTATTATTTTCGACTGAAGTTGTAATAGCAATCTGGTTAGGATTTTCTTGAATTTCAGCAAAAGTCCGTCCTCTATTTGCATCATCCAAAGCATCGATCGCATTCCCTAAAATATTCATAAATACTTGATTCAACTGCCCTGCATAACAGTCTATTGTAGGCAAGTTACCATAATCTTTAATAACTTCAATTGTTGGACGAGATTCATTAGCCTTGAGGCGATGTTTAAGGATCATAATGGTGCTATTAATTCCATCATGGATATTGCAAGCTACAGGACTTTCTGTATCGGCACGAGAGAAGGTTCTAAGGCTGGTACTGATATCTTGAATTCGCTTTACTCCTTCCCGCATGGAACCAATTAATTTTGGTAAATCTTCCCGAATATAGTCTAGTTCAATAGTTTCTATCTCTTCTTGAATTTCTGGGTCTAATTGAGGATATTTTTGTTGGACTAAATCAATCAATTCAAACAAATCGTTGATGTAATTTAGGGCAGGTTTGATATTGCCACCAAGGAAACCAATAGGGTTATTAATCTCGTGAGCTACCCCGGCAACCAAGTTACCTAAAGCTGACATCTTTTCGGCTTGAATCATCTGTATTTGAGTGTGCTGCAAGTTTTCTAGGGCTTGAGCTAAATCTTGAGATTTCTGAGTAATGATAGCTTCGGCTTTTTTGCGATCGCTAATATTCCGAATCATAAACAACACTTCTCCTTTTTCCTCAATCGGGACAACCCGTACCTCTTCGTGTTGAATATTTCCCTCTATCGTTAGTTCTTGCTCATAGATCTGAACTTTGTTAGTTTCCAGGGCTAAGGTTAAGTAGTGCATTTGTCGCTGATAAAGCTCTGGGGGCAAACACTCCGCCATAGACTTACCAATGGATTGTTTTTCACTAAGGAAATCTAGCAATTCGTTAGATATAACGTAGTTTAAGTAAAACCCTTCTCGATTTACCCGGAACATCATATCGGGGATGGCTTGGAGAATTGCTCGATTTTGGGCTTGGCTTTCTGCAAGGCGAGAGACTTGAGTTTCTAGTTGGGTATTGAGTTCTGTCAATTTACCAGAAGTAGCCTGAGCTTCTTGATAGAGTTGGGCATTTTCTAGGGAGATGGCTGCTTGGATACAGATAAACTGGATCACCGTCAGGCGATCTCTCGTAAACACTCTGGCTGTAGATTGATTTTTCAGGTAAAGAATCCCTGTTAACTGCCCTTGGTGAAGAATGGGTAAACCCACAACACTCTTGGGCTGGCGTTGGATCAAGTAGTCATCAATTATTGGTAAATCTGTTTCTAGATTATCCACCACTACTAAAGATTGTGTCCGCTTGATGTATTGAATTAATTTCAGAGGAACGTGAGAATTTCCCTCTAGGGGTTCTGAGATAATTTCCGTAGCGTCTGGAGTAGAGATGGCTCTTACCAGCCAAGTTCCCTCTTGAGGTAAAACTAGTATACACTTGTCGCCCCCGGAGTTTTGGAGAATAATTTGGGTGAGTTGTTTTAGGAGTTCATCAAGGTCGATCGTACTAGAGAGGGCTTGGGCAGCTTGGATCACCGAGGCAAAATCTAAGGTGTCAGAAATACTAGTAGGAGAAGATTGGGTATAGGAATTAGCAATGGTAGTGATAGTAGCGAAGGGATTGAAGCCAGCTTGGGACTGGTGTAAAATGGGTTCTAGCAAATGAGGATAGCGGATTTCTAAGTCCTGAACTTTAGCTTTTGCTCCCCATTTTGTATAACAATAATAAGCCTCTTGCATATAGCCAGCGGCAACTTTTTCTTTGCCCCAGTCGAAGTAAAATTTAGCGGCAAGTTCATTAGCTAGAGCCTCTTCTTGGATGTATTCGTTAGCTTTGGCTCCGGCGATCGCCCGATCGTAACGATCTCCTGCTTCATAGTTTCTACCTAAAACTCGACACTTTTCAGCTTCCAGCAAATCAACCCTATGTTGAAGATTCATCGGCGCAACTTCAGCCCAAGTCCCTAGTTTCTTGAGGTTTTGGGCGATCCGGAGCATCAGGATTTCTGGTAATTGTTCTGGATTCGATCGAACCGAAGCAAGACGAGCAAGAGTATCATAAAAGTAGTAAATAGGAATTGTTACCATTGCTGAAGCACCGGCTAGATAGGACTCAGCTAAGTCTGCTGCTTCGATCGCCTTTTCCCAGTCTTCAAACCAGACACTTAAAACTAATTTATTAATAAAAAGATGAGCTAAAGCAACGTAATCCTCAGATGCTTGGTGCTTGGGTAACATCTCCTGTTCATGATAAATAGACCCAACTAAAGTATTAGGAAAAGCCGATTCTCCTAATAGGTTTAGTACAATTTGATGATAAATTTTTTGATAGTTTAGAGCAGTATACTGATTCAATTGTTGTAGTGCTTTTCCATAGTCACCTAATTCGTGTACAATTTTAGAAAGAGGATGACCTAAAAAGTAAATATGATAAGAATATGCACAGGCTGAATAAGCTGCATAGGCAGAATCTCCACTTTCCAAACCTATACTATAGCTGCTTTTAAGTAATGGCAGAGTCTCTCTCAGATGCACCTTCCAGTGGGTGATAAAGTGTCCACTCATCAATAAAACTCTAGCTCTAAATTCCTGATCTTCCAGCTTTAAGGACAATGCAAAAGCTAATTGACCGAATTCATAACCATTTGTATAGTTATCTAGCATGGCGCAGTTAATCAGCCCATAAGCTACGAATAAGAAAGTAGAGGCTGATGAAACCCCATAGTAAACTGATAGTTCAGTGCCTTTAAAAATAACAAGAGGATAAAGAATCGGTGTGGCTAGATAGACGGGAGTAGCTAACTTACTTAAGACTCGTAGAGCTGCAATTGCTTTTTTATCTGTCGCTATTGGTAAATCAATAAGTTCTTCAGGTTGGCGATCTCCTATAGCTAATTGAGTACTAGTAAGGGCAGCACTGTAGTCATCAGGTGTTGGCTGTTTGGGAAACTTGATTTCTAATTGCTCTAGAACTTCTAAGCCCAACCCTACCGCCTCTAGTATCTTACCCTGAGCAACTAATGCTTCGATGGAAATTTCTTGTACTTTGACTAGATCTAAATAATCTCTAGCATGGTTGGTAATTTCCTCTAGTAGTTGATTCATCGCAGCAAAATCACCACTTAGATAGTTTACTTCCATCGCCTGTCCATACAATGATAAAGCAAGGGCATAATCATTCTGCCAAACATTGATTGTGAGTAGCTCGATCGCTTTTTGAAAATAGCCCACCGATGAAGTATAAGCCGTAGAAAGTTTGGCTTGTTGACCAGCAGTAAAGTTGAGTTCACCTAGTTGAATTATCGCAGCAGGATCGATGATAAGTTGGCTACCGATATTTAGATGATTGACGACCTCAAATATCTTGTAAATTGTATCCTCTTTAGAATGATACTCGAACAGAAGCTGTCCAATTTTGAGATGAACTGCTTGCTTTTGATCCTCAGGAATCAATGAGTAGGCGGCTTGTTGCACCCGATCGTGCAAAAATCGATAAGTCGGATTTGCCACCACATCAAATACTTGTTGCCCATCAGTGTGAATAAAAAATTTATAGCCGTCTGTATTAGGAATAATCAAACCATCTTGCAAGGCTCTCCATAATGCTGTTGCCGCAACTTCTGCCGATTGCTCACTGATAATTGCCAAGGTCTGCAAATCAAATTGATTGCCAATACAAGCTGCTAGTTTGAGAATATTTTGGGTTGCAGACGGCAATTTTTGCAATTGCACAGCCATAAACTCCACTACATTATCTGTAAGGGCTAAAGCTCTGATCTGAGAAATATCACACTGCCAATAACGAAAGTCAGAATTAAAAGTAATTTGATTCTCTTCATGTAGTGCCTTAAGAAACTGTGTCGCAAAGAAAGGATTTCCAGTAGTTTTTTGATATATCAGTCTTGTTAAAGGTTGAGCGATAGCAAGAGCGCAATTGAGAGTGTCTGCGACTAACCGATTCATATCTATTTCACTCAAAGACAATAAAGTAATCGTATTCACGATCGCCCCAGTCTTGCCAATCTCATCCACTATTAACATAAAGGGATGGAGAGGCGAAACTTCATTATCCCGATAAGCACCTAGTAGTAATAAATAACCAGTATCTTGCATCAAGAGTTGCAATAATTTTAATGAAGCAGAATCAGCCCACTGTAAATCATCCAGAAATATTACTAAAGGATGCTCTTTACTTGTAAAAACTTGGACAAATTTTTGCATCAGTAAATTAAACCGATTTTGGGCGGCACTTCCTGATAATTCTGTAGGAGTTGCTTGAGAACCCAGGATAAGTTCTAGTTCTGGAATTACCTCGATCAAGATTTGTCCATTATCACCAACAGCTTCTAATATTTTAGTTTTCCATTCTTGTAGTTGAGAGTCACTTTCTGATAATAATTGTCCCATCAGATCCCGGAAGGCTTGGACAAAGGCAGAAAAAGGAATATTGCGTTGAAATTGATCGTATTTCCCTTTAATAAAGTAACCCCGTTGCCGGACAATGGGTTTATGGACTTCATTGACTACGGCAGTTTTCCCAATGCCTGAGAATCCGGCAACTAACATCATTTCTGTACTGCCACTGCTAACTCGTCCAAAGGCTTGGAGGAGGGTTTCCACTTCAGTTTCTCTACCATAGAGTTTTTCGGGGATGGTGAAGCGATCGCTCACATCCTGTTTTCCAATTTCAAAGTTTTCAATTTCCCCAGTTTTCCGTAGCTGAGTTAGGCATTCTTCTAAATCAAATTTCAATCCCAAAGCACTCTGATACCTATCTTCAGCATTTTTTGCCATCAACTTACTGACAATTTCTGAGATAACTAAGGGAATTTCTGGATTAATTTCATGGGCTAAAGGAGCAATTTTGGCAAGATGACAATGCACTAACTCCATCGGGTCATGGGACTGAAATGGTAACTTGCTAGTTAATAACTCATAAAAAGTCACCCCCAAAGAATAAAAATCTGTGCGGTAATCAATTCCTCTATTCATTCTGCCTGTTTGTTCTGGAGAAATATAGGCAAGAGTTCCTTCTAAAACATTAGGATTTATTAGGGTTTGAGTCTCCCTAGGCAATAAAGAAGCGATGCTAAAATCAATTAATTTAACTTGTTTAGTGGCGGGATTAATGAGAATATTGGCAGGCTTGATATCTTTATGAATAATCCGCTCCCGACAGAGTATATCTAAGGCATTGCAGATAGTGATTGCCATTTCTAAAAACCCACCTAAAGATAATCTATCTTTTCCTACCCATTCCTGAAGCGATACACCTCCAAAATCTTCCATAACTAATCCATAACCATTTTTATAGGGTTCTAAACTATAGGTTCGGATAATATGAGGAGAATGAAGATTTTTAGTAATGTTATATTGATTGCGGAATTGGACTAGTTCATTGAAGGTCGGATAATCATTTCTTAGAAGTTTAATCACCACAGGCAATTGGTCTTGGGCACGCATAGCTCGATATATTAGAGTGCGACTTCCTGAATAAACTGTTTCAATAATTCGATAGTTAACAAGTTGTTCTAGGGAGATGCAATTATTACTTTGGTTAGATTTATCCATTCCCATAGCCTTAAGACAATTTATAGACAGGCAGTTAATTAAGCTCTTTAGCTCTTTGATATAGAGTTGTACTTCTAGAGAAAAATCAACTTGTTATTGCTGTATTTTTGAATATAATTACCACAAACTTCATGTCTGGTTTTAGTATATAATTAATTTCTAAAAAATTCCATTTTTTCTGCCAATAACTACTTATTAATAAATAATATCAACCAATGTATTTATCCCAATAAATCATTAATCAAACTGTTAAATACTATACTTTTTATCGATCAAGATGGCATAAAAATACTATTAAAGCCGTGATCCTCATCTATAAGAGCAGATTTGTTAAGGGATATAGCCATCCTAAATGGGTTGAGAACGGCTACCCCGAAGGGGTAGCCGTTCTCAACCCTCTAAAATTCTAAACTCAATTAGGATCGCTATAGCAAAGTTAGAGTTATTTAGGGCTAGTAAAAGACCTAAACCCCTTGCCCATCAAGTTACATCAATAGGTAAAGTAATAATAAACTCAGTCCCTTGACCTAATTTTGAATTGACACTAATCTTTCCCTGATGTTTTTCTTCGACGATTTGCCGAGAGATCGCCAACCCTAACCCCGTACCTTTACCAACTTCTTTGGTTGTAAACAAATAATCAAAGACTTTATTTTTCACTTCTTCACTCATACCCTTACCGTTATCCATGATTGATATTTGTACATGTTGATCAACAACAGTAGTTGTAATATCAATTTTGTTGGGGTTGACTTGAATGTCGGCAAAACTCTTCCCCTGATTAGATTCTTCTAAGGTATCGATCGCATTTGCCAGAATATTCATAAATACCTGATTCAATTGCCCCGGAAAACATTGAATCTGGGGGATATTTCCATAATCGGTGATCACTTCGATCGCTGGGCGCTTATCATTTGCTTGAAGGCGATGTTTAAGAATTAAAATTGTGCTATCAATCCCCTCATGAATTTGAAAATTAACTTTGTAATCTGTATCTGCACGAGAGAAAGTTCGTAGAGATGTACTGATATTACGGAGGCGATCGCACGCTATTTCCATCGAATCAATCATTTTCGGTAAATCTTTGAGGCTATATTCCAAGTCGATTTCTTCAGCATGGTTAAGAATTTCCTCATTCTTATCCGGGAATTGTTCTTGATAAAGTTTTAAGTGTTCGATAATATCAAAAAATGCTGGTCTAGCTTGTTTGAGACTAGCAGCAATAAACCCCAAGGGATTATTCATCTCGTGAGCGATACCAGCCACTAAGTTACCTAGAGAAGATAATTTTTCACTCTGGATAAGTTGTAATTGAGAGGCTTGTAAGGCTGAAGTTTTTTGAGCTACTTGCTCTTCAAGATTTTTAGTCAAGAGACTTAACTGGATATGCGTTCTGACCCGGGCTAATACTTCTTGTTCTTGAAAGGGCTTAGTAATATAATCCACTGCCCCTAGTTCAAACCCTTTGACCTTATGATCAGTATCAGCTAAAGCTGTCATGAAAATTATAGGAATATCACAGGTTTTGGTGTTAGATTTCAAACGCTTACAAGTTTCAAAACCGTTAATCCCCGGCATCATCACATCTAACAAAATCAGATCGGGAGGGCGCCTTTCAACCTGTTGAATAGCCCGCTCTCCACTGGTAGCGATCGCAATCTTATACCCTTCACTACTCAAAGCTTCAGAGATCACATCCAAGTTAGTCGGATTATCATCAACAATTAGAATTAAACCAGTTAGACCTGTTCTCATAGTTTTGTTATTACGAACCTTAATTATTAACAAGATATTTTTGAATTAATATCTCGATTTGCTCAGTCTGGAATTTCTTGGCTAGGTGAATGATTTGTTGGATAAAGGGCTGATAACTATCGCTCTTTTGACCTATTTTCTGAGCAGTTTCTGCTAATTCTTTGAGCATTCCATCTTGGGCAAGTTCTAAGAGAATTTGTAAATCTGCTAAGGGGGGAGGGACTAAATCATCAAAATCTCCCGGCTTATTGCTAGTTGCAGGACTTACTTCCGTTGCGGTTTCATCATACTTCCAAGTAAGTTGCAGATGTTGGGCAATCAAGGTAAATAATTCTTCGGCTTCCACTGGTTTTGCTAGAAAATCATCACCTCCAGCCTCTAAACTCATCTGCTGGTCTATCTGGGCTACAGATGCTGAGGATACAATCACTAATAAGTTTTTCAGGGCTGGGTCACTGCGCAATTGGTTCATGAAAATAAAGCCATCCATGACAGGCATGGCTAGATCAGTAATGATTAGATCAGGTAATTTTTCTCTAGCTTTTTCTAGTCCTTCTTGCCCATTTTCGGCTTCAGTGAAGCTAAATCCCAGAGGTTCTAAGAGATTGATCAAGACCGATCGATTCTCCCAGCGATCGTCCACAATCAGAATATGTTTTGGTGAACCTTCGTAGCCAATAATGGTGCGTCCTTGACTAACGGAGTTTTTCTTTGCCCAATTATTAGCGATCGGCAAAGTTATCTCAAAAAAGAAGTTACTGCCGACTCCTAGCTGGCTTTCTACCTGAATTTCACCACCCATCAACTGCACAATTTTTTGGCTGATGGCTAACCCTAAGCCCGTGCCTTCTGCTTGCCGTTTTTGATCTCCCACCTGCTCAAATTCTCGGAAGAGTCGGCTTACTTGATCTTCGGCAATTCCTACTCCTGTGTCTTTGATTTGGAATTTCAGGCGGGAACTTAGTTCTTCTGCTTTAGTAGATGCAATTACTTCTACTTTGAGTGTAATACTGCCTTGGTCGGTGAACTTGATGGCGTTGCCCAACAGGTTAATCAGGACTTGGCGGAGGCGTTTTTCATCTGCTTCGATTCCTTCGGGCAGGTTTGAGTCTGGTTGATAGATAAATTCGAGCTTCTTCTGATCAGAGCGGACTCGACAGATTTCCACTACTCCTTGCAGAAAAGATGGCAAGTGTATCGCACTAGAGGCGAGGTCAAATTTGCGGGCTTCGATTTTGGAGATATCTAATATATCGTTGATCAAGGTGAGAAGATGGGAGCCGCACTGATGAATAATTTGTACTCCATGACGTTCTTTTTCAGGCAAGGCTTTGGAGCGATTTAGAATTTGGGAATAGCCGAGAATTCCATTCAGAGGAGTGCGGAGTTCATGGCTCATATTGGCTAGGAAATTACTTTTTGCCTGGTTTGCACTATCGGCTTGGTCTTTGGCGGCGGCAAGTTCGATAGTTCTTTCTTCGACTCGGTGTTCTAGGGTTTGGTAGGAATTTTTTAGCTGTTGACTCATTTGATTAAAGGATTTAGCTAATGTCCCTAGTTCTTGGACAGAAGAGTCAGCGATGTTTTGTTCAAAGTCTCCAGATGAGATCGCTTCACTAGCTAGATTTAATCTATGGATGGGTTTAGCAATCCAATTAGCAGTGATAATTCCTAATCCTGTAGCGATACCTAAAGCTAACAAACATAATAAAATTGTAGTTTGAGTGTTGGAATTAATTTGCTCCATAAAGTCAGATTCTGGAACTACTATAACTACTATCCAATCAAGTCCTCGATCATCTTTAAATGGCAACAGTTGAATAAAATGCTTTTGACCAGATATCGTGAATTCTAGTTGTTCACTTTCCTTAATATTATGCAAACTACTAAACCGTTGAATTAGATTTTGAGTGGAAATAGCCATCAACTGATCACTACTATCTACTGCCTTTAATCTTTGCGGTTGCTCACCCTGCTTTTTACTTGGTATAAATAGCGGCTGCTTCGTTGAATTTGCTACAATTAGTCCTGAGCGTTCTATAATAAAAACCTCTCCCGAACGCCCTATCTTAAGATTATTTAAAAATTCACTAATATCTTCTAAATAAAAAGCAGCCCCAAAAACACCTTGCAAATTTTTGTTGTCATCATAAACAGGAATTGCAGCAGTGATCTGAGGCTTAAGAGTAAGAAGCTGTGGATAAATTTCACTCCAAGTAGGTTCTCCTTTTTGTTTGGCAGCAAGGTACCAAGGACGAACACGACCATCAAGAGGTCTAGTATTTTTTGTTACTTTACCTGTTCTATTTCCTTTGCTATCAAGTTCATAAGTATGAACTCTATAGCCAGTAGAATTATTGGAGACACTAAATCGGAGTGAATTATCATTAAAATTAAATTTTAGGGAATTATCTCTGAAATCTCTATTTAACACTACGACTTCTCCTTGCTGTTCAGATGCAAACAGAATTGAACCTACTGAGTCAAAAAGTTCTAGTTCTTGCCGAAATATTTTTTGAGCTTGCAATACTGCTATCTCCTTATTTAAATCTAAGATGAATTCCTCTCTATCCATCAAATCTATATTAAGTTTATTAACCATAAAAGGTTTTTCTAAATAATTGTCAAGGTAAAGTTTGATCCGATTGCTAATCTCACTCCGTAGTTGAGTTGCCACATCATTAACTGCCTTCTGTCCATTTTGCAAGGATAGCCATCCCGTTAATCCCACCGCAAGAGAAATCTGAAGTACAAATGGCACAATCAATACTGTTCGTAAGGGAATATGACGAGAAATTCTACTTGGCATCTTCAAAATCATAAGTATCTCCGTAATATTAAGCTAAGACCAAACCCTACTAAATTTCAGATTATTGACGACTCTAACACAAGCTTAATTCCTTTATTTGCTGACTACTTTCTGTTTATTTTATAATAACAAACAATCTATTAACTCCACAATTACAAAGGTTTGTAACACAAGCAAAATTACTAGTACAAGTTGCAAGGGCAAGGTTTTAGATATTTGAATACCATTAAGCATATGTATTTCCCTAAGTAATCATCTTGTGCAAAATAGTCATTTCAACACTAAATAGTTAGCCTGTTATTGCCAAGCATAAATCATATTGAGCCAATAAATATTATTGCATTTTTACAGAAAAATGGTGTGATCTAGAAATAAATATCATGTGATCTGAAAACGCATATAATACTTTGTATTTCTTAGATAGAAAGACCTTGTTAAACTATATTTATGACTAGTGTATAGCGATTAGAGTTAACAATCTTTCGCTCATTATATACATATTAATCCCTAAGCAAATTAAGTATGTACTTCTACACAAAGTTAGGGAATTAATCTCCTGATTTATACTAAACAAAATAGGGAAGCATAACAATTAGAACTAAACCAGTTAGACTTGTTCTTATAGTTTTGTTATTACGAACCTTAATTATTAGCAAGATATTTTTGAATTAGTACCTCTATTTGCTCAGTCTGAAATTTCTTGGCTAGGTGAATGATTTGTTGGATAAAGGGCTGATAACTATCGCTCTTTTGACCTATTTTCTGAGCAGTTTCTGCTAATTCTTTGAGCATTCCATCTTGGGCAAGTTCTAGGAGAATTTGTAAATCTGTCTCAGGAGGAGGCACTAGCTTGGCAGCATCTACTGATTTATTGTTAGTTGCAGGGCTTGCTTCTGTTGCAGTTTCATCATACTTCCAAGTAAGTTGTAGATGTTTGGCAACCAAGGTAAATAACTCTTCGGCTTCCACTGGTTTTACTAGAAAATCATTACCCCCAGCTTCTAAACTCATCTGCTGGTCAATTTGGGCTACTGATGCTGAGGACACAATCACTAATAAGTTTTTCAGGGCTGGATCCTTTCGCAATTGGTTCATGAAAGTAAAACCATCCATAACAGGCATGGCTATATCGGTGATCACTAAATCTGGTAACTTTTCTCTAGCTTTTTCTAGCCCTTCTTGACCATTTTCGGCTTCAGTGAAGCTAAATCCCAGAGGTTCCAAAAGATTGCTCAAGACCGATCGATTCTCCCAGCGATCGTCCACAATTAAAATATGCTTGGGTGAGCCTTCGTAGCCAATAATGGTGCGTCCTTGACTAACGGAGTTTTTCTTTGCCCAATTATTAGCGATCGGCAGAGCTACATCAAAGTAGAAGTTACTACCGACTCCCAATTCACTCTTAACCTTGATTTCTCCACCCATCAATCCGACAATTTTTTGGCTGATGGCTAACCCTAAGCCCGTGCCTTCTGCTTGCCGTTTTTGGTCTCCCACCTGCTCAAAGGCTTGGAAGAGTCGGCTTACTTGATCCTCTGCTATCCCCACTCCTGTATCTGTGATTTGGAATTTTAGGCGGAGAATATGAGGGTTGACCTCTAGCACTTCTACTTTGAGAGTTACGCTGCCTTGGTCGGTGAACTTAATGGCATTGCCTAACAGGTTAATCAGGACTTGGCGGAGGCGTTTCTCATCGGCTTCTATGCCTTCTGGTAAGTCTGAGTCTGGTTGATAGATAAATTCGAGATTTTTTTGATCAGAGCGGACTCGACAAATTTCCACTACTCCTTGCAGAAAAGATGGTAAATGTATCGCACTGGAAGCAAGATCAAGTTTGCGGGCTTCAATTTTCGAGATATCCAAGACATCATTAATCAAGGTGAGGAGATGGGAGCCACACTGATAAATAATGTTGACTCCGTGGCGTTCTTTGTCTGGTAAAACTTTGGAGCGATTCAGAATTTGGGCATAGCCAAGAATTCCATTTAGGGGGGTGCGGAGTTCATGGCTCATATTCGCTAGAAAATCACTTTTTGCTTGGTTAGCACTATCGGCTTGGTCTTTGGCAATTTGTAACTCAGCCGTGCGTTCTTCAACCCGTTGTTCGAGTTGCACATTAGTTTGAGCTAGGGTGTGAAAGGAGGTTTCGAGCTGATAACTCATTTCATTAAAAACTTGACCTAATCGATCTATCTCTTGTATATTCTCTGGTTGAACTTGCTGATCAAAGTTACCTTCAGTGATGAGTTGAGAGGCTTTATTTAAGCGTTGAATTGGGATTAGAATCCATCGGGATGTGTAAATACCAGAGATGATAGCTAGGGCTAAAGCTAACAAACAGAGAATAATTGTAGTGCGGGTGTTAGCATTAATTTGTTCCATGAAATCAGCTTCAGGAATAACAACAACAACTAGCCAATCTAGACCATGTTTATCTTTAAATGGCAGTACTTGCAGGAAATTGCGTTGACCATTTTTAGTGAATTCAAGTTGTTGCTTCTGGTTGATTTTACCAATCTCACCAAATTGTGATATCAAATATTGACTGGCTTCATTAATCAAAACATCATTCGTTTCTTGAGAATTGATCCGCTGGAACTTTTTCTCACCATTAGGTTGCTGCTTATCCAGAAAAATTGTTGGTTTTTCTTGAGAACTTCCTATCAGTAGCCCATTGCGTTCAACAATAAAAACCTTGCCAGATTTCCCCACTTGAAGACTTCCCAAATATTTACTGATATCTGTAAGAAAAAGATTAACAGAAAAAATACCTAATTTATCATTGTTTTTATCAAATACTGGATTATAAGCACTAATAGCAAGAGTTAAATTACGACCAGTTGTAAAAACATCACTCCATCCTGGCTGTGTAGTTTTTAATCCTTTTTTATACCAGTCTTTTTCTGTTACATCATATCCAAAATCTGTAATTGCCAGATTGGTACGATTACCGTTGCTATCGGCATCATACTCATAATATTGATATTTAGGATTTGGATCTGAGCGATCTGATACAAGTATCCTTTGTTGATTACCACGCCTTACACCAGCTCTTACATCAGCTCTTTTCTCTCCCTCGTTAGCTAAATTAGCAAATAATACAACACTAATATTAGAGTCAAACTGTAATAGTCTAAAGTATAGGTTACGCTCTACTGCGGATAAGTCTTGTACATCTAATGTCCCGAGACGAACAGCATCCTCATTAATTCTATTAATAAGATGGGGGGTTGCCAAGTAGGTATTGAGGTATTGTTCTACCTTGCCAGCAATCTCAGTTCTTAAAGAAGTTGCCACCTCATTAACTGCTTTTTGACCATTGCGAATTGACAAATAATTAGTCAAACCCACAGCGGCAAATATTTGAATCATAAAAGGGGCAATAAGGATAAGCTTCAGAGGGATAGAACGGCGTTTTTGTACTTTGATCATAGTTTTTAGGTTCAGGCTTTTTAGTTGATATAAAAGTTGTTTTACTGATTAACCTCAGCTTAGGATAAGGAAGAAGGGAAAAAATAAGTAAAATAGTTAGTCTGGAATTACCAATTAACCCTGATGCGATCGCTCATCTCTTGACGCGATTGACTAAAAACTTCATTGACTACTTTTCGCCTATTTTGTAATAATAAATAGTTCGTTAGTTCTATTATTGCAAAGACTTGTAAGACAAGCGGAACTACTTGCACAAGTTGTAAAGGTAGTGTTTTAGCTGTTTCAAGATTAAACATGTTCATCGGCTATTCATAGTAATAATCCTGCGTAAAAATAATTATTCGGTATTAAACAGTTAGCTTATTATTACCAGAAATAAATTATAGTAGATTAATATCTTTGCATTTTTATAGAAAGATTGTGTGATCTAGAAACAAATATTATGTGATCTAAAAACGGTTACAATACTTCACATTTCTTAGATATAAAAACTCTATCGAACCATTCTATAACTAGCTCATGGACATTAGAGCTAACAATATCTCGCTCATTCTATACATATCAATTTCCAACTAAATTAAGTATGTATTTCCACGCAAAATCAGGGAATTAATCCTCATGCTTATACAAAATGAAATAGGTAAAAATAGCAGTTATTACCTCAGAGTATTTTCTAGGGGTAAAGTAATCATAAATTCAATTAGAACTAAACCAGTTAGACTTGTTCTCATAGTTTTGTTATTACGAACCTTAATTATTAACAAGATATTTTTGAATTAATATCTCGATTTGCTCAGTCTGGAATTTATTGGCTAGGTGAATGATTTGTTGGGTAAAGGGCTGATAACTATCGCTCTTTTGACCTATTTTCTGAGCAGTTTCTGCTAATTCCTTAAGCATTCCATCTTGGGCAAGTTCTAAGAGAATTTGTAAATCTGCTAAGGGAGGAGCAACTAAATCTCCTAAATCTACTGACTTATTACTATTTATAAGACTTACTTCCGTTATAGTTTCGTCATACTTCCAAGTAAGTTGCAGATGTTTGGCAACCAAAGTAAATAATTCTTCGGCTTCCACTGGTTTTGCTAGAAAATCATCACCTCCAGCCTCTAAACTCATCTGCTGGTCTATCTGGGCTACTGATGCTGAGGATACAATCACTAATAAGTTTTGCAAATCTGGGTCACTGCGCAATTGGTTCATGAAAATAAAGCCATCCATGACAGGCATTGCTAGATCAGTAATGATTAGATCAGGTGATTTTTCTCTAGCTTTTGCTAAACCCTCTTGACCATTTTCGGCTTCAGTAAAGCTAAATCCTATGGGTTCCAATAGATTGATCAAAACTGAGCGATTCTCCCAGCGATCGTCCACAATCAGAATATGTTTTGGTGAACCTTCATAGCCAAGAATGGTGCGTCCTTGACTAACGGAGTTTTTCTTTGCCCAATTATTAGCGATCGGCAAAGTTATCTCAAAAAAGAAGTTGCTGCCTACTCCAAGCTGGCTTTCTACCTGAATTTCACCACCCATCAACTGCACAATTTTTTGGCTGATGGCTAACCCTAAGCCTGTGCCTTCTGCTTGCCGTTTTTGATCTCCCACTTGCTCAAATTCTCGGAAGAGTCGGCTTACTTGATCTTCGGCAATCCCTACTCCTGTATCTGTGATTTGGAATTTCAGGCGGCTAATTTGGGTGGTTACCTCTAGCACTTCTACCTTGAGAGTTACACTGCCTTGGTCGGTGAACTTAATGGCGTTGCCTAACAGGTTAATTAATACTTGACGGAGGCGTTTTTCATCGGTTTCTATGCTTTCTGGCAGGGCTGAGTTTGGTTGATAGATAAATTCGAGCTTCTTCTGATCAGAGCGGACTCGACAGATTTCCACTACTCCTTGCAGAAAAGATGGCAAGTGTATCGCACTAGAGGCTAGGTCAAATTTGCGGGCTTCGATTTTCGAGATATCTAATATATCGTTGATCAAGGTGAGAAGATGGGAGCCGCACTGATGAATAATTTGTACTCCATAGCGGTCTTGCTCAGGCAAAACTTTGGAGCGATTCAGAATTTGGGCATAGCCAAGAATTCCATTCAGAGGAGTGCGGAGTTCGTGACTCATATTGGCTAGGAAATTACTTTTTGCTTGGTTCGCACTATCAGCTTGGTCTTTGGCAATACTCAGTTCAGCAGTGCGTTCTGCAACACGAGCTTCGAGTTCAGTGAAGGAGTTGCGTAGTTGTCCAGCCATTTGGTTAAAGGAGCTGGCTAGTGTTTCTAACTCACTGATACCCTTGACTTCAACCGTTTGATCTAGAGTACCGGAGGCGATCGCTTCACTTGCTTGTTGCAATTTCAAAATAGGTCGAGCAATCCAGCTTGAAGTAAATATACCCAAGATAGTTGCCGCAACTAATGCCCCGAAACAAAGCAGAATGGTAGTGCGAGTGTTGGCATCAATTTGAGCCATGAAGTCTGATTCTGGTACTACGATGACACTAAGCCAATCAATACCTCGTTCGTCTCGAATAGTAGAAATTTGTACCAGTTGCCGCTGATCCCCCAGCATAAACTCAAGTTGCTGACTCTGCTGAATATCATTGAAACTGCCAAAGCGATCGAGGATTGCCTGTGCTGTGGCACTAATTACTGGGCTTTCCGATTTAATAGCAGAAATTTGCTGCAAACTCTTTTTATGAGAATCAATAATATAAGTCTCCGCAATCACTGAGCTGGCAACAAGATTTCCCGTTCGATCCATAATAAACGTTTGTCCTGTTTTTCCTATTTTGATATTACTAAGAAAGTTGTGAATTTTGCTTATTTGAAAGTTAGAATTTTGTACTCCTAGCAACGTTCCATCTTTGTTATAAATTGGCTGAGAAATAGAAATTGTAGGTGCGTTCAGGATAAGATTGAGAAATGGTTTGGATGTCCAAGTTGGCTTTCTATTTTCTTGGGCATTTTTATACCAAGGTCGAGTTCGTGGCTCAAAATTTGCTTGAGTTTCTATGAGGGCAGTTCGTTCTCCTTGATCATTCAGTTTATAGATTTTACGTTGAGGTAAATTGGCTTTATCTCCCGCATAAGACAAAATGCCTATATTTGTTTGATTATCTACGGTGATACTTGTGCCATCAGCCTTACCAAGTTGCATGAATCCGACATCACTTTGGCTGATAATTTGCCAAAAAGTTTTTTCCAGTTTGGTTACGTCGCTTAAATCAAGTTGATTTTCTGCGGCTGCCGCCACGATAGTTTTTCCTGCAATATAAGGTTTTTCCAGATAGGCTAAAACTTGCAGGTTGATGCGATCGCTCATTTCTTGACGCAATTGACTAGAAACTTCATTAACTGCTTTCTGCCCATTTCGTAATGACAAATAGCCTGTCATTCCTACTATTGCAAAGACTTGTAACACAAAGGGAATTACTAGTACAAGTTGTAAAGGTACTGTTTTAGTTGTTTTAACATTAAACATGTTCATGGGTTATTCACTAGATTATTTATAATAATCCTAAATGAATTTAGAATTTTAGAGGGTTGAGAACGGCTCCCCCTCTGGGGGAGCCGTTCTCAACCCATTTAGGATTGATATAGTCCTGTGTAATAATAATTGCTTTGGCATTAAATGGCTTATTCATTATTACCAGAAAGAAATAATATCGCATTAATATTATTGCATTTTCATAGAAAGATGATGTGATCTATAAATAAAGATCATGTGATCTAAAAACTGTTGCGATACCTCACATTTCCCTTAGACAGAAAAACCCCACCGAGCTATTCTATAACTAGGACATAGCCATTAGATTCAATATTTCACTTATTCTATATATAGTGGTCGCTGCTTTGATTAGGACGTTTTCGAGGGCGCGCTCTGCGCGCCCT
>CALRPI020000008.1:0-92971 GCA_943370025.1 Phormidium lacuna HE10JO | reverse complement strand
GCCACTGCACCACCGCCATGTGGTTTTGGCTCAATTGTTCCTAGCTCTCGATGCCGTCTGGTCAGGTCTCTGATAAAGGAAAGACTGACTTTGAATCGTTTTGCCAGTTGCTGCAAAGACCCTTCTTTGCCTTGATATGCTGAAATGATCCTTTTTCTTAAATCTATTGAGAGTGGGGCTGGCATTATTGATCCATTAGTTTTTACTTATTTCTGTTTATACTAGCAGGCTACGGCTTATTCATTTGAAAATCGCTGTATGTCGGCGTTTGGGTTGTTTGCCCCTAGCTTTAATTTTGACGGGGAGTTGGTTGGCGGAGCATGAACGGACTTTGGAGGGGTTAATTCGCGCTCTAGGACAAGAGGGGATTTCGACAACAGCCCTCGAACCTAACCTTTTAGATCCAAGGCTAAAGATCAAACAGGGGCTAGATGCGGCGATCGCAGTCAGTTGGCAGAGTATTTCTGATGATGTCCAGCAATTGGGACGGGTTTTAAGTTTGTTTGCGGCGGCGGATTTGCCTTGGGAGTTGGTGGCAGGAACGATCGATATCTATGGAGATCGACCAACTCCAGCACCAACTAAGCTCAATTGGTGGCAACGTTTATGGCGTTGGCTGTGTGGTTGGGTGGGGATCGGATTCCCGCAACCTCTGGTGAATTTGCCACTTTCAACCATCAATAATCCCCAGGAAGCGAAATTTACTCTCCGCAGATCGAGTCTTTTGCAATTGCTCCAAGAAAAAGTATATCGGCTGCATCCGCTGCTCCATGAATTTATGGGTCAGCAATGGGCTGAATACGATCGAGATGGCTGGCGAGAGGCAATGCTAAAGAGTTTGAGCGATCAGGCTGCCAAAGTTCCTAAGGAACCGACTTGGGAAGATGCCCAAAACTATCAAATTTTTGTACCCCATTTTCAGCACGGGCGACAGGAAGTGGATTTGCTCCTGCAACAAGCCACTACCCCCGACCAGAAAAAGTTTTATCGATCGCAGAAAGGTAGCCTAGATGGTGGAGTTTTCCGATTAAACATCGCCCTAGTTGTGGAAACCACCTACCAGAATGCTAAGAGAGCCGCTGATCGCGCTAAAGCAGCCTCCGCCTTAGATGATCAGCAAGCTGCCGCTAAGTTTTTTGCCCAGGCGATCGAGGGGTATGAACGGGCGATCGACCAAGCCAAGCAAGCCTTACCGCCCAATGGCATGTTACTAGCCGGATATCTGCTCAAAATTGCCGAAGCCTTCCGTGCCCTAAGCAAATATAAAAAAGGTATTTCCCTCGCTGAGGAAGCTGTCAGAATTGCCGAAGCTAAAGCTAAGCCTGTTCAATTAGCTAAGTATCTAGACATGCTGGCAATGATCCATCACGATCAGGGCAACTACAGCGAAGCGGAATCTTTGTATGGGCGATCGCTCCAGATTAGGGAAACCCAACTAGGAGCAGACCATCCCGACACCGCCCAAAGCATGAACAATTTAGCGGGACTTTACTACTCTATGGGACGCTACAGCGATGCTGAACCCTTGTTCGTGCGATCGCTACAGATTAGAGAAACCCAACGAAAGGCAGGCCATCCATCTATCGCCCAGAGCCTAGACAATTTGGCGACACTTTACCAAGCTATGGGACGCTACAGCGAAGCCGAACCCTTGTACCTGCGATCGCTCCAGATATGGGAAACCCAACTGGGGGCTGACCGTTCAGACACCGCCATCTGCCTAGACAATTTGGCGGCACTTTACGAATCTCAGGGACGCTACAGCGATGCCGAACCTTTGTGTAGGCAATCACTCCAGATATGGGAAACCCAACTGGGGGCTAACCATCCAGACACCGCCATCTGCCTCAACAATTTAGCGATACTTTACGCATCTCAGGGACGATACACCGATGCCGAACCTTTATATAAGCGATCGCTCCAGATCAAAGAAACCCAACTGGGAACTGACCACCCATCCACCTCTGCCAGCCTGCACAATTTGGCAGGACTTTACAAATCTATGGGACGCTACAGCGATGCTGAACCTTTGTACTTGCGTGCTTTGGATATTTGCACGAAAAGTTTAGGAGAAAATCATCCTAATACCCAAATGGCTTGGAGCAACTTCCGCTATCTCCTCCAACAAGCCCTAGCCAACAAAAGCGCCGACACCCTCTCCTCCCATCCCCTCACCCAGCAGTTGCTCCAAGAAATGAGAAAATAAAAACTTCGATTTCATCTGGTTTCGTTCTCACGTTGTGCAGGGTTTCCTCAGGCTGGTTGAGGGTCGTCGAATTTATGCTGAGGGTCGCCGAAGTAACCAGCCCCACGCCGCCGGACTTCGACTTCGCTCAGTCCTCATCTTTTGCAATTTGAATTTGATGAAAATCACTAAAAGCCTTATGGTTTCATTCTCAAGTTGTGCAGGGTTTCCTCAGGCTGGTTGAGCGAAGTCGAAACCAGCCCCACACGACGGACTTCGACTTTGCTCAGTTCTCATCTTGTCCAATTTTCAAAACCACCCCCAATCCCCACCATCTCAAAAGTCGGGAATCTAAACCAAATCTCCCCATCAACCCCAAAACCCTGCCAGATTCCCGATTTCTCCTCTTCAAGTTTCCCCATCGACCCCAAAATCCCCACCGCAAATGCTCAACCCTCCCCCGATCGTCCCTGCAACCAAAGAGGGCATAGCATTTGCGTAAAAAACCTCCATAATCAACACAACCCCTAGCGCAAATGCTATGCCCCTACCCCAAAAACCACAAACCCCAACCAACAAAAGCACCGACACCCTCCCCGCAATTCACCCACCATCTCAAAACCACCCCCAATCCCCGCCGCAATACCAAACCCTCTCCTCAACAAAGCGCTATCCTAAAATCAACCGGAGGAAAACCCCATGACCATCAAAGAACAACTACAGCACTTTGCGTTCAAATGAGACACACCACAAACCAGTCTTTTAGTTCCTTGAATTTCCCCCTTGATCAGTTACCGGGATTAAGTGCCAAAGACTATCAGAAACTTCAGGATTACGGAATCACCACAACCTACGGTTTGCTACAAAAAGCAGGACGTACCAAAGCCCAAAAAGAAGCTCTGGCGATCGCCCTAAATGTCCGGTTTCAACTCCTGATGAAATGGGTCGCTCTTGCAGATCTAGCGCGGATTCCAGCCGTAGGTTGCCAGTATTGTGGCTTGATTGTCCACAGCGGCATTGCCTCCCTAGAACAACTTGCCCAAACCCCGATCGATCGCCTGCATCGGCAGATCATGCGGTTACAGATCCAAAATTTGCAACGGGCAGATCTCTGTCCTGATCTGGGGGAAATGTCAGTCTGGATCAAGCAAGCTCGACAACTGGCTATGCATCGGTAATTTACTGAAAAGGCTGGGAACCTTGGACGATTCTGCCCTCAACCTTGGGGCTGATGGGGGAATTTGCCGCTAGATATTGCAGCACCGCCTCCGTGAGAATAAACCCCGTATCTCGCTTATTTTGGGCTTGGGTAAAAACAGTATAGCCATCGCCACCATTCTGCATAAAGCTATTCGCCAAGACTCGATAGGTGGCGGTGGGATCGAGCTTCTGGAAAGCCCCACTACTATTTTTAACTTGGATATCGACAATCCGATCGCCCACAGGTTTAGCTAGATCCCAAATAAACCGGATCCCAGAAACTTGGCTAAAACGCCCGCCGCCAGATTCCACCTGACTAACAGAATTTTCTAAGGCGGCTTTGACCTGAACTCCAGTCAAGTCGGCCACGGTAATCGTGTTACCAAAGGGCATATTCTCTTGAATTTGACCTAGGGTAATATCTCCAGCCGGAATATCTGTTCTGATCCCGCCAGCATTCATTAGGGCAATCTGGGGGTTGATCGATCGCAGCTTGAACATCATGGCATCTGTAATCCAATTACCAATATTACTTTCTGCCGTTCGATTCCCCCGCTGTAAATTCACCGTAGTTTTACCCACCACCTTCTGGAGGGCAGCTTGAAAGGGTTCTGCATACTTAGCCGCCTTAGCTAAGGTTTCGGGATCGGGAACGATCGGAGCCTCCACCGGAATCGGTTTCCCCGCCCAAGAGATCAACTTGCCCTTGGAGTCAAAAACTAGGTTCATATCTCCCAAAAATTTCCCCCACTCCCAATCCGTTGTCACCAATACTGGTTCCCCATTCGGAGTCTTCATGACTAGGGGATAGGGGGCAACGGTACCGGGAATATTGCCCACGGGGGTATGGCTATGACCGCCAATAATCAAGTCAATGCCATCCACCTGTTTTGCCAAGGCTTGATCTACCTCAAAGCCAACATGGGTCAGGGCAATGATTTTATTTACGCCTAAGCTGCTGAGATGACTTACTGCTGCCTTAGCCGCCGCAATACTATCAGTAAATTCCATCCCCTCGCCGGGAGAGGAAATAGTAGGAGTGTCTTCGGTGGTTAGTCCAAAAATACCAATTTTCTCCCCATCAAATTCTTTAACCGTCCAAAGCATGATTCTGCCAACTAGGGAAGATCGTAGGTCTATCTTGATATTTGCTGCCAGCATGGGAAAGTTAGCAGCTTTAACAAAGTTTAAAAGGGGTTCCTGACCTCGATCGAACTCATGGTTGCCGATGGCACTGGCATCGTAGCCCATGTCATTATAAAAATCCAGATCCGCCATCCCTAGGTATTCATTAAAATACAAAGTTCCTTGAAAAATATCCCCAGCATCTAGTAATAATAGGGGTTGCTTACTCACGGCATTTTCTGCCCGAATTTGCTTGATCAGGGTCGATCGCCTAGCCACCCCACCGAGGGTGCGATCGCCTACCTTAACCGGATCAATACGGGCATGGTGATCGTTGGTATGTAATACTCTCAAACTAAAGGGGGCGGCTTGTTGCCCCAAAACAGGAATCGCGATCGCCAACCCCAAAGCAACTAAAAATAGTCCCAACATCAAACTCAAACGCCGGATATATTTCATTTTTCTCCTCTCCAGATCAACCTTTAGATTACTTGCAAAAACTGTATTTATTTTTTAGCTTAAATTTGCTAACTTTGCATGGAAAGCAGCATAAATTCACACTATGAAATATTTTCAACCTACGACTTAAAGTAAGAATTGTTGCTCCTAAAGACAGCAATTCTTATTTTGGAAAAATCCCTCATCAATTAGTCAGGACTTACGCAGTCCGCGCCTGCAAAAACTTCCAAAACTCTCGATAATTCGTTGAGAGTGCGTAAGTCCTATTAGTATTAGTAGGGTTTCGTATTTGCCCTAGAGAGTTCATTGTTGATAGGGTTGATGCCGCAAATGCCAAACCCTCTTCGATTCACCACGATAACTATCTCAAAAAATCACAATTCAAGTAGTGTCAGCTATGAGATAGGATAAAAGGCTGAATCAGTATTTTGGTGAGTTATTTAGTATGGAAGTCAGAAAAAGCAAACTAGATGGGGTGGTGGTGATCAAGCCACCAACAATTTTTGAAGATTTTCGGGGTATTTATGTAGAGACCTATAACGAGCAGATCTACCAAGAAGCGGGAATTGATGTCAAGTTCGTCCAAGATGATATTTCTGTTTCCACTCAGCATGTCCTGCGGGGGATTCATGGAGATCAAGAAACTTGGAAACTGATTTCTTGTTTGTCTGGCAAATTTTATTTAGTGGTTATCAACTGGGATAGCACCTCGCCCCAATATAAACAATGGGAGTCGTTTACCCTCTCAGAGGAAAACCGCCTCCAAGTCCTTGTCCCACCCAAGTTTGGCAATGGGCATCTGGTGCTGAGCGATCGAGCAATTTTTAACTACAAACAATCCAGCTATTACAACCGAGCTGGACAGTTTACCCTGATTTGGAACGATCCAGAGTTAAACATTTGGTGGCCAATTCAGGCTCCGATCGTCTCCCAACGAGATCAAGGTTTAATCTGATATATAGCAATCCTAAATAGTTTCACCCGCCTTCGGCGGGTGAAACTATCTGTCAGAAGCAAATTAATTTGGCAAGTGGTTAGCAAATGATTTAGGACTGCTATATACAGGACTTACAGCAGTTTGAGAGTGGGCTTCGATGACCATCAGCCCACTCTCAAACCCAACATTGATAGAACTTTCAATATTTGTGGTGTGTTTCATCTGAACGCAAAGTGCTGTAAATATAGGACTTACGCTTTTGGACGTTTTTGCGGGCGCGGAGTGCCCGCAAAAACGTCCAAAACTCTCAATAATTCATTGGCAGCGCGTAAGTCCTAAAATATAGATTTTTCCGGGTTGAGAGAGATGTGCCATCTGGGTGTGTCTCTTTTAACCTATTGAAGATTGCGAATATCTGTCAATTAGGTAGCCGTCACGATCGCTTATAATTAGCTGACCGAGAGCATTTTATTTTAATTCTTAAACTAAAAATTATTATGACTGTAAGAGTGCGTATTGCCCCCAGCCCCACGGGAAATCTCCATATTGGAACCGCCAGAACTGCCGTGTTTAACTGGTTGTTTGCCCGCCACCACGGGGGAAAGTTTATTCTCCGCATTGAAGATACTGATGTCGAGCGATCGAAGCCGGAATATACAGAAAATATTCTGGCAGGGCTGAAATGGTTGGGGCTGAACTGGGATGAAGGTCCCTTCTTTCAGACCGATCGCCTAGATTTTTATCGTCAAGCCACTCAGGAATTAATCGATCAGGGTTTGGCTTATCGTTGCTATGTTTCTGGAGATGAATTGGAAGCAATGCGGGAAGCGCAGAAAGCCCGGAAAGAGGCTCCCCGTTATGATAACCGTCACCGGAATTTGACCCCAGAGCAACAAGCCGCCTACGAAGCCGAGGGTCGGCAGCCGGTGATCCGGTTCAAAATTGAGGACGATCGCGAGATTATTTGGCAAGACCTAGTCCGGGGTCAGGTGAGTTGGAAAGGGGCTGATCTGGGAGGGGATATGGTGATTGCGAGGTCATCGCTGGAAACCGCCATTGGTCAACCTTTGTATAACTTAGCAGTGGTGGTGGATGATATTGATATGCAGATCAGCCATGTGATCCGGGGAGAAGACCACATTGCCAATACTGCCAAGCAAATTCTCCTCTACGAAGCCCTCGGTGCCGCAGTTCCCATCTTTGCCCACACCCCTTTGATCCTCAGTCCAGAAGGACGGAAACTTTCCAAACGGGATGGAGTGACGGCGATCGCCGACTTTCAAGCCATGGGTTTCACCGCCCCGGCTTTGGCTAACTACATGACCTTGCTGGGCTGGTCACACCCAGAGGTGAGTAAGGAAATATTTACTCTAGAGGAAGCCGCCAAGGATTTTAGCTTCGATCGCGTCAATCGGGCTGGGGCTAAGTTTGACTGGGCAAAACTAGATTGGATTAATAGCCAATACCTACACCACATCCCGGCGACCGAATTACTGGAATTACTCGCTCCCCACTGGCAAGCGGCAGGGTATGAATTTGATCTAAATAGCGATCGCCCATGGCTAGAACCCCTCGCCGGATTACTCGCCGAAAGCCTGACCCGTTTGCAGGATGCCGTAACTATGGGCAAGGCATTTTTCACCCCCGTAGATCTGAATCCAGAAGCTTTGGCACACCTAGAACAGCCGGGAGCAAAGGAAGCGATCGCCATCATCCTAGCTGCCCTAGAAACTAACCAAACCTTAGATGCCACCACCGCCGGGGAATTGATCCAATCCACCACCAAGGAACTCAAGGTCAAGAAACCCGTGGTAATGAAAGCTCTTCGGGCAGCCCTGACCGGGGAACTCCACGGCACAGACTTGGTGCAAACTTGGGTAATTCTCCACCAAAGGGGCTGGGATAAATCGAGACTCCAAAGTGCCTTGGCTTAAGCTATCAGTAGATTTGTAGGGTGGGCATTGCCCACCTTGTAAGTAATCTGGATTAGGTTATGGAAAATTAGTATCAATTATTTTTGTAGCCACCAACCTCAACCCAAATAGGTAACTAGAATCAAAAAGAGGTGGGCATTGCCCACCCTACAAGACTTAAATTAATTCTCCCCCCTTTTGTTGGCGTAGCCTGTCCAAAGGACATAGGGGGACTGGGGGGATCGAGGACTCAACATCAAACAGTTTAATTATCAATGGTTCATCACCTAACCTAAAATGTCTAGAGTAAAGAGGTACAGATGGAAACTAACTCCTTCTGATCTAGTCTGGACGTAATATTAACTACCCCTATCTCACTGTTATGGGCAAAAAAATTATGGGCAAAAAAAAATTTCTACTTCCTCAAACTAACCCGATCGAGTTGGGGAAATTAATCAATCTAGTCAAGGTGGGGGCGCTCGCTCTCCTGAGTTGCGGTGCTAGTGCCATAATCAGCCCCCTGGCACTCAGTCAATCCCTACCAATTTTTGAAAACATCACCCTCAGTCCCGGTTTTCGACCAGACCCAGAATCCCTGCGGGGGATTAGTGGCGGCGAGGTGGCTGCCCGGACAATTTCTGAGCGGATTGATACCTCCACAGGTCCCTGTGTCGGGTTTGTCGATCGCCAGCCCGACCACATCTTGACCTTGACGGAATCCTTCGATTACCTGAGTGTGGAAGTAGAAAGCCCCGAAGACACGACTCTAGTTATCTCCGGTCCCGGTGGCACTTGGTGCAATGATGACCTCCAAGGCAAGAACCCAGCTATTATTGGCCAGTGGCTGGCAGGCAACTACAGAATTTGGGTAGGTTCCTACCAACGTCAGAAATTCCATCCCTACGTGGTACGTTTGACAGAGACTAGAGCTACTAGATAAATCTGCTCCTTGGGGAATCGCCATGAGTACAGTGTATGAATTTTTAGCCAAGGGGGGACCAGTGATGATTCCCATGGGGGGATTGTCGATCGCCACCCTTGCCTGTGCCTTAGAACGATGTTGGTACTGGTTTCACCTCCTCCGCCACGAAGATCAGGTGGCTCATAAAATTTTGGACATGGCGAGTTCCGATCTGTCTAAGGCGGCGATGATTGCCCAAACCTGTCAATATCTGCCCATTGGCAGGTTTTTACTTGCCCCTCTCAAGCTAAAACGTCCCAGCCCGGAAACCTTTCGGTTAGCCCTAGAAGCAGCGGGCGATCGCGAGTTTATCCAAATGCGCCGGGGAGATAAATTATTAGAAACCGTAGTGGCGATCGCGCCATTGTTGGGATTGCTGGGCACGGTGACTGGGTTAATTGTTACCTTCCAAAATCTCAATATCGGCAGCGGTGGAGCGGGGGTAGACACGACCAAAGCTGCTGCCGGGATTGCTGAAGCGTTGATTACCACAGCAGCGGGGATGGTGGTGGCGATTATTGCCCTGTCTTGTCTGCGGTTGTTTATCTCTTTTCAAGCTACCCAAATAGATTATTTTTCGGCGGTAGGTAGTGAACTAGAATTAATCTATCGTCAATCGATCGAAACAGATTATGGATAACCTTGCCCAAGCCCTGCGCCAGCGCCGGGAGAAATTAGCTCAACTGATAGACTTTCCTGTAATTCTTTGGTCTGGGGGAGCTAGTCCCCGCAACTTTCCTGCCAATAACTATCCCTTTCGTGCTAGTAGCCATTTTCTTTATTTTGCAGGGATACCCTTGGAAAATGCTGCCATCCGTCTGCATCAAGGTAAAATGCAGCTTTTTCTGAATCCTGCCAGTGCAAGTAGCACCCTGTGGCATGGAGAAACCCCGCCACCAGAGGAGATTGCCGATCGCATTGGGGCAGATGCACTATACACGATGAATGAGTTGATCATGCACAGTACTGAAGCAGCAACAATTTCAGTGCAGAATGCCAAGATTTACCAAAAGCAAATGCTGATTCTCGATCGTCCCCTCTACCCCGCTCATCAACCAACAGGCATTGATCTTGAGTTGACTAAGGCAATCATCACTCTCCGCCTCTGCCATGATGCCGCTGCCATTGCGGAACTCCGCCAAGCTGCCGCTGTCACCATCAAAGCCCACCAAGTTGGACAAGCGGCACTTCTGCAAGCTCAAACCGAAGCTGAGGTGAGGGCAGCGATGGAGGCAGTATTGATCAGCCACCAGATGACCTGCGCCTACAGCAGTATTGTCACGGTGCACGGGGAAGTTTTGCACAACGATCATTATCATCATCCCTTAAAGGCTGGAGATTTGATTTTGATAGACGTAGGGGCAGAAACTGCTAACGGCTGGGCTGGTGATGTGACAAGAACTTGGGCAGTCTCAGGCAAGCTATCTCCGACCCAACAGGCAATTTATGATGTAGTCTTGGCCGCCCATGATGCCTGCATTGCAGCCGTAGCTCCCGGTGTGGAATATCGATCTATTCATCTTTTAGCAGCCAAAGTTATTACCCAAGGTTTAGTAGATTTGGGAATTTTGCAGGGCAATCCAGAGGATTTAGTCGATCGAGATGCCCATGCCTTATTCTTTCCCCACGGCATTGGACATTTATTAGGCTTAGATGTCCATGATATGGAGGATTTGGGGGATTTGGCTGGCTACGCCCCCGGCAGAAAGAGGAGCGATCGCTTTGGTTTGAAGTTCCTCCGCCTCGATCGTCCTTTACAAACTGGGATGGTGGTAACGATCGAACCCGGTTTCTACCAAGTTCCAGTAATTCTCAACCACGCCCCCACTAGAGAAAAATATCAAGGGATAGTCAATTGGGATTGCCTCGCCAAATTTGCCGATGTTCGGGGCATCCGCATTGAGGATGATGTGTTAGTAACCGACACCGGCAGAGAAGTCCTCACCAGTGCCTTAGAAACCTAGGTTAACGTCATTTGAGATAAGTCAGAATTGTCGTAGGGTGGGCATTGCCCACCTTCTCTAAACATACAAGGCGGACTTTATTCTTGTAGCAGAGGTTTCAACCGCCGTGCTCAACGATTTTTGGGATTAATTAATTCACTCAAACCTTCACCTAGCAAAGATAAACCAACCACCATCAAGGTCATGGTGAAACCGGGAAAGAAGGCTGTCCACCAGATACCTGTGGGCAGAGCATCTAGGGCTTGGCGCAGGTCATTGCCCCACTCTGGGGTACCGGGAGGCAAACCCAAGCCCAGAAACCCCAAACCGCCTAGGGTCAAGATGGCATCTGCTGCATTCAGGGTGAAAATGACTGGCACACTGGGAATCACATTCAAAAACAGGTAGCGAGAAAGCACTGTATAGGTATCTGCCCCCAGTGCTTGGGCTGCTTCCACAAACAGCTCGGATTTGACACTGACAGTTTGGTTGCGGACGATGCGATAGTACTGGGGAATGTAGGAAATACTTAGGGCGATCGCTGCATTTACTACCCCTCTGCCAACCACAAAGGCGAGGGTAATGGAGAGCAGTAGCCCCGGCAGGGTATACACCGTATCCATTAAGAAAAGGAGGACGCGATCGAGCCTGCCGCCCATGTAACCACTGACCAATCCCAAAGGCACACCAATCAAGAGACTCATCACCGTTGCCAGTAAAACCACTTGCAACGCTGCTTGAGAACCAAACACTGTTCTGGAAAACACATCATAACCTTGGCGACTTGTGCCAAACCAGTATTGAGCATTTGGCGGTTCGTGGGTTGGGTTAATCAACGAGGCAGCGGGATCTTGCACCCATCCCCAAGCTTGCATCAAGGGCGCACCACAAGCTAGGAGGACAAAACCTACAGTGATAATTAAGCCCACCAAGGTCATTTGTCCCGATAGGGTTTTTAGGTTTAAGAACTTGAGGAACTTGAGAAAATGAAAGGGCGATCGCTGGGCATTTTGCATAGAACTTACAGCAATTTTATTGAGTGTGTGTGGGGGGCGGCGACAGCCGCCCCCACACACACTATGGTATTACTCGCATTGGAGAGAATTGAAAACACTAGCAGCGTTTTCTTTGGCTTTTTGACCATTGGTAAAAATTACCACAACTCTTTCACTATCGGGGAAGGTGACATTGGCAATGTATTGAGTAATGGGAATAGAAGAGGTTTGATTTTCTAGGACTAACTCGCCCTCTTGGATAATTACGGGAACTTCGGTGCCGCAAAGTTTTTTGGTCTCCGTATAAGAAGAAGTAAACTTAATCCGTTGCTCAACCCAATTTTTGTACCAACCAGTAAAATCTTGCTTGATCTTGCTGCGATTGGTTTCAGGATTCACAGGAATCCGCGCAATTAATAGCCCCACTGGGGGAGGGTTAGTCTTGCTAGTGACTAGAGCGATGCGAATTGCCCCGATGTTTAAGCCGATTTGAGCATTGGAGCCATCAGGAATTTTATACTTGATCATACTTTTGGCGATCGCTTCTGCCTTTTCAGTATTCAAGGCATTCTTTGCCGCCTGAATTCCAATATTCAATAAAGCCGCACTAAAAAGTATGCCCGCAGCCCCCACAATTAGCAGTAATTCTGCCAAGCTATTATTGTATTCGTTGGGTAATTTTGTATCTAAGTCATCCATAAGACAATTATCCTTTAACAGTTACTTGTGCCGAGGGTCATCGAAGTATCAGTTACTTGTGCTGAGGGTCGTCGAAGCATCACTGACTTAAATTTACTCCAAGGAAGCGATCGAACGTCCTTGTCCGCCAGAACCATCTAAGAATAAACCCCCATTCTATGGCGACTAAGGCTAGGAATAGATAATCAAACTTACTCAAGAGAGCCAACTCAAAAAAGTTCCGCAGCCCCGGCACTGACAAGATAAAAATATACACCCCGGTAATCCCTACCGCCATTGCCCCATAGCGCCAATCGCCATGGTAGGGTTCTCCCCCAGCAAATATCCGTAGAGGCGGTTTCAGGAAACAGACCAACAGCATCTGACAGAGAAGAACGATTGTCACCAAGGCACTGCGGGGGGCAGAAAGATTGAGTTGGATGGGATCGGCATCGGGGGGCAGGTCTAGAACAGCTTTGACAATGTACATGAAATAGACCAACAGAGCCACTAGAGTTAGGGTTAGGGTCGCTGACAGGACAAAGTGGAGTTGCGATCGCACCACACTGCCCCGGTTGACATGACCGGGTTTTGCCCAGAGGGGAATCACCATCGTTGGCAAGCCCACCCCCAATAGCGCTAACAGACTACTGTGTTTATTATTCAGAGGGAAACTCTGGGTCACCATGCCAGTGCAGAAAATTAGCAAGGTGAAGACAAAGCCCCGGACAATAAATAGTTTCAGGGCATCCTGTAAGGCATTGCGGATCCTTTGCCCTTCTAGAAACGCCTTGGGCAGAGAACCAAAGGAGTCGTTGAGGAGAATAATATCTGCCACCCCCCTAGTGGCTTGGCTGCCGCTTTCCATAGCAATACCGAGATTAGCTTGCTTCAGAGATAGGACATCGTTCACCCCATCCCCAGTCATCGCCACATAAAAACCCTGCTGCCGCAGCTTTCTAACTAGCTGGGCTTTCTGCTCTGGGGTAATTCTGCCGAAGATTGTATTACTCACGGCGGCGGCGGCAAATTGGGAGTCATCCATCTGAGCTAGTTGAGTACCAGAAATCACCTGCTCTCCAGCATCTAGCCCCGCTTGTTTGGCAAGGGCAGCAACGGTTTTGGGGTTGTCTCCAGAAATGATTTTCAGTTTAATTCCTGCCCTAGTGAAGCTATCAAGGGTTTCTCTAGCTAGGGGACGCAACTGGTCGCTAAAGCTGAGAATCGCGATCGCCTGCAAATCCCCCGGCAAGGTAGGCGGATTAGTAGGTGTCGGCGGCGTAATTTCTTGAGAACTATGGGCAAACAAGACAACCCGCAAGCCTTGATCTGCTTGCATTTGGATATATTCCTGCATTTCTGGCGTGATCTGGACTACCGTGCCTAAAATCTCCGGTGCGCCTAAAACATAGGTTCCCAGATCGGCAAAGGCGATCGCACTCCACTTCCTCGCTGAAGAAAAAGGCACCTCTGCCCTGACTAATTTGTCCTGCCCCGGACAAGCTGCCGCCAGTGCTTCGCTGGTTTTATTTCCTGCCTTGGTGTTGGCTGCGTAATCGCCCAATATCTTCTCAACTTCGCTGGTGGTCAAACCCAAAGGATAGATCGTATCCAAACTAATTTGGTTAGTGGTCAAAGTCCCCGTCTTATCCATGCAGAGAATATCCACATTACTCAAAGATTCCACCGCATTTACCTGCTGAATCAACACATTCTGCCCCGCCATCCGCACTGCCCCAGTGCCGTAAGCTAGGGTAATGGCAATGTATAGCCCCACGGGAACTAATCCTAAGATCACCGCCGCAATCAATACCCCATCGGTGATGGAGAGCGATCGACTAAACATACTAATAACCAGCAGGATCAACAAAAAACAGGCGATTAATAAAAACACCCGAATAATCGTATTGATTTCCTGTTGTAGGGGGGTGTAATTCTGCCGGAAAGCCTTGGCACTAGCCATAACTTGGTAGGCGGTGGTATCTTTGCCCACTTTCTCTGCCTTATAGTTAGCGGTGCCGGTGACGCAAAAACTTCCCGAGAAAACCTCATCCCCGGCAACCTTCGGGATCATGTCCGATTCTCCCGTCAGCAGGGATTCATCCATTTCGATCCTGCCCTCACCCACCACCACGCCATCCACCACCAGTTGATCCCCCGGTCGGATCACCAGCAAATCTCCCAGCACTACTTCCCCTTGGTCAATAACTTTCTCTTGACCATCTCGCAAAACCGTCACATGGGGGCGCTTCAGCAGGGCAATGGCATCTAATTTCCGCTTCGCCCAAATTTCCTGAAAAATACTAATAACAACGCTGCCAAATATAACTACTACCACCAAAAAAGCATCCCCCGATCGCCCCAGCAGAATCATGACCACAGTAATAGCAAAAAATACCATATTGATAAAGGTGAACAGGTTCTGCTGGAGGATTTCCATGTACGATCGCCCAGTCCGTAATTCCACATTGTTCCCCTGCCCCGCCGCCCGGATAGCGATCGCCGTCTCCTCGCTCAAACCCTGAAGGCTATCCATGCTATTTGATTTGTGCTTGTCTCTAATGGTCATAAATTCCGGGAAGCTCTGAATTTAATTGTGGGTTGTCCTATGTGCCCTATTGTAGCAATCAACTTGGCATTGGATAATTACCGCCTACACAGCACGTAAACTCGCAGGAGGCATATCATGATCGCTGAAAACCTAACTATCCGCTATGACAAAGTTGGCGACATTCTTTATATAGATCGCTGTCCGCCCTACGCCGATCAAGAATCAGAAGAAATCGGTGATGAAGTAGTGGCACGAATGAATCCCACAACTGGCACGATCGAAAACTTAGCGATTCTTTTCTTCTCCAAACGGCTGCAAACTACAAATATTTTTAAACTTCCAGTCATAGCCGATCTCCAACTCAGCAATTATCATTTTAAATCGTAGGTTGGGTAGAGCGAAGCGAAACCCAACTTGGCATTTCCTCTTGTTGGGTTTCCTTGCGTCAACCCAACCTACAAAACTACAAGACTATTACAATACGCCAGTAAATAACCGATCCCAAGTGCTGGCAGGAGCTTCGGCTTTGGCGATAACTTCTACAATTTTATTTCTGGCAGCAGGTTGAAGAAGAGCTTCGACACACACCTTGGCAACTTTCTGGCGGGGAATACTGCCATCAAACAGACTATCAGCCGAAGCCATCAAGACCGGGTTGGTGTTGTCTTCATCCTTTAAGCCGCCGGGACGGACGATCGTATAATTCACCCCACTCTGGCGCAGGTATTCCTCTGCTTGTTTCTTCCAGACTAAAATTAGCCAAAATAGATTCAGGGGATGGAAGAGTTGAGAAGCACAAAGGGAAGATACCAAGACAAAATGATTGATCCCCTTAGTTTGAGCTAGGTCTACTAGATTTTTCGTGCCTTCGTAATCCACCTTGTAGGGAGCGGTGGGATCAAAACCCGGAGCCGCCCCTGTCGCACAGAGGATCACATCACAATCGGCGATCGCTACTGCCAAACTATCGGGCTGCAACACATCTCCCACCACCAAATGAGCCGCTGCTGGCAAAAGTTGTTGGCCTTTTTCTAGATTCCGCACTAGTGCCACCACCGGGATCCCCCGCTCGACCAACTCTCGGACAATCCACTGTCCTGTGCCTCCGGTAGCCCCGACTACAAATGCTTTCATCCAAAACTCCTTAAACTGTTGATTACCTTAGTTAGGACTTAGGCATTGGTTGGTTTTTGCCGGCTGAGGGTCGTCGAAGCCCGCAAAAACCTCCACAACTCTTGATGATTCGTTGGCAGTGCGTAAGTCCTATTAGTAAAACTATAGCAGTCCTAAATCGGTTTAGAAGATTGCCCTCTTCGGGTACAACCTTCTACCGACCTTCTACAAAGATGTTTGAAAAGTCGGCATCTGTTGGTTAGCATGACGACTGGTGGTGACTGAGGTATCAGTGATCATTTATCAGAATATTAGTGATCAGGGAACTAAACTCTTCCAATATCCTGAGTTATCGTAGTAATTGCAGAAATGACTGAAGAAACAATTGAATAAGATATTACTGAGCAAAATCAAACAATCTTAGGTATTCGATTAATTTCTCGTTACCGAGGATTGGTAGTAATCTGGATCAGGAGTGTTTAAATGACATCGTATTTCGTGAACGAAAGAATAAATGATTCGGTAGAACCGCAGTTAGATCGACTACTGAGTAAAACTAAAATTAGTCAGGAAGCAACTCTAGAAGCAGTAACCGATGCTGGATATACCTTGATTGATGAACCAGTCCGTTTCCATGTTGAATTTGCCGATGAAATGGTACTGTGGGCAGATGCCCAGACGGTAGCTAAATATTTTGATACCCATCAGCAGTGGTTCCAGCGCTGCGCCCAGCCAATGCATACAGAACCCATCGGCGAGAATGGTTATGCTTTGACGATCGGCAAATTTGGTGCTCTGGGCTATGACGTTGAACCAAAGATTGGCTTAGAGTTGCTGCCCCAACAGGAAGGTATTTATCACATCCAAACGATCGCGATCCCCGACTACACCCCACCGGGCTATGAGGTGAATTTTCAGGCTTGGCAGAAACTAGTAGAAGTCTCTAGTGCTGATTACGTTGCGAAGAAAAAATTCTTCCAAGGAAACCCGCCCCCAGTAGTTACCAAAGTGGAATGGAGCCTAGATTTAGAAGTATTTGTCAAATTTCCCCGCTTTCTGCACAAACTGCCCCAGAAATTGGTTCAGAGCACGGGCGATCGCCTCCTATTACAAATTATTCAACTAGTCAATCACCGTCTCACCCAAAAAGTTCAGCAGGATTTCCATAGCAGTCTAGGAATTTCCCGTTAATGCTGCATCAAGTAGAGGATTGGGTTGGGTTTCACTTCGCTCTACCCAACCTACTATCTACATTAACGCTGGGATTTGAGGCGATCGATCTCTCGTTGCAACTCATCAATTTCCCTTCTCAGGCGTTCTGCCTCCTTGGGGGATTGCCCTTGAGAACTGACTTCTACTACCCCTTCGTCAGTCATGCGCGGGTAGTTACCCCGGCGGATTTCTCGGTATTCCTCAGAGTTTGCCCACTCTTGAAGATAGTAAGGGCGCTCGACGGGGAAGGGATGGCTGAGGATGCCGCCACCTTGACCACCGTTGTAGAGGAGTAGTTTATAGACTTGGTTTAAGCCGTCTTGATCTAGTTGGCGGTATTCTTCAGATTGTTTGATAAATTCCTGAACACTGCACTCGTGGGCATATTTATTGCTACCCCCAGCCACCTTCATCATTGTCCTAATCACGGGTTCAATATCATCCATCACCAGCAAAGCCGCGCGATCGGAAGATAGTTCTGCCTTGCGCCGCCACTCATAAAAAGCATAAACCAAACCACTACTCACCAAATTCCCAATCCCAAAGGTCATTTCCCCCAAAGCAGAAGCCGCGCTCACCGCCCACAACCCCATTTGAGTCAAAATACTATGACCACATTTAATATGTCCCAATTCGTGGGCAATTACCGTCCTAATTTCGTCTTCTTTCAATAGGTCTAATAGGCCTGTGTTGACTACAATATAGGGGTTTTCTTTGCCCAAGGAATAACTATTAACTGCGGGGTTCTGGTTGACGAAAAGGGCGGGTTCGGGCGACATATCTAAGTCCCGGACACATTCCCGAAAAATACCATAGAGGGTAGAATACTGCCGTGGTCCGACACGGATATTATTAGCCATCAGATAAACAAACTGGGGGCGCTCGTAGACAAATTCCACAAATTTCCGGGCTACTAAATCAAAACCGGGAACGCTGCGGAGGGTTTGCTCGGCTTGGCGATCGAGGGGATGGCGAAATGCTTCACTAGAAATGCCGGGATAGGTAGCCATAGGAGAGGTAATTTCCAGAATTATGAAATGATTAATCTCCCTAGTTTAAACAATTTTCTTCCCAGTTGTGTCCCCAAATCTACCAACTCATGCCATTGTGAAATTATGACTGAACCAGTAATTAAAGAGGGAACAGGATGGCGTTTGGGGTGGGACCCTCAGCGGGAGGGTTATCAAGGTTTAGTCGCTGGGGAAGATTGGGCGATCGAACTTACTGCCCCAGAGCTAGATGATTTTTGTAAGCTCCTGCAACAATTAGCCGGAGCCATGGCATCTATGGCAGCAGAATTGATGCCGGAAGAAACAATTACCTGTGAAGCAGAAACAGAATTGCTCTGGATGGAAGCTTCCGGGTTCCCTGATAGTTATGGGGTGCGGTTTATTCTCAATACTGGTCGGGGTTTTGAAGGGGGCTGGTCTGGGGCGATCGTCCCTGAGGTGATTCGTGCCAGTGCTTCCCTACAGGATCAAGGGTGATGAAACTGCTCTGAAGTGAATCGGCGATCGATAACACTAGTAGGGCTTACGCATTTAGGGGTTTTTGAGGGCTTCGACGACCCTCAAGCCCTCAAAATTAAATTAATAGTAGTAATGTGCCGATCTTTCCGCTATACTTAACAAGGTGATCACGGGGCGTAGCGCAGCTTGGTAGCGCACCACTTTGGGGTAGTGGGGGTCGTGGGTTCAAATCCCGCCGCTCCGATTTAGAAAAGTTTGAGAGTGGGTGGCTGTTGCCGCCTGCTCTCAAACTTTTAGTTTCTAGAATTTTCCTGCATAATATATTCGGCAATTCTCGCTCCAGCGCCCGGATTCCCTAGGCGGCGGCGACCATTTTCGCCAATAATTTGTAAGCGATCGGCATCTTGCAGCAACTGATAAATCGCTTTTCCTACCTGCTGAGGTTGCTTAACTAAAGTTAGGGAAGCCCCCAAGAGACGGGTTTGAGCTTCGGCAAAGGCATAGGTATATTGAGGTCCGGCACCGGGGATAGCGATCGCAGGTTTGCCCAAGCCTACAAATTGTTCCGTTGCCGTTCCTGCCATCGCCACCGCCACATCAGCCCGAATGACAGCTTCTTTAAATCCTGATTGGGTAATTACTAAAGTTGCCAGCCCAGAACTAAAGACTAAGCTTTGTTGATCAGGAGCTAAACCCGTTTCCCTCAGAGCTGTATTGGGCTGCCAACCATGATTGAAGAGGGTTTTACTGAGAATATCTAGATCCAAAGAAGGGACGATCGCCGCCAGAAACAATAAAGGCTGGCGGGGGAATTGCTCCAAGCAACTCGCCACCGCCTTGACTAACAATTGCCAATTTTCATAAGCTTCTGGAGGACGGGAACCCGGGAGCAAGACTATTGATAGCGATCGATTCTCTTCTGGGATTTCCTCCGCCATATCTCCCACTACTGCCAGATCATCCATCATCGGATTGCCCAGATCAAGAGCTTTAATTCCTCGTTGACAGAGCATCTGCGTTGTCAATGTATCCCGTGGAAACACCCCCAAGCACCGGGGACGAGTCATCAACCACCGCTCCCAAGGCAAATACACCGAGCCAGACCAGCCATCCCACCAAGGTCGCTTCGGTAATCGCCCCGCCTCATCCCGGAGATAATATTCAGACTTGGCAGTCCCGACAAAATAATACTTAGCTCCGCTCAACCAAGCGAGGAGTAAAGGTACAAGGTCTCCCACTGCAAGGATAATACCGCCAGATCTACGCCAACTACGAATAGCACTCCATTGTTGCCAAAGCAGCGACAGCAATCCCCCCCGGACATCTCGCAATAGTTGTCGCTTATCCATAATAAACCCCCCAGAGGGCATGATTTTAGTCTTGCCTACCAGGGAAATACCTAATTGGGTGTAGGGTCGCCCCTCGCCTACGATCGGTAAAGCTCCTAGCTCTGGAGTTTGGGGATGGAGTTGTAATGGTCGCAGAATTTGCGCGGCGATCGCATCTTCCCCATGCCCATTACTCAAGCAAAGTAATCTCATATTGTGTAGATCGGATAAAGGTTAATTATAAAATATAGGACTTATGCACTGCAAACGAATTATCAAGAGTTGCAGGAGTCTTCGCTGGTTTTGACTACGCTCAGTCTGCGAAAACTTCCAAAGGCATAAGTCCTAAATTAGAGAATAATGCTATGGAGATAACAGCACGTAGCCCAAAGACTCTAATTCTGTGAGGCTGGTAATTAATATCTCTAGCCCTGTCTCTGGGGGTGTGGGGGTGAGGGTGACCGGATCAAGGCTATATAGAGATTGCCAACGGGCTAAGAGGTCGGTGAATTTTTGAGCACCATCCCAGAGGGGCAGCAGACAACTTGTGATCTTGGTTTCCAAGAAGTAAGGCTCCCCAGTCAGGGGCAGATACCAGCTAATTAGGAAAGTTTTGGAGGCTTGAATTTGCACGATCACTTCTTCTTTTGCTTCTGGAGTGAGTAGCAGGGGGTGGAGTTGGACGGTAACTTCTTGCCAGTCAGCAATTTCCCAATCCGCAACGGCAGTTTTTTCGGGGGTTTCACCAGTATGACCACACCAAAAATCTAGGAGGCGGTGGGTGGGTTGGAGGAGTTCATACATTTCGAGTTGTTGGCTGAAGGACATAGAAGCGATCGCAAAACTCAGGTAAATCGGTAAATTATCCGGCTGCTTAAATAAATCTAAGACTTGCCACTGTCGCCAGTTGACCATACTGAAGAGTTCTAGTTCTGCTGCCTCTAACAGGTTAATAGTCTCAGGAATCGTAAACCCCTTATCGCCCACGAGGAGAAAATTGCATAAAACCCCCTCATTATCTTGGTTGTAGCTAGATTCCCAAGTTTGAGCTTTGAGATAGACCCGATCGTTTAGCCCCGCCATAGTTCCCCGCACCATTTCGATTTCCTGCTGTTGAGGAGAGCGGTCTTGCAATCCCATCAGCTTAAACAGTTCCTGTGCTTGGAAATAATCTTGGCGCTGGTAGTAGCTGTGGAGATTAGTCCTGATGATGCCTTGGGGGTTGAGGTGCGATCGCATCATGGTCAACCCCAGTTGAGTATCCGGCAGCAGGTACAAAACCTCATCACAATTTATATAGTCAAAGGCCAAACCCAGTTGGGCTAACTCATCAATCCCCAAGGTATGAAATTCTACATTTTCATAGCCATGAAAAGCAGCCCGCTTCTGTGCCAGGTCGATGGATACGGTCGAAATATCAATCCCCACCACCTTCGCCCCCGGATTGGCTGCCGCCAGCACCAAGGATGTGTAACCAGTCCCACACCCAGCATCCAGAATTAATTTATCTTGAGTAGAAATCACTTCCCGGTGGCGGAGGTAGTGAGCCGTAGTTAGGCTGTGGGTATACAAAAGATAAGGGTCGTTGTCGGGCGATCGCTCCAAGGGAGTCCGGGGATAGGGAGCCTGATCGAACTGCTGGCGAATTTTCTCTAGGTTATCGGTTGAGTCGATTAGGTTTGTTAAGTCTGTTGAATCTTTCAAGTCTTTCTAAAATTTGGGGGATAATTTACAGGCAGTCTTAGACTACTGTTTAAATCTTCGGCTTTGATCCCCCCTAGCCCCTGCGCTAACGCGCCGCTACGCTAGAAAAAAAGGGGGAACAAGAATTTCGTTCAAAGTCCCCCATTTTAAGGGGGATTTAGGGGGATCGATTAACTGTTCACTGACAACATGATATAGCCTAAATATTCCAAACCAGTCAGGGTGCTGATCATAATTTCTTGGGCGGCTTGGAGAGTAACGGGTTCTAGGGTTTGGAGGTCGTAGGGGCGCAGTTGTTGCGATCGAGCGACTAGTTCCTCTAGGGTGCGGGGAGATTCTAGCAAAGGCAAAATTACTGTAGCCACCACGATACTATCTAGATTTGATTGAGGAACCGTGGGTAAATAACGACTAATTTCCAATGGGTTAAGCCGACTCGCGCAACGGTTAGCTTCAGCAATAAACCCCGGAGTTTTTAACTGGGGATGGAGATAAATCTTGGCTTTTGCCCAATGCTCTTTTGTCCATGCCGTTATGGGCGTAAAGTTATTATTTTTTCCACAATGTCCACACCAAAAATCAAAGAGACGATGGTTGGGCTGGAGCAATTCAAAGACCCGTAATTGCTCTGGGAAAGATAAATTATTCAGAAATTCATTTAAAAAAGTTGGCAGGTTTTCTGGGGTTTTGAAGAGTTCCCGCAGTTGCCAACTCCGGAAATCCGTCATGCTCACCAACTCTAGATCACTGGCTTCCAGAAGGGCAAACATCTCCGAGATAACAAACCCCTTATCACCCTCCAAGAAATGGTTCGAGAGAGTCGATTTGGGTTTTTCTTCAAACTCTCGACTCCAAGCATTTTGCTTGAGGTTAGTATCATCCTTTAGCGATCGCATCAACTCGGTCAACATCTCAATCTCTGCTTCCTCTGGGTTGCCTTCGGTCAAGCCCAACAGGTGACACAAATTATGCGCCCGATAAAATTTACTGCGTTGGAGTTGGCTATGGAGATTGGTGCGAATAATCCCCTCTGGCTTGAGGACAGATTTCATGGTCTGCAAACTTCCCGGAGGGTCAGGGATTAAATACAGGACTTCATCATTATTGATATAGTCAAATTCCAAGCCCAAAGAGGGAACATCGGCTAGGGGCATGGCATAAAATTCGGCATTGTCGAACCCATGATAAGCTAACCTTTCCTTGGCTTTCTCGATCGAGATTTCTGATAGGTCTACACCAATAATTTTTGCTCCCGGATTAGCGATCGCCAAGCTCAAGGCTTTGTAGCCACTGCCACACCCGGCATCCAAAATTAATTTATCCTTGGGGTCAATGACCCGTTGATAGCGGAGATAATAGGCAGTAACTAGATTATGAATATAAAGATAGGCTGGATTATCATTGGCAGCCTCGGTGACATCTATAACTGGATAGGGAGCAGAGTTGAACTGCTGACGGAGCCTATCTAACAAATCAGGGGTTGGTTGAGCCATCTTTAATTTTTCGTTGATTGCTAATTCTTTTATTTCTCTGCGAGTAATTGTACTCAGCATCAATTTGTAAGGCAGCAGTCATATAGCGATCCTAAATGGTTTCACCCGCTGAAGGCGGGTGAAACCATTTACTAGAAGCAAGTTGACTTGGCAACTGTTAGAAAATGATTTAGGACTGCTATAGGTTGTTCAATATCTTGGATATGGATGATCATATATTCTCAAAGTCAGACCATTCAATTCCCAGTTATTTTATAACTGCTCTTAATGTTCCTAATTTTATATCCCGGCTACCCCAATCAGGAAGTGATGTGCTTTTTGTGTAACTAGACTGAAGGGGTAACAATCTCAAAATGTGTCAGAGGCTATTTATAAAGTCTGATTTTGCGCCCCCGGAGGGGGCGCAAAATCAGACTTTATAACCACTTTATAAATGACCTCTCAGTCTTATTAGGATGATTATATTAAGTTATAGGAACTGAAAATTAACTTACATTACAAATACCTATAGTAAGTATATTTTTTCCTAATAGATATGTACAAACCATTTCTAGTTAAAGAAAAGCACGTTATCACTAGAACTACAGTTATTTACTATAGCAATCCTAAATCATTTGTAGATTTTTGAGGTTTGAGAGAGACGCACCCTTAGGGTGCGTCTCTCTCAAACCAGTTAGGAATGCTATAGGTAGTACGAAAGAAGTAAAGATATCCCTCGCGCTGCGGGAAAAATCCTGACCCCACAATCTTTACCCTTTGAGGACTACCATTTACTGTTATCACTGCGATCGCTAACTGTCCCTGAGCAGAGGAGTTAAGCCATGACTGAAGTTGACAGATACTATCAGATTCTAGAAGTAGCCCCCAGTGCCACCACTGAAGACATTGACCAGTCTTACCAAGACCTATCGTGGATTTTCCGCCCCGATCGCTTCGTCGGTAATCCCCGACTCCAGAGAATTGCCCAGCAGAAACTCCAAGAAATTAACAACGCCCATGATCAGTTAACAACCCTTCGCTCTCATCCCAGAACTTCCTCTATCCCCTCCACCGCCTATCCCCAAGCCTACTATCCTACTTATCTTCCCCGCTACGGCACTGCCTACGAACCAGAGGTTTGCGCATCCCCCAGATGTCAAGATTGGCAGGGTAGTTTTGAAGCTGTCACTAGGGAATACCGGGGAGCTAAACAATCTAAACAAAGAGAAGTCTCTACGTGGCTAGACTAGGCATAGCGGTTCTCGATTAATAAGGTACAGTCAATTTTAGGGGCGTAAGGCTTTACGCCCTCAATCTGTACGGCAGCTCTCAAGGTCTAGAAAAGGTCTAGAGGAAAGTGACCGAAAGTACCGTTGAGGGCTGGGTATTCTGAAGATTGGCAGGATACCAAAACCCCTCGATAGGTTCCGGGGTAGGCATCTAGATAATAGGATTGTTTTTGGGCGTTGAACTTGATATAAACGGGGGCAATTTCTACCGGCTCAGCCTGATGCGGAACTTTGTAACCCAAGGCTTGGGCATAGTTTTTCAGGGCTGCTAACCCAGTGGGGACATCTTCGGCACAGATACCCAGATTTTGATGCTCTGATAACTGAGCTACGAGAAGTAATGCTTCTTGGACTTGAGCTTTTTCGGAGTCAGAGGTAATTATTTTCGGGGTAATGCAGCTATAGCTCTGGAGGAGTTCTAGGGCGGCGGTTAGGGATCGATCGACAGATTCCGACATAATTTCAGATTCCTACAGTTAATTCGCTCTAGCATTATTGCCACTGCGAGCCGCCGCCACCTTCTGGTTGAGGAGTTCCAAGGCTTTCACATACTGGGGATCATCGGCAGAGGCGACCTTCTCTCGATCGGTCTGGAGGGTTTTCCGCTGCTCATCTGTCAGGGTAACTACCGTATCTGGGGCAATTCCGGCATGGTTGATATCTCGCCCACTAGGGGTGAGGTACTTGGCGATCGTTACCGCCAGACCAGAACCATCGCCTAAGCCCCGGACTGATTGGACTAAGCCTTTGCCAAAGGTCTGGGTTCCTACAAGGGTTGCCCGTTGGTTATCCTGCAAAGCTCCAGAGAGAATTTCACTAGCACTAGCACTGCCACCATCCACCAAAATCACTAGGGGCTTATTGGTTAAGGGGGTGCGGTTTGCTTCTTGGCGATCGGTCTCACCCCGACGATTGACCGTAGAAACGATCGTCCCCGTATCCAACCACATCCGGGCAATATCAATACTGGCATTGAGCAAACCACCGGGATTCGATCGCAAGTCCAGAATATAACCATCTACCTTTTGTTTTTCTAGTTCCTTGAGGGCAGCTTCCATTTCTTCGGAGGCATTCGCACTAAATTGATTCAATCGGATATAGCCAACATTATTATTGCCCTCGACTTTTTTGCTAAACCGGACTGGATGGAGTTCGATCTTTGCCCGGATCAGGCGAAATTCGATTTCCTTGCCTCCCCGTTCGATGGTCAGGGTGACAGGAGTGCCTTCTTCGCCGCGAATCAAACGAATAGCATCATTAACATCCATGCCAGCCGTGGTTTTCTCATCAATTTTGACAATGATATCTCTTGCTAAGATACCTGCACGGGAGGCGGGGGTATCTTCAATGGGGGCAATGACGGTAAGTTTTTTAGTGGCTTCGTCTTGGGAGAGTTGAATGCCCACCCCGGTTAATTGTCCAGAGGTGTCCATCTGCATATTCCGAAACTGATTGGGATCCATGAAGCGGGTATAGGGATCATCCAGTTTTTTGAGCATCTCCCGTACTGCGGTGTAAGCTTGTTCCTTATTTGTGTATTCTCTACTTAGATATTCTTGACGCACCGATCGCCAGTCATTTTGATTAAAAGTGGCATCTACGTAGGTGCGATCGATAATTTGCCAAACTTCATCAATCAGTTCCTTGGGGCTATCTTGAAAGGATGCCAGACTTTGGGACAGATGAATACCCGCACCGGTCACTGCCACAGTGGAAATTAGCATGGCTGTTGCCCCGATTACCAAACCACGTTTTGTAATTACCATAGTCTTACCCAAGCTTTAAGAAATATAAAGAGAAAATAGCTACTCTAAAATGGCTTTCCTCTCAAAAGCATGAAGGAAACCATTTACCAGAAGCCAAAGATTACGCTTACTTTAGCATAATCAACAAAACCGACAATTATGATTACCTGTATTCTACTCCAGTAGCAATGAGTTATTATCCGGTGAATACTTAAATCTTTTTGGACTGGTCATAGTTGCCCCCATAACAATCGCCCCATTTTTCAGGGAGTTCTCTCAGGCGGGAGTGGATCCACCTGAGGAGTCTAATCGATCGCTATTTAGGGGGTTTGCTGGTCAAGATGACATGAACCAATTTGGTGATGCTGGGGAATAGGACGGAAAGGAGAAAGGCGATCGCTAAAATAATCGCTGTGGGAGATTGGCTATTGATAATTGCTGACATGGGGGATACCTCCAGATGGTTTGTTGCAGGAATGGATTCGATCGCTTGATTTTGAACTTGATTTTGAACTTGATTTTGGTTTGACATGATGTTTGTTCCTGAATTTGAGAATACAAACATAATGAAATATGCCTGCTTGACTGACTTTGCAGGACTTGCAGGACTTGCGTGATTTTGTGGAATGAACCGGGTTTCGACTTCGCTCAACCCTCGACTATTCTTGTTGGGTGAGCGGAGCCGAACCCAACCCATATTCTGCGTGACTTTTCAACCCTCGATCGTGTCTATTGGATGAGCCGGGTTTCGACTTCGCTCAACCCTCGACTATTCTCGTTGGGTGAGCGAAGTCGAACCCAACCCAAATTTTGCGTGACTTTAAAAAAGAAAGAATGTCAGAATAGTTTGTAGTTGATGGAGGTTTAGAGAGGATTAGAGATGACACGATCGCTACGGGCTTCTGAAGATGGGATCAAGCAGATTAAATCGGCGATGAAACAAGAAGACTTCACACAAACTTATCTTGCTACGGCACTCAAGATTTCAAGAAGCACCATTACAAATTTACTTGCTGGAAAGGCGATAGACAAAACAATTTTTGTGGAATTATGCCATTACCTCGGACTAGATTGGCGATATATCTGGGGTGAGGAGGTGGTTAGTGATGACCTCGACTTGTTGGTGAAGGAGGTGAAGCAGAAAATAGGGGCGGATGTGAAGGATCGCTGTGGGACGATGCGGGTTTTGGATATGACGCAACCTGTTGATCTGGAGAAGATTTATACGGATGTGAATATCCTCAAGGATGTGATCGGGCGGCGGCGGATTGGGTATGACGAGGTGATGGAGGTTTGTACTCGTGAGCATTTCGATCGCTTCTTGGTGGGGACGATTCAAGAACGGGTGACGGGGCTGGCGGCGGTGGAGGAGTTTCAGAAGTTGGTGGTGTTGGGCAAGCCGGGGGCGGGGAAGACTACCTTCATGAAATATCTCGCCATGTCTTGCCTTGCGGGGAAGTTTCATGGGGAACTTGTGCCGATTTTTGTGACTTTGAAGGTTTATGCCGAAACCAAGGGCGCACCGACTTTGCAGGAATATATTTCTGCTGAGTTGCAGCAGCGTAAGGTATCACGGGAGACGATCGAACGATTGCTAGAATCAGGTCGGGCATTGATCTTGTTGGATGGGTTGGATGAGGTGCGGCAAGAGGACGATCGCCGGGTGAAGCGGGATATTGACAAGTTTTCTAGGGATTGGCTGAAAAATCGGTTTGCCATCACCTGTCGGATTGCAGCACGGGAATATCAGTTTGAGAAGTTTACCGAGGTGGAGGTTGCGGATTTTGACAATGGGCAGATTGAGACTTTTGTAAATAATTGGTTCAAAGGGAAGGATGAGCCAAAGGCAGCCCGACTCTTGGAGAAATTGAAAAAGAATAAGCCTGTGCAGGAATTAGCAAAAAGTCCTTTGTTGCTGACTCTATTGTGTTTGGTGTTTGGAGAACGGAATGATCTGCCACCGAAGCGATCGGAACTCTACAAGGAAGGCTTGGAAGTGCTGATGAAAAAATGGGATGCCAAGCGCAACATCGAACGGGAGCAGATTTATAAACACCTTTCCCCCCAAAACAAGGAAGATATGCTGGGGCAGATTGCTTTTAATACCTTTGTTCAGGGTGAATATTTCTTTCGGCAGGAGGATTTGCAACACCAAATTAAGGACTATATTTGCAATCTCCCGGAAGCTGACGGCGATCCTGAAGTGTTGCGGGTGGATAGTGAAGTGGTACTAAAAGCCATCGAGCATCATCATGGTTTGTTGGTGGAACGAGCCAGAAGTATCTATTCCTTTTCCCATCTAACTTTTCAAGAATATTTCACCGCACGAGAGATAGATCGGGAACGCAAGCTAGAAGATTTGATGCAGCATATTACCGATCCTCGATGGAAGGAAGTATTTTTATTAACGGCAGAAATGTTGAAGCGATCGGATGACTTTTTGTTGATGATGAAAGAAGCGATCGATGAGATGTTAGCTGGGGATGAGGAGCTACAAGACTTTTTACTATGGGCAGAGCAGAAGGCAGATTCTGTGGAGACAAAGTATAAACCTGCTGCTGTTAGGGCTTTTTACTTCTCCCTCGACCTCTCATTCTCTCTCGACTACTCCCTACACCTCGACCACTCCCTACGCCTCTCCCGTTCCCTACACCTCAACCTAGAACTCGACCGCTTTTGTTTCCTCGACCTCTCCCTCAACCGCTCCCTCAACTTATCCTTCTCTCTCGACCGCTCCTTCAACAGATTAATACACACCTCCCTTTCCTCCTCTCTCTCCTTCTTCCTCTCTCTCCGCCTTGATCCTGACTATTTAGACGGTAATAGACTACGACAATCACTGCAAGTTGCTAGTGATATAGTCCCCAAGATGAACATTATCCGTGAAGTTAACTCTCAAAGGAAAAATAATCGTGAATTAGAACAAGTACTGGAAGTGCTTAAGAATAGATTACCCAATGTAACTAACGATGAAGTTATCTCTCAATGGTGGAAAAATAATGGAGAGAAATGGAGGGGTAAATTGCGTCAAGTCTGTATAGAATGTCGCAATATCGGTCATGACTGGCAATTTACTAATAAGCAAGAGAAACTACTCGAAAAATATTACGAAGCTAATCACCTCCTTGTCCAGTGCATGAACCGCAGCTACGCCAGCAAACAAGTCCGGGAAGAAATCGAAGCAACTCTCTTGTTGCCCCTATCCTCAAATCTCCCATAATCCCCTAGAGGCAAACCATTGCTAGAACAACAAACCTTGAGGGCATGATTTATGGGGGAACAGTATTGGCAAATATCTTGGCAATTTCTGGGGGCAGGGCTACTGGGATTTTTTTTGGCGGCTAGTTTGGGTGCCAATGATGTGGCAAATTCCATGGGAACTTCCGTGGGAACTAAGGCTCTATCCCTGAGGCAGGCGCTAGTTTTAGCCGGGATTCTCGAATTTGCCGGGGCGGCTTTTTTTGGCGATCGCGTCACCCAAACCTTAGCAACCCAAGTGGCAGTTCCCAGTACTTTTGTTGTAGCACCCCAAGTATTATTGATGGGGATGATCGCCGTTCTCCTTGCTGGGGCGGTGTGGCTGCAAATCGCCACTAGTTTGAGCTTGCCCGTGTCTTCTTCCCATGCGGTGATTGGGGCGATCGCCGGGTTTACTGGGGCAGCAGCGGGGCTAGGAGCAATTAACTGGAAAAGTTTGGGAATAATTTCCCTAGTTTGGCTAGTTACACCACTGGTGAGTGGGGCGATCGCTTTTTTTCTGTCCCTAATTATCCGCCACGGAATTTTGCAAGCCCCCAATCCCCAATCTCAACTACAGGAATGGTTGCCTTGGTTGAGTTTGAGTTTAGCGATCGTTTTTGGCAGCATTGTCCTGCCAGTGGTGCAGCAGAAATTCTTGGAGAATTTTTTTGCTAATCCTTTAACCAATCAAAGGGAAGTTGTCAGCAATATGGCAATTATCTGTCTAGCTGCCGTGGCGATTTTCCGCTATGGTTGCTGGTTTAACCCAGCCACCCCCTTGGGTTTAGAACAACAATTTGCTCGTCTCCAAACCGTTAGTGCTGGGTTCGTGGCTTTTGCCCATGGAGCTAATGATGTGGGGAATGCGATCGCTCCCCTCGCCATCATCTGGCAGATTTTGCAGACTGGTCAAGTTCCCCTAGAAACCCTACCTATTCCCCTACCCATCCTGATCCTTGGCGGGGCGGGGATTGTCACCGGATTGGGATTATGGGGAGAAAAAGTGATGAGGACGATCGGCAGCGGGATCACGCCTCTCCTTCCCAGTGGGGGACTAGTTGCAGAATTTGCCACCGCTACTACGGTATTATGTGCTTCCCGCTGGGGGTTCCCCGTCTCGACTTCCCATGCCCTGGTAGGGGCTGTAATAGGAATTGGCTTGGTTCAAGGAATGCAGGAATTAAATGGAACAATTATCAAAAATATTGCCCTAGCTTGGTTAGTAACAATCCCAGTTACGGCAAGCCTTTCAGCCATAATCTTTTGGGGGCTTTCATCCCTAATCTAGCTTAATTTTGTAAGGCTTACTATTAAACATAGGTTGCTAAAGTATTGATATGAGCGATCGCTGCTGACACGGTTACTGGCATTTTATAACCACCTCCATGAGAAGAAAGAATCGGGCATTTATGTTTCTTGGCAAAATCTAGGGTGATTTCAGTTAGTTTACAGAAATCATCATTTTTCCAATCCGTTGTCCCATCTCCACAATCATTTTTATGGGAATCATAACCAGAAAAAATAGCTATTAAATCAGGTTGCCATGGAACATTTTCTAATGCTTGCTGAAAAGCATTAATACTTTGATTTCCATAGTAAAATTCTCCAGTTATTCCCTCCTCATGCAAAACCTCAACTGGAAAAGACTTAGTAATAATAGGAATATTGCAGTGTCCAACCACCTTAGCTGCATCTGTTGTTCCAGCTTTTAAATCTGAGGCTTTAGCCATGTAAATATCTACTGCACTATGAATACTAATGCAATGAACACTTGAATCATTACTAAAAATTTCCTGAGTTCCATCACCATGATGAATATCCCAATCAATAATTAATACTCTTTCAAATCCTTGAACCTGAGCATGTCGAGCCGCAGCAGCAAGAGGATTTAGAAGGCAATAGCCATGCCCCCAGTTACTATGAGCATGATGTCCAACCATACTAAAGCAATAGGCACGTTCTATACTTCCTTGTTTTATTTGATCAATTGCTGCCAACATTCCTCCTAAGCCATAAAGATAGCCCGGTAAAGAGTATTCCAATCCTTGACATTCCCCACTTAATTCTGGCAAAGATAAGCTGATTTTGTCTAAAGGTTGATCATGAGCTTTCAAATTAAGTTTGTGAAGATATTCATGGGTATGTACTCTTAAATAATCGGCTACTTTGGCTTTTCTTAAGGGTAGAATTGGATAATCTGGGAGAAATTTGTTGAGATTGTGTCGAACCTGATTGTAGTAAAGGAAAGAATATTTACTAAAAGAAATTTCTTGAATTGGTTTAGAAATATAGAATGTTTCGGGATGAAGATAAGTAGCAAATCGCATGATTTTGTTTTCCTCGCTGGTTAGAACTTAGATACAGCTTGGCAATCTTTGATATACCAACGCCAAGGAAATTCTGCTCCTTGGGAAAGACCGATTCGGGTTGTTTGCACTATTGCTGGGGGGGGTGGTTCTCCTGACTCTAGCCAGAGGGGTGGCTTGGTTAAATCCGTTCCATTCAGGGTGCGATCGATCGCCATTACCCGACATAATTTCCCCGGTCCCGCCGCTATTTTTTCGATCTTGCCCTTAATTTTCAGGCTATTGCAGGTTTCTGGGGTGACTAATGCAGCAGGATTACTTGTTGAAGAATTGCTTAAGAAATTATGCGCTAATAGAGGCAAAAAGTCCGGTAGCCAATCCGGGATTTCTGCAAACTCCAAAGCCCTGATTAGTACTGCGCTGGGGACTTCTGGGGCATCCGTCACCACATTGAAACAGTGATATATCCCATAGATGATATAGACGTAGGCTGCCCCCGCTACCCCAAACATCACCTCATTGCGAGGGGTGCGTCGCCGGTAGGCATGACAGGCTGGATCCCCCGGTGCATAAGCCTCGGTTTCCACAATCCTCCCCCGCAAAATCTTTCCTTCAGCGAACTGGCGGACAAGATAACAGCCTAAGAGTTCGGGAGCTACGATCGTTGATGGGCGAGCCAACTGGTCAGGGCTTATAATTCGATTAGCATGTATCAAGCTCATGGAAAGTTTATTAGTAATTTACGGAGAAACAAAATTATGGATGTCAAACTCATTTTAATCGGATTAACCGTAGTCTTTACCGTTCTCTGCCTTTTCTATGGCACTCAAAATGGATTCTATGATTCTGATGATTACCACGGTAATGGTTCTGCCCACTAGTAGTCTGTCAAGTGTTTTTTGAGGGGTTGAAAACCCCTCAAAAAACACACCCACAAAACTTTCTGGATGCTGTAGACCCATCAACTAATCGTTGACAGACTATTAGTTGAGATTTTTAATCTTTTGCACAAAAACTGCTGTATCTAGAGTTATGGAAGTTTTGGGGAGCTGAGAGTAGTCGAAGCCCACAAAACCTCCAAATAGGTAAGTCAAGCCTAGAATCGATCGTTATGGATGGTCAAGATGAATAGTCAACTCACCTGCTTTTCCTATAGTGTTGGTCATGGCGGTGAAGGCGTTTGTCTATTGGTACAAATTGGACACCATCGCATCTTGCTGGATTGCGGGCTGGCAGATATTTCTATCTTGGGTTCTGTTTTGGAGCATGGGGCAAAACCGCCTATGGATGTGGTTTTATGCAGCCATGCCCACAGCGATCATGTTAGAGGCTTAAGGCAACTGCATCAACGTTTTCCCCAAATCCCTATCTATGCCAGTGAGGTGACGACTCAGTTGTTGCCTCTGAATTGGCTGGCGGAGGAGGGGGGGGAAAAGGAAGAAAATAATAAGGGCGAAAATGATCATGGGGAAAATCTTTGTACTGCCCTGCCTTGGCGATCACCCATTGAGATTCTGCCCGGTTTAGTTGTGGAACTATTTCCGGCGGGGCATCTGCCCGGTGCGGCGATGATCTCCCTAACTTACACCCCTCCAGAGCCAGAACAAAGCTTACAATTAGCCACCCTTGCCCAAAATCTCCGTCCCTACACCCTATTTTATACAGGAGATTTTTTCCTTTCCCACTCCCGCCTCGTAGAAGGATTAGACTTGCAATCGGTGCGGGGTTTACAACCCGATGCCCTAATTATTGAAGGTTGCTATGGTACTGCTCGGCACCCCCATCGTCGCCAGCAGGAAAACCAACTGGTAGAGCAGATGAGTGGGGTGTTGGCTGGGGGGCGATCGATTCTTTTGCCTGTCCCCACCCTCGGTTTGGGGCAGGAGATTCTCATGTTGCTGCGGAGTCATCACCAGTTTACGGGCAGGCGGGTGGATATTTGGGTCGATCAAATCGTGGCGACTGGCTGTGATGCCTATCTAGAAATCTTGTCTCACCTGCCCAGTACTGTGCAGAATTTTGCCCGCCATCAACCACTGTTTTGGGACGATCGTGTCTTCCCCAGAGTCCGCCGCTTGACTGCTGATTTTCTCAGGGGCTTAGAATCTGCCCCAGAGCCTTGTATTTTGTTGGTGGATCATCGCACCGATTGGTCTGGTTATTATCAAAGTAATCCTAATAATTGGGTGTTGTTTCTTCCCCGGAGTGGTCAAGATAGTAGTCAAGATAGTGGTCAAGATAGTAGGAATGAAGATGGCAGCAATCAAGGTTCTAGAAGCCAAAATTTGCCCTTAGAGTTGAGTGTGGTTAACTACCTGCTGGCGCAGCATAGCGATCGCCAAGGGACAACCCAACTAATTCATAATCTCCGCCCCCAACATATTGTTTTTGTCCACGGCTCTAGCACCTATTTGGGAGACTTAGCTTGCCTAGAAGAATTACAAAGTCGCTACCAACTCCACTGCCCCAACGCCGGTGTTTTAGTAGATTTACCAGTGGGAGAAACATTTGTTCAACCCAATGCCCCAGTCCAACCCAACTATGAAGGGGAATTGAATGAATTGGGAACCGTGGTCACCATTACCCTGCCAGAGGCGATCGCGGCTGACCCCCGCTGGCAAAAATTTGCCGACACCGGATTAGTGGAAGCCCACTGGCAAGGGGATGAATTAGTCCTGAAGGGATTATCTGCAAGGGAAATTATGCAACAAAACCCCAGTCGGAATTTATTGGGGGTTCCCTGTTGCAGCAATTGTCAATACGAACGGCAGCAACGTTGCACCAATCCCCATTCTCCCCTCTATCGTTTTAAGGTTCCCCCAGAAGGCTACTGTCCAGCCTTTGTGCCCCTATAGAACCCATTTGACATCTATGCTAGGACTCTTGCCACGTATGGCTTTTGCCCAAACAAGCAATGTCCACCTAGAATAGCCTCTCAGCAAGGGTTTCAGGAAAGATACCAAATAGGTTCTATAGGCAGCCTAGGTATCACCCTAAAGAATTTCACCGGACTGAAATTATACCAATTCAAGAAAAGTAGTTCACCATGGTATTACAGCAATTTGTGTTCAAATGAGACACGCCACCAATATTGAAAGTCCTATCAATATTGGGTTTGAGAGTGGGCTTCGACGACCCTCAGCCCACTCTCAAACTGCTGTAAGATATTTTTGGTTGTAGAAATCATTGCTTCGCGATGGGTTTCTACAACATAACCTGCTGGGCGACGGATATAATTCATTGGTAGGGAAGAGTCCCACAGAAGTAATTTGACCTTAGCAACTCATTTAGGCAGAACTTACGCACTGCCAATGAATTATCGAGAGCTGTGGAAATTATTGCGGATTGGGCGTAGTCGAAGCCCGCAACAACTTCCACAAGCGTAAGTCCTGTTAGGATTGTTCTGTAGCCTTAATATTTCTTAATAATCAGGAAACTTGTCTACAGTGATTAAAGTGTTAGAATAGTAGGCGAGAACTAAGTATCGGTTGGTTGTAGCTTTTGTTTATAGTATTGACGAGTTTTTCACGTTTTCTCTTGGCAGGCTCCTCTCCGAAATCTCACTCTCTACACAACCAAGGAATTTTGGAGTTCATTTTATGTCGATTTACGTAGGTAACCTCTCTTATGAGGTTAAAGAATCTGATCTAAGTGCTGTATTCGCTGAATACGGCACTGTTAAGCGCGTTCAACTTCCATCCGATCGGGAAACCGGCCGGATGAGAGGTTTCGGCTTTGTGGAAATGAGTACTGAAGCTGAAGAAACCGCAGCTATTGAGGCTCTTGATGGAGCTGAATGGATGGGTCGGGATTTGAAAGTTAACAAAGCAAAACCACGGGAAGACCGCAGCGGTGGCGGTGGCGGTGGCGGTGGCTACAATCGCAACAACCGCGATCGCTACTAATATCCCTCTAATATCCCCAATTAATTCTCCCCTCGGATAAATTAAGAAGTAAAGGCTTAGGCAGTAATGCTTAAGTCTTTATTGTTGCTATCAAAATCTATGGTTGCAGAGATCCCCGATTACTTTCTTGATGCGGTCAAACAATATACGCCAAATTCCCCCGGAATTCAGGTGGCACACCTTCTTTGGCAGCGGGGACTTAGGGATAAAAAACAATTACAGGCATTTATTCAACCAGAGTTTTATCAACCAGCTAGTTCTCGGGAATTTGGAGTAGAGCTAGACTTTGCCCTAGAGCGAATTCAACAAGCGATCGCCCAATCAGAAAAAATCACCATCTGGGGAGACTTTGACGCTGATGGGATCACTTCCACCGCAGTGCTCTGGTCTGGGTTGCGAGAATTTCTATTTGAAGATAGTAAAGATAGCTTAGCTTATTACATTCCCCATCGCCTCACAGAATCCCACGGCTTGAACTGTCTGGGGATTGCCAAACTTGCAGAGGCAGGCACAAAGCTAATTATTACCTGCGATACAGGCAGCACGAATATTGCTGAAATCATCTATGCTCAGGAGTTGGGGCTGGATGTAATTATCACCGATCACCATACCCTGCCCCCAGAGCGTCCCCCAGTAGTTGCCATTCTCAATCCCCGTTATTTTCCAGCAGAGCATCAATTAGCAAATTTGTCTGGGGTGGCAGTGGCTTATAAATTAATTGAGGCACTCTACGAATTTTTGCCAGATTTACCCCAGCATCCGGTGACAGAATTGTTAGATTTGGTGGCGATCGGCCTAGTTGCCGACCTAGTACAACTCACGGGGGATTGCCGCTACCTAGCTCAGTTGGGGATTAGGCAACTACCCCAAACCAAAAGACTGGGGCTAAAGAAGTTACTCGGATATTGCAAGAAAAGTGGCGATCGCCCCACGGATATTTCCTTTGGCATTGCCCCCCGCCTAAACGCCATCAGCCGGATTCATGAGAATGCAGGGATTTTAGTAGAATTCTTGACCAGTAATAACTCCAAACGAGTTGACCAGTTGGGTGAGCAGGTGGAGTTGGCGAATACCCGGCGCAAGGCTCTAGAAAAAGATACGATCGCTCAGGTAAAGAAAAAAGTTGCCCTCTTAGACCTCTCTACCACCCAAGTAATTGTCCTCGCAGATTCCCAATGGCAAGTAGGGATTTTGGGTTTAGTCGCTGGCAGGATTGCTCAGGAATATGGGAGACCCACCATCCTTTTGCATACTGAAGAATTACCTCTATCTCCTCTTCCAGAAACTCCAACTCCTGTTGTTGATGAAAGTACCTCTGATGAGAGAAATCCTGATCATGAAGATGCTCCGAATAAGGTTAACGAAGCTCTGGCTAGGGGTTCGGCTCGTTCCTTTGGGGGGATTGATCTCTATGAATTAGTGGCATCCCAAGCCCATTTGCTACAAAATTTTGGGGGACATCCCTTTGCTGCCGGATTGAGTTTACCCGTAGAAAGTATTCCCATATTTACTAATGCGATCAATCAACAATTACGCCAAAAAGGTGAACCTAGCAATCCTCAGGCTAATGATCCCAGAAGTCAACCAGATTTAGTGATAACTGTGGCAGAATTGGGTTTAGAGCTATATCAAGAATTAAAAATTTTAGAACCCTGTGGCATGGGTAATCCTTTCCCTAAGTTTTTAATTAGAAATTGCTATTTCAAAGATGTCAGGAATGCCAATATTTCCGATCTTAAATCAAAGAAAGTTGCTTACTTAAAAACTGAATTTAGTCTTGGTGATGATACTGACCAAGAAGGATTTCCCGGAGTTTGGTGGGGACATGGCAGGGATGAGATACCTGAAGGCAAGAGTGATGTAATTGTCAAACTAGACTATAACAATTATGAGAAACGTACCCAAGTAGAAATAATTGCCATTCTCAAACCTCTAGAAGCTACTCCATCAGTTCTCAATACCTCCAGCTTAAATTCTCAAACACAATCAACCCAAATTCTAGATTATCGCTCCCTAAACCATACTTCCTCTCCTTCTCCTGTACCTCCTTCTTCTTCCTCTACCTCCCCCTACCTTCCTGTACCTCCTTCTCCCCTAGAAATTACCCAGATTCCCCTAAGTTGGAACGAACTCCAAAAATGGTCGTATCAGGCTCGACAGGAGCAAAGACCCCTCGCGATCGCCTATCCGCCTCTGCCTAATTTGTCCCCCAGAGAAATCTGGCAACAATTGTTAGGCATAGCTAAATATCTAAGTCGGACAGGAGAAATAGTTACCCTAGAGAAAATTCAACAGAAACTAGGTTTAAGCAGCCAAAGTTTAGCTTTAGGATTAACTGCAATTACTGAATGGGGATTCAGGGTAGATCACCTCCAAAATCAAATTCAAAACACTGCTCTAGATAATTTAGATCCATCTAATTTAGATCCATCTAATTTAGATCAATCTGATTTAGATCAATCTCTTGAGTCCAAGATGCAGGTAGAAATTAAAATTAGCTGGAAACCAAATATTTCGCCATCTCAAGATTCTTCTAACTCAAGTTCTCTTCATATCAACCAATTTCTTAGTGCCGTTACTGAAGAACAATTTCGTCGTCAATATTTCTATCAAGTCCCCTTGAAAACAATGGAAGCGATATTAATCAGCAACGGCTAAGGTAAAAATGGCCGCAACAGACGACGAACTTGCAAGAGGATCACTAAGTCTCGGAACCTTTGGGGAGCATTTGGCGGATAAGGAGCAGTTCTGAGGGAGGTTTGCTCCTCGGCATACTCCATAGCAGTGATAGAACGACCATCTAATGCCGATCGCGCTTCGGTGATAATTTCTGTCCGGGCAACTTCTTCCGGGATATCTTCTGGAGAGGGCAACTCTCCACTCCTTGGCGAATCTAGAGCTACTGCTTGCAATGCGATACAGCTATTCGCTACCAAAATCAAAGTTGTACTTGCTATGTATAAGTATTTACGGTAAATGGGCATAGGATTGCAATTCTTCGAGAGTTACGTACTTCAGAGCAGCGGCATGGGTGGATGCCAGCACTACAGGCGGGGCAAATCCAGCATCTAGAGCTTCTTTCCAGCGGGTCGCACACAAACACCAGCGATCGCCCGGCTGGAGTCCCGGAAAACCAAAACTAGGCTGAGGTGTACTTAAATCATTGCCTACAGCCCTTGTGAAGCTCAAAAACTCCTCTGTCACCTCAGCGCACACCACATGCACTCCCCGATCCTCAGCCCCAGTATTGCATTTGCCATCTCGATAGAACCCTGTCATGGGCGCACCACAGCAAACTTCTAAATCTCCACCCAAAACATTTTCTGCTGATTTCATAGAAGATCCATACCCTTTTGGGAATAACCAAGTCTATAGATATCCTAACTGAAATGGCGCGCTAATTACTCTTGATTAAGTCCCTTTAATAGGTATTGTAATTATCATCTCTGTCCCGCCACCATCCTTGGGGTAAGCCTCGATCGTCCCCCCATGCTTTTCCACAATAATTTGGTAGCAACTAGTCAGCCCTAAACCTGCCCCCTTACCCACAGGTTTTGTAGTAAAGAAGGGATCAAAAATATTTTTCCGCACTGACTCTGGAATGCCCACCCCATTATCAGCAAGGCGAATTTCTGCCCACTCACCTGCGGTGGTTGCTTTCAATCGAGTTTCGATCTCTATCCTTGGACTAAGATCAACCTCTGGTGTGGCGGCATAACATTCATCGATCGCATCCACTGCATTATTAAATACATTCAAAAATACTTGATTTAATTGCCCCGGATCGCACTCCAATAAGGGCAAAGAACCATAATCCTTCACCACAGAAATTGCTGGGCGGGTAGGGGTGGGTTGGATACGATTGCTGAGAATTAATAATGTACTATCAATCCCACTATGCAGATCCACTTGCTTTTTACCCTCTTCATCCAGACGAGAAAAGTTGCGGAGGGAGAGGACAATTTGTTTAATTCTCTCAGTCCCGTGACGCATGGAATCTAGGGTTTTTGGCAAATCCTCATTGATAAACTCTAGGTCAATATCCTCCGTTAATTCTGTAATATCTGGGCTGGGTTGGGGATAATTTTTTTGATAGAGGCGGATCAGTTCTAGGAGGCTGTCTATGTACTCCCTAGAATGGGTAATATTCCCATGAATAAAACTTACCGGATTATTAATTTCGTGAGCCACTCCCGCCACCATCTGCCCAAGGCTAGACATTTTTTCCGTATGCAGGATCATGGATTGGGTACGCTTAAGCTCTTGGAGGGTCTGTTCTAGCTGAGTGCTACGTTCCCGTTCCTGTGCTTCGCTGGCATGAAGTTCGATCGTCCTTTCTGTCACCTTAGCCTCTAGATTAGTAAATAGCTCCTGTAACTCCAAAGACATGGTATTAAATGCCTTGGCTAAAATTCCAATCTCATCAGCCCGGTGGTCTAGATCTACTTGGGTAGTAAAATCTCCTTCTGCGATCGCCATAGCCGAGTTTTTCAAATCTTCGATCGGCTTCACAATTCTTTTGGCAGTCACAATGCCAATCCAAGTTGCCACAATTAGAGCAATTAAACATAGCACAAGAGTTGTATAGGTAGTTGTCTTCAACTGTCCCACAAAATCTGATCCTGGAACCATTACCACTGTCAACCAGTCTAAGCCTTCTTTATTTCCTAGAGGACTAATTTGGAGAAGATAGAGTTCACCATCAGCGAAAAATTGCAGAGACGTAGGTTGAGTAATTTGCCGAAAATCTGGAAACTTCTCCTTCAGAGACTTAGCTGCCAATTGGAATACAGGGTCCCTAACATCATCTATAGTTAACCTTTTTACTTGCCCTTGATCTAGATCAAAAGGTTTCTGCTTTGTGGAGGTGGCAACTAGGTTCTGATCTCTTTCTACTATAAATACCTTGCCATTATTACCCAAGTTTAAGGTACTCAAAAAATCATCAATCTTTGCCAGACTCAAAGTAGTACCAGTTACCCCCCAAAGCTGTTTATTAGCATCATAAATTGGCAGAGAAGCACTAATTTGGGGAATATTAGTCACAATATTAGGGGAAATTGCACTCCATACAGGTTTGCCAGCGGCTACGGCATCCAGATAGAAGGGGCGAGTCCGGGGGTCATAATTTTGAGTAATATTAGGCTCTCCTGTAGGTTTTCCTTGAGCATCTGTATTGTAAATATAAAGATTAAATCCGGTAGAAGCATCAGATATACCCACACCAATCCCACCATCTTCTAGATTTCTAGCATTGACTTGCTCTTTCTTCGTATTAGCAGTGATGATAACACTTACCGAGGGATAAAGCTGTACCTGCCGCCGCAGGAACTCACGCCATCGGGGAAGGTCTTCCGTGGTTAAAATACCAGAAATTATTAAGTCCCTATTCGTTTGATTAATCTGCTGAGGAATTGCTAAGTAATTTTCTAAATCACTATTAATTTTGGTAGTGACTTGATTTTGCAATTTATCAACAACAGTAGTTACGGCAATGAATCCATTGCGAAAAGACAAGAATCCCACTATGCCCACCGCCCCAGCAATTTCGATCACGAAAGGAACAATAATCATTAACCGGAGGGGGATTTTTCCGGAAGTCCGACTAACTAGATGTTTGACTTTATTACCAAAAACTTTTTGGGTTTGATTAAAGGGATGAAAAAACATAGACTTAGGTTTTAGTCGTGGATGACTTCTAGATTAGCACAGATAAAAAAAGCTCTAAAAAGCCCTAAAAAGAAGATTTTCGCCAATATATCTCAGGGCATAAAATTAACTTAGGTGAATTTATAATATGTTACTTTACTCATTTTTTAATTTCTAATCTAATCTACTTTGAAGTAGGATGGATCTAGGAAGTTATTTTAGACTAAGAATTTATTAATAGCATTCTAATTTGTCTACGGAATTGCCATTTATATAAATCTGCGGTGGGTTGAGTATGCGAATTTTATTAGTAGAAGATGATGAAACGATCGCAGCAATTGTTAGCGACTTTCTGCGGAAACAGCATTATGTATTGGATGTGGCGATCGATGGTGAGCTGGGCTGGGATTTTGTTGCCACTTACACCTATGATTTGATCCTGCTTGATGTCATGCTTCCTAAGCTAGATGGCATGAGCCTGTGCCGCAAAATTCGCAATGCTGGACAACAAATGCCCATTCTTTTGCTTACTGCCAAGCAAACTAGTGACGACAAGGTGATGGGTTTAGATGTGGGGGCTGATGACTACCTAGTTAAACCCTTTGATCTCAAGGAATTAGGTGCCCGGATCCGCGCCTTGCTCCGGCGGGGGAGTTCTGCCCTCGCGCCTTTACTAGAATGGGGAGAACTATACCTTGATCCTAGTAATTGCTTCGTCAGCTATTCAGGTCGTGCCTTAAACCTCAGCAATAAAGAATATTCACTACTAGAGTTATTTCTGCGGAACTCTCGCCGGATACTGAACCGAAGTATGATCCTGGATCACCTATGGGCTGGGGAAGATATTCCGACAGAAGACACGGTGAAAGCCCATATCAAGGGTTTGCGGCGGAAGTTTCGGGCTGCTGGCGCACCAGAGGACTTGGTAGAAAATATTTATGGGATTGGCTATCGGCTCAAACCTCTAGATTCTAGTGTCGATCGCATCACTCCCCAAATAATTTTGGCGGGGCTGCCCCTAGAAGTATTGAATTATTTAGAAAATCGACTAGCCTCTTGTCTATTGACTTTCTCCAGCACCAGCGAATCAACCCTCGCAGCTCTAGAAGAAGGAAATTGGCAACTATTAGTGCTAGACCAAATGCTCCTGACACCTCAATTAGTCAAAGTATTAGGTGATGCCTATTCTCGCTTAAAGCAAGGGAATCAAATGATTATTTATTGCCTAGAGAAGGATGGGGTTAAATACTTACCTCAAAAAATCTTGGGGCAATTATTGTTTTATCCTTTTAAGGCAAAAGAATTAGTCCAAATTATTGACGAAACCCTCAACCTAAACTTATCGCCAGAAAGTGAAGAAAGTCTAGAAGCAGACATCGAACTATTACCCCTAATTTCTCAACCCGAAACAGCTCCTCTCCACGATTCCATGGTCACTTCAGCCTTGGATCGTCCTACTGCCCAAGCATTACAGAGTAGTGTCGCTGAGCTGTGGCACAGATTTAAGGACAAAATCTACCAACGGCTGACAGTTTTAGAAACCGTCAAAACTGCCTACCTAGAGAGAGAAATTACTCCAGAATTGCGGGGACAGGTAATTTCTGAGGCGCATAAGTTAGCTGGCTCTCTGGGTACTTTTGGGTTTCCCGTTGGGACTCAACTAGCTAGGAAAATTGAAGACCTCTTTCTAGAAAATCCCCAACTTTCAGCCAGTCAACAGCAGGAATTTATCGAACTATTGGCAAATCTTCAAGAGTTATTGCAATCTCCTCCTCCTGCAAATCCGCCAGTAATTAGTGAATCCCAAAGCTCTAGACTGAGCTTCAATAATTTTTCTTCCTATCGACTGGAACCTCGGTTGTTGGTGGTGGAAGATGATCAGGTATTTGCCCAAGAGTTGGCGATCGAAGCTAGTTCTTGGGGGATGCAAGTGGAAGTTATTAACTATGTTTCCCAAGCCCGGCTAGCGATCGCCGACCATCCCCCAGATTTAGTTTTACTGGATCTAGTCTTTCCTGATGTTGAAGAAACTGGGCTAGAACTACTACAGAAATTGTCCAATGCCACCCCGCCGATTCCAGCAATTGTCCTTACGCAGCGGGATAGTTTCCCTAGCCGTCTAGAGGTGGCACGGCTGGGGGGATGTGGATTTCTGGCTAAACCGGTGACTCCTAATCAGGTGATGCAGTCGGTAGTCCGCATCCTCCAACAAAATTATTTGGGTCATTTCAAAATCATGATTGTGGATGATGATCCAGAAATTATCCAGACCTTGATTACCTATTTAAAAGCCTCAGAAATACAGCTAGTTACTCTAGAAGACCCCCGGAATTTTTGGGAGACCTTAGAGAGTGCTGCCCCAGATCTCCTAATCTTGGATATCAATATGCCCTATGTGAATGGGATCGAACTTTGTAAAGTGATTCGGAATGATCCTCATTGGGGTAGTTTGCCTGTTTTATTTATCTCCAGCCAAGATGATAAGGTAACGATACAGCAGGTTTTTGGAGTGGGGGCTGATGATTTTATTAGTAAGCCTTTTTCTGAAAACTCCGTGGTGACTCGGATTCTGAATCGGCTGCAACGCTTAAATGTGATGCGGAGTTTGTCGGAAGTAGATCTACTCACGGGGATGGCAAATCGCCGCAAGTTCACGGTTGAATGGGATCGATCGCTACGCTTGGCGGCAAGGAATGCTGAATCTCTCTGTTTAGCAATTCTTGATCTAGACAATTTCAAGGTGGTGAACGATCTCTATGGTCATGAGATGGGCGATCGAGTCCTTCAAGAAATAGGCAGATTCTTACTCCGTAGTTTCCGCCAAGAGGATCTGGTTGCCCGCTGGGGTGGAGAGGAGTTTATTGTGGGTTGGCATGGCATTAACAAGAAGGAAGCTAACCAACGCTTAGAAAAGGTTTTAGTAGATCTGCGGGCTTTAGAATTCACAACAGATAATAGGCAGGTTTTTCGGGTAACTTTTAGTGCGGGAATTGTCCAATACCCAGAAGACGGGGATAAATTTTCTCTTCTTTACCACCGGGCGGATCATCTTCTATATCAAGCCAAGCAGATGGGGCGAGATCGGATTCTTTGTTCCTATGGCAAAGGCTAGGTATAGCCATCGTCTTAAGGGTTAAGAAAGTCTAGGTGCTGACCGGGGAGCGATCGCAACTCCTCCACGGTTCCGGTTAAAACGACTTCCCCTTGGTCTAGCAAGACAATCCAATCGGCGCGACTAATGACTCTGGGGCGATGGCTGATGACGATCGTCGTTTTGCCTTGGCGGTGGTGGAATAATTTATCAAGAATTTCTGCTTCACTGACAGGATCTAGACTGCCAGTAGATTCATCCAGAATTAATATGGGGGGATCGTTGACGATGGCACGGGCGATCGCCAGTCGCTGCCGCTGTCCCCCAGAAATATTTGCTCCAAATTCCCCCAAGACGGTTTGATATTTATCCGGTAATTTGCTAATAAAACTATCGGCATCAGCAATTTGACAGGCTTTGACTATCTGCTCAAAGCTGACATGGGGATTGCCTAGGCGGAAATTTTCGAGGATCGATCGACTCCAAAAGTGGGCATCTTGAGGCACTAAAACCACCTGCTGCCGCAGAGATTCTAGGGATAGATCCTGTAAATTGTACATGCCGATGCGAATATTTCCTGACTGCACAGGATATAAGCTAGAAATCACCTTGGCGAGGGAACTTTTGCCACAACCGGATTTGCCAACCACGGCGACAACTTGGCCTCCGGGCAAAGTTAAGGAGAAATCTTTTAATAGTTCCACCCGTCCGGCATAGCAGAAATTAATTTGGCTACAAACAATATCTGCATGATTAGGAATCGTCACAAATTGTTTTTTGATATCTTGGATACTTTCGGCTGGAGTATCGATCACTTCTTCTAATCGTTCGATCGCCGTTTTTGCCCTAGTAAATTCATCGACAAAGCCAATAATTGTCCCAATCAATCCCAAGAAATTTCCATTCATAGTATTGAATGCCAAGAGTTGCCCGATCGATAGTTGTTTTTCAATAATTAAACTACTGCCTAGATAGAGCAAACCCACACTGCCCACGGCAGATAACAAGCCAGAGAAAGTTCCATTCACAATCCCAATTTGGGTCAGCTTCCAGTTGATATTTGCTAACTTGCCAAAGCGGGTTTGTAATTCTTCCCAAAATTGGGTAGAGGCAGTGGTAGTTTTTAGGGTCAAAGCTCCTTTGAAAGTTTCTACTAAGACCCCTTCATTTTCTGCGGAGAGGACCAATAAAGCTCTGGTTTTTTGTTGGATAATTGGCAAGAAGGGTAGTACTGATAAGGTCATGACTAGGGCAACAACAAGGGCAGCGATCGTCAATTGCCAGCTATAGAAAATCATGAAGCCAAAGGAAATTACGGAGATAAAAGTTTGGCTGGGCAAGCTAATCACAATTTGCGAGACTAGCTGATTTACCATCTCAATATCACCCAAACGGCTAATAATTTCTCCACTGCGGCGGGATTCATAATAGCTCAAGGGTAATCTCAATATCTGCCGCCCAAATTCCATGACTAAACCTAGTTCTAATTTTTGGGCAAAGTGAGCAATTAAATGAGATTGCACAAAACCTAAAGCACTACTAATTAGGTTCATGATAATCACGGCAATTACCACACTATTCAGTAAGCGAGTATCACCCCGAACTAGAATATCATCGGTGAGAATTTGGATCAGAAATGGCGAAGTTAAAGACAACAACCCCAAGACAATATTGATGATCAAAGCTTCCGTTAATACGCCTCGATAGCGCCACACTGGACGAAAATATCGAGTAAAATCGCCTACTTTATCTTCACTTTGGGCAGCAAATCTCAGGGAATCTACATCCAACAGCAGCATCACGCCGTTTTCCCACCCAGCCAGCAATTCCTGTTTAGATAGGTAACGCAGCCCCACACCGGGATCAGCAATGATATATTTTTTCCCTTTCTGCCCGTACAGCACTACGTAATGCAAGCCTTTCCAGTGGAGAATTACCGGCAGGGTGACTTCATTGAGGTGATCTAGCATCACGGCACTGGCTTTCACACCTCTGGCATTGAACCCCAAGGATTCGGCACCCCGTTTTAGTCCGAGGAGGGAAGTTCCCAGTTTTCCTGTGCCTACGGCTTCACGGGTATGGGCAAGGCTAAAGGTTTTTCCATAAAATTTAGCCACGCTGGCAAGACAAGCGGCTCCACAATCCTCTTCGCTGTGTTGTAAAACGTGGGGATATTTAGTCATGAATAGGTTGGGAATTATAACCCGATCGCACTAGCTACTGCCTGCACCGTCGGTTCAATACCTTTTTGCATTCGACTATCACTATTTTTAATCGCTGTATCCGGGTCTTTTAAGCCATTCCCAGTTAAAACACAAACCACTGTAGCTCCAGCAGGAACGTGATCCTTAACTTGCAACAATCCCGCTACCGAAGCAGCACTGGCGGGTTCACAAAATATTCCTTCTTCAGCAGCTAAAATCCGGTAGGCATTGATAATCTCCTCATCAGTAACCGCCTTAAATTCCCCCTGACTGGCTTGTTGCACCGCCACGGCTTGCTGCCAACTGGCAGGATTGCCGATTCGAATTGCTGTAGCGATTGTCTCTGGAAATTCCACCGGATGACCAGAGACCAAAGGAGCAGCCCCGGCAGCTTGGAAACCCATCATCCGAGGCAGGCGATCGCACTTGCCCACACTACGATACTGGCAAAACCCCATCCAGTAAGCGGTGATATTCCCCGCATTCCCCACCGGAATACACAGCCAGTCAGGGACATCTCCTAGTTGTTCGACAATTTCAAAGGCGGCGGTTTTCTGTCCTTCTAGACGGTAGGGATTGACGGAATTAACGAGAGTAATTGGGTAATGGTCTGCCATCTCTCGGACGATCGCCAGAGCTTGATCGAAATTTCCCTTAATAGCAATAATTTCTGCCCCGTAGAGCAAGGCTTGAGCTAGTTTACCCAGAGCAATATAGCCATCGGGAATCAAAACCACGGGTTTAATACCTGCCCTCGTAGCATAGGCGGCTGCCGCTGCCGAAGTGTTCCCGGTACTGGCACAAATCACTGCCTGTGCTCCCTGTTCCTTGGCTTTAGAAATTGCCATGGTCATGCCCCGGTCTTTGAAACTGCCCGTGGGATTCAATCCGTCAAATTTCACCAAGACCTTGACTCCCCTGCCGATGCGATTGGCGATCGCTGGGGCTGAGATCAAAGGGGTATTCCCTTCTAGCAGAGTCACCACCGGGGTTTTGTCGCTTACGGGCAAGTATTCACGGTAGGTTTCAATCAACCCCCGCCACGGAGCAGGACTGGTAAGAGATGCAGGATTTTGTGTCAGTACCATTGTTAAGTTATTAAATAATAAAAATAAATCTGGGTAAGTCTTCTTTGCAGGGTTTGATCCCCCTCAGCCCCCCTACCCTTCGGGAAGGTAAAACCAACAAAAAGGGGAGGATTAATTCTCCTCGACTACGCTCGGTGAGCGAAGTCGAACCGATAACAAGGGGGGAGAACTAATTTAAGTCCCCCTTGTTAAAGGGGATTTAGGGGGATCATCTAGCTACATCTAGAGGAAAAATATTCTAGGTTTTAGTCATCATCGACCAAAACATCATCATCGTCATCGTCATCTTCGTAGAGGCTATCATCAGCACCCATGAGTTCGGTAATTTCTTCTTCTTCATTGAGGAGGAGGTCATCTTTCCCTTCCCGTGCCAAGAGTCTATTGTTAGATTCTAGCCATTCGAGAATGGAGTATTCCTCCCGGACAGGGATGACTTCCGCTAACTGCTCTCTGGACTCTTCACGCAAAGATGGATTTTTCATGGCAACATATAATTAAACTAAAGGACTCTGCTACCCCAATGTAGCAATACCAGTGTAGCAAGTGATGCTGAAAAAAACGCAACTCCTAGAAACGATCGCCGGAAAGAACCGGGGCTTGTTGGCCACAGAAGCTGATAAAGTCGCTATTCTTTCTGCCATAGCCCAGCTAGAAGACTACAACCCCAATCCCCGCCCCTTAGAAGTACCTCACCTCTTGGCAGGAGATTGGCGCTTGATTTATACCAGTAGTAAATCTCTACTGAATTTGGATAATTTTCCCCTGTTGCAATTGGGCGATATCTATCAATCTATTCGTTTAGCCGGAACCAGAATTTATAACATTGCCGAAATTAGTGGACTGCCCTACCTAGAGGCGGTAGTCAGCGTGGCGGCGAAATTCACCCCAGTGCCCAATGCTTCGGAAAAGCGGGTGTCAGTGCAGTTTGAGCGATCGATCGTCGGTTTGCAACGCCTGATTAATTATCAATCTCCTCAAAGTTTTATTAATGCGATCGAAGCGGGGCAGAAATTCACGGCACTGGATTTCAATATTACGAGTCGAGAGCAGCAAGGCTGGTTAGATATCACCTACCTTGATGAAAATCTCCGCATTGGTCGGGGCAATGAAGGCAGTGTCTTTGTGTTGACCAAGTAAATTTGATCCCCCCAGCCCCCCTTAAAAAAGGGGGAGAGTTAATTTAAGTCCCCCTTTTTAAGGGGGATTTAGGGGGATACTCTCCATCAAACGAGATGATTAATAATTGTGTACGTACATTAACCTTCAAAAGGGGGGAGAATTAGTTCAGTCTTTGCTTATGACAACAAAACACTTAATTCGTCTCTCCCAGAGCTATCTGCAAACTTTGGAAACCTGCCCCCGCAAGTTTCAATATACTTACTTAGAACAATTAAACCCGCCGCTAAATCCCTTAGAACAAGAAGGCTTAACTTGGGGGAGTAATTTCCATTTGATTATGCAGCAGCGGGAATTGGGTTTGCCGGTGGAGCCGTTGATTGCTACAGATGCTGAGATGGAACGGGCGATCGCTGCCCTGTTGACCACTGCGCCGGAACTATTCTCACCCCAAGTTCAGAGTTGGCGATCGGCAGAATATCCCCTGACTTGGGAGTTTCAGGGCTATTTATTTACAGTTATTTATGATCTATTTCTAGCAACTCCCACCACCGCCCAGATTATTGATTGGAAGACCTACAACAAACCCAAAGATGCTCAATTCCTAGCTCAACAATGGCAGACCAAGCTCTACCTCTATATTCTGGCTGAGGCTGGTGACTATGCTCCAGAGCAAATTACGATGACCTATTGGTTTGTGAAAAACACGCCACCCCAAAAAGTCACCATTACCTACAGTCAAGAGTTGCACCAACAAACCCAGCAGGAATTGATCGATCTGCTGGAGGATTTGTCTACATACCTAGAGCAGTATCAGTCTCAAGGTCAAGAATTTAGTCAAGTTAGCCCCCATGCCGGGTTTTGCCTTGGCTGTAGTTTTGCGGCTCGGTGCGATCGCATTGAGGGCGAGATAAATAATCAGAGTTGGGGCAATCGACAAGATTCCTTACCCTCTGATTTAGACATAATCCCCGAAATTGCCATTTAATTAGGACTTACACACTGCCAACGAATTATCGAGAGTTATGGACGATTTTGCGGGTGCTCTGCGCCCGCAAAATCGTCCAAATGCGTAAGTCCTGTTAATTTTACATAATCCAAAGTTTCGTGGGCTGAGCGAAGTCGAAGCCCACGAAAATTTGGGTTGTGCCTACAAAAACTTCCCGTGTCCTAGATAATTATTTGACAGTGCCTATGTTATTAGTCGTCAAAAATCGTTAATTTTTGAGGCTGTCCTTGGCAGATAATGACCTGAATTTCCTGTGCTCCCTCGGCTTGTAGGTCTTGGAGGTAGCCATCTTCATTTTCCTTTGCTTCCTCTTGACTATCAAAAGGTCCAAAATAGTACAGGCAGTCGGGTTGTTTTGTCACAATTTCCACCCACCATTTTCCTTGCTTGAATTCTGAAAGGATCAGACACAGAAAGACGAAATAAATAGTAAATAAAAATAGTGCCAGCATTTTAGAAAAAGATAAGGGTGAGGAAGTTAATTGGCGGATCTAGCCAGAAGATAGACTAGCCAATCCTAGGAGAATTTCGGACTTACGCCTTACCAAGGCATTTTCTAGGGTCTTGGACATTTTTATGGACAGGTATCGTCGGTAAAAACGTCTAAATGCGTAAGTCTTGAGAACTATTAGATATTATTGCAGTAGTCTTGCTTTAGTTGATAATTTTTCTCTAAAGATACAAATTGCTGTAATTACAATGTTATAAAACAAACAATTGCTACTTAGACTATGCCTAAGTTATTTATCTTCTCTGCGTGGTTTATTTTGTGTGGCTTGTTACTATCTAGTAGCAATGGCTCTCTCAAAGCTAATGCCAACGCTCAACAGCCTAATCTTCTAGCTAATGCGGATAATACTGCTTGCCCAGATATCTTTACGATCGCCACCACCCAAGCCCGTGATGCCTACAATCTTTCTTTGAATTCCCAAACAGCCGCCGACTGGGATCAAGTCACCCTCGGTTGGCTGCAAGCCATCACCGGACTACAATCCCTCCCCCTCAACCATCCCCAAAAACCCTTTGCCCAAAGGAAAGTTTTGGAGTACATGGATAATTTAACGGTGGCGATGGCTCGAAGCCGGAATTTATCTGCCCCTTTACCCTTCAATAGTTTTAGTAATGCTTTACTAGATGAACAGTTACGGCTGTATCTTTCCTACATAGCGGCGGTGGGAGTGCCCGATGTGTTGGTGGTGGGTAGCTCCCGGAGCTTACAGGCGATTAATCCCAAGGAATTGCGTTTTGCCCTTGCTCCCCAAGGCTTGAATAATTTACGAGTGTTTAATTTTAGTGTCAATGGCTCCACGGCTCAGGTGGTGAACTTGCAACTAACTCAGCTACTGGCTCCCCAGCAGTTACCCAAAATGATTATTTGGGCAGATGGGGTCAGGGCTTTTAATAGCGGTAATAGCGATCGTACCTACCAGAATATTCTCAATTCTCCCGGCTATCAGCAGGCGGTGAATGGTACTCGCCCGGCACTCTTGCCCCCTCCCAATTGCCCTCTCCAAACCCCCAAACCCCTAGAGCAAAAAAATGACCTGATGAATCAAATCCTCGCCGCCAATCCAACGATCCAGAGGGGATTAATTCCCCTGAATATCGATGCCTATGGATTTAACTACGTGGAAGGAACGTTTAACCCTAGTACCTATTTTCAGCAAATACCTAGGGTGACGGGGCAATTTGATGCCGAATATCAGAGATTTGATTTAGGGGGAGAGCAGGGCATAGCCTTGAATAATATTATTAATTTCACCAGACAGCAGGGGATTAGTTTAGTATTCGTTAGTTTGCCTCTCACCGCCAGCTATCTAGACCCAGTGCGCCAAAACTATGAACAACAATTCCGGGTTTTCATGCAGCAACAAGCCAATCAAAATGGCTTTACTTTTATTGATTTTTCCCTAGCATTTCTCAACCGCAATGACCTATTTATTGATCCTAGCCATCTCAATTTCCAAGGAGCAGCGATCGTCTCTGGCCAACTCGCTGCTGATCAGCGGATTCCTTGGTCGAGGTTAAGGTAATAAAGCGATCGCTTCAGACGTTTTTGCCGAAAATTTGGATCTTGTTAATGAAGATATTGTTAGGGGAGTGCATTGTTTTTAAATCAAGCCTGCTGACAATTTCCCCAAGAGGTTGAATATACTCCAGCCAAGCCAGAGAGGTTTTATGTTTTCTTCAATATCTTCTGCGATCGCATCCTTAACCATCACAACCATAGGGTTTCTAGGTTTTCTGTCTGTTGTCGGATTACCCCAAATAGGCTTAGCTCAAAGATTTCCCCTATCCCAAGGATCCCAAGGGCAAAGGCCAATTAGACCCCATGAAGGGTGCGATCGCCTGATCGGGAGATTAAATATTACGGGAGAACAGCAGGGGCAAAGGGCTAGGGAGATTTGTTCCCAATTTCGCGGCAGACTGACCACAGATAGTGTTGCTGCCTTACGAGAAATTTTAGACCCAGAGCAACTAAGCACCTTTGACCAAAAAGTAGTAGAAGTACAATATTTGATCTATTATGACTGCGATCGTGGCGATCAATTGCCGCGCCCTAATTCCGTCACGGAATTAAAGTGTCGTTAAAATATCTTCAAGAATCAGGATTTCCCCCGCTACGCGAGGGAAATCCTGACACCAAAACCTGATCTTTGGAGGACTACTATAGCAATCCTAAATGGTTTCACCCGCCGAAGGCGGGTGAAACCATCTGTAAGAAACCAGTTAATTTGGCAACTGTTAGTAAATAATTTAGGACTGCTATAGAAATTTTAAATATATGAAAAACCCTAAAATTTCCTTGTTATAGTAAGCGCCATTCTAGTCAGGACGGGGACGTTTTTGAGGGCGCGCTCTGCGCGCCCTCAAAAACGTCCTAATCAAATCGGCGACTACTATATCACCGGTACTTTTTGCTTGCCTGATGGGGACATTGATTTTTCCTCTTCCTGCAAAATCTCAAACGCGCGATCGCCTGTGTGAAAATTCCTTCCGGCTGGTAGGAAATAGTGAAACTAACCTCGTCAATGTCTGGAGCAGTCCTAATAGTGATAGTGATTTGGTTAAAGCTCTGCCCAGTGGCACTGAAGTTCTATTTAATCTCAGTAATAGGCAGGGGGACTGGGCTGAAATTACTATGCCCGGAGGCATGACTGGCTGGGTGGCTGATCGCTTCCTTCTCCCCAGTCCTGCTGGCGCAACTCAGTTTAATGGCACTATGCGTGTCAGAACCCTTGACAGAAATATTGCTGGGGCGTATCAGTTGGTCTCCATGCCTTGGATTCCGGTTATATTATGGAGAGTATCCCCAATGGTGCGATCGTTACCTATAACGAATCTGTCGGTTATTTCTATGATGTGACTACATCGACAGGAGTGAGAGGACGCATTTTGCATACCTTTCTAGTTTGTAATTAATTAACCGGGACTTACGCATTTGGAAGTTTCTGAGAGCTTCGACAACCCTCATCTGGCAGAAACTTCCAAACCCCTAGATAATTCGTAAGCGGAAATTCTTTAACGTCTACTCACTAATTGCCATACTTGCTTGATGTTATTAACTAAGAAAAGAGCCTTGGTTTGACTGAAGAAAATCCTTCTGGTGGGAGCATAGAAGAAACCCACCAAATAAGCCGAGAACATTTGGGCTGCTACTGTCGCTAAGGATGCACCCATGCCACCATACTTGGGAATCAAAAGAAAATTAAGAATTACATTCATAATTGCGCCGATCCCTGTAGTCACGGCAGCAAACTTCATCAATCCTTCATTGGTAAGCCAAATTTCTCTGGCTAAACCCAAGGAGACAAACACCCCTGTCCAAATATGGACAGTGAGAATATCTGCTGCCTCCAAATACTTCTGACCATACAAAAGGGAAACAATCCATGGGGACAAGAAGGTAACTGCAATGGCAACACCGTAAGCGAGGGTAGTCATCAGATCAAAGAGTTTCTGGATTCTGCCATAATAGAAATCTTCTCCAGCTTCCTTGGAGCGGACTACAGAGGGATACACTGAGTTGATCACTGCTCCCGGCACAAAATACCACAGCTCAGAGATTTTCACGGCAGCAGAATAAACACCGACTGAGCGATCGCCCACCATCGCCTTCAGCATGATCTGATCAATCCGCATATAGATCAGAATAACAATCCCCGACAGAATTAGAGGCCAGCTATCTTTTAAGAGGGTTTTCATCCTTTCTAGCTTGGGTTTCCAGCTTCTGAGTAAGTTCCCTTGTTTGATGTATAGCACCACCATCCCACAGGAAGCGATCCCAATCTCGATGGTCATGACTAGAGCAAACATGATTAGGGGAGCCTTGATGAGAATTAAGCCGACTCTGGCTCCACTCATAAGGATATAGGCAAAATTTCTTGCCCAAACTGAGAATTTTGCTTGGGTTTGGGATTGGAACCAAAAATCAATCACATCGATCGATTGCAACACTAAGCCAAAAGAGAGGATTGCCACCAACAGAGGAATCAAATAATTTGTTCTGTCAACAAAGGCAATAATAATAATAGTTAAACAGAAAGTCCCTAGGCTGCCAAAAAATTTCAGGAAAAAAGCGCTGCCAAGAATTTCCTCCTTATGAGTTGCATCTCTTGCGAGGTCGCGAATCACGATGTTATCTAGACCGAGTTTCGCGATCGGGCTAGTAATGCCCATCATCGCCATCGCATAATTTAAGATGCCAAATTGCTCTGGTCCCAAATAACGAGCCACCCAAATACCTACCAATAGCCCCAAACCCAACTGCCAAATCTTTTCTGTAAACAACCAAACTGCATTACCAAGAACTTTACGGACATTGGGAGTGAGTTTTTCCCTCAAAGAAGCAATTTTGTCTATCATTTTATCTGGGCTTATCAGGGTTTATTAATTATCAAACCACATGGCAAATTCTCTTTTGCTATACGTACTGACCTTCGTAGCTGGATGATACAGCAGTTTGTGTGTGGGCGGCTGTCGCCGCCCACACACAAACTCAAACCTAGTAAGTGTTTCAGAAAATACAGTGTATTCCATTTACATAAAAGGTGCTGTAACATCAGGAGAAACTTAAGAACTATTTTGCTAGCACTATTTTCTAGCTGTATCTTCTAGCTTTGTCTTGGGGAAACTATCCCGATCGCAAAGCCAACTTCCGTTCCTTTAATTTTTGTTTCCTAAGTTTGTCGCTCTTGGTCATGCCACCCTGAATATCTATGCTAAATCTAGTAGACATCACAATATATAAGAACCATAAACTATTGACCCCCATAAAATTAGACTCGGTTAGATTCGTCATAATTAAATAGGTGATAAGTTGCAAAGGAATACTTGCTTCTGGTTGATCAGTTTGGCTAAGGTGAATTACCGCCTTAGACAAATTATTGAAGAAAGAAACTATAAAACAACCCATCCCTAAAAATCCAATCTCCGTACCCATTTGGAGAATGCCATTATGGGCAGAGGGGGGTCTAAATCCGGTACCAGTTCTCAAACTGAAGGCAGGATTATCTGCTCCTCGAAAAGGCTGAAAATAGCTATCTGTACCATAACCCATCGGGTTCTGGAGAATATGTTCCCAAATTTGTGGCCAAAACTCTGTACGACCAGTTAGAGTAATATCTTTGTTGAGCTTATCAACAATAATAAAATGCAGGTTATCTGTCACCCAAATAGTGGCATTAATACCCAGAATCAAGAATATTACTACAGAAAGAAAAGCCCATTTGACTGGCAGTTTCTTGAGTATGCCTACATATCCCCATAAACCTATCAAAATAACAATAATAACTTTGCTGGCACCACTGCCCCCCTTTTGGAGACCAAATAGACATAGCGCAACAAAGAGTATAGATCTCCGCCGATATTCCGGTTGATAGAAAGCCTGAAGCAGCCACCAAATTACCCCTTGAGCCATTTCAAAAGAAAAAGGATTTTTGTGGATTAAAATCCCTGTCCAATTACCATCCGCACCTATGCCTTGGTTTCTTAAACTCAAGATGATAATAAAAGCCGCTACCCACCTGAGCATCAAATGTATTTCTGTCCAGTTAAACTGCTTACCTACATAAATGGCTACCAGACTAATCATAATCAAAACAAGACTATGTTGAATCGTTTCTGGTGGAGTTTGTGACCAGGATGCAGAAAATAAATTGAGAAAAAGAATAATGATTAAGCCGGGGTCTTTTTGTGCCAGCATGGCACAGGTATAAATATAATTCTTTAAGGTTTGGCTTAGTCTTCCTGCTAATAGCAATAGACACATGACATAAATGGCAATTAACATTCCCTTGAGAGTCGGGGAAGTTGCATTAACAGCTAATCCACCCGGAAATAGACGATTAAACGGATTCATGGAAATGCCAGCACCACCACCACTAATTAGAAATATATAGGCAGTAGCTAGGCTTCTTTCTAGCAAGTAGTTGAGTTTTCTATCTTTATCAAGATAGTTAAATAAAACTAAAATATAAACAAAAGCAATTGTTCCTAGTAAAGGCAAAACGAAGGGATTAAAAATAATCTCTTTAAGAAGATTGGGACGAGCAGTATTTTGAATTAAATATAAATTTGACAAGTTAAGTAACATACAGCAATTTTCACCTAGATGGAATATGTTGTATTTTCTGAAATATTGGCTGGGCTTGGGTTCGTATGTGGGCGGTGATCGCCGACTGCACACAAACTGCTGTATCTTTGGGATAATCTTAAGCTAAGACTGAGATTAATTTGGCTGAGTAAATGTTCCTGAAATTAATATTATATAGCGATCCTAATTGAGTTTAGAATTTTAGAGGGTTGAGAACGGCTCCCCCTCCGGGGGAGCCGTTCTCAATCCATTTAGGATGGCTATAGATTGAGCTTAAGTAAATCATGACTAATTGGCGGCGGCGACATATTCTTTCTCTGGCAGACTTCACCCTTGATGAATATAACACTGTCCTGAAAACGGCAGCTAGTTTCCGGGAAGTGCTATCACGAAAAACAAAGCGAGTGCCCACTCTACAGGGGCTAGTGGTGGCTAATTTGTTTTTTGAGGCTTCAACCCGGACTCGGAATAGTTTTGAGTTGGCAGCCAAGCGTTTATCTGCGGATATTTTAAATTTTGCACCGGGGACTTCTTCTTTGTCGAAGGGGGAAACTATTCTAGATACCGCCAAAACCTATTGGGCAATGGGGACGGATTTGATGGTAATTCGGCATCGGGATGCGGGGGTACCGGGGGCGATCGCTCAAGCTTTGGATGATTTGGGAGCGAAAATTAGTGTCCTGAATGCGGGAGATGGGCAGCATGAACATCCTTCTCAGGCTCTGCTCGATCTATTTACGATTTGTTGCCTATTAGATGTGGAGAATCCCCGTGGGGAATTGTTGCAGGGCAAGAAGGTAGCGATCGTCGGGGATATTCTTCATTCGCGGGTGGTGCGATCGAATCTATGGAGTCTCCTCTCCTGTGGGGCAGAAGTCCACCTGGCGGCGCCACCTACTTTGTTGCCGAAGTTATTTGCTGATTGGGGCAGAGATACCCATCCCGGTAAGCTTTTCCTCCACTGGCAGTTACCCACCGCCCTAGAGGGGGCAGATTTCGTCATGACCCTGCGTTTGCAAACCGAGAGAATGCGATCGCACCTTTTGCCTAGCTTGCGGGAATACCATCAAAATTTTGGCATTACCCACGATCGTCTCCATCTCTGTCAACCCCAAGTAAAAGTTCTGCATCCGGGTCCAGTCAATCGAGGGGTAGAGATTAGCTCAGAACTCATGGACGATCCCCGGTTTAGTCTAATTTCCGCCCAAGTCACTAGTGGCATTGCGATTCGGATGGCTTTGCTCTACCTAGTCGGAGTTAGTGGTAGTGGCAGGAAACTAAGTGAGTAAAGGTAATGAAAATTGAAGGTTATGCAAAAGTCGGCAATCTAAACCCAAATCTCCCTGTCAACAACGAAATCCCCGCCAGATTCCCGACTTTTCCTCTGCATCATCTTGATCGATCGACAAGAATCGATAATTTTTTAGTTGGATAGAGGATTAAAGCATATTAAAATATATCCAAGTTTTTGATATCCAGTTGCTTTTTGGGGGATTGTTCAGTTAGTCCCCTGAAATCTTCCCATCAATTAGGACAATCTTCGGTGTAATCTACCAATAATCTTGAGAATTAAGTTATGGAAAACCTCCTCCTAATATCTGAAGTTGCTCAAGAGCTAGGGCAACATAGCAATGCTGCCAGAATCAAAAAGCTCATTTTTGCCACTTGGAAAAATCGCTGGGAAAATGATCTTGGGATAATTAACAGGTTTCCCCTCACTAACATTCTTCAAGAATTAGTTAACTCCAACCCCACCCCGGAGGAGCTAAGAGTTGCTTTTTTTAATATTGTCAATACCCTCAACAAAAAAGAAGAATATACAGGAGTTGCCGAAATTATCCTTGCCCAGATGGATAGCTTATATCTGGACCAAGAGCCAAAAACTGAAATGGTGTATAGAGTCGTAACTCCTAGTCAGTCTCTGCCCATCTATCCCAATCCAGTTTCCTCACCATCTTCCCCAAGCTCATCCTTAGATACCATCACCAACGTCAAAGTAGCCGTAGATAGCAATCAAGAAGAGATGGATTCCACTCCCAACTCTAGCCCTAGCTTGAATCTTGGCTCTAGTGGCTATGATCCCTTTGCTGTCAGATTCGCAGTCATGAAGTATAGCAACCCCCTCCGGGCAAAAATATTACTGCTCTGTGTTTTGGAAGAACAATCTAGTTTTAATCAGGGTAGTTGGTTAAAACTCCGGGCAAGGAATCTTGATGAACTGTTGATAGATGTATTTCAGAAATTTCCTAGCTTAGAACAATTGGAGAATCAACTCCGCACGACAGCTAATTTTCTTCAGGAACCCGACGAAAATGCCCAAGCCGCCGAAGCGATCGTCAAAGCAATGAAACCTTTTTATGTAGGGATGGTACTAGAGAAGTAAGGATTTCTTCTGCGCTGCGGAGGGAATCTTTTACCCATTCTCAAACTGCTGTAGGACTACCCAAATCAGGTGATCGCTGAGGTTTCTGAAGTTTGGGTTAAAGGATGAGACTCTACGGCAACACCAATTAACTCTGATGCAGAGCCACTCCGTACAGCCCGAAACATCCCAAATCGACACAGACCCGTCCCAAACCCTAAGCGCATTAATAAAATAGTCGGCACCTCGCGGATAGATTTAATCAAGCCAGAAAAACCAAAACTGACTAAGCCTCTAGGACGGGCAATGCCTTGCCAAATGGAATCTAACCAAGAGGGCAGGGTCGGCTCCGTCCAATCTGCGGTAATTACCTGACCATTGACAAATCCTGTTGCCTCTAAAAGCTCCGCAAAGCCTTCAATACTTGAGAAAGCAGGATGTGACCATTGATCAAGGAGTTGTTGCATGACTGGCTTCTCCCAGAAATTGAGGGGACTTTGTCGATCGTCTCGCTGATTCCAATCCGCCATCACCATCAACCCACCGGGTTTGAGTACCCGCATCAATTCTCTGGCAAAAACCGCTTTGTCGGGCATGTGGGGACCTGCCTCGATCGACCACACCACATCAAAACTTCCCTCAGGAAAAGAAAGTGCCATGGCATCATTGACAAGGAACTGAACATTAAGTTCTTGAGGAGTTAACTCTTGAGCACGTTTCACCTGCTGGGGACTAATGGTAATTCCTGTGACCACAAACCCATAATCCTGAGCGAGAATACGGCTACTACCTCCAATCCCGCAACCCACATCTAAAACTGTAGTCCCGGGCGGCAATTTATCTAAACCACCCCAACGCACCATTTCATGGACAAAATCAACCTTAGCAGCCAAAAAATTCTTGCCCTCTGGTGGTGAGCCATAATGCCCTAGATGGATATGCTCTCCCCAGTAAAACTCCAAAATACCGTCCTCTGTCCACTGGTCATAGGAATTGGCAACCGAGTCGGCAGATTCGTAGCGACGGGCAGTAAAGAGATAAACTAGAATCCCACCAGTCAGGAGTATGGGCAGAATTTCCAACGTAGTGAAAAATAAGTTCATCTTAGAGTGAAGCCTCAATGTTTAGGAATAAAATAATCATAGCCATAAGTTCCGGAAAAAGTTAGTGACTAAAGAATTTTCGCATCAATCTGTGCTGCCCCAAGAAGTAATCACAGGCTTGGCTATTCAACCCGACGGGCATTATCTAGATGTCACCCTTGGTGGCGGCGGTCATACTCGTCTAATTTTGGAGGCTGGGGGGAAAGTGACGGCGATCGATCGCGACCGGGAAGCGATCGCCCATTGTCAAGATTTACTCAAGGAGTATGCCCATCAACTGAGTTTCTGGCAGGGGAACTTTGTGAACTATCAGCCGGGGGCGATCGCCTTTGCGGGGATCATCGCCGATCTGGGGGTGAGTTCCTACCAACTAGATGAACCTAGTCGGGGGTTTAGCTTTCGTCTCGAAGCTGAATTAGATATGCGCATGGATCAGCACCAAGAATTAACCGCCAAAACTGTAATTAATACTTGGTCAGAAAAGCAATTAGCCGATATATTTTTTAAGTATGGTGAAGAAAGATTATCCCGCCGCTTAGCCAAAGTAATTGTCGAAGAACGCCCTTTTCAAACTACTACCAAACTTGCAGAAACGATCAGTAGGTCTGTGCCCCGCGCCTACCGCTATGGCAGGATCCACCCCGCCACTAGGGTATTTCAAGCTCTAAGAATTGTCGTTAATCAAGAACTCGCTTCCTTAGAAAAGTTTTTGCAAATTGCCCCTAATTGGCTCCAACCCCAAGGGAAAATCGCAATTATTAGCTTTCATAGTTTAGAAGATAGAATAGTAAAACATAGCCTCCGAGAAAATCCTTTATTTCAGGTATTAACGAAGAAACCGATCATTCCCCAGGAGGCAGAAATGGCAACCAATCCCCGATCGCGATCGGCAAAATTAAGACTAGCAGAGAAGTTATGAATAAGAGGATTGCCAATTCCCTTGGCAAGGGGGTTGTAAAAATTCATCTACATCAAATCGCTGGAAAAATATTTCTCCTTGCCCTAGTCACTAGCCTGATCGTCAATTCAACAACCTTGCCTACCGCTGCTCAAAATGGGGTCAATCCTCCCCTAGATTTGGAGCTGATTAATAATCCAGATCAAGCCTTGAGCCAAGGTATTTTTACTATTAATACCATCTCCCAAGAAGGGATAACTAATCCTAGTCTCTGGTGGATTCGGGATCAATTTGGGCGGCGAGTAGTCACTAATTGGCTCGGATATCCCCAAGAAAGAAGGGTGGATATAGTTGTCGATCGCCAAGTTTGGAGTTTTATTAATTATGTAGAAAAATATAGTTTAATTAATCACTTTGCCCTCACGGCAAGGGAGTATGGCTACAACTTACGCATATTTAATAATCAAGGACTACCCCTTGGTCAAGCCACCTGTGAATTTGCCCCTCTAGATAATCCTAGTATTACTTCCAGCAGCCCCAGAAACTGTCAAATTAATTTATTCCTCCTCAGCGATCGAGGTTTACCAGCCAACCGTCGCAGGATTCCAGTATCTTTTTAGCCAAGGTTGCACCTAGAGGGTGCAACCTTTTCAACCCATTTAACGTGATTTCGATGGGCTTTAAAAGCCTTATGATATGCGAGTTGTTTTTCCCCATTTTTAATTTAGCAACGAAGCTATAGTAAGTGCCATTATAGTTAGGACGGGGACGTTTTTGAGGGCGCGCTCCGCGCGCCCTCAAAAACGTCCTAATCAAATCGGCGACTACTATATAAGGGTTTCAGAAGTTTTCATCCAACTCACGTTTTATTAGACTGATGCTCAAAAGACCTCAAGGGGTGACAGAGAGGCTACAAAGCTTGCCGTATAGAACCCATTTGACATCTATGCTAGGACTCTTGCCACGTATGGCTTTTGCCCAAACAAGCAATGTCCACCTGGAATAGCCTCTCAACAAGGGTTTCAGGAAAGATACCAAATGGGTTCTATAGTTGAAAGAACCGAGAGATTAGTCATGGACTGAAATTGATGAATAGGAGAATTATCCTCTTGAAAAACCACATCCTTCACCCAGTGCAACCTATTCTTGATCCCCCAATGTCCACGAATTCTTTCTCCAAATACTTGGGTGTTTTCTACACAACTACTCAAATAATAAGCTGTTTCTTGGTAAGGTTCATTATGACCTCTAGTCCCACTTCGCATGACTACCCAAAATTTCATGGATTAATTGACCAACTCCAAGTTTCGTATCCCGCTAGGGAAAGATGAATCCCGTCAGTGGTTAGTTCTCGGCGGAGTTGCCCTTCTTGGTTGAGAAAGATGTCATAAAGATTGAGAAAGCTCACTCCTTCTTGGGTGGTGATATTTTCTAGTTGTTGATTCAGGGAGCGGAGACGACGATCGGGAATCGAGGCAAACCTAGTGGGCAGGATCGATTGGACAATAATTTCTGCTTGGGGATAGTCTTTCTTGAGTTGGCGCATCATCTGCCGATGGTTGTTGAGGATGGTTTGATCTGCTGCTCCTTGGCGCAGGTCATTGATCCCCGCCATCACAAAGATGCGATCGGGTCTAGTTTGTCCAAAATCTTTATACTTGAGGCGGCGCAGAATCTGGGTAGTATTTTCACCAGAGATGCCCTGATTCAGCCAGAGGTTATTTCTCGATAGCTTATCGGTAGGGAACCACATGGTTAAGGAATCCCCCACCATTACCGACAGGCGATTATTTCCTTGACCGTAGGCTAGGGCTTTGGCCTCTTGGATTAATAGACTCTGCCACTGCTCGTAGGTGGGATCACGAGAGTCAGCTTTTTGCCAGAAATCCATAAAACTATCAGTAGAGATGCGGGTATAAGTAACTCCGGCTTGGAGAGCGGCGATGCGTTGGGAGAGCATCTGGGAGCCAGTTTTGGGTCTGGGGAGTTCCGGGGGCAGATAGGTTTGAATTATTTGCTGGGGAGGAGGGGTGAAGTTTAGGGGAGAGGGGGTAAATTCTGGGGTTGGTGAGGGGAAGAGGGACGGATTGGGAGCTGGAATATTAATTGGGCTACTAGCGATCGCCGGGGTTGGGGCAATTTCCATGGGTAAGTTGGTAACTATACCGGGAGCCGAATTATCCACCAAAGTGGGGGCAAGGGGGATTGGTGTGGCAGAGGGCTGGGGATTTATCAACGGGAGAGGAGTGGTGCGATCGGAGAAGTTAGTTTTCAGAGCGGGAGGGGGATTATCCACCGGGGGAACAGCAGGAGGTGGAGGCGTAGGGCTACCATTCAGGATGGTTGCGGCAAGGAGGTAAGTATTGCTCATAGGACTAAGTACACGGGGTGAGAGAAAATAGCAGGAAGGTTAGCCAACCTTACAAAACTGGAACTACAAAACTATAGCGATCCTGATTGATTTACGAACCGTAACTGATGTAGAACGCCACACCCTGCGGGTAAGCCATTCTACATTTAGAAGTTTTTGCGGACTGAGGGTCGTCGAAGTCCACAAAAACTTCCACAACTCTCGATAATTCGTTGGCAGCGCGTGAATCCTACTCAACTCAAATAGGATGCTGTAGTACTAATGCTATTTAATCAACCTTAGGAACGGCAATCAGGAAAGAATTTGAGTTTGGTAATTGAAGTCGCCACTACAAACACAAAGTCTGCAAAAACAAAGTTCGCGATCTCGGACTTGAGAATTACAACAGTTTGAGAGTGGGTGGCTGTAGCTACCCACTCTTAAACCCAACATGGATAGGACTTGCAATATTTGTGGTGTGTCTCATTTGAACGCAAAGTGCTGTAAGTATTCTAGGACTTAGGCAAAAATGGGATCAGCAATGGTATAACGTGAATTAGGTCGTAGCTAACTTCTTGCTTGGGGGGTAAAACCCCACAGTAGATTGGCTGTTAATACTCAAGCAATATCTCCTATGGAAAACTTTTTTAATTATTTGAATGTAGCGATCGGGGTAAGTTTCATATATATGATTCTTAGTTTACTAATTTCTGAAATTCAGGAAAATATTACTTCTTTATTTGAGCTTAGGGCTGTTAGTTTGAGAAGTAGTTTAATTAATCTCCTAGAAGGCAAAGATAAATATGAGGATCCGGACAAGGCGGAAATTATGCAGGCTTTGTATAATACCACTCTACTAAAATCTCTAAATCAAGGGAAGAAAAATTCTAAAGGACCTTCTTACATTCCCAAGGAAATATTTTCAGCCGCCTTATTAGAAGTTCTCAAAACTCGCTATCAACTAGATATTAATAATCAAGATAATATTGATGATATTGCTAGCAAGATAGATAATAAGATTCAAGAATATAAAGGGCAACCAGTCGAACAAATAGACCAAAATCAAACCTATCAAACCCCGGTCAGTAATGAAGTTAGCATAGCATCGTGGAGTGATCCTAGCCTAGCTTCTCCAACAGTTTTCCCTGATACAACTCCCGATACAACTACGGCAGCAAGTAATATCCAGAACTTACCTAATCAGCTAGAAGATACTTCGGTTAGCGAAGGACTAGGCATATCTGCTTGGAATGATCCGAGTCTGGAGCCGTCCATAGTTCCTTTAGATATGGTTGTTACACCCAGTAATATTCAAAGTGCTCAAAGTATTCCCAGCTCACCCGATGAGGAACAGATAAATGCCCTTGTTGATATCAACCCTTCCCCTAAACAAAATACTAATGTTTCTTCTAATACTTTTCATGGAGAAGAAAATAGTGATATTTATCTCCTGACTAACCTATCTACCCTAGCTCGGCGCATCCAAGATCAGGTAGATCGTAAAGAAGCTAAGCTAGTGGAATTTCAAAAAGGCATGGCAGAATGGTTTGATCAATCAATGGTCAGAGCTAGTGGTAATTACAAAAGAAATTCTAAGGGAATTTCTTTTTGTCTCGGTTTAGTCGTGGCAATTCTAGGTAATGTGGATACTATCAATATGGTCGATCGTCTCTACAAAAACCAATCTCTATCCAGTACGCTTAATCAGCTTGCGAACCAAGTTGTCGCCAGCAATTCCCAATCGATCGCTACATTGAATGATCCCAAGACTATTACTATCCAAGATAAAAATGCCGCCATTCAACCAATTAAGGAGAATATCAATGTGGTGATCGATCAGATTGCAGCCTTCCCCATTGGTTGGAATTTGCCTAGGGATACAAATATTTCCCCCTTGGCTTGGATATCCCGATTGGCGGGCTGGTTTATTAGTGCGATCGCTCTTTCCATGGGGGCGCCCTTCTGGTTTGAACTTTTGAATAAATTCATCAATGTTCGCAATGCTGGACAAAGACCCAAAACCGGGGAAACAGATACCCCGAATTCCCAAACTTGATGCTGTGTTCACACAAGTTAATGTGTCTTCGTTTCAATTTATCTAAACCTCCTAAATCCCTCAATAATCCCTCAATTCTGGGGGACTTTGCCAGAATGTTATTAACGTAAATTCGAGTTAAGGGCTTTTTGAGGGGTGTAAAGCGCCGCCCCTCAAAAACGGGGACTTTAGCTTATCCCAATACTGATATTTATTAGTTCTTCCCCCAGATTGAGGGCTAGGGGGCAACATTGAGACTTGGCTGAAAGCCATCTTTATCGATCGTTGTAACCTTTGCGACCTTTTTTGCCCTTAATGTGTACCGAAGCAAGTAGTGCGTATAAGTCCTATTAGGATTGCTATAGCTAGGATTTGATTCTTTGATGCCAGAATTACTCAAGAACTGGTGCAGAAATACGAAGTTATGTGAAAATATGAAAGAACCTATTAAACATAGCTAATTAACCATTGTGTTTGTCCTTAGCGGTTACGAATATTTCCTAGTTTTTATCCTTCTCTGTGGCTTTGTCCCGGTTGCTGCGTTGCTAGCCTCAAAATTGCTACGTCCTAAAGGGGGTTATCCAGAACGGCTCACCACCTATGAGTCTGGGATGGAACCCATTGGTGGAGCGTGGATCCAGTTCAACATCCGTTATTATATGTTTGCCTTGGTTTTCGTTGTCTTTGATGTAGAAACTGTGTTTCTATATCCTTGGGCAGTTGCCTTCAGCCGCCTAGGGCTATTGGCTTTCATTGAGGCACTTATTTTCATTGCAATTCTGGTAATTGCCCTGGCATACGCTTGGCGCAAAGGAGCTTTAGAGTGGTCATGACAAATACAAGTACGATCGAACAACAAGACAGAATTATCAATCCTCTTGAGCGCCCCCAGGTAACTCAAGACCTTTCCGAAAACGTGATCCTGACCACAGTAGACGACCTCTACAACTGGGCAAGACTATCCAGCCTGTGGCCGATGATGTATGGAACAGCTTGCTGTTTTATTGAGTTTGCGGCGATGATTGGCTCTCGCTTTGACTTCGACCGTTTTGGTCTGGTGCCCCGTGCCAGCCCTAGGCAAGCAGATTTGATCATTACGGCGGGGACGATCACCATGAAAATGGCTCCTGCCCTAGTCCGCCTTTATGAACAAATGCCCGAACCCAAGTACGTGATTGCCATGGGAGCTTGCACGATTACTGGCGGCATGTTCAGTGTTGATTCCCCCACGGCGGTGCGGGGTGTGGATAAATTGATTCCTGTGGATGTCTACATTCCCGGCTGCCCACCCCGACCAGAGGCTGTTTTTGATGCGATCATTAAGCTGCGCAAAAAGATGGCTAATGAATCGATGCAGGAGTATAGCAAGCTGGGACAAACCCATCGCTTCCATACTGTGGCTCATAAAATGAAACCAGTAGAACCGATCCTCAATGGCACCTACCTGCAATCCTCTACTCGTCAAGCTCCTCCCAAGGAACTGCAAGAGGCGATCGGGCTACCAGTAGTTCCGGCTTTGATGGCAACCCAAAAACAGGAGGCTTAGATTTTGGCAGAAGAATCAACCACAGAATTAGCAACTAGCGGAGCCATTGCCGAAGTTGGCAAAATCTCCACTTGGCTGACCAGCAATGGTTTTGGTCATGAATCTCTGGGCAAGGATCACTCTGGAGTAGAGATGCTGAAGGTCGATGGGCAATTTCTCCTGCCGATCGCCACAGCCCTCTATGCCTACGGGTTCAATTACCTCCAGTGCCAAGGGGCTTATGATACTGCGCCCGGTGGGGAATTGGTCAGTTTTTACCATCTCATTAAGGTGTCGGACAATGCCGATCGCCCGGAAGAGGTGAGAGTTAAGGTATTTCTTCCTAGGGAAAATCCTGTCCTCCCATCGGTCTACTGGATTTGGAAAACTGCGGATTGGCAGGAACGGGAAGCTTACGATATGTTTGGCATCATCTATGAGGGACACCCCAACCTGAAGCGGATCCTGATGCCGGAAGATTGGATCGGTTTTCCTCTCCGGAAAGACTACATTTCCCCTGATTTCTATGAGCTACAAGATGCTTACTAAAACAAATGGTAGTCTTATCTTAAAAAGGTAAAGATATTGGGGGTCAGGATTTCCCCCGCAGCGCGGGGGAAATCCTGACTTTTTGGCACTACCAAACAAATCAATCCTTGTACTTTTCAACCTCCTAAATCATTATTGTTTAGGAGGATTTTTTTGTAATGAAAGAAGAAGAAATACCCGATCGAAATATCTTTATGATGTGTGAGGAATTGAATCGCAATTCTCTCATCGAATTGCCTGCTAATTATTCCATAAGGAATTGCAGACCTGATGAGCTAGGCATATGGAAAGCAATGCCTTTTGATGATACCGATCTGGCAAAAGAATACGAGAGCTTCATGTCTGATTATTTCACCACAACCTATGGAGGCAGAGAAGAACTCTTTTTTTCCAAAACTTTGTTTGTCTGCGATCGGCAAGATCAACCCATCGCCACTTGTTCGATTTGGAAGGCATACGACGAATTCCATACAATTCAATGGTTTAAGGTTTTAAAAGAGTACGAAGGACAAGGTATTGGTAGAGCTTTGCTTTCAATAGTTATGCAGCAATTGGCAATGCATGATTATCCTGTTTATCTGCACACACAACCATCTAGTTTTCGGGCAATCAAGCTTTACTCGGATTTTGGATTTTCGTTGCTTTCAGGCAATAATTTAGGCATGAGAAAAAACGATTTGGATGAATGCTTGCCGATTCTAGAAAAATTCATGCCGCAAGAATATTTTCAGAAACTGAGAATTATTGCTACGCCTCAAGTGTTGGAGGATATGGTAAATAAATATGACACAAATCAATTCTGAAATTGAGAATGCGGAAGCGATCCTAAACAAATTATTTCTAGCTACACCACTCGGCGTAATTGAATTTTAGTTCTCCCGATCGCAACAATACACAACGAGATTGCAACTCCTTCAGTTCTGGGGAGTGGGCATTGGGATTAAGGGCTGCCAAAGCTACGTTGAAGGCGACCTGATTCCCAGCGCACCAAAGATTAGCGAGATGGCAAGACAAGTAGCCGAGGAGTTTAGGGGCTTGGGGCAGGGAGCGATCGCTGCCCAGAGCCGCCAATTGCCATTCCCGCTTTGTCCAATCGATCGCCAACCCCCACATTTCCATTGGTGGTGGACAATCGGGGAGAGCAGCCCAAGTTAATAATTCTAGATAGCTGGGATTGTAGGCATCGGCGAATAAATCGGCGGGGTTTTCGGGCGATCGCACCGGGATGGCAGCGACCAGTTTGAACTTGGCGGCTGGGGCAAATTCTTCACTCGTCACCAAACGATAATTCTGCCCTGCAATATTCAGGCTCAGGGTTGCTGGATAGACGTGACGAAAGGTTGATTGGGATGACAGATTGGCTGATTTGAATGCTTGCAAACAGTCCTGATGAAATCCCGCCTCTGGGTGGGGATAAATAGCCTCAAAGAACATCCAATCCAAACTCAAAGCCACCTGTTGGATCCCCACTCCTTGAGCCTGACAATTCATTTTCTGGCGTAAGCGATCGCCCATAATCACGCAATGTTGCAAGGATGGAGATTCTGCAAGTTGCGCCAACAATTCGGCAGAAATATCTCGATCGATTAACTTGGCAATCCTCAAACTATTCAACAATTCTTGACGGCTATAGCTGGCTTCGATGGGGTTATAGAGGCGAGCATTATCAGCAAAAAGTTCTAAGTAACGTGCGGCGATTTCCTCTAGATGACTTAAAATGGGCGGGATCAATAAGCTCGGTTCTCCATCTCGGCTGACCAGAAATTTACGGGTAGAGTGGGGGTTTGAGCCGAGGGCATCGAATCGATCGACCCATTGTTTTTCACTTAGCACTTCAACTCCAGCGATCGCGGGCATTTGTTGAGATTCAACCCACGATCGGGCAACTTGGACGATTTTCAGAACAGTGCTGTGAGCCATGTAGTAGTCTGGGAAATAGCTGCCCGGAACCCAGCGCCAAATCGTTTCCGTCCAAGATTCCCCGTCAGTTTTGCGGCGGTGGTGGATCAACTCCCACAATGACCAATCTTTGTAGTCATCAGCATCGGCGATCGTGATGGGGAAAAGTTCCGAAGATAAAGGTTGATAGAGTTCCTCCTCCACGGTGTGATAGAGGGCAAGCTGATTTAGACACTGCCAAAATTGTTCATAGACTTGACTATCGAGGGTTTGATTAGCCAAAAATTCAATTAACCATGAGTCATTATAGACAGAGCAGGATTGGCGACTATGGCGACCAAAAAACTCGATCGCCCTAGTCGCCTTAGCTACATCAACAGTTACCTCAACGACTAGGGTATAACCATCAATTAAGATGAAGTGTTGTTGTTTTTGTTTCATGCCTAGTGTTTGATACAGAGTCCTTGATCCCCCCTAGCCCCCCTTAAAAAGGGGGGAACGATGAATTGGTTTATGTTCAGAGAGAAATAATATGAAATTTAGGAAAAGCTATTTTTATTTAACACTGGTATTGTTTGCGATCGAGGTGTTTATTGCTGTTTTTATTAATGATAATTTTGTGCGTCCTTTGGTTGGAGATGTTTTGGTTATTCCCTTGATCTATTGTTTTCTGCAAACCTTCGGGAATTTTCCGGTGAATAGGGCGATCGCTGCGGTATTTGGCTTTGCCTGTGCGATCGAACTGGCGCAGTATTTTCGGTTGGTTGATCGGTTAGGACTGCGGCAAAACCAGATTTTGGCGACGGTTATTGGCACAACTTTTGACTGGAAGGATATTTTTGCCTATGGGATTGGGGCGGCGATCGTGTGGTGGTGTGAACGAAGGTATGGAATATCTTAGTTGCAAATGAGCATCTCATATAGCGATTTTCAGACTGGTAAGCCACGGGTGTAGTAGCCAATAGTGCTTTCTCTGACAGATCATGTAGCTTATTCAAGCGGCAACCGCTGTAAGTGGGGTAGTGCTTCGCACCCCCCCCACTTATTCCCCAAAAAAAGGAAACACAGTTTCCTTAGAAGGATATAAGAATTGAAAGTTGGTTTCTAGATTAAGATCGTCTTAACTATAGCAACAAAGGGGCAAGATGAGGTAGGGCAAACGCATACCCAAAATGAGAAGCTCTGTAGGGATAATATGGAAGGAAAGTAAAATTATGTCCCAAAAGAGAAGGTTTAACCATCATTGCAACTGCTAGCCTGCATTATTCGGGAATGTAAAATAGATTGTGTCAAAGGTCAAAAGAAGAACAAATAAACTAATCAACTAGAGGAAAAGACCATGATCTTTCGACCCGAATTAATTGATGAACTACTCAAAGATTACCGCAACCCTGAAGACCTGGTGGCATTTTTAAGCAACTAACCAAAGCCCTAATTGAACGATGCTTAGGAGCAGAACTGACCACCCATTTAGAACAAGAGAAAGCAGAGCCAGAGGCTAACCGTCCTAGAAATCGGCGTAACGGTGCCAGATCGCCCTGAGAGATGCTCTAGACCGTTGCCATGTTTCTCATGGATGAAGGTGATACCAAAGGCAGCATAAAAACGACCTGATGCCTCAATATCGGTGACGCGCAAGACCACAAGATTTAGGTAAGGGGCTGTCATGCCTTTTATACCATTTCTTACTACAAGGACTTACACACTGCTCACTAATTATCTAGGGTCTAGTGCGTTTTTGCAGGTGCTCCGCACCCGCAAAAACGCACAAATATTTATAGCACTTTGCGTTCAAATGAGACACGCCACAAATATTGAGAGTACTATCAATGTTGGGTTTGAGAGTGGGCTGAGCGGAGTCGAAGCCCACTCTCAAACTGCTGTAAGTCCTGATTACTTGGCAGCGAATTCTTCGATGATATCCATCAAGTGCATCTGGGATTGCATGGGCAAGAGGTCTGCTAGGGGCGCCTCTAGCTTTCCACCCCCTAATTTAACCGGAATTGCCCGGAGGATTTGTAGTACCTGTTCTTCGCTGACATTCTTGCCGAGGATCGGGTATAACTGCTCTGCTAAAACAGTATGCAAGTGAGCATCCCGGAGATAAAGATGCCATTTGGCGACATCAATATAAACATCCTCGCCGATCGCGGCTGCCAGTTTTTCAATTGCTTCTGAGTTATTAGAGTTAGGCATTTTTGTTAGAAGAGTAGTTGGCGATCGCAAAAACATAAACCCCGTGGAGGAGTAAGGCGGTGGCAGAGATGCCAGTCACCCAAATTAGCCAAGCCCAATCGGTGTGGTTCAGGGTATGGAAAAACCATAACCCAGAATTGATACAGCCAAAGGCTGCCACATGGGTAGCAAAGGTCATCCGGTCATCTAAGCGGCGATAATCGGCATCATTGCGATCGGGAATACGAGACCAACGAGGAGGCATAGTGGTTAAATTTATCTAAACTAATCAGTATCTACGATGGCTGAGCTATATGATGGCTGAGCAAAGTCGAAGCCATCATATAGCTCAACCAAAGCCATATAAATTCTAACCCAGATTCAGTAAGAACCGGGGATGAACCTTAGGGATTATTGATAGTTTGATTCAGGTTTCTGGCTCGATCGATAATATTGTTCGTCCCCGTGCCGGGGGCAGTTGTATTACTGGAATTACCCGGACTAGGAGCATTACTGCCAGTCGGTCTGACCCCCCGAATGGCTGTATCAGCATTATTCGGCGGATTAGTGGCCGGATTAGTGGCGGGATTAGAAGCTGCTGGGCTAGAACTAGCCGCCACAGAAGGACTGGGGCGGGGAGTGGCAGCAGGAGTTGTGGAACCTGCCCCAGCCCCACACTGCAAATTAGGGATGGTGGTTTGAGATGTGAGCATGGCGTGGAGGCGACTACGATATACCGTTAGTTCGCCTCGGCGAGCTTCTGGAGTTAGGGGGCGCATCCGATCGACAATCCGAATTGCCCTTGCCCAGTCCTGTTGACATACCGCTTGGCTCAGTTCTGCATTCAATCCTGCCCCTGGGGGGGGAGTTTGGGCTAAGGCTGGTAATCCCATCATGCCGCAGCATCCCAGCCCAACTAAACCTATGATTCTAGCGATCATTTGCCATTTCATGACAAGATGCCTCCTAACTTAACCAGCCCTTGAGTCTTCTGGCCACTTGGGGGCGGCGCAGTTTCCGCATGGCTTTACTTTGAATCTGCCGTACCCGCTCCCGGGAGAGATTGAACATTAAGCCCACCTGCTCTAGGGTGTAGGGTTCATTAGTGGTGAGACCGTAGCGGAGGGAGATGACATCTTTTTCCCGCTCGGTTAAGACATCGCCTAAAACTTGCCAAATTTCTTGGCGCATCATCGCTTCGCCCATCTGCTCTTCTGGCAGTTGGTTTTGGTTGTCTTCAAGGAGATCCACCAGTTCCGTATCTTCTCCCTTGCCGACTCGGTGGTTGAGGGAGAGCGATCGCCGCCGTAGTTGCAGGAGCTGCCGTAGGTGGTTGGGGGAGACTTCTAGCTCTTTTGCCAGTTCCTCTTCCTTGGGGTTGCGCTTCAGGGTTTGCTTTAGTTCTCGTTGGGCTTTTTTGAGTTTATTGAGTTTTTCGACAATGTGGATAGGCAGGCGAATGGTTCTGGCATCGTTGGCGATCGTTCTGGTAATCGCTTGGCGGATCCACCAGTAGGCATAGGTAGAGAACTTATAGCCTTTATCCGGGTCAAACTTTTCTGCTGCCCGATTGAGACCTAACGCCCCTTCTTGGATTAGATCTAGAAAAGGCACACCCCGGTTTAGGTAGCGCTTAGCGATCGACACCACCAGACGCAGGTTAGAACGGATCATTTTCCGTTTGGCGACCCTGCCCTTGTAGAGGCGATTTTCTAGCTGCTTCTCGGTAAAGCCAGCAGCGGTGGCTAATTCAACTTTGCTGGGTTTGCGACTCAGGTCTTGTTGTAACTTTTGCTGGAGTTGATCGATCGTCACTAAAAACTGGACTCGCTTAGCCAGTTCCACTTCTTCCTCTGGTTTTAAGAGGGGATATCGTGCCATTTCCTTGAAAAAGGCTCCCACTGTATCATCACCACTAGTTTTCCGATAGCCAGATAACTGGGGTTCCGCCATATCATCCCCAGCTTGGGAAAAGTCATCCTCAAGGGGGGAGGGGGGGTCAAGCTCTGGAAAATCGTTGTTCATATCTAACTATCCTTGGAGTTACTTATCTTATGAGTTGGGAAGAAAAGCTCAACTGCATGGTTTAGCTACTGTAATAGCTGAATTTAATTCCCTGCTAATTTCTGAAATTTAGGGCTAAAACGATTTCTGCACCCTATTTTCTAAGTAAATTTTGCCCATAGCGAGGCAAAATAACCAGAGATTAGGTAGTTTACTAACTGCTGACAAGTTTGACCCCCAAGGCTGATTCTAGATAATCAGGTGTTAAACTATTCTGGAGTTTTCTCAGCAAGCTTATGACAACTGTTTGATTTGCATCTAAGTTCGTACCCTAAGTTTGTACTTGATTGCTTACGTACTCTTTTTGTACTAATGCCGTACTAGTTTTACTTAGTGGATATACTTAAATAACACTATTGATTATATCAAAGAACCATGACACGATTGTTGTTATGGTAACAAAACGTTATTGCCAGTATCTTTAATTTCCCTTAAATCCCTACAGATCATCAGTAGGAATACCGGAAGAGTTTGCAAAAATTGGGTAATTTGGGGTAATTATTGATGGCAATCAGGCTACTCTAGAAACAGCCCCTCGCTACAAATTTAAATACAGGATTTACGCACGAACTCTCCTATCCTATGCCATTTCTTTTCTCTGGGTCTGTCTTGGCATCTTCGGGTACTGACTATCCAATTCCTGCCCTCGCCACCCCTACTCTAGAAAGTCGATGGGTAGAGGTATTGGTAGACTGTCCGGGGCAGCAAGATACTTATACTTATAGTATCGCCCCTGGGTTGTCGGTGCAGCCGGGGGCAATTTTAAGTGTACCCTTTGGCAGTCAGCAATTGGGGGCGATCGCGATCCAGCTTTTATCTGCACCACCAGAGAACATAGCCCCCGAAAAAATTAAGCCGATAGAAGAAGTAATTAGCCAGAACTATTTCCCCGATCGCTACTGGCAACTCCTTGCCCAAGTCGCCGCCTACTACAAAACTTCCCTAGTCTCGGTGATTAATGTGGCACTGCCGCCGGGACTCCTGAGCAAAAGCCAACGCCGCCTGAGATTAAAAACTGATATTCCTCCCCAAGGAGATGCCTTTCTGCATCCTAGTGCCAAAGAGATTCTGCGCCTACTCCGGGAACAGCCTCAGGGAAATTATAGTTGGCAGTATCTCCAGCAACAGGTAAAATTTGCCTCCCGTGGTTTGCGAGAATTATTGAAACTGGGTTGGCTAGAGAGCTATCTAGAATCCCCCAAACCACCCCGCCCCAAGCTTGAAAAAGCTGTTACCCTAACTACAACTTTAACGACCGACTACGATCGCCTCAAGGTGACTGTTAAGCAAAAGGAGGTGCTAGATATTCTGCGCCGTCAAGGGGGAGAATTGTGGCTGAAGGAGCTATTGCAACTTTCTCTGGTGGGCAGTTCGGTGGTCACGGCGTTAGCAACGAAAGGCTTGGTAGTAATTCAGCCACGGGAGGTATTACGCACCGGGGGCGTGGGGGTCCGAAAACCCGACCAACCGAAGGTGCTTAATCCAGATCAAGCCGTCGCCCTAGAGAGGATTAGCCAATTATCAGGTTTCCATCAAATTTTGCTCCACGGGGTGACGGGTTCTGGGAAAACCGAGGTCTATTTGCAGGCGATCGCCCCCGTCTTAACTGCGGGAAAATCTGCCCTAGTCCTCGTGCCAGAGATTGGCTTGACCCCCCAATTGACCGATCGATTTCGCGATCGCTTCGGCAGCAGAGTTTTTGTCTACCACAGTGCCCTATCCGCTGGGGAGCGCTACGATACTTGGCGGCAGATGATGACGGGGGAACCCCAGGTAGTGATTGGGACGCGATCGGCGGTGTTTGCGCCCCTGCCCAATCTAGGGATGATTATTTTAGACGAAGAACATGACTCTAGTTTTAAACAAGACCAGCCCGCCCCTTGCTACCATGCCCGGAGGGTAGCTCAATGGCGATCGCAGTTGGCAGATTGTCCACTGATTCTGGGTTCGGCAACTCCCGACCTAGAAACTTGGCTCCAAAGCACCCCATCCCGCCTTAACCCCAATTCTGACCTCAACTTTAGCCTCAACTCAGACCCTCAAGTCAACCCTCATCAAGCTGATATCCCCTCCATCTACATTTCTCTGCCCACTAGGATTAACCAACTTCCCCCACCCCAGATTGAAATTGTCGATATGCGGCAGGAATTTCAGGAGGGGAATAAATCAATTTTTAGTCGGCAACTCCGGGAGGCGATCGGCCAGATGCAATCCCAGCAGCAACAGGGCATCCTCTTCGTGCCTCGTCGCGGCTATAGCACTTTTGTTTCCTGCCGTAGTTGTGGCTATGTGATGGAATGCCCCCACTGCGATGTGTCTCTTTCCTATCACCACACAAAAACCGAATCCCATCAACTGCTGCAATGCCACTACTGCAACCATACCCGCAACCAACCAAAGGCATGTCCAGAATGTGGCTCTCCCCACTTCAAATTTTTTGGCAGCGGTACTCAACGGGTGGCTCAAGAACTGGCAGCACTATTTCCCTCTCTCCGCCTCCTGCGTTTTGATAGCGACACCACCCGGACTAAAGATGCCCATCGCCACCTCCTAGAGCGGTTTGCCCAAGGGGAAGCAGATATTCTTGTCGGTACGCAAATGCTCACTAAGGGGATAGATTTAGCCCAAGTTACCCTTGTGGGAGTGGTGGCTGCCGATGGCTTGTTGCACATGGCAGACTATCGAGCCACCGAGAGTACTTTTCAAACCCTGCTGCAAGTAGCGGGCAGAGCCGGACGGGGGGCTGAGTCGGGGCGGGTCGTCATCCAAACCTATTCTCCCCAGCACCCGGCGATCGCGGCGGTGCAAAAACAAGATTATGCCGCCTTTGCTGCCACGGCTCTGGGGGAGAGGGGGGAGTTGGGCTATCCTCCCTACGGCAAGTTGGTGTTGCTGCGATTTAGTGGTCTGGATGGGGCAGCGGTGCAGGCGGCAGCCGAACGGGTGGCTGATTGTTTAGAAGACCTCCCAGAGAGAAATTTCGTTTTACTTGGTCCAGCTCCCGCCACAATTCTCCGGGTCGCCGATCGCTTCCGTTGGCAAATTCTGCTGAAATGTCCTCCTCAAAACTCCTTAGTCCTGCCGGAGCTAGCAACTCTCCGCCGTCTCTGTCCTCAAGGAATTAGCCTAACTATTGATGTGGATCCGCTTAATCTTAGTTAATACTGTGTCAGTTCAACTTAAGGTTTGGTGGGTTCGGGGCTGAGGATGAGCATTTGGCTTTCTTTTAGCGCTAGGACGAGGGGGCGTTGATCTTGTGGGGCGTTGGCGGGGAGGTTGTAGAAAAGATAGAACCAGCTGCCTTGTTCAATGAGCAGCCGCCAAACTCTGGGATTTTTGGAGTCGGTGATGTCAGTATCTACTCTATCTTGGAGGCTTTTGAACATGCCTCGATCGCCAATGATGCTGAATCCTTTGATGGTGGGGACGGCAAAGGGATCGTCTAGTTTGCCGCCTAGGGGGATTTGGTTTTCTTTATTAATCAGGGTAATTACTGGCAGGGTGGATTTGGGGCTGGCATCCCGACGGGCATCGTTGATGCCTTGGGTGCGGGCAGACCAGTAGAGGAGCAGGACGATGAGGAGGACGGGAATGAGTTCTTCGACTAGGCTGCGGAGGAGGGCGAAGGAGTCGGTTTTAGTTTTGTTGAAGCGGAGGAAGCTGAGAATGAATCTTTTGAGGTAGGATTTGAGGGTTTTCTTGGGGGTTGGTGGGGGATTGGGGGGTGTGAGTTTTAGTTCCCATTGGGTGAGGGTTGTGGAGATTTTGGAGAGCAGGAGGTTGAAGAGCCAGAGGAGGGCATAGATGGCGATCGCGGCAACGGTTAGACTGAGGATGGTGATGAGGATGCGGTGGGAGTCGCCGAAGAAGACTTGGAGGGGGATGAAGAGGAAGGATTGGGGAGGGAGGTTGAGGGCGGTGATTTGGACTTGGAAGAAGGAGAAGTATGCCCAGCGATAAATCCAGCCGACAAAGAATAAGCTTGCCCCGACTAAGCTAAGGATGCTGATTAATCTGCCGAGGGGAATTTCTGGTTTATTCATATGCTTCTAGGCTTTTAACATCTTCTCTAAGTTCTGCAATATCGTAATGTAAAGGAATTTGTCGACTTGCTAGTAATCGCTGAAACTGAAGTTGATTCATAAAGGCAAAACGACTTGCCTGCCCTAGGGTAAATCGCTCTTGTTGAAACAGCATGATGGCGATTTCCTGAAGTAATTCAGCTTCAGACATCTGGACTGTCTGTAGGATTTGGTCTGAGATGACAACGCTCATAGTTTTTCTGTCTTTTTCAATGATTATAAGTTTAGGATAATCGAGGTTTGTTGAACCGATTTGATATCTTCAATGTAGTGGCGTGACACGGCTAAAGTAGTGCATTGAAAAAATGGAGATTGCTAATTTAGTAAGACATAGAGCCGAAGTCCTATTGCACCGATTTAGTGAAGTCACGCCAGTAGGATGTGTTAGGCGACAGCCGTAACGCATCTTTCCCTGATCCTGATGCGTTACGGCTACTGCCTAACGCATCCTACGAGAATAATTGGTTAAAATCAAGAGATATAAAATCGGTTCTATCAAGGAGTTGGCAACAGATGAGCGATATTACTACGCAACGCTTAGGCGATCGAGAGCAGTTGATCCAAGAAATTACCCAAGCCCCTGACGATTTGGTACAGGAAGTATTAGAATTTCTCCATCAGGCTAAGGCAATTCGTACTAACCATTCTACCCAGAGACCAACTCTAGCGTCTTTTGTGGGAGCCTTGCAAAATTCACCCAGTTTCCAAGGTGATCCGTTAGTAATTCAGCAGCAAATTCGGAATGAGTAAAACTAAATTTTTATTGGATCACCAGTCAACTGTCACAGGGTAATTTTGAAAAATCGAGTCACAACTAACTAAAGTAGCGTCTTCAATCTTTGCTTGGGAAATTAATAATCGGTCGAAAGGGTCTTTATGATGAAGGGGTAGATTATTTAGCCCTAATATATGATCGGTAGTAATCGGCAAAATCGAAATATTATGATTATTTATTTGTTCATCTATAATGTCTTTTAAGGGAAAGATTAAGGATAGTTTACCTAGTTGATGCTTAATTTGAATTTCCCAAATACTGACAATGCTTAAAAGTTTCATATCGGCACTATTAGATAATAATTCTAGGGCTTTAGAAGATAGTTTGTTGGGTTCACTATCCCACCAGATAAAAGTGTGGGTATCAAACAATAATTTCATGCTTCTCCTAGCCAAAATTCATCTGGTAAAGGTTCATCAAAATCATCACTAGTTGATATTGCGCCTAAATGTAATCCGGGTCGATCGAACTTTTTATCAGTGTTGGTGGTAATAATCCCTAAATCAAATTGTTGCTTTTGAGTTTGGGTATTAGGAAAGATTAAGATATTAACCTCGTCTCCTTCTTGAAGATTATCGGGTAATTCTTCTAGCAAGATAACAGTTTTCCCTTTGATGTAGCCTTTCATGGAGATTTATCTGGGTGGGTTAGTGTTTTTAGAAGTAGAGAAGATTTTCCTGTGTCATAATTGAATACATATATTGAGTATAAGTCTAACTTACGGGGTTTAGGTTAGATGTGGGTTAGTTATTCTCTTGCTAAGTTGGCAGTTTTGAGGATATTGCAGAATGTATAAGTTATCTTCACGGGTTTTGATTGGGTTGGCAGCAGTGGGTTTGATGGTGCTCAGTTGGGGATGTTCAAAACCAGCGGATTCGACTTCTGTGGCGGCGGGGGCAAGTTCTGTTGAGGGGGGAGGAAGTGCGGCTGCTGGGGAGAAAACTGGGCTAAAGTTGGCGATACCAGATTCGGGAAGGGTGACGCTGGTTAATAAGGAGGAACTGCGGGGGCGGATTTCTGTGGATCAGGGGCGGCGGGTGGTTGTGAAGGCTGGTAGTGACAGTGAGAAGGCTATTCCTTTTGATACTTTAGGACGGGTGAGCTATGAGCCGGAGGCGAAGGTTTATCGGGCTAATGGGGAACTGGTGATTAGGGGGTCTGGTTCTAAGGCAACTCCGGTGAGTACAAATATTGAGGTGGGTTGGGATGATTTCTCGAATATTAATAAGGAGTTGGGGCAGGTACGGGTGATGTTGCCGACGCAGAAGTATGAGTCGGTAATTGCGGTGGCTAAGGATTCTCAATATGTGGTGGAGGAAATTGTGTTTGATCCTCAGCAAAAGAAGATGAATATTCGGGTGAGGGCATATTAAGAGATGAGAAAAGCTAGGATTTTTCTTGTGGCGGTGGTTTTGGGGTTGGCTCCTGTGAGTAGTAGTTTGATGGTAGAGCCTTTTCCTATTTGGGGGCAGAGTCAGGAAAATCAGTTAGACGATCTTCTAAGACAAGGGATAACTAAGTACAAAAAGGGACAAATGACCACAGCCCTAGAAACTTTCCAACAGGCTCTAGTTCTAGCTCGGCAAACTGGAGACCGAAAACTAGAAGCCACAACCCTTACTGGTATTGGTCTGGTGTACAACAGCACAGGTCAACCCCAGAGGGCATTGGAATTTTATCAGCAAGCTTTACCCATTACTAGAGAGGTGAATGATCGCTCTATGGAAGCCGCCACCCTAAATAACATTGGTCTAGTATACGGTGGGACTGGTCAATTCCAGAGAGCATTGGAATTTTATCAGCAAGCCCTAACCATCAAAAGAGAGGTGAATGATCGCTCTGGGGAAGCCACCACCTTGACTAACCTTGGTGGGGTGTACGATAGAATTGGTCAACCCCAGAGAGCCTTAGAATTTTTTCAGCAAGCTCTACCTATCATGATAGAAATGAATAATCGCTCTGGGGAAGCCACTACCCTGCATGGTCTTGGCGCATTGTATGATAACATTGGTCAACCCCAGAGAGCCTTGGAATCTTTTCAGCAAGCTCTACCTATCATGATAGAAATGAATAATCGTCCTGGAGAAGCTGTAACCCTGAATAACCTTGGTGGGGTGTATGATAGCATCGGTCAACATCAGAAAGCTTTAGAGTTTTATCAGCAAGCTCTAGCTATTACTAAAGAGATAAATAATCGCTCTGGAGAAGCTGTCACCCTGAATAACATTGGTCAGGTGTACGGTAGCATTGGTCAACATCAGAGAGCCTTGGAGTTTTATCAGCAAGCTCTACTCATTAGACGAGAAGTCAACAACCGCTCTGGAGAAGCTGTCACTCTGAATAACATTGGTCAGGTGTACGGTAGCATTGGTCAACCCCAGAGAGCCTTGGAATTTTTTCAGCAAGCTCTACCCATCAGGCGAGAGGTGAGCGATCACTCCGGGGAAGCCACCACCCTAACTAATATTGGTGGGGTGTACGATAACATTGGTCAACCCCAGAGAGCCTTGGAGTTTTATCTGCAAGCTCTACCCATCACCAGAGAAGTGAGCAACCGCACTGTGGAAGCTACAATCCTTAATCATATTGGCGTAGTGTACCGAGATACGAATCAGCTCACTTTGGCTATTACTAACTTAGAGCAGTCATCAGAAATTACCCTAAAAACTCGTTCTGGTTTGCAGAGAGAAAACCGGAATCAATTTTTAGTATCCAATCGAGGAGGCACTACTGCCCTTGTAGATTTACTAATCGATCAAAACCAAGCTGCTAGGGCATACGAATGGGCAAATATCTACTCCACCGCCGATCTAGTAGATTTCAACCGCCTGCTCAATGCCAAAGTTGGAAATCCGGCAGCACAAACTGCCCTCGATCAGTGGAACCAACAAAACCAACAATTAGCTGCCCTGCGGAGCCAACTAGAAAAAGCATTTACCCCCCAACTATCCCAAAGCATCAACGATCTAGAAGCAAAAAATCGCAGCCAAGGCGAGAAAATCGCTAAAGACTTTCCAGAAATTGCCGAACTCCTAGAACTCAAACGAGAAGACCTGACCCAACTCCAAGCGGCGATCCCCGCTGGCACAGTGGTCATTCAACCAGTCCTCCTCACAAATATTAGAAATGTCCCCAATACGATCGCCCTCTTCGTCCTCACCCGCACCACCCTCACCGTCAAAAAAGTCCCGATCGACCCCAAAGAATTCGATCAATTGCTCGAAACCTACCGCAGTCAACTAGAAAACTTCAAAGACCCCAACTATAGAGATACCAGTGCCAAACTCTACGACATCCTGATCAAACCGATCGCCCCCGAAATCCAAAGCCACTCCCCCCAAACCCTCGCCATCATCGCCACAGGCAAACTTCGATATCTCCCCTTCGAGACCCTCAAAGATCAAGAATCTAACCAATTTCTGATCCAAAAATATCCCGTCTCCTACCTCACCCGCCTCAGTTCCCGCTCTCTGCAACAAAACAACTCCCCCAGCTTTTTCAGTCTCGACAACCTCAAAAACACCTTTGATCAACTCCTCAAAATATTCTTCCCCGCTCCCGGAGTCTTCGGCATCGGCAACCCCACCCCCAGCAAAGCACCCCTCCCCGGCGCAACCCAAGAAGTCCAAGCCATCCAGAATATTTTCCGCAATAGCCAAACCCTGATCGAACAAGCCGCCACCCTCGAAGCCTTCAAACAAGATGCCCCCCGCTTCCCCATCCTGCACCTCGCCACCCACGGCTGCTTCCAACCCAACGGCTGCCCCGATGTCGGTCTAGCCGCCAACACCATCCTCTTTGCCAATAATCAACAATTTCCGATCGCCGATGCCGCCCTCCTCGGACTAAACACCCGCCTCCTCGTCCTCAGCGCCTGCCAAACCGCCCAACCTGCCCAAGGCAACGGCGAAGAAATCAGCGGACTCGCCTACGTCCTCGAATGCGCCGGAGCTAGAGCCGTCATGGCAACCCTCTGGAGCGTAGAAGACAAAGCCACCAGAGACTTGATGATCAACTTCTACCAAAACCTCAGCCAAGGACAGGACAAAGCCCAAGCGCTCCAGCAAGCCAAGATCGCCCAAATCAACCGCCATCCCTACTTCTGGTCAGCCTTCCTGTTAATCGGCGATCCTCGTTAATCCAACGGTTTCGATCGCCAAAAGCAATAAAATCAGGAATACCCACAGAAACTATCCTAAGTTAAACTGATGGATATGTAATTCCCCACAAAATCATGGCATTAAACCTTGACTTACCAGAAAAATTAGAGACTTATCTTTTAGAGGTAGCCAAACAACAAGGTCTATCAACGGAGACTGATACACTCCAGCGTTTAGAAAACTATCTTTTGTTAGCCGCAAAACGAATTGAAGCAGCAAGGCTACTTCAGTCTTGGATTGATCATGGAGATATGGAAGAGCAGCAAGAAACAGGACAGTATCTAATCCGTTCTCTAGATGAAGGGCGACTTCCCGGTTCTAAATTATTTCCCCCAGAGATGAAAGGTATAACTTGGTGAGTCGAGTCATATAGGATTACCCCATAATCAAAATACCCTCCAATCAAAATATTACTTACTCCCCCCACCAGCCATGACTGGAACACTGTTTACTCCCCCCCAAACTGAGCCGGAAATTTTTTATCCGATCGAGGATGGTAAACCCTTGGCAGAATCCCCTGAGCATTTCCAAGTTATCCTAAACACCTTTACTGTCTTGGCTCAATACCTCCAAGGTCAGAAAGCCGTAGTCATGTCCAATCAATTTCTTTTCTACATCCAACACAACCCCAGAGCTAGAGTTGCTCCTGATGTGATGGTGATCTTTGATGTGGCTCCTAGCGATCGCCAAAACTATAAAATCTGGTCAGAAGGCGAAACTCCCAAAGTAGTTTTTGAAATGACCTCCCCCAGCACCCGCAATGAAGACACGGGATTTAAGTACGGCATCTACGAGCAAATGGGTGTGGAGGAGTATTGGCTATTTGATCCCAAGGGAGAATGGATTCCAGAAAAACTTCGGGGCTACCGTCTCCAAAGTATTGTCCTAGCTGGAACTGAGGAGAAAATCTACCAACCCATTCAGGATGGCATCAGCCAAGCCTTGCAGCTAAGATTACAGGTCGAAGATAAATTAATTGGTTTCTATCGCCTGAGTAATGGTGAAAAACTGCCGATTCCTGATGAATTGCTAGAGATTGTAGAATCTCAAAAAGTAGCTATGGCGACCCAAGAAGTAGAACTGGAGGCAGAGCGAGCGGCAAGGATTGCGGCTGAGACTGAGGCACAGCAGGAAAAACTCCGAATCCAGCAGGCAATCCCCAAACTCAGAGAATTAGGTTTGAGTGCGGAACAGATTGCGGAAATTTTGGGCAGCACCGTGGAAACGATCGAGCCATAGAGCTAAAGAAATTTCTATTTTGCTTCGATCGCCCCCTCCGATTGATGAACGATCGCCCGCAATTTATCCACCAATTCGGGACTAACTTCTGCCCATAAACCCCGCTGTTTTGCCTCTAATAATCTTTCAGCCATATCTCGCAACGCCCAAGGATTGTTATTTTGGATAAATTCCTGCACTTGGGGATTCAGCAAATAAGCCTCGGCAACTCCGGTGTACATATGATCCGGCACACAGTTCGCCGTCACATCGTAGGCAAAAATAAAATCCACCGTGGCAGCCATTTCAAACGCCCCTTTATAGCCATGACGCATTGCCCCCGCAATCCATTTAGGGTTGATCACCCGCGATCGATAGACTCTGGTAATTTCCTCCGTGAGCGATCGGACCTTTGGATTTTCCCCCAAGGAATTATCACCAAAATATAGCTGGGGATTCTGCCCCGTCAGGCTCCGCACCGTGGCGGCTAAACCCCCTTGGAATTGATAATAATCATCGGAATCCAAAAGATCATGCTCTCGATTATCTTGGTTGTGGAGGACGATTTGAGTATCTCGCAAGCGCTGCACTAAGCTCTCTGGGGTGGCTTCCCCCTGCACCTGGGCAGTATAGGCGTAGCTGCTCCAATTCAGAAAAGCCTTGGCAAGGTCATCATCGGTCGACCAGTTCTGCGCCTCTAGCAACCCCTGCAATCCGGCTCCATAGGCTCCGGGCTTGGAACCAAAGACCCGATATTGCGATCGCCTCTCTGCCTCCGCAGCTTCCAATCCTTGATCCGCCCAAAATTGACTCTCCTGCCGCACCTTTGCCGCTAGGGGATTCATCTCCTCCGGTTCCTCCAGCAGGGAGACAGCCACCACCGCCTGATCAAATAAATCAATCAAATTCGGAAAAGCATCCCGGAAAAACCCTGAAATCCGCAGGGTCACATCTACCCGAGGTCGCCCCAAAACTGCGAGGGGCAAAATCTCAAAATCCACCACCCGCCGGGCGATGCCATCCCATACGGGCTGTACCCCCAACAATGCCAGCGCTTGGGCAATATCATCGCCCCCCGTCCGCATGGTGGCGGTTCCCCAGACTGAGAGGGCTAAAGTCCGGGGATATTCTCCCTGTTCTTGGGTGTAGCGATCGATCACCAGTGCCGCCGCTTTCCGCCCGATCGACCAAGCGGTTTCTGTAGGCAGGGCGCGGATATCCACCGAGTAGAAATTCCGTCCGGTGGGCAATACTTCTGGTCTGCCCCGTGTGGGTGCTCCAGCCACTCCGCTAGGGATGTGGTAGCCATCCAAACCCCGGAGGAGGTTGGTGATTTCTTGGGGAGTTTGTAATAAGTTGGGTAGGAGAGAAACCCTGATCCACTCTAACTCTTTAGCAGTATTGGTTGTGACAAGAGAATTTGAATTAATTCTCCCCCCTTTTGAAGGGGGGTTGGGGGGGATCGAATTTTGTAATCTAGAGAGGTTGTGGGCGATCGAATCTTGTGCAGTAGGTGGGTTTGATTCGATCGAACATCCCAGTTCTGAAATAGTGGTGGTTGCAAGAGGATCCCCCCCTAGCCCCCCCTTCAAAAGGGGGGGGATCGTGTTTGAAATCAACTGTTCTACCAACTCTGCTGCTTTGATTTCTAATAGCTCCACCACATCTCCTTGATGGCGACAATCGGCTAATTCGGGGGCAATAATTTGAGGATTAATGATCTCGAATTGATCCGTTGGCACAGCCATTAAAGGATCAAAATCTAAGCCATAATCTTTGGCTAAGGCACGGGTGATGCCTTGGTGGGCGGGATGGGGATGACGAGCGATCGCTACGATCAAATCTCGCAATAATCTGCCCTCTGGACACTTGCCAAAAATATGTAAACCATCTCTAATTTGAGATTCCTTGAGTTCACAGAGATAGCTATCTGTGCGATTTAAGAGTTCAGCAAATTGTTTTTTGATATCACCAGTGATGCCTAAATCTTGATCGAGGTTATTTTCTTTGACTAGGGCGGTGATGCGATCGCTAATTAGATTTAATCTAGTTGGATCTAAATTTTCAGCCTCATAATATTCATCTATTAAGCCTTCTAAATGTAATAAATTGCCATACAGTTCTGCCCTAGTTAAGGGAGGAGTTAAATGGTCAATAATTACGGCTTGGGTACGGCGTTTTGCTTGGGAACCTTCGCCGGGGTCGTTAACAATAAATGGATAGAAATTAGGAATAGCTCCTAGGGCAATCTCTGGATAGCAATTTGCTGATAAAGCAATGCTTTTTCCGGGTAGCCATTCTAGGTTGCCGTGTTTGCCCACATGGATAATTGCGTGTGCCTGAAATACTTCCCGCAACCAATAGTAAAAGGCTAAATAATCATGGGTGGGAACTAGGTCTGGGGCATGGTAATTTAGGCTAGGTTCTAGGTCATAGCCCCGGCTGGGTTGGACTCCAAGAAATATATTTCCCAATTGTTGACCGGGGATAGGAATTGATCCCCCCCCGCCCCCCTTCAAAAGGGGGGAGCTTGATTGCTGTTGAGAATCGGTGATCGATCCCCCCCAGCCCTCCTTCAAAAGGGGGGTGTTAGATGGTGATTCTTGTGAAGAATTGTCGATCGATCCCCCCCTAGCCCCCCCTTGAGAAGGGGGGGGATTTGAATTTGGATAGTTGGTTTTTGGTTCTCCCCATCGAGTTTGGATTTCTGTTTGGGCTTTGGTGGGGATGTGGGCAAAGTATTCTTGGTAGGTTTCTAGGGGGAGAAATTGATTAACGGTGCGCAATTCTCTGCCTTCAAGATCGTTAGTAATTCCTTGGGTTAGTAGCTCGATCAAATCATTTCCAGTGGCAGGAATTTGATCTAGATTGTAACCAGATTGTTGGAGGGCTTTGAGGATAGCAATACAACTAGCGGGAGTATCTAAACCTACGCCATTGGCAATTCTGCCGTCTTTATTGGGGTAGTTAGCAAGGATGACAGCGATTCTTCTTTCCTGAGGTGGAGTGTGCTTTAGTTCTAACCAATTTTTGGTGAGAGCAACGACAAAATCTAAGCGATCGCTAACTGGTTCATAGGTGACAACATCGGTCTGAAGTTTCTCATTTCTTGCCTGCACCGCCTTAAAGGAAACGGCACGGGTAATGATTTTGCCATCTATTTCTGGCAGTGCCACATTCATCGCCATATCCCTCGGAATTAATCCTTGAGAACTATTCTGCCAATCCTCAAAAACACCGCCACTAAAAATTACTTGCAGGATTGGCACATCTAAACTTAATAGAGGATTATCGGCATCATTTTCCTTACGAGTGGCGGTGAAGCTAGTGGTATTGAGAATTAAATCTACATCAGCTAAGTAATCTAATAATTCTGGTTGAATAGTTGTGTCTTTTAGGGAAGAAATAAATAAAGGAACAACATGAATATTTTGGGCTGTCAATTTATCTATCAGAGCTTGAACTACAGCCGTATTTCCTGATAAATAATGGGCGCGATAAAATAAAATTCCTACCTTGCCTTTGGAGTTGGCAATAGCTGGTTGTAGGGATATTTCTAAGTTACTAGAAGAGGTACTAAGATAATTATATAAGCCTATTTTGGGAACCGCTTGAGGGGCTGGTGGTGTATAGGTATGGCCTAAAGTTTTTGTGGCAACAGATTCCAGAGCGTGCTGTAAATTATTTATCCCGCCTTCAATAAAGTATTGCCAAATTTGGTGAACAAAATCTGCATCGATCGTGGAGTGACTAATTAAATCAGCGTCCGGTCGATCGCATCCCGGCATGATTAATAATTTCACCCCATAATCCGTTGCTAAATCCTGCAATACTTCCACTCCATAAGACCAGTAGGAAATCCCCCCCAACAGCCGAGCAATAATCACCTTGGCTTTGCTGAGAACTTCGGCGGCATAGGTATCGATCGTCAATTGTTGCTGGAGTTGCAACAGGCTAATCACCCGAAACTCTGGGAAATCGGTTGGTAACTGGAGGGCAGCAAGGGTTTGAATCTCTGTATCCGCCGCAGTAATAATCACGATCGGAGCAGGGTCTTGAGTAATAAAAATTACCCCAGGGCTGTTGGGGTTCCAACCACCCGGAATTGTAGCGATCCGGTGCATAGTTTAGTAATTTCCTTAGTTAACACTTCGTTAGAGGTCATTTGTAAAGTGGCTAGAGGGTCTGATGTTCTGCTCCCACTGGGGTTGGAAAATTAGGCTTTATAAATAGCATCTAACACTTGGTTACTTTACCATTAATTCAGAGGGAGGGTCTAGTTTGAGTAAAACTGTCTTTTCCAAAGTCTTGATAGACTGATCGCCATATTTTGCCTTGATTTTATTGATTAAATTATCAGCAGGGTTATAAAGAAAGATATTACTAAAACCCGCAGGAATAGTTAGCATTTCTGGGGTGGTAATTAGCTGGAATTTAGTTTGGGGATTAACTCGATGGCTGAGGGCGATCGCATCTCCAAAGTTAGCTTCATTTAGGTCAGCAATTACTAAGGGTTTAGCCTCTTGATTAATTATTTTTGCAGCCTGTACAACTTGATTGCCCAAAAATCCCTTGCTCCACCAAGTATCTGCTGAGAAAGCAACTGTACAGGAAACAATACTCAGAGTTATGATTCCTAAAAATACTGCCTGCCAAAGCAGTTGTTTTTTTATGCCGCTATAAATAATTTTCTGGGAAATTAGGTAAGCAAAAATAATGGGAATTGCTGTGTACCATGGAATGAAGTAACGACTAACCGAGGAAACAACAGTTCCCATAAATATATCAGGAACTATTGGATATATTACAGGACTAAAGAGTAAGGCAATTAATAGTAACCAAACTTTTTGCTCAGTAGTTCTAATTAAGAAATAGATGCCATAGACAAGCAACCCAGTAAAAACCAATGGAAAAATATAGTTGCCAATATGATTAATATCTAAGGAGATATCAGCAAAGTTGGTGCTAATATCTAATCCCCACAGTTGCAACATTGATGTCCAAACAAATGGTTTGCTATTTCTCCAAGAATTTGCTCTGTCAATAACATCCCGATACTTAATAAGTATCCATAGCCAGGGAGAAAATAATATTAGACTGATTAAGCCACTAATAACGTGATTAAGAGTAATCTGATTAGGCTGGAATTTATTTTGAATTAAAGTATAAACTCCTTGACCAATGGCAACTGGAATGGAAAAAATAGATGTATAGTAGCTTGCCGCTAAGCTGATGGTGTATATTGTCCAATTACGAAGATTTTGACGACGGATAGCGATCAGGAAAACGATGTTTACCAACAAAACCATCAACATCCATAGGCTATATTCTCTAGCTTCTTGAGCATAGAGAATTTGAAAGGGAGAAACCGCAAAAAAACTTACGGCTAACCAAGCAACTAAACTAGAGTTAAATAATTCCCAGCAAAACCAATAAGCTAGGGGTAAGACCGCCAAGCTAATCATGGCTGCGGGGATTCTTAAATTAGCAACGGAATCGCCAAATAATTGTACCCAAATCTTTGTTAAGACGTAATAAAGTGGTGGATGATGGGGGTCATCGGTGGCTAGGGAAGCGATCGTATTAATAGTATTTCTCAGGATACTTTTGTCGGGATTATTTCTCTGAAATTTCTGGATGGTTGATATATCAATAACTTGACCAGTAAATATATTTGCCTTAGCTTGAGCAGTATCATAGCCAGAAATACGTAGGGCTGTATGAACTTCGTCATACCAAAAAACCTTGCGATCGATATTGGCGAAACGGAAAAATATACCTAAGATTAAGACTACAATTATTAGGGGGCGTAACCATAGAGGTGGTAAAAATAATCTAGGCATAATATCAGGTTTTTATTGGCGTATATTAATTCCGTTATAGATTTTCGAGGGTTAAAAGAAACGCACCCTCTGGGTGCGTTTCTTTTAACCCATTGAGAATTATGATAAATAGCTTCTAAACTCTTGAACTGCTGGGAGAAAATTTTTATTTTCGTGATGCGATCGACTCAACTTGATTAGAGTAAATCTTTGCACTGAAGTCAGGTTAATCCACTCCTCTAATGTAAATTTAATACCTACTAATTGGCTTTGAGTTTGCACAGAAGTAGGGATGATATCCTGATTTTGCCATTCAGGAAAGTCACTCACCGACACATCTCCCGGTAGTTCTCCGGTGTGGGTTTGGACAAGATGACGGAGCTGCGATCGATATTCCTGCACCTCTGCCTTGCTACTGCAAGGTAACTCTACCAACAACTGCCTTTCCTCTAGGTTAAACCCGTGCCAATGATGCAATTTTAACTTCACTCCACAGGTATCCAGCTTATAGCGCACTGCCATTGGAATGCAGCGCAGGGAATCGACAAAATCCGCCTCAAATTGAAAATACTGGTTCATACTAAAGTTTTTTCATCAAACACTGTAGCGTTCTTCTGCCCAGGGTTCCCCACGGGTGTGGTAGCCATTGCGCTCCCAGAATCCTAGCTTTTCTGCTGCCAGAAACTCCAAACCATTCAGCCATTTGGCACTTTTCCAAGCGTAGAGATGGGGCACAACTAAGCGGAGGGGAGCTCCGTGATCTGGGGGCAAGGGTTGCCCAAATAGCGTATGGGCAAAAAAGTTTTCTTCCCGGAGAAAATCTCCGAGGGCAATATTGGTGGTGTAGCCGCCGTAGCAATGTTCCATGATGTGGGCAGCTTGGGGATCGATGCTTACCAACTCCATCAAATCTGTCACCTTGACTCCCCGCCACTGAGCATCAAGGCGAGACCAGCGGGTAACGCAGTGGAAATCCGCCGTAAAATCATGTTGGGGTAAAGCCATAATATCGTCCCAAGTAAAGATTTTCTCTGTGGCTAATCCCCAGATTTTTAGCTGCCAAGTGGTGCGATCGATCTGGGGTGTTTCTCCGTAGGTCAGCACCGGAAATCCTTGGGTCAGATATTGTCCGGGAGGAGTGCGATTACTCTCTTCTGAGTTGGGTTTTTGGAAAAATTTACCAATCATAAAACTTAAGATATTTCTTGAGGTGAATTATTTAATCTGCTACAGCACTTTTTACATCAGTTTGAGAGTAGGTGGCTGTTGCCCAAGCAAACTGCTGGATTTAATCTTCGGAGGGCTGTGTCGCAACTATCTCCGCTTTTTGATGCCAACGAATACCAATAAAAACATCATAGAGGAACTGCCAAAAATCTCTACCGTGGAAAATACCGAGGGTTTGCTTACAACCCTTCTCATCCAAGCGGGGTTTCATGAGATAGTAGGTATCTTGGTAGTGATACCAAGGCACCGAAGGCCAAAGATGATGCACTAAATGATAATTCTGCCCCAAGATCAACAGATTCAGCAACCGACCGGGATAAACCCTAGCATTCTCCCAGCGCCCTTGGGCTTGGTGGGGACGATGGGGAAAATAATCAAAAAACAAGCCCAAGGTGATGCCCACTACTAGGGCTGGGGAAAACCAGTAATTAACCACAAAGGGGAAGAAATTGTACTGGAAAGAAGCATAGACGATCGCAATCACGACCAATCTACTCAAGAACCATTCTAATAATTCCCAATTCCGCCACAGACGGCGCTTGAAGAAAAACACCTCATGGTAGAAAAACCGGGGAGCAATCAAGAGCAAAGGTCCAGCGGTGGAGACAAAATGATCTGGGTCATTCTTAGGATCATTGACATGGGAGTGGTGTTGCAGATGGACTCTGGTAAACACAGGGAAGGCAAAACTGAGCATCAAGGCGCTGCCGTGACCGAGGATGGCATTAATAATTTTATTGCTGTGGGCAGAATTATGGGAGGCATCGTGGATCACTGTGCCAGCAATATGCAGTGCCACCACATTCAGCCAAAAGCAACACCAACTGCGCCAATCCCAGAGCCAGTAGCCACAGATGGAGGTGGTGAGGATGGCGATCGAAACTAGAAACAAAATTACATTAGGATTAAATCCCCCCGGCGGGTCTAGATATTCCTTGGGGACTTTCAGACTAGTTTTGGGGACTTTCGTCTCTAGCTCCGGACTAGTTACTTCGCCATCAATATTTTTCTCGTTACTACTTTCTGTGTTGGTTGCCACCACCATGAACGCCTACTCCAGATTAAATTCTTCTATCTTGTTTTTTCTAGATAACTTCCCTCGCCTTTGGTGGGGAAAACCATCTAAAGTTTCTATATTTTGGTTAATCTCAGATTAGCAAATATCAAGCAACGTTACGCTATATTAAGGAAAATACGTAATTGATCATTATTTTACAGCACTTTGCGTTCAAATGAGACACGTTACAAATATTGAAAGTCCTATCAATACTGGGTTTGAGAGTGGGCTTCGACTCCGCTCAGCCCACTCTCAAACTGCTGTAGGTAGTCCCCCAAAACCTCTGTAGTCAATCCTCACGGAATTCATGATATTTGGGGGTTCTTTAAGCCCTGTGTGGGCGGAAACAATTAAGATAAAGATTACCTTCGCTGGAAACCTGTTGGAAACCCATGTTAAGCATGTATTTATAGAGGAAAGAAATTATGATTACTGTTCCTACTAAAACCTACACCCCGGAAGAATATTTAGAACTAGAAATTACTTCAGAAATTCGTCATGAATATCGCAACGGAGAAATTATTCCCATGACTGGTGGTACACCTACCCACAACGAAATTATCGGAGCTTTAACAGTAATTCTCAGGCTGGCTCTCAAAGGTAAGCCACTGCAAGTATTTATCACAGACCAACGGCTGTGGATTCCCGATCGCAAAATTCATACCTATCCTGATGTGATGGTGGTGGCAAAGCCTATTGAATTGCAACCGGGGCGTAAAGACACGGTGGCTCAACCTATTTTTATTGCCGAAATATTATCCAATTCCACCAAGAAACGCGACCGTGGGAAAAAATTCTCTGATTATCAGACAATCCCTAGTTTTCAGGAATATCTCCTAGTTGATCAGACTAAGCCTTTTGTGGAGCAATACGTTAAACAGTCCGACGGTCAATGGTTGCTGATGGAGTATGGACGACTGGAAGATAAACTTACTTGCCCTTCCTTAGGCATGTCGATTAGTTTGACAGATTTGTATGAAGGGGTGGAGATTTAGCTTAGATTTTCAGCTTTTGAGAACTAGGCAAAGAGGAAAAGTCAGGGTGCGATTCGTTGAAGCGTGAATCACGGTGAAAGCCCGTACATAGCGTTTCCAGCCACAAGGCTGAACTCTCGGACTGATAAGGGTGAAAGTCCCTGCTGCCAGACTCAGGTATGACTCCCTATCTGCCCACACCGACCAAGCTCGA
>CALRPI020000007.1:0-97337 GCA_943370025.1 Phormidium lacuna HE10JO | reverse complement strand
ACTGACTTTGAATCGTTTTGCCAGTTGCTGCAAAGACCCTTCTTTGCCTTGATATGCTGAAATGATTCTTTGTCTTAAATCTATTGAGAGTGGGGCTGGCATTATTGATCCATTAGTTTTTACTTATTTCTGTTTATACTAGCAGGCTATGGCTTATTCATTTGAAAATCGCTGTAATGCCTAAGAAGAAGAATCCAGACACCATCCTTCCAGTACCGTTAAGCCGAGAACGGGTGCTTCCTTGCTGCGCTCCGCTTAGCTGATGCAGAGGGACTAGAAGCATTGTCGATACCCTCATTATGACCACTTTCAGCGAAACGGATACGAGGGCGATTGAGTAAAAATTGCTCGGCTTCATAGCGCCTCACACCATGTTTTAATTGGAGTTTTTCTTCGATTTATTCGGGGCAGACAATGGATTCAATTCGCATTTGCTGAATATAAGGCTTGCAGTATATGCTTATTTTAACTGCGATCGCACTCCACAATAGGCGATCGTGCTGCTATAGCAATCCTAAATGGTTTCACCCGCCGAAGGCGGGTGAAACCATCTGTCAGAAGCAAATTAATTTGGCAAGTGGTTAGCAAATGATTTAGGACTGCTATATCTGTTGTCTTGATTTGGTAGCACGATGGATTAGATACTGCGTATTGGTACTGGTCATTGCCAAAGCAGCATAGGACAACGCCGCAAAAACTTCCAAATGCCTAAGTCCTGTAAACTATTCAATCACAAGGGAAACCGCATATTCGAGATACTTTTTAGACTGGGTAAATCCATAATATCGGCATCTTGGGGATTCACTTTCAGGAAGTGATGCACCAACAGAAAACCCACGATCGTCCAAGTTTGATTTAACCTTGCTTGCTGCCCAACCCAAACCCCGTTGGGTCCATCAAAATATTCTGCCCAGTTTTGGGCGGGTAGTCGTTTGACTAATAGTTCATAGTTATCGTGGAGGAGGGCATTTAGAGTCGCTGTGTCAGCAGGGGATTGATGGTAGTGGTGTTTGTGGCGCAGGGTGGCAATGGTGAAATACCACAGGAGACAGGGCCAGTGCCCAGCGTTGTGATAGCACCAAGGCAGGTTTTTGCGATCGTAACCCGTTTTCTTCCGCCAATCACCATCATCTAGGGGGGGATGGCAAATTCGTAGAGGCATTTGGGCAAAAAGAGCCGATCGATTTTGCGACATCAGAGAAAAAAGCGATCGCTGTTGTGCCGAACTAATCACATCAAAAATTGCCCCTAGACAATTACCCAAAGTAAAAAAACGAAAATCTGGTCTCCCAGTCCGAATATTGCCAATTAGATAACCCCCATTTTCTCCCAGCCATTCTTGTAGCCAGTGGGGAATAGTTTCTGTTTGAATGTTGTATTCATTTAAGACCCCATCACCATACTGTTCTGTGGGGCGACGGCGAAGATTTTGGATGATTTGGGAGTTCACCCAATATTGTTTGAGGAGATATCTACGAAGTCTGGTAATCCAGGCGATCGCATACCGACATTGATAAACTTGTTGCTCAGTGATGCTATCGATCGGTGGATTAATCTCTGCACTAATATCGATGTTATTCTTCTCAACACCATCAGCTCCTTGCACTTTGGATAAATGGGGAAATTTGCGATCCAAATCAATTTGAATTAAACCTACCGCACTCAGAAGCGCACCATACAAAAGAGATTGGATCTCTAAGGGATTTCCCCAAACATCGAGGGGGCGATCGATCATGAATGCCCCATCAGGCACAAAGAGAGTCGGCGCATCTCGAAAGGAAGGATGCAGAATCAAATTAAGTACCTGTTGAATTCCCTTTTGCACCTTGGCACTGGTTGCCCAATCATGATCTTGGGAGCGCTTTACATAGATATGTGCCAGAATCATCCACCATAAAGTCGCATCAATGGAATAGACTCGCCCGATCGCCTTCTGCCCATAATCAGCGGTTACTTTACCCTTGATTTCTGCAAAGCTCGTCGGAAAAATTCCTTGAGTTTGAAACTGATTACTTTGTAGATGTAGGCAAGTATCTAAAAAATGCTTAACAACATCATATTTACCTTCAATTAAAAGAAAAATCATGACTGGAACATTATCTCGAAGAAATATTTCTCCGTAGTTAAGATCATGGCTTTCTCCATTTTTAGGCATGGCTGCTAAAGCCCCAACCAATTCACCATCAAATCTAACTAAAAGCTTCTCATAAAATAGCGATTTCGCTATCTGGACTACAGATTCTTCTTTCATTACAGGTTTCGCTTAAGGTATTAGATTTTTCGGTAGATGCCCCACTAAAATTACAACTGAAGGAGGATGAAAATAAGATGTTAGAATTGTGACAATTCTACTTCAGAGGCTATTTATAAAGTCTGGTTTTTCTCCCTCTCAGGAGGCGCAAAATTAGATATTCTAGCCACTTTATATAGCAATCCTAAATCATTTGTAGATTTTCGTGGTTTGGGAATGCTATAAATGACCGCTAAGAAAACAAGATAGCTATACTTATTTCCTTGATTTTTAATCTTATCTCTAACAGTAGCATATTTTCTAAATAGCCTCTTACTTGCTAAAGATGAGTGACATTATTTACTAGAAGTACGCTTATCTAGCAGATGATTTGGGATTGCTATCGATGGTAAGGTAATACTAAAAGTTGTGCCTTGATTGGGGATGCTGGTAACAGTAATTTCTCCTTGATGGTTCTGGATAATTGTCTGGGCGATCGCTAAGCCCAAACCAGAGCTACTATTCCCTTGATGGCTGCGGGCAGTATCGACTCGATAGAAGCGATCGAATATCCGCTCCAGTTCCCCAGCCGGAATCCCAATTCCCGTATCTTTGATCGTAACTTGGAGCAAAGGAACTATAAAATTATTCGGCTTAGTCAAATTCTGGGTCAAGTTCTGGGTCAAACTATAGCTCAGGTTCTGCGCTAAATTATGTTTGATCACCAGCCAATTCTCCTTAGTTTTAGTGATGCGACTCAAAACTATTTCCACTCGACCTAAGGATGGCGTGTAATTAATCGCATTACTCACCAGATTAGTAAACAAGCGGGCAAGTTGATCCCCATCTCCTAGAATAGCAAAATCTTCCTCTTGAGCAGATTCTTGAAAATCTAAGGACAATTCGATCTGTTGCTGATCGGCAATTAACTGTTGTTCCTCAATCACTTGAATTAGCAGGGAATCTATATGCACTATCTGCTTTTCTATTTGAACTATGCCGCTATCAGATCGGGCGAGAAATAGCAGATCATCGACTAATTTTCCTAGCCTTTTACTGAGCCTTTCTACTACTTGGAGGGAAGTAACTAGCTTTTGCTGTTCAGGGAGTTTGGGGTCTAAATCTGGATCGGCAAGGGCAAGTTGAACATTGGTTTGAATGATGGCGATCGGGTTGCGTAATTCATGGGAAGCATCGGACGTAAATTGCTTGAGGCTTTGATAGGAATCCCGGACTGGTTGGATAGCTAATCCAGAAAGAAACCAACCAATCCCCGCCACAGAAATAATCATTAAAGTAGTCCCAAAACCTAGATCAATAATGAAATCTCGACTAGGTTTAGTCACTTCAAACCAAGGATGACTAACTCGCAAATAACCCAGAAATTGATCCTCAATTTTCACTCTGGAAGTAACTTGCCGGAGGAGATAGTTTGGTAGAATATTTTGGAGATTAACCATTATAGTCTCATGGCGGCTGGGGTTGAGAGGAATCCCCAAGGGTTCTGTGAAAGTTGACCAAAGTAATTTTCCTTGGGGATCAAACCACTCTAGGTCAATGTGGTCATCTTCTACGGTTTTGCTATTGTTACGAAAGCTAGCTTTAATATCAACTGTGTAGGGAAATTGGGGGTCTTGAGTAGGTCTAATTGTCAGCGATCGCTCAACTACTTCCACTACATGATTCAAGGTATCATCAACTCGCTCAATCAGAGTATTTCTGACATATAAATAGACTCCAGTAGCAAATAATAGTAGTAGTATGGCTGTGATGGAGGTGTACCAAAAAGCAAGGCGTTGGCGAGTGATTTGAAACATACTTTAAGCACACTTGGAGTTCATTTGAAAATCATTTTAAAGGCTATTTATAAAGTCTAACTTCCGTCCCCGCTGGAGTAAAAAATTAGACCCTCTAGCCCATTTTATAAATGACCTCTAAGAGGTCATTCTGAATCAAAACAGGTGGATTTTTGTGCCACATGTTTTACCCACCTCCAGCAGACAACATTATTTAGAACTGCTATAGTATTTATAATTTTATTAGCTATTTTTCAACCCATTGAAGATTGGGATAGTGTAATGTATAATACAGCCTAGATATTATATCGAGACAATTATTAAGTGCAGTTACCACATTCTTCTATTACCTTTTAGCTTTAAATAACATGAGTGATCTCAATCGTCGTCAATTTCTTCAATATGGTTCCCTTGCCCTTGGGAGTGGAATTCTCGCTGCCTGCGGAACTGGAACTACCTCTACTAGTACCGCCTCTCCTGCTGCCAGCCCCAAGGCTAGCCCCGGAGCTAGTCCAGCAGCCAGCCCCACATCTTTAGATAAAGTTACTTACGGAACTAACTGGTTTGCTCAAGCGGAGCATGGTGGGTTTTATCAAGCCGTTGCCACTGGCATCTATAAAGAGCATGGCTTAGATGTGATGATCAAAATGGGTGGACCCCAAGTCAATGGTACTCAGTTATTGATGGGAGGGGCGATCGATTTCTTCATGGGCTATGGTTCTGAGGCAATTCGGGCTGTAGAAGAAGGGATTCCCAAAATTACCGTAGCTTCCATGTTTCAGAAAGATCCCCAAGTTCTTTTAGTTCACCCAGACCAAGGAGTAAAAACTATTGCAGACCTGAAGGGAAAACCGATCTTAGTCTCTGCGGCAGCTAATAACACCTTCTGGCCTTGGCTGAAGGCAAAGTATGGTTTCACCGATGAGCAAAAGCGCCCTTACAACTTTACTATGGGACCTTTCTTAGCCGATAAAACCATGGCACAGCAAGGCTATCTCAGTTCCGAACCCCTCAAAATCGAAAAAGAAGGCGGATTTAAACCTGTAGTTCTACTGATGGCTGATAGCGGTTGGACTCCCTACTCCACCACCATTGAAACTCGCAAAGAGATAGTAGACACCAAGCCAGATTTAGTCCAAAGGTTTGTGGATGCCTCTATCAAGGGTTGGTATAGCTACTTTGAAAATCCTGCACCCGGCAATGAATTGATCAAAAAAGATAATCCACAAATGAATGATGATCAGCTTGCCTATGGGGTTGCTAAGATGAAGGAGTATGGGATTGTGGTTTCTGGAGATGCCGAAAAGCAAGGTATCGGAGCCATGAATGACCAGCGCTGGAAATCTTTCTTTGATGATATGGCAGGTTCTGGAGTATTTAAGACAACGACGAAATATCAAGATGCCTATACTCTCAAATTCGTTAACAAGGGTGTAGATTACTACAAAAAAAAATAAGTACCTAGAAAACAAGAAATCGCCGCACAATGTGCGGCGATTTCTTACTCAAAAATCTAGTATTTTGCAGGAGATATCCCTATGGTTCAAGCAACACCTCAACCCATACTTTCATCTGTAGATGCATCGGATTCCTTGGCAACTCCATCGGGAATTCAGCTCATAGATAAATCTGTCGGTAAACCCAGCAAATCCCCCGTCACCCTAGAGGAATTTCTAGATTGGTATCCCGATGGCTATGGTCGCTATGAACTTTATGATGGAGTGATTGTTGAAATGCAACCTACAGGAACCCATGAGCAAGTTGCAAGTTTTTTAAGTCTCAAATTTGGGATTGAAGCTGATCGCTTAGGATGCCCTTGGATGATTGCCCGCCAGGCTTTGGTTAAGCCCCTTGATGAGGAGAAACAATCTGGATATGTTCCTGATGTGGTGGTGATCAACCAGCCCGGATTAGAAACCGAACCAATGTGGAAAAAGCGATCGCTCTTAACCAAGGGAGAAACTATCAAAATTTCCTGAATTGAATCTTACCGTAGCTCAAATTTTTCAGGTGGCTAATTAAAAACATGCATCTTCCTCCATTATCAAATGAAACTATTTGGGCAATTCTTAAGGAAGAAATTGCCGATCGCACTGTCAATGAATTAGTTTGGCATTGCCTTGGCTATCGCTACGAAAACGAACAATGGGATGTCAGTGCCGTTGACCCCACTTGGCGGGAAGAATATCCCAAACCTCCAGATTTTATTGAGAGCCGTCCGGCAACGGTGAAATTGACCCGATCGATCGCCCCAGAATACAAACAACTCCTCAAGGAAGAATTGGGCTTCACGGGTTATAAGATTGGCGAATTTGGTCCCCGGCAAACCCGGAGAGCGACTATGGCAAATTGGCTCCTAGGATTTATGAAAAGCTCTATCTAGAAATTGTTTGTAGCATAAATATTATAAAAATCATTGAGATTTTTTGATTCTCTATAAATTTTTGTTGCTTATATTGTCATGTATATAATCATCTTATGTGAATTTATATGTTTCTCATTGTCACTTTATATAGTCATGTTTATTATATTAATATAAGTAAATAATTTATAAGCTAGAAGGTATTTGGTTATGAGTAAATACACTGAGGTTGACTACATTGATTATGGTTTAGACTACTGTCATTTACCATCTACAGAGCAAGCTAATTATGGTTTAAATTACTGCGATTTATTCCCTAAACAGCAAACCAAAGCTAGTCTAAATTATTGCAGCTCATTATCTACAGATCAATTAGATCAACAACTAGAGAAACTAGAATTCAGTAAAAATCTAGTTAACTTAAAAGACCTTACCTATGCCTTAAATCAAACTGCGATCGTTGCCATTACTGATTACAAAGGTACAATCACTTTTGTTAATGATAAGTTTTGTGAAATATCCAAATACCAGAGAGAAGAATTAATTGGGCAAAATCATCGTATCCTCAACTCTGGTTATCATCCCAAGGAATTCTTTGCTCAAATGTGGCAAACAATTTCTAGTGGTAAATTGTGGCGTGCAGAGATCAAAAACAAATCTAAAGATGGCTCTCTTTACTGGGTAGATACAACAATTGTTCCCTTTCTCGATGACCATAATAGAGTCTATCAATATTTAGCTATTCGGACTGACATCACTTCCCGTAAGCACACAGAAGAATTACTTCAACAAACTAACGAAAAGCTTGAGGTTAGGGTACAGGAACGCACTGCTGATCTAACTAAGACAAACCAAGAATTAGTTGCGACTATTAATGAACTCAAACGGACTCAAGGGCAATTAATTCAGGCAGAAAAAATGTCTAGCTTGGGACAATTGGTTGCTGGAGTTGCCCATGAAATTAATAATCCTGTCAACTTTATTCATGGTAATTTATCCCATGTTCAAGGATATACGGAAAGCTTGTTGAATCTGATCTATCTCTATCAAGAGCAATATCCAAATCCAAATCCAGTAATTCAAGCTGAAATAGAAGAGATCGAACTAGAATTCCTGAGCGATGATTTAGGGAAAATCGTTGAATCTATGAAGTTGGGGACTGACCGCATTCGGCATATTGTTTTGTCCTTAAGGAACTTCTCTAGGATGGATGAATCTGGGTTCAAGGCAGTGGATATCCATGAAGGTATGGATAGTACTCTGCTCATTTTGCAGCATCGGCTTAAGGATAAACCAGAATACCCAGCGATTAATATAGTTCGTGACTATGGCAGGTTACCCCTAGTAGAGTGTTATGTCGGGCAACTAAACCAAGTGTTCATGAATATTTTGGCTAATGCGATCGATGCCCTAGAGGAAACTAATGCCGATCGCACCTACCAACAAATTAAAGATAACCCCAGCCAAATCACTATTTCTACTACCATGATTGACTCCAAATGGTTAGAAATTGTGATCGCTGACAATGGCGATGGCATACCTGCTGCCATTCAAAAACAGATATTTAATCCTTTCTTTACTACAAAACCTATGGGTAAAGGTACAGGCATGGGCATGTCTATTAGCTATCAAATTATTACTGAGAGACATCATGGGCGGCTAGAATGTATCTCTGCTCCCAATCAAGGAGCTAAGTTTGTGATCCAAATTCCTATCCGCCAAGAAAATCTATCATAATTTTTTATAAACTTATTTGGGCTATTTGGCTCCGGGGGTTGGTAGTCCGAATATCCCGAATTTTTTCGTAGAGTTCCCTTTCTGTGGGGGTAAGTTCCTTGGGGGTCGTGATCGCAATCTTCACCATCTGATCGCTACGATCGCCATTGGCATTTTTCCAGCCCTTGCCCCGCAACCTCAAAGTCTGTCCATGGCGAATCCCAGCGGGGATATTCATCGTCACCTTACCCTCTGGGGTCGGCACTTCGATCGAAGTTCCCAGCACCGCCTCATCGGGAGTAATTGGCACTTCACAGACCAAGTTTTCTCCCTCAAACTGAAAAAAGCTATGGGGCTTAATTTCGACAATTAAATACAAATCCCCTCGTTGTTGATTAGCGGGATTAACCTGCCCTTTACCTTTCAATCGCACCTTACTGCCTTGCTTCACTCCCGCCGGAATCTTCACATCCACCGTATCTGTGCCAATGGTGAACCGTTTCTCTGTACCTCGGAAAGCCTCTCCTAAGGTCAAACTTACCGTTGCCTCGCGATCGATATTGGCAGGACGAGGATCGTGGTTAGTATAATCATTAAACCCAAAATCGCTATAGCCACTGCTGCCGCCGGGACGGTAGTTATAATTCCGGCTAGAACTGGAACTGCCCGGTCCCATCTTACCGAGGAGTTCATTAATAAATTCATCAAAGTTATCGTACTGGCTAAAGTCGAAGCCCCCCATATCCACTCCGCCAGCACCGGGCGATCGAGCTTCTCCCGCCTGTTTCCAGTACTGGCCATACTGGTCATATTTTTTGCGTTTCTCTGGATCCCCCAAGACTTCGTAAGCCTCACTCACCTGTTTAAACTGAGCCTCAGCTTGTTTATTATTCGGGTTCATATCTGGGTGGTATTTCCGGGCAAGGCGGCGGAAACTCTTTTTAATCTCCTCTGCCGAAGCGGTTTTACTCAGCCCCAGAATTGAGTAGTAGTCTTTGAAATCTGTCGTAGCCATAGTTATGGAATTCCTGGATAAAAATTAATTACCTCTGTATAGCAAGCCTAATTGAGTTGAGAATTTTAGAAGGTTGAAAACGTCTCTCCCTTCCGGGGGAGAAGTTCTCAACCTATTTAGGATTGCTATATAGCGATCCTAAATCATTTGCGAACAGTTACTAAGTCAACTTGCTTCTGGCACATGGTTTCACCCGCCTCCGGCGGGTGAAACCATTTAGGGTTGCTATAGTTCATATAAAGCTTGGTACTTCGCTAACGTCGCTGCACCATGCCCTTGCCCTCAATTAAAATATAGCGCTGTAGACAGTCTAAACCATCTGCTAGGCTAGGGGGAGTTAGTTGCAGGTCTTGGTGCATATTCCTGATCACGGTTTCCGGCACTCGGCGATCGCGCTGTTGATTTCTCCTCAAACACACCTCTAAGGGCAAATCTAGCCAAACTCCGGTGATTTGCCCAAATCCCAACGCCCGAAAACAAGCCAAGGTCTGGCGACGGTAGCGGCACCGCGTATTGGTGGCATCATAAATCACTAATTTGCCTAAATTTAAGGCGAGACGAGTTTCCCGGAGCACCTGCTGCCAAATTCTGCTCCAACTGCCTTGAATCTCTGTTGCTCCAAATAGTTTCCGCCGAAGGTTATCAGGCGAGATGATGGATACTTGCCTATTCCCAAGGGTTTGGCTGAGGTGATTTGCCCAAGCAGATTTGCCACTACCGGGAATGCCAAGGAGAAATATTAGGTGTTTTTTTGGCGATCGTTGCAAAAATTGAATTAAAGGTAAGTATCCTTGATTGATCACTTGATTGTAAGCTATGGCACATCAGTCAATTAGTTTTGTTGTTAAGTATAGTCAGAGATAGTTAAAACTATAGTTAAACTAACGTTAATTCAGCTATTTCAGCCTCACAAACCGGAAAACTGTTATCTTGCAAGGATAAACTTCTAGACTAAGGCAAGACTTACACAAACACCATAAATCTAGTAGTCTGTCAAGTGTTTTTTGAGGAGTTTTCAACCCCTCAAAAAACACGCCCACACAACTTTCAGGATGCTATAGACCCATCAACTAATCGTTGACGGACTACTAGTACTAGTAAAAAATTCTTTAAGACCTATGATGAAAAGACGTAACTTTCTGCCCGCAGCTTTCTTAAGCCTCTCTCTACTAGTCAATGCTTGTGGTAGCGGCACTCCCACCACCACCAGTGCGTCCCCTACTGCTGGAACTAGTCCTGCTGCTGGAGCTAGCCCCGCCCCTAGTGCCACTGCCAAGAAGAAGGTAGGTATTGTCCTCGATCGCTCAGAAAACGATAAATCCTTCAATGAATATAGCCTCAAGGGAGCTAGGGAAGCAGCCAAAGCCGCTGGTTTAGATTTCTCCTACGTGGTGGCAGCATCTACCAGCGATTTTGAGAAAAATATTGAAACCCAAGTCAATGAAGGAGCGGGTTTAGTGATTACTGTGGGATTTTTGATGGCTGATGCAACGGCGGCGATGGCTAAGAAATACCCTAATGTCAAGTTTGCGATCGTGGATGTGGCTTACCCGCCAGAAAAAGATGGCTCCGATCCCTACGCTAAGGATCTGAAAAATGTCACCAGTTTAGTTTTTGCTGAAGATCAGGTTGCCTTCCTTGCCGGAGCTTTGGCGGGATGTGTCAGTGAAAGTGGCAAAATTGCCGTTGTAGCGGGGATGGAAATTCCCCCAGTCCAAAAATTTGTCAACGGCTATGCTAGTGGGGCAAAATTTGCTAACCCTAATGTGACGGTACTGAAACAATATATCCCCAGCTTTGAAGACCCAGCTACTGGAAAATCCGTCGGGCAGAATTTTATCAGCCAAGGTGCAGATGTGATTTTTGGGGCTGGAGGTAGCACCGGGAATGGTGGTTTGTTGGCGGCGAAGGAGGCGAACAAGAAAGCGATCGGTGTGGATGTGGATCAATACCTCACCTACCCAGAAGTAAAATCTGCCCTAATTACCAGCGCTGCTAAAAATATGGATGTGGCAGTAAACACTGCGGTGAAAGACTTTGCCGCAGGCAGTCTGAAGCCGGGAATTCAACTCTCTACCCTAGCTAATGGTGGCTTAGGCTTGGCTCCTTATCATGAATGGGATACGAAAATTGACGCAAAATGCAAAGACAAGGTAAAAGCAGCAGAGACCGCCGTCAAAGCCGATCCTAAAGTCACTGGCAGTACGAAATAAGCTGATCAAGCAATCCTAAAGCTAGAAGAGGCGCACCCGAAGGGTGCGCCTCTTCTAGCTCTCTAGAGTTAGCGCCTTTTCTTGATTTGATATAACTAGAATGATGCTTGCTATAGTTCGCAAATCCTATCATACCTAGGCTTTTGGCGGTTCGAGGATTTGGACAACACCAGTATCCAAGTCATAATAAGCAGGAACAATTTCTAGCTGCGACAAAATTGGGGAGGTTTTCAGAGTTGACACTTGGTTATGAGCGTTGAGCCTATGTAGTGAAGGAATTAGAATTGTTATAGTTTATTTTGAGGTGGGAGCAGTTACCATTTGGTTTTGCCAAGATATAGTATTTAAGGATGTTTGGTAATGCCCAGCCCAGACAGCAAATAGTTGGTCTATCAGTTGATATTGAGCATCACCGATCAAGACATGTGTAGAAGAATTCGGCAAAGGGGCGATCGAGGATTTTAGCGATGAGGTTTCAGATAAATTTTGAGACTCTGCATACCAATTAAAGGGAATCCCACCCAAGCCATTGTAAGCCCCAGATAAAATTCCTACTAAGGGAGTAACTAGTTCTGGTTGAGGGGCTATCTTTGCTCTCCTGATACTTAAACTAAAATCTTCCGGGGTGCAGAGAAAACAATAGCAAGCGATCGCAATGGGCACACAACTAGGAGTAGTTTGCCGAGTAATTTCCTTAATGGCTAATTCTAGACACGGCAATTCTTGCCAAAATTGGGGCGGTAGTTGCAGTAGGTACCCTAATTCAGTTTGGGTAATAATTTTTTGGGGATCAGGATTTTTCCTCAGCAGGAAGGCGATCGCTTCTGCTATAGCTAAGCTGATGTCAGGAGACTCTGGGGAATGGAGCCAAAAATCTAGAGTTGACAGTAGAGCTGGAGTTAATTTCTGGGGTTGTTCATGGTAGAAAAGAATCACCGGTAAAGCAGCCTGAATTGCTTCGGAGACTTGCAGCGATCGAGCTAGGTCTAACAAATTAGGATCTATTAGCCGAATATTTTCCTGCCAACGAACTAAGTCTAAAGAACCCACCTTGATTAGACTGGCTGCTCCTAGTTCGGAAATTCTGCCAGCACCTGAGAATTTCCCCCCAGAGCCTTGACTAAGAACTTTGATTACTCCTAGATAATTTCCTAGATAACTTCCTAACCAAGCTCCCCGAAACTTATTGAGCAGAGAAAAATTCATGGCTGTTGCCGGAGATGACATACTAATGCTTCTAGACCTAATAAGTAGCTCTGGACTCCAAAGCCACTAATCTGGCCAATGGCGATCGGGGCAATGTAGGAATGATGGCGAAACTCTTCCCGCCGATAAATATTACTCAGGTGGACTTCTACTGTAGGAATCGCCACCGCAGCTAGCGCATCTCTAATGGCAATACTAGTGTGGGTATAAGCTCCGGCATTGATTAAAATTCCCTGCCGCCGATCCAGAGCATGATGAATTGCTGTCACTAGCTCCCCCTCATGGTTTGACTGCTGTATTACCACCCCAACCCCTAGTTGCTGCGCCTTAGTAGTCAGCAACTGGTCAATATCCGCGAGGGTGGAAGAGCCATAAGTACTAGGCTCCCGTCGTCCCAAAAGATTTAGATTTGGCCCATGCAAAACTAAGATACTAATCGTACCGCTGTCATCATTAGTCAAGGTTCTTGATTATTAAAGATATTATTTGAAAATACTGCCGCCAAAAGATACTTAAATCCAGAGGTGATCTGGGACTATCTAGCGGCGACGAGGTTCATGAACTGGAATCGGAATTAGCTCCGGTTCCGCTTCAGGAGCAGGACCAAGGAGGGATTCAATCATCTTTTTTGCCAGTTCCCGTATTTTCTCAAGAATTTTATCTATATATTCCATCTATATACTCCATTAAGAGGAACACTATTTTTTGACATCCTTCAATTATGTCTAATTATGTCTAAAAAGATAATTAAGATGTCTAAGACTCAAATTTGATGTCTCTGGGACTTCACCGCAGTCCCAGCAAAGCTCTTTGGTAAAGACAACTCCTTAAGTTCTAGGTTTTGCCCCAGACCATCGAATGCACTTTTCCATAAACTTTGTGTTACTTCATAAATTGTATCACGGGAAATAAATTTCGTCTTGTGGCTGTTTCTCTTACTTTGGCAAACAGATTTTAGGACTACCATAAATGTTTGTATAATTTGAGGATTCTGTTATTTTTCTTTACTTTTTCGGGAAATACTACCAGATCAAAATTTTTAGGAGGAAAATTTTTGGGTAAGGTATATTTAGTGGGTGCTGGACCGGGAGATCCGGGATTAATGACGCTGAAGGGTAAGAGTTTATTGGAGTTTGCAGAGGTGGTGGTCTACGACTCTCTGATTAGTCCAGAAATTTTAGCTATGATTAATCCCCAAGCTGAACGCATTGATGTGGGTAAGCGCCGGGGCTATCACTCGAAATTGCAGTCAGAGACTACGCAAATCTTGATTGAGAAGGCTGCTACAGCGGCGATCGTCGTCCGCTTAAAAGCGGGGGATCCCTTTGTATTTGGGCGGGGGGGTGAAGAGATGGCAGATTTGCATCAAGCGGGGATAGAGGTGGAAGTGGTTCCGGGGGTAACTTCGGGGATTGCAGCTCCTGCCTACGCGGGGATTCCCCTTACTCATCGAGATTATAGTTCGACGGTAGCTTTTGTGACTGGTCATGAGGCAGCGGGCAAGTACCGTCCAGAGGTGAATTGGCGGGCGATCGCTCAAGGGGCAGAAACTATTGTCATTTATATGGGAATGCACAATTTACCCACGATCGTTAACCGACTAATTCAGGGCGGGCTAGCGATGGAAACCCCTATTGCCTTGGTGCGTTGGGGAACCACCAGCCAACAAGAAGAATTGTTTAGTACCTTGGGGCAGGTGGCGATAGATGTGGCGCAACAGGAATTTGCGGCTCCCGCGATCGCCATTGTGGGCAAGGTAGTAAATTTTCCGGCGGAGCATTTGCAATAATTCGATGGCAGTTTCTATATTTACAGGACGAATAGCTGTACTGGCGACCATGCACCAGAAGGAGCAAGTAATTGCGCCCATTTTGCAGCAGGAATTGGGGCTGGAGGTGGTTATCCCCAAGGAGTTTGATACTGATCGGTTTGGTACTTTCACCCGCGATCGCCCTCGTCCCGATAGCCAGTTAGCCACGGCTCGCCTTAAGGCTCTGGCAGCCCTAGGAATAACCGGGGCTGATATCGCGATCGCTAGTGAAGGGGCGTTTAGTCCCCATCCTGATCTGCCGATGCTGCCTTGCGATCGAGAATTGGTAGTATTAATCGATCGCACCCACGATCTAGAACTAGTCGGGTCTGCCCTATCTACTCAGACAAATTTCCAGAGCCAAACTATCCACAGTGTTGCCGAGGCATTCCAGTTTGCCCAGAAGGTTGGTTTTCCTGACCACGGTTTGGTGGTGATGATGAACTCAGAACCTCAAGAGCCGGGGGAGATGATTAAAGGAATTACTGACCCCAAGGAATTGACTAGGGTTGTAGAGGAAATGTTGGAGCGATCGAATCTGTGGTCGCCACAATCGCCTTCTATTCATCTAGAAACCGATATGCGGGCTATGTATAACCCGATGCGAATGCAGATCATTGCCCAAGCTACAAAAGACCTAGCTGCCCAAGCAAAATCTCTCTGCCCTGCCTGTGGCACGCCCGGATTTAGCATCACAGCTAGGCAGCCCGGATTGCCCTGTGGTTGGTGTCATGCCCTAACTAATTTAACTTTGAGTGTGACTTATACCTGTAGTAAGTGCAGTTTCACCCGATCGCAAATGTATCCTGATGGCAAAAAAGTCGCGGATCCCGGCTATTGTCAATGGTGCAATCCTTAATTTATTTAGGATGGCGATCGTCGTCCCAGCAACCAGTAGGTAAGCAACTCTCCCCGTCCCTTGACGACGATCGCTCCCCTCGGCTCTAGAAGATATTTATCCTTGAGTTGGAGATAAGTTGCTTCTGTGACTTGAATCGAGCCGGGCTTGCCTTGGGATTCCATCCGGGAAGCCACATTCACTGCATCACCCCAGAGATCGTAGATAAATTTCTTAATTCCAATCACCCCAGCAATCACCGGACCTGTATTAATGCCAATCCGAATTTGCAGTTCCTCCCCAAAAACTGCCCCCATCTCTTGAATATAAACTTGCATATCCAGAGCCATATTCGCGATCGCCTCAGCGTGATCTGGGCGGGTGATCGGCAGTCCCCCCACCACCATATAGGCATCACCGATGGTTTTAATTTTTTCTAGGTCATACTTTTCTGTGAGTTTATCAAAAGCCGAAAAGATTTGATTCAAACCAGCCACTAATTGGAGTGGTTCCAAACGGGCAGCGAGGCTAGTGAAACCCACAATATCCGCAAACAAAATAGTCACTGCATCAAAACTTTCTGCCGGTGATTCATTAGTTTGTTTCAGGCGATCGGCGACAGAAGCTGGCAACACGTTTAATAGCAACTCTTCCGATCTTTCCTTCTCTTGGCGCAGTTCCCCCGTCCGCTCCTCCACCCTAGATTCCAGTTCCAAATTAGCAAGAGAGAGTTCTTCGAGGGAGTCCCTGAGTTGGATCGTCATGTCATCAAAGGCTTGGCTAAGGGTCGCCACCTCGACGATCGAGCTTGTGCCTACCTGTTGATTCAGGTTCCCTTTGGCGATCGCTTTGGCTGCCTCAGATAAACCCAGCAAGGGGCGCGTAATCCAGTGGCTAGTGCGGATGCCGAGTAAAATGGCAATAATCAAAGCGGCGATGGTCAGCCAAATTGTGTTGCGGGTGTTAGCATCGATTTGTTCCATAAAATCTGCCTCTGGCACCACCACAATAATCAACCAATCGATCCCTTTGCCATCATTCAAGGGCAAAACCTGCACCAGCTGCCGCTCACCCTTGAGGTCATATTCCAACTGCTGTGGTTGCTGAATTTTTCTAAAACTCATAAACTGCCGTTGTAAATATTGGGCAGTTTCCCGGACTAGGGGTTCTTGACTGGCGGTTGCCAACACTAATTTTGCCTCTTCCCCCTTGCCAATCATCAAAGGCTCCTTGCCAGAGCTAGATAAAATGAAACCAGAGCGATCGATCAAAAAAGCTCGTCCAGTCTTCCCGATCGACAAACTAGCCAAAAACTTCCGCAAATCTTCTAAAAGCACCACATCGGCGGCACAGACACCAATAATCTTACGTTGTGCATCATAAACAGGTTCACTAGCAGTAATGGTAGGTAGTCCGCTGGCAAAATCTAAATAAACTTCACTCCAAGTTGGCTCATCAGCTTGAACGGCAGCAATATACCAAGGTCGCCTCCGGGGGTCGTAGGGACGGAGTTTTTGCAAAACCTGCTGGCGATTTCCCTGCTGATCCATCTCATAGAAATAAAAATTTCGGTTTGTAGTGTCATTACTAGCAGCCATGGCAATGGTTGAGGAGTTTTGATAAAAAAGCCGATTAGCTCCCAGAAACTGTCCTTGAGCATCACCACAGTAGGATGAATAAATGAAGGGCGATAGTTCTACTTGGGTGAGGAATTGACCAGCGTTGCTGGCGGTGGCTAGATCAAAATCACCTTTGGCAAAGGCTGTTACATTCAGTCGATTAAAAGCATAGGGACTGCTGAGATATTTACGGAGTTCAGCGTCAATGCGGGCGGCGATTTCAGTCCGGAGTTGAGTAGTGAGGTTGTTCACTGCTGCTTGACTACTCCGGAAAGAAAGATAGCTGACTAAGCCTACAGTCGCCGCAATTTGGACTATGAAGGGTAACACCAGAGTGATCTGGAGCGGGAATTTTGCAGAGGAGGGTTTAGTCATAGGAATTGGGCTAGAAGTTTTTGCAGCCGGGGAATTTCCACATAAATATCTCGATAGCAGGGATGGATTAATGTCTGGGCTAAATCTGGACGATCGCTAATATCTGGTGATGCCGTTTGACTAATTAGGTAATAATAATCTAATCCTACTTGACTAGCGATCGCCCAGAAGCAACCATAGACATAATCAGGGTTAAACAATTCAATAATCTTAGTCCCCGCAGGGCAAAACATGGCATTAGTTAAACCCGCTCCGTGGGGAGAAATAATTACCTCTACCTGTGAGAACAAATTAACTTGTTCTGTAATAGATAAAGATTCAGGAATAATAGTTACAAAACCTAGAGTTGCCAAAAAATCCCTAACTTCCAATTCATTAATCACCTTTCTATAGCTCACCTGATCACGGCTTAGATAAACCTTCTTGGGCAGCTTTTTTGAATGCATTGATCCAAACGACGATATTTTTATTATTTCCTGAGATAAAAATAAATTCCGGAGAAAATCAACCGCTAATTTAGGAAACCAGCCATCTACATTTCCGTAGGAGGGAATAATTAATTCTTCAGCTTGAATATAGGGATAGGTATTGCTATCAAGAATTTTATCTGGACTAATTCCCAGAATTTGCAGCATTGCCAATTGATATTTCGGAAAAGGTGCATTGACTAAAAAATAATCAATTCGATCTAAATCTATCCCCGCTAGGGACAATAAATGACAGGACGAAAATACTTCGCCTAACCAATGAAAATATTTCAATCCAGCCCATCGAGCCAAAACAACTACTCGTCCCGGAACTATTTGTAGTTCTAGCTTGTCTTTTAGTAAAAATAACCAACTAGATAAGCCGGTAGAAACCTCTGGCAAGAAATCATCCTCCGAGGTAGTAATCACACTAGCCCAATCCCGAACATTCACCCTGCCATTGCTGAGGCTAGTCACCGTGGCTGCCGGGAATTTCACCTCTGTTTTCAGAAAGGTGGGATGAGGGCAATTCAATTCTTGATCTACTTGATTTAATTTATGATCTAATTCATGATTTAATTCATCTATATCTAAGTTTATGGGAGGGGTTAAATATAAAATGTCTGCCGGAAAAACTTTCTGATAATTCCCCGGCACTTGGGCTTGGCATTCAATGAAATTTAATTGTTTTTCTAGAGGTATGGGATAAAAATCTGCCAAGAAATTATTAGAGATAATATTTGCACTAGCTTCCTCTGCTTCAGAGATTCTATCTATTTTCAATAATGCCGCAGTTAAACTACTGAAAAAGGCATCGTCTATGTCAATAAATAATGCTTCCAAATAGCAAATTATTCCTTCTTGATAGCGATCGCTTCTACAATACAGCAACCCCAATTCATGCCAAGAGTCTGCCTGATCTGGGTCTAGTTGCAGAGATTTCTCATAACTAACGATCGCACTATATATTTGCTGATGTTCTTGATAATTTCTAGCTGCTTGGAGATAATTATTAGCTAACTCTTGGGGCGTTGGAGGGATAGACATGAGGCGAGATAAAGAAAACCTTGGTGCTACAATATGTGAAAATTCATGGGGAAATTTTATCATATCCCTTAAACATATCCCTTAAACACAAGGAGCAGGATGCGATCGCCAGATCAAGAACCCCAAAATCCAACCCCACCTCGATCCCGCTGGCGGCGCTGGTGGAAACCGATTGTTATCACCTCAGCCGTAGCTGCTGGGGGAGTTGCCCTGGGGGGCTGGATCTTTGTCGATCGCTATCTATCTCCTTTAGTGCAAGATGCTGTAGCTCAGACGATCGATCGTCCCATAGAATTGGGCAAGGTGGAGGGAATTTCCTTCTCTAGCTTGCGTTTTGGCAAAACCGTAATTCCTGCTACTGCCAAAGATCAAGACCAAGTGAAAGTAGAGGCGATCGAGGCAAAGTTCAATCCCCTAGAACTCCTGGTTCGTCGGAGATTAGGCATTAGTTTACGAGTAATTAAACCAGAGGTTTATCTAGAACAAGATGAAGAGTTAAACTGGGTCAATCTAAACCTGAAAGAAAACAAAGAAGAACCTGCCATCAAAATTGAAGTAACTAATCTCAAAATCGAAGAGGCGGATGTAACTTTAGTTGCGCGAGATATCAAGAAAAAACTCTCTCCAGCGGTTCCTCTAAAGCTATCTAGGGCAGAAGCGGAATTTCTTGATAATAATCAAAGAATCACCTTTAATCTCCAAGGGCAACTAACTGACAATAAACAGTTTCAGGTCAATGGAGAAAGTTTGCCCAACCAGGGCAGTACTAATTTAGTTGTTAGTGGCAATCAGATTGGAGCTAGGGAATTAGGTTACCTTTTGCCCCTACCTTTTCAGCTTTTAGATGGGCGAGTTGATGGTAATTTAGAAATTAAGCTGAGGGCAAATAAATCAGCCGAAATTAATGGAACTGCTAGTTTAGAAAATGTCAGCCTAAAAGATGATAACTTGCCTCAAATCATCAAAAACGTTAATGGAAATCTAGGATTTTTAGGACAAGCAATTAAGTCCGATAATCTCAGAGCCAATCTGGGAGTTATTCCTGCCCAAGTCAAAGGCAAAGTCGATCTCAACTCTGGCTTTGATTTACAAATAACAACTGCTGTAATTACTATCAATCAAGCCTTAAGTACATTTAATATTCCTGTTACCAAAATCAACCTCCAAGGGCAAGTACGAACTAACCTAACTGTAACCGGAAAATTAGATCAACCGATAGTTAATGGACAGGTAGTTAATGTGGGGATAGTGGAGGTCGATCGCCTAAACTTGGCGAGACTAACTAGTGATTTTCGGTTAGTTAATAATAATTTATCCCTCAGCAACCTGAATATCGAACCTAGCACTGGAGGAAAAATCACTGGAGATGGCATATTCGGTTTCGCAGATAATCAAAGATTTAATCTTAACTTGGTCGCAAATAATCTAAATGCTGCTGAAATAGGGCGAATTTATGGAGTTAATCTGCCCCTGACAAATTCTCTGATTTCTGCCAATGCCAATCTCACAGGTTCCTTAAAAGATATCGCCAATTTCCAAGGTGTTGCCACTGCTCAAGTTGCATCTAATAATAGGATTAACCTGACTACTAATCTCAGTGCTAACCAAGGTAATTGGCAAGCTATAGTTCAGGCGAATAACCTAGAATTGGCTCTAGAAAATAGTGATCTATTGCAGGAACTCAAACCAAGTATCAATGGTGAATTTAATCTAGCTGGCAGTACTAGCAATCTACAAGTAGATGGCATTACTGGGAATGGATTACTCAGAATTGCCGTAGCTGGAGGGTTAATTACTGCCAGTAATATCCAGCTAAATCAAGGTAGTTTACAAACTCAAATTAGGGCAGATAATCTCCAGTTAGCTAATCTATCTTTTATTCCTCGGGAACTGCAAGGCGGCAATCTAAATGGAGAAGTAAATGCTACTGCTGATCTGAATAATTTACAACTAAATACTATTAATGCCAATGGTTCTGGCAATCTTATCTTAGCTGGGGGATTGGTGACAGCTGGGAATATTTTGGTGAACAATGGTGCTTGGCAAACCACAGTAACAGCACGGGAAATTCAGATCGATCGCCTTGCTGCTGTGCCACCTCAACTCCAGGGCAGTAGTCTCAATGGTGAGTTTAATTTGGCGGGAAGTTTGGATAACTTTAACCTAGAGGCAATCACAGCTAGGGGCGTTGCTAATTTAGCAGTGGCGGGAGGAAGAATTAATATTAGTAATGCTGAATTAATTGCCGGAAATTTCCGAGCATTAGTTTTGCCGATAGGGTTAGAGTTAAATCGCTTTGCCAATACTTTAATTGGGCAATTAGATGGAGCTTTGAATATTCGAGGGAATATTAATAATCTCAGTCCGGCGGGGATTATTGCCTCTGGCGAAGTTAATCTTCCTCAAGGTGTAGCGGTGATCGATCGCCCCCTCACCGCTAATATTAGTTGGAATGGTCAAAGACTACAAATTAATCGAGCTACAGCCCAGAATCTCACTGCTCAAGGATTTGCCGATCTGGATTTTAATGATCAAAATATCATCACTCGCTGGGATTTTAATATCAATGCTGGAGACTTAAATCTACAAAATCTGCCCATAGCTTTACCTGTACCAGTTACTTTAGCAGGACGGGGTGATTTTCAAGGTCGAGTCACTGGTAACTTAGTTAATCCTCAAGTGATTGGCAATCTACAAGTTCGCAATTTAATCTCTACAGGCATTGCTTTTGCACCAGTCTTAAGCGGGACAGTTGATGCCGATCAATCGGGGGCAAATCTATTTTTAACTGGCGAACAAGACCGGATTGAAATTGCTCTCTCGCCTCGGTTCTTACCTAATTCTTTCTTTGTCCAAAGAGGCGATATTTTAGCCACGGGTAGAGTTGATCAAAACAATCTCTTGGCAGTAAATCTGCGAAATTTTCCCCTGCAAACTATCAGACCTTTAATAGCTAGTACCCCCTTAGCTGGGAGAACGATCGCTGGTAATTTATCCGGTGATTTTAATGTGGATCTCAACGATTTTAGTGTAGTTGGTACAGCCCTAGTTAACAACCCACAGATTAATACCCTCCAGGGTGAAACTTTTACAGCTAACTTTACCTACGAACAGGGTAATTTCTATCTCAGTCGGGGCAGTTTTCGCCGAGGAGAAGCAGAGTATGCGATCGTCGCGAGGGTCAACCAGCTATTTAACATTCCCCAAATTCAAGCAGAAGCAAAAATTACCAATGGAGATATTCAAGATGTTCTCACCGCTCTACAAATATTTGAAATCAGTGATCTCACCAGAGGTTTAACCTTACCTACCTACGGCAATGCGGCTGATTTAGGTAGACTAAGTGCAGGTAGACCAGAACCAACTTTATCTGGGCAATTAAGGCGCTTAGCTGAACTCCAAGAACTCTTGGCACAGCAACGAGAAACTAGCCGGAATCAAAACTTTAATCTGCCACAATTAAGCACAGCTAGGGGCAGATTTAATGGCAGTATTCAAGCCAATGGTTCCCTAAATGGAGGCATCAATGCAGAGTTTAGTCTTAGTGGTGGTGATTGGCGTTGGGGCAGCTATCAGTTGGAACAATTTCAAGCCGAGGGAAATTTCCGGAATAATATTCTAACTTTATTGCCCCTTAGTTTGAGTAGTGGCGATCGTGTGGTTCGCTATCAGGGTACGATCGGTGGAGCAGAACAATCAGGACAATTAATCATTGAAAAAGTACCTGTAGCTGTACTTTCTCAACTACTCCAACTCCCATCTTTCTTTGGGGTGACGGGAGAAATTAGTAGTATTACTACTATTTCTGGCAGTATCGACAACCCCACTATCCGGGGTGATATTAACGTTCGTCAAGCCACCTTAAATCAAGTTGCAGTTAATCAGGTAGAAACTAGTTTCAGCTATCTCAATAGTCGTCTCAGATTTGGGACTAATGTTTCTATTACTGGACAGCAAGAAACACCTTTAACTATTAGTGGCAATATCCCCTATCGATTGCCATTTGCCACGACAATTCCTAGTGATAATAACCTCCGTCTCAATCTTCAAGTCCAAAATCAAGAGTTAGCTATTCTTGATCTATTAACTCAAGGGCAGGTGGTTTGGGGTGGTGGGAAAGGTACGGTTCAAGTATTAATAACTGGGGTTTTTGATCAGCAGTTGGGGAGACCAACTAATTTGATTGCCGACGGTTCCGCAGTATTTGAAAATGCCACTCTAAAAGTCCAAGTTTTACCCATCCCTTTAACAGGAATTAATGGCAGGGTTGCCTTTGATCTCGATCGCATTCGAGTGGAAAGCCTCCGGGGTGAGTTGGGTGGTGGTGAGGTGACGATCGCTGGCAATTTACCCATTTCTGAGGCTCGAACCCAGACAGAACCTCTTGCTGTCAAATTAGATAATATTGTCCTCAATCTGCCGGATTTATACAGTGGCGGAGTTCAAGGAAATATTCTGGTGACGGGTACAGCCCTAGCTCCCAGACTAGGGGGAAATGTGGAGGTGTTCGATGGTCAGGTCTTATTAGCTGTTCCCCAACAAACAGTGGCGGCGACTCCCCCCACGGAAGGCACTGGAAATAACAGCAATCCGGCTTTAAGAACCGAGTTGAGTAATCTCCGTCTTACCTTGGGGCGGAATATGCAGCTCAACTTACCCCCTGTATTAAACTTCACCGCTGAGGGAAACTTAGTGGTGAATGGTCCCTTTGATAACCTGATACCGGAAGGAAGGATCAATCTCAGACGGGGCAGGGTGAATTTGTTTACCAGCGAGTTTCGTTTGGTGGGAGGCTATACCCACTCGGCGCAATTTTTCCGCGATCGAGGTCTGGATCCCTTCCTCAATATCCGGTTAGCCACCTCGGTAGAAGAATCTACCGGCAGGCGTTTACCCACCAATGAGAACCTCTCAGAAATTCGGGAGCAGCCTCTGAGTGCTTTTGGCACAGTGCAAACGGTGCGGGTGGAGGCACAGGTAACTGGTTATGCCAGCGAGTTGAGCGATCGATTAGAACTTACCAGTAGTCCCCGCCGCACCCAACCAGAAATCATTGCTCTCTTGGGGGGAAATCTAATTGATAGTTTCTCCCAAGGAAATGCCACGGTGGGTTTAGCGAATCTTGCCAGTTCAGCGCTCCTGAGCAATTTCCAAAACCAAATCAGCGATGCCCTAGGTTTGGCAACTTTTAGGCTATTTCCCACGACCCTGAATGAGCGCAGTCAAGCCAATTCCACCCTCGGATTAGGCGCGGAAGTGGGCATAGATATTACCCCCAGCCTTTCAGTGTCTGCCCTGCGCGTCCTCACAGCCAATCAACCTTTTCAATACAGCCTCCGCTATCGAGTCAATGAAAGTATTCTTCTCCGGGGCAGTACCAATCTCTCTGGGGATAATAGATTTCTAATTGAGTACGAAACTCGCTTTTGAGTGAAATTTATCAAATTAGAATAAAGATTATATTATTTGTCATTAAGGCTTATTTTTTAATGGTTCTCCTAAAATTTGGATTAGCCAATCGTCTGGGAGATTATGAGCTAAAATTGGCAGTGCTACTGACAGATCAACTTCTAAATCTTGTTCTTGAATGTCAATAATTAATTTATAAATTAGTTCAAAGTTAATTCGTTGTTCTTTATTAAATATTAAAAAATTACCATTTTGTAGATAGTCAAGCTTACTAATTTCTTCTCTGCCGATCTTTCCGGTAATAGGTAATTCTCTAGCATCTCGAATTAAATAAAAATTGGCTTGAGGACTTTGAAAGGCCAAGGCATTGAATTTTTTTATCCGTGCTGTAAAAGAACTTCCACCTAAATTAAGGAAAGCGATCGCATAATCTTGATTATTAATAGTAATAACTAGGTTTTCTGGTAGGTTACTTCTTCCTAATCGTAATTGATTAGTCTTGATAGGCTGGATTTGCTGAAAAGCAGTAACGATCGCCATCAGTTTACCAATATCATCATAGTCGTCAATGATAATAGGCTGGTGATATTCCTGTTCCAAAATCTGACGAGTTTCAGCTAAATAGATTTCTACAATATTAGGTTCGAGGTTCTTTTCATCTAAGAAAGTTTCCGATAATATAATATCTGAATTTTTCAAGTTTTCTTTTTGAGTAAAAGGCAATAATAAAGTTGCTATTTTACTGATAGTCATTTCTAGATACTCTAGTCTAGCTAATAAGTTTGAATTAATATCAATATTGGCATTATCTAGAAATTCATCTGTTTTAGATGTTTCAGAAGTAGGGATAACTTCAGTAACAGGTTTAGGAAAAGGAAGACCATTGGCTTTATGGCGATAGTAAGCAGCCGCATGATTCAAAACAGCCCGAATTGATTTCTGTCTTAAGATATCTCCTAATTCTAAGGGTGTGAAAAGAGTATCAATATCTAGCCCAACTGCTTGGGATTTGAGAGCGAGGATATTTTTTAATTTTGTTTCTGAAGGACGACGGAGGTTGATAATATACTGAGAAATGCGATCGACCACAGAACCATCAAAAAAGCCTTGGAACTGCTGCCAGCGATCAGGAAATAGATTAAGGATCATCAAACTATTAGGAACGTGGGTTAGTAGTTCTTTAATCGCTTCCCCAAAACTACTCAAGATCGCTCGGTTATGTTCTAATCCTAAACCTTCTAACTGGTCAAAAATAATTATTAAAGGTTCATCAAGGGTTGATAATCTGCCAAAAACACCAATTGCTTCTAGGGCAAATTCCTCCCGACTTAAATCTTCATGCCAATTATCTAAACCAACACTAGCAGCTTCCTCTGACTCGAGTTCATTACCTGCTAACCATCGTCTAACTAATTCCTTCTTGTGAGGATCTGTATAACTACAAAAGCGAATAACTCCCTTCAAGATTGTGGCAGAATAGCCTGCTCCTGTATATTTATTCGTCCACCAATTATTAATATGATTTTCAATATATTGCCAATAGTCTCTATTTTTCTGAGTTCCTTCTGTACCTAATCGCTTGTATAAACTTAAACTATCATTTTCGAGGGCAGTAAGAATATCTCTTCCCTTTTGACTACTTGTAAACTTTGAGTCGATGCTAAGAATTTTAATTAGAATATTTGCTAGTAAAAGCTCAATTTGAGTATGTTCTGGGATTGTTTTATCCTGTTTATTTAGAGGATAATTATTCTGGGGAACTCTTTCTGCAAAAGATTCAAGAATGCGTGAATAGGTATGATTTATTATAGATTGGGCATGGTTCGGCTGACGGATAAATAATAGGCGATTAGTCTTGAGAAATTCCTTAGTTAAACGCATCATCAAATGAGTTTTGCCACTACCAGCCTCACCAATAACTACGACTCCTTTGCTCTGTTGATTAGGATCGGCTTTGATGTCTAGCAATACTGATTTTAATGCGATGAATTCCGAAAAGTACACTTCTTGAAAATCCAAATGATTTTGAAATGGGTTATCAACTCGACTGCTACTAAATGGGTTAGGAATTGTGGCTAATTTTGATGACATAATTTTTAGTTGCTGAAGTTTGGCATAAAGTTTGTAGGTAAATTGGGCATCGTAGCGAGCAGTGTGAGCATGGCACTCTTGAAATCGTTGATTGCTTACTTGAAGATTGAGGACTTTACTTAAATGACCTAGGGAATAACTTGTAGATTGAGGAATATATAACTTTGCTAGCTCTGCTGTACATAGAAAAGTCAGTTGAGGTTGGGGAATTTGGGCTTGCTGAAAGCTTTTATAGATAATAGATCGATCGTGCTCAGCATAATGACAAACAATAGTTTTCTGGAAGGCGATCGCTGCTAATTCTTGGGCTATTTGCTTTAATGGTTTAAGACTATGATGGATTAATTGGTTTCCTTGATGTCCTTCAACAAAGGCTTCATATACCAGATTTCCTTGAGAATCTAAAATTGCAATTTCCCTTAATACTCCACTTCCCTCAGTATCAATCACCAATAAATTCGTATCTAATTGCATATCTGTTAATACTTAGATTAGTTAAAAAGATTTTCCATAATGACTGAAAATCGCCACCTCAATTACCTGCAATAAAGAATAACAAGCATCTAACTCTGAACCAAACAAACAACTATCAGCCGATAGACAAGGAAATACGACTAAATTCCCGATACTATTGGCAGCCTCAGTCATCGCGTAGTCTAGGGTAATAATAGGTAGAGATGCTAAGAAATTATGAGCAGCTAGCTGGTGGAGGTAGGGGGTGATTTCCTCGACTTCCTTGCCATTGAGAATCAACACATCAGGATGCCATACTTGGGTCAATAGCTCCGCTTGTTCGAGATCATTAACTTCCAAAAGGCGACACTTGATCCGATTGGGATGCTGACGAATTGCTTGGTTAAGTAAGTTGCTTAAGCAAGAGAAATCTGGTGATTGCCCCAAGGAGAAAGGATAGGCTTGGGGGCTGAGGATCAAAATTGTTAGGGTAATTGGTCGATCGTCCTGAAGATTCCTCGTCTCTCCTTGCAATACTTGGTGCAAATATTGGCGCAGCACAGTCTGATCTACGGGCAAACTTAAAAATCCATCAGCTTGGTGGGCATAAGCCTCCTGTTTTTCTGCTTGGGTAGCAGTGACTAGGATCGGAATATGTTGGGTTTGGGGGTCTGATTTGAGCAGAACGAGGACATCCCACCCAGAGAGTAGGGGCAGGAGCGGATTGAGAAAACAGAGACAAGGCTTGAGATGGCGGGCTTTTTCTAAAGCTTCCGTGCCACTTCTGGCAATGACTACGCGATAGCCCAGAGCTTCTAGATTCAAGCTGAGATTTTCTACGTATTGAGTTACAGGTTCAATGACCAAAACTACGTTGGATTGCTTATGGGTTATCGCCGCAGAGCTACCCAGCCCGCCTACTTCGGTCAAACTCCTCATGGGCAGTAAGAGGGTAAACTGACTTCCTTGATCGGGCTGGGAGGTGAAGGAAATATCTCCGCCATGGAGCCTTGCCAGCCGCTGAGCCAGCACTAGACCCAGTCCTGTGCCTTCAAATCTCCGGGTCAGAGGACTTTCTAATTGTTGGAATTTCTGGAAGATTAAGTGCTGCTTATCGATCGGGATACCAATGCCTGTATCCCAGACTGTGAAAGCTATCCAGTCTTCCCATTGACTAACCTCTAAACCTAGCTCGTCCCCCGCTTCGGTGAATTTTAGGGCATTAGAAAGGAGGTGGGAGAGAATCTGCCGCAGGCGGATCTCATCGGCAATTACAGTATCTAGTTCTGGGGAAACTTTCAGGGTGAATTGCCGATCGAGGGAAGTATTTTCCTCTTCAGCATGGGGAAGGATGCGCTGCTGTGCTTGGGCATAGGCTCGATCGCATACAGGCAGAATACTCACTGGCTCCAGAACTATTTCCACCTGTTCGGTTTCAATCCGAGTCAGATCAAGGATATCGTTGACCACCAGCATCAACTGCCGTCCACTTTGGTAAATCAACTGCACATAGCGGCTCTGGCGATCGTTAAGTTCCCCCAGAGATTGTTCCTTTAATAAACTAGACAAGCCCAATACTGCCGTTAGCGGAGTTTTTAATTCGTGGCTAATACAGGCTAAAAACTCATCCTTGAGGCGATTCAGTTGTACCAGGTCTAAATTCTTCGCCGCCAGTTCCCGTGCTACCTGTTGCTGCTCCGTAATATCTGTGGCTAAAACTAACCAGAGAGCTGGACTGGGGTTTGCTGGATGTAGCTCTAATTCTTCTTGGAGGGGATGGAGGGGAAACTTAATTAACTGCCAGATGCGATCGGGAGTTTTTAAGCGTAGCAGCCGAGAATCAAGAGCCGCCTCAAAGGAAACTTCCCCCTCTGGCATAGATTTAGCAAAGGTCTTCCCCTGCAAGGATTGCTCCAACAAATAAGCCATCTGCTGATCTTCTGGAAAATTCACATCTGTGCGCATTAAAAGTGAGCCATTAATCTGCTGCCGCCAAGCAAGATTTTGGCTAACCACTCGACTATCTTGAGTTTGCAGCATTAAAGGCAAGGGCAACTGTTCTAAAATCTCCACTAATGCTGGATAGGGCAAACTAGAATCCAAAAGCTGATCAGTCTCTTCGCCCATAGTTGCTGAGTTTGGGGTTGCTGAGTTTGGGACTGAATCTGAAGTTGATCTAGAGGCAGGGATTGACCGATCGGGGGCAGTTAGTTGCAAATGGGGAGCTAAGTAGCGCAACAACTGCCAAGGCTCCACAATGCCTAAATACTTCCCTGCTCCATCCACCAAAGCCCAAGTTTGTTGTTGGGGATGGCTCAGTTCTTGCTGGACTTGTTGCCAAAGCTCCAATAAGTCATCCCGATAGGTCAAATTCACCAAAGGTTCTAGGGGAAACATTTCTAGAACTTCTTTGATGGCTAATTTTTTCGACTTGGAGCCATTTTTGCTTGGGGAAGGAGTAGAAATTGCCTGTAATTCCTTAGATAATTGCTGACGCTGTAGCAGACCTAAGGGTTGGTAATCTGCTCCTACTACAACTAACTGGGCATCTTTGCTCTCTCTCATGATGCTTGCCCAGTCACCCCTATGCATTGTCTCTAGTTGCAGGACTGGCAAGGGCTGAAAAAGGTACTGTAAATTGGCAGGGAAGCTAGACATAGGAGTAAGAACCGGAGTGAAATTTTGGAGAATCGCCAATTTATCTAGACATGCTCATAGAGCAGATTCAGGTGTATTTATTAATACCTACCTGAGCTTACCTGCAAATTATCTAGGCTTCCCCATAAACTAAAACTTATTTAAGATGCTTCAGGGGATGCCATCGTAACCCTAATTGATTCAAGGCTTACCCACTAGGATTTCTCTGAGACCGATGTTGATCGCAGAAAAACCAGCAAGTCCTATGCCTCCTGCCGCAACTGCATCATCATAATTCATAACACTATTTGCATTTATGCAAATTAATGTTAAATATGTATAGATATGTTATAAAAGAGCCCCCAAATTAGTTCATTTGGCTTGACTCGCAATTCTAAATCATTCGCGAGATCAACACCTGCTTCTGGTCGATAATTTTCTACACCTGCGGCAAAGAAAATTCTTTAGGGTCTCTATAGAATTTGTGATGACAAATACTATGGCTATTTACTTTTGTTTTTTTGGTGATTAATGCTAACCCGGTTGTCTATTTGTAGTTTTGTCCATACGCCTGAATTATCCCAGAGCCTCAGAGAGGTCTTGGGCAAAGAAGAATATCATCTCTATAGATTTGAATCTGCCCAAGAATTTGGTGAGTGCATAGCTAGAAAGCAACAGGAAATAGATTGTTTGATTTGCCAAAACGATCGCCACCTCTTACCCATAATTAATGGACTCTACGAACAAGGTATTCTATTGCCGACAATTATTCTTATCGATCTTTCGCACCATGATTATCAAATTAATCCAGAAACTCCCCTTCGCGCCACCTATTTATTTCATCCAGCAGAAATTCACCTAGCCGAGCACCAAGTGTCAACAATTCGCCCAGAAATCACCAGAGCGATCGCTCAATTTGTGGATTTTGCGAGTCATCTCCATCTCCCCCAAGTCTTCAACAGAGATCAGTCCCCGGAAGACACCAAAATTCAGAATTTCCTGATGCCCCACGAATTATCACTAAAACTAAAAGCTAGGCTAGGGTACCTAGGCGTGTACTATAAAAGAAACTCTCAGCATTTCTGGCGGAACATTTCCGACCCAGAACGACAAAAATTATTAAGCCAACTTCAAGCGGAATACCGCCATATTGTTCTCCGGTATTTCACTGAGGATGCAGACTTAAATCAAGATATTGATAATCTTGTCAATCGAGCATTTTTTGCTGATATATCTGTACCGCAAATAGTAGAAATCCATATGGAATTAATGGATGAATTTTCTAATCAGTTGAAATTGGAGGGGCGCAGCGAGGAAGTATTGCTAGATTATAGGTTGACTTTAATTGACATCATTGCTCACCTATGCGAGATGTATCGTCGATCTATTCCGAGGGAAATGTAACTAGTAAGTTGATGAATTTTGCCATGATTTGGCAATGATACTGACAATTCCTAACCATAAATTACCTATGACTAGTCCAAAGAAAATTTATATTCTCAAACTCTACATTGCTGGGAATACCCCCAATTCAGTTAAGGCATTGACAACTCTAAAAAATATTCTAGAGAATGAATTTCGAGGAGTATACGCCCTGAAGGTAATTGATGTGGTGGCAAATCCCCAGTTGGCTGAGGAGGATAAGATCATGGCAACGCCTACTTTGGCAAAAATTTTGCCGCCCCCAGTCCGGAAAATTATTGGGGATTTATCCGATCGTGAACGGGTGCTGATTGGCTTAGAACTCCTCTATGAGGATTTACAGGATCAAGAGCGCAATTTGCGGTAAAATTTAAACAATTATTATTTAAACTTTAGTTTTAGTCGGTAAGAAGCTATTTATAAAGTATAATTCTTCTCCTTCAGCGGGGGAGAAAAATTATACCCTATAGCCATTTTATAAATGACCTCAAAGGGTTAACAAAATATATTATATGTCTGAGCAAAGTTTTTTTCGGAAATTTTGGAGAAACTCCCATGAGTGAGAAGAAGAGCGATGGCAACTTAACGGAACCCCTCAACCAAGATACCAGCAGCCTGACAGTCCGCAAAACCAGAACCCTGATTGAAGGGTTTGATGATATTACACACGGGGGATTACCGATCGGCAGGGCGACGATCGTCAGTGGTACTTCAGGGACAGGAAAGACTTTACTTGCCGCGCAGTTTGTCTACAACGGAATTATTTCATTCAATGAGCCGGGGGTGTTCGTCACTTTTGAGGAAACGCCGAAAGATATTATTAGAAATGCTGCCAGTTTAGGTTGGAATCTGCAAACCCTAATTGATGAGGGTAAATTGTTTATCCTTGATGCTTCTCCGGATCCAGAAGGACAAGAAGTTGTGGGTAATTTCGATCTTTCCGCCCTGATTGAGCGTATCGATTATGCTATTCGCAAATATAAAGCCAAACGGGTATCCATTGACTCTGTGACGGCGGTATTCCAGCAATACGAAGCCGCCTCGGTGGTGCGCCGGGAAATATTTCGGTTAGTGGCACGCCTCAAGTATATTGGGGTGACGACGATTATGACTACAGAACGGGTAGATGAGTATGGTCCTGTCGCTCGGTTTGGGGTAGAAGAATTTGTCTCTGATAATGTGGTGATTGTGCGGAATGTCTTGGAAGGAGAGCGGAGGCGGCGGACGATCGAAATTCTCAAACTACGGGGAACTACCCACATGAAAGGGGAATATCCCTTCACTATTACCAATAACGGGATTAATATCTTCCCCCTTGGAGCCATGCAACTTACCCAGCGCTCTTCTAATATCCGGGTATCTTCTGGAATTGAGACTCTGGATAAAATGTGTGGTGGTGGTTTCTTCAAGGATTCTATTATTTTGGCAACTGGAGCCACCGGAACGGGCAAAACTCTCTTAGTTAGTAAGTTTACCCAAACAGCCTGTTTGAAGGGAGAACGAGCAATTCTTTTTGCCTACGAAGAGTCCCGCGCCCAACTTTCCCGCAATGCTTCTTCTTGGGGAATTAACTTTGAAGAAATGGAGCAAAATGGCTTGCTAAAAATCATTTGTACCTACCCAGAATCTGCGGGACTAGAAGACCATCTGCAAACAATTAAGATGGAGATTGCTGATTTCAAGCCTTCCCGGATTGCGATCGATTCCCTTTCCGCCCTCGCTAGAGGAGTCAGCAATAATGCCTTCCGACAATTTGTCATCGGAGTCACAGGCTATGCTAAGCAGGAAGAAATCACCGGATTTTTCACCAATACCACCGATCAATTCATGGGGGCGCACTCCATCACCGATTCTCATATTTCCACCATTACCGACACGATTATCATGCTGCAATACGTGGAAATCAGGGGAGAAATGGCTCGGGCAATCAACGTCTTTAAAATGCGGGGATCGGCACATGATACAAGTATTCGGGAATACACGATCAGCCAAAACGGTCCAGAGATCAAAGATTCCTTCCGCAACTATGAGCGGATTATTACTGGTTCTCCGAGCCGGATTTCTGTGAATGAGAAAAGCGAACTTTCCCGGATTGTCCAAGGAGTTCGAGAAAAGACCGGAGACGAAATCCTTTAACTGATAACTGAATTAAACTATGGCTCCAACTCTTAAGTATGCCTACTTTCCCGGTTGTGTGGCTCAAGGAGCTTGCCGGGAATTGCATTTATCTACCACTTCTCTGGCAGCAGCTCTGGGAATTGAATTGATAGAACTGAAAAAAGCTTCCTGCTGTGGCTCTGGAACTTTCAAAGAAGAATCTCAACTGCTGGAAGACACAGTTAATGCTCGGAATATTGCCCTAGCGGAAGAATTGCAATTGCCCCTGCTGACTCACTGTAGTACTTGTCAAGGGGTGATTGGTCATGTGGACGATCGCCTGAAATCTGCCCAAACTGAAAATCCTACCTACTTGAGCGAAATCAACAATTTACTGACCAATCAGGGCTGCTCCCCCTACCAAGGCAGCACGGAAGTGAAGCATCTTCTCTGGGCTTTGGTGGGGGATTATGGCTTAGAAGAATTACAAAAACGGGTGACGCGATCGCTTCAGGGCATCAAGTGTGCCGCTTTCTATGGTTGCTACTTGCTGCGAGGACAAAAGCAATTGCCCTTTGATGACCCGATTAATCCCCAGTCGATGGAGAATGTATTTCGAGTCTTGGGGGCAGAAGCAGTCTATTATCCCGGCAGAACCCAATGCTGTGGCTGGCCCCTATCCAGCTATGCCACAGAGCAATCCTTCCAGATGGCGGGGGGACATATCCAAGCCGCGATCGCTGCCGGAGCCGATTGCCTCGTCACCCCTTGCCCCCTATGTCACCTGAATCTCGATTCCCGCCAGCCGGAGGTAGAAAAAGTTATTGGCACCAAGCTGGGTTTACCAGTTCTACATTTACCCCAGCTAGTCTCTTTAGCTTTGGGCATCAGTCCAGAGCAGTTAGGTTTATCCAAACATATCGTCTCTACACGATCGCTCTTAGATAAGCTCAATCTCTAGATACAGCAGTTTGAGAGTGGGTGGCTGTAACCACCCATTCTCAAACTGCTGTAAGTTTGATTGTATGGAGATTTACAGAATAATTCTTGAGATATGTAGAAAATACAAAAAGTTCATTAAAGTTGACATTTCTACATCAAATTAATTACTGATTATTTGATTGCAGATGGCATTTTTTTGTCTTTCACTTATATCTTAATTGTTAACTACCATGCCAAATCGTCGTGACTTTCTTCTAGGCAGTGCTGCTACTGCTGCTGCTGTTTCCGTTTTGCCCAAAGTTCAAGTTCATGCTCAAACTAGAAGAGAGGAAATTAATGCTTTACAACAAGGTTTTGTAGGGCAATATCAAGGCGGTGTTTACCTCCTGCCAGCTAACAATGAAACCGTACAATGGGGTTGGTTTAACAATGCGGAACCTCCCCGCGCCCAGATTAAATCTGGAGATACGATCATTCTAGAAACGATGATGGCATCTCAAAATCAAATTTTGCCGGGAGTTTCTATTGAACAAATCACTAAATTGCGAGTAGATAACCCGGGGCGTGGACCTCATACCATTACTGGTCCAATTTTTATTGAGGGGGCTAAACCCGGAGATATTCTCAAGGTTAAAATCAACCGGATTGTGCCTCGTACCTACGGTGCGAATTGGAATTTGCCCGGTGAGTTGAAATTAGGGCAATTCCCAGATCTTTTTAATCAAGCTCAGGCTAAACATTTCTATTTGGACTTGAAACGAGGAGTCACAGAATTTCTCCCCGGAATTGAATTACCTGTGCGACCTTTCCCCGGTATTTTGGGGGTTGCTCGTGCTGAGAGTGGGCAATATAGTACGGTTCCTCCGGGACCTTTTGGCGGCAACTTAGATTGTCGCGAAATGGTAGAGGGGACTACAGTTTACTTACCTGTTTTTGTGGATGGTGCTTTGCTGTGGTCTGGGGACTCCCATGCGGTGCAAGGTAATGGGGAAATTAATTTAACCGCGATCGAATCAGCTTTTAACGAACTAAATCTCACCGTTGAAGTCCTTAAAGGTAAGTCTTTGAGTTGGCCTCGGATTGAGTCTCCTACCCATTGGATGACCCTGGGCTACGATCGCAACATGAATACTGCGGTGGAAATTATGGAGCAGGAAACCCTCAAATTTTTAGCAGAATGGAAGGGTTTAAACAGTAGTGATGCTCGTCAATACATGGCTCGCTACGGCGATTTCCGGGTTGCCGAAGTGGTGAACCAACTGAAAGGGATTTACTGTATGCTCCCCAAAAATGACAGCCCGGTTTTAGCTCCTTTGCCAAAAGTAGATACTCGTGATTACTATGTTACCCACGCCGTAAATGCCGATGTCATGGAAGCCATGAATATCTCGGCACTAGCTTTAATTAAACGGATACAGGAAGAAAAAGGATTGAAGGCTTTAGATGCTTATTCTTTAGCGAGTCTTGCCTTAGATGCCCGAATTGGTCAGATTGAACCGGGAGCCTATAACGTCCATTGTTTAATGCCCAAGTCTACGTGGATTTCTTGATCACAGGAATTTCATAACTCCAAGGCATTTGTAGAAGTTTTGTAGATTGAGATAGGCGCACTTTTTGGGTGCATCTATTTTAATCTATTTACCAGAGATATAGTAAGTGCCATTATAGTTAGGACGGGGACGTTTTTGAGGGCGCGCGGAGCGCGCCCTCAAAAACGTCCTAATCAAATCGGCGACTACTATACTTTACCTCTAGCCAATGATGTCCAGTAATTTGGGACTGTAATTATGATATTGCAACTCTCATTTTGCAGCGGTACATATTGAGGGCGCAAAGCCTTGCGCCCCTACAATTGCTCAATATCTTCTCAACGTGAGCTCGATGAAAACTCCTGAAACCCTTATAAATTCATTGTCAAATTAAAAATGGGGAAAAACAACTCGCTTTTCATAAGGCTTTTAAAGCCCATCGAACTCACGTTACAGCAGTTTAAGAGTGGGTGGCTGTAGCCACCCACTCTTAAACCAAACATTGATAAGACTTTCAATATTTGTGGTGTGCCTCATTTGAACGCAAAGTGCTGTAATTAGAATGTACTGGCAAAATTAGCTGGGTCTTGATCCCGACGATGCTTGGTAGGCAGGGGGGGGCTTTGGCGATCGCCAACCAGTGCAGCAGTTTTTTCTAGGGATTCCCGGAATCTTTTCGCCGCATAGATCGACATATCACGGGGAACAGAAATGCGATCGCGCAGATATCGCAGTGCCACATCAGCCCCCGCTGGTGGCTGGCAATCTTCCCCCGTCATCAGGTTTGTCAAAGCACACCGCAGTGCCGCATCCATTAACCCATCATCCGCCGGATTAACTCGGATAATATTATTCCGGTGCTTCAAAACTCTTTGCAGTGCCTCCGATCGGGTAGTTTCCGGCTCTGGATACCCCACATCCGGTAACCCAAACCAAGACCCCTGATCCACCCGTTTCTGGTTCATGAGGGTTTTGGCGGAATCATTTGCCCAGCATCCCCCCATCTGGGGCGGCAGATCGTGGGCGTGAGTATGGAAATCACTCTGGGTGCCCCGGTAGGCGGGGCGGCTTTCCATGGCGGCGAACCAATCCCCTAGGCGGGAATTTTCTTCCCGGAGGGAATAGCCTTTGTAGTAATACAGACTGGCATTCATCCGCTCCACGTAGGGCGTGAAAATTACATCTGCCGTACTAAATTCCTCCAGAAAATAGGGACTAGGAGTGCTAGCCAAAGCCTCTCCCACCATAGAAACTACCCCCAGAAATTGCTCCCGGTGATGCTGCTCCTCCCGCTGATCTCTGGCTGGGCGGCAGAGCCATTCACACCATACCCTGAATAACAATCGCTCCAATCTCCGCATTGGCAACACCTTGGGGTCGGTCATGCCCCAAACTAAGGAGCCAAAGACTTTTTCTAGGGCAATCAGAATATCATCACTTTCGGTAATCAGACGATTATCTAGCTCGATCGCCGGCAGCATTCCCGATCGCACCTTTTGCCGATACCAACTTTCCTTTTCTCCGTAGCAAAACATGGTGATTTTTTTGATCCGGTAAGGAATTTGCTTCTCTTCTAGCCAGAGCCAAACCTTCTGACAGTAAGGACACCAAGCATGGTGATCTCGGTATAAAGTGACCCGCACCGCCGACTCTGGCTGCCCAAAAAGGCGCAACTGAGCTTGAGAGTTGGTGGTGCCATGAATTGGGTCTAACTGAAAACTGCCGGGAGCCTGAGTCAAAGTTTCTAGCTCTAGCCAACTTAAGGGATTAATAGTCATAATTTTTTGCATTGAAGATTGCTAATTCTGCCATCTTGCTCGGTAATCTCTGGCATCAATGTGACACAGGAAGGGAAACTTGATATAGCGCCCCAAACCACTGGGCCACCAAGGATCCAGAATCCAGTAGATCTCATCCCCCGTCAAACCGTCACAATAAAAGTCGATCGCATCTCCGTTGATATGCCGACTATTCGACACTCCCCCCACCGCTGCATTGACCACTGGATCCCGATACCAACTAGTAACAATGAAAGGTCGCCCCACTCGATCGCGCGCCCGTTGTCCCAATCTGGCAATCCGAATCATCCCCTCTAGGGTTTCCTGATCTGGGGGCATCCGACTGCCACCCCTTGTGGCTTCTGCCCAAGTGAAACTGCCATCGACAATAATGCTGGCACTCTGCTGGATATTATTCAAAGTCCACTTGGGGGGGCGATTGGGCGGGGTGATGATCACCGGAGGAGGTGAGGGTTTTTGGTTTTTGATCTGTTTCAGGTCATTGACCAGAGATTGCAGCGTCTGAGCACGGGTGGGCAAATTCCGCCATAGCTGTACCAGCCGAATCATCGCTTCCCGTTCGTTGGTTTGCTGTTTATAAACCTTGGGAATACGTTGAGTGAAGGCAACTAGCTGTCTATCTAACTGAGCTGCTAAACTTGCTAGGGCAGTGTTGTTCCCCGCACTAGCATTCAGTACATTGGGGTCAATTCCTAAGGATTTCACCGCATCGGCACGGGTTTCTAGCTGTCGCCAGAGCCGGACGCACTCAATTAGGGCATTGCGTTGAGGGGCGAGACTAACAAAGAATTTGGGAATATTATAGGTGAAGTTAATCAGGGCTGGATCGATCGTCCTCAGGCTGGGTTCCGGTGAGGTATTGGTTTGCAGGGAGGCGATCGCCTGCTCCCGGCTTGGCAATTCCCGCCACAATTGGGTCAACCGAATCAAAGCCTCCCGCTCTTGGGGAAACCCGCCGTAGGCGGTGAGGACTCGCTGGAGAAATGCCCGAATTTGGTTAAATAATTGGGTTTCATCGGGGTTGTTGGGGTCAGCATTGGGCACTAGGGAAGTAATTGCTTGGGGAATCGTATCTAACCTCCGCCAAACCCGGACTCCTTCCAAAAGGGCTTGTCGTTGGTAATCTAAACCTTGATAAAATTCTGGAATTCTGCCGATCAAGGTCAACAAAGCTGGGTCAAGATAGGATAAATTGCGATGAGCTGGAGGAGCCGCCAGAGCTGCTTTTGCCCCCTGGACTAGGGTTGGGGCAGCAGTAAGGCTCAGGTTGGGAGTCACCACGAAGGGGCTGAGGTCTTGGCTGGCATCTTGGATCAACTCCTGACCCACTGATTGATTGTAGGCTGCCAGTAATTGGCTATAGTTACTACTCTCCAAGAGTGCCGCACTTGTATCCGTCGCCGCCGGAGTATAACCCAAAGCCACTTGCTGAAGGAATTTATCTGTATAACGCCCTTGCTCGGCATTCCATAGGTCGCTGGCTCCCCAACCTTGGCTAGGCAAAGCTGCCAATAAAGACCGCAGAGTGTTGGCGGCAAACTGTACTTGTTGAGGAAATGTATTGACTTGGTTGGGGGCAATTCTATTTGCCGGAGAAATTCCTAGCCCTGTATCATCGTCCAGTAAGTTGGGACGCTGCTGGACAGCATAGAGCGCCGCCAAGAGGGGGCGATGGACTCCAGTTCTTTCTGCTTCTAGGGTGTAGTAATAATTTCTTTGATCTGGCGTAGGCATAATCAAAATTTTGCGGGTAGATTTGATCTAATGGCATCATAGCATTGGCTTAGTCAAGATATCCCCCGCAACCCAGAAGGCAGACTTTTCTGGTTAAGAACCCTCTTCTAGCCACCCTTTTACAACGGACTTTATCACTTTAAGAAATTTATTTTCTAGGACAAACTCATCGATCGCAGTTTCTAAACCTGCCTTTCCCGCAGCTACAGCTTTCCTTAGAGATGGTTTGATATCTGCATTGACATAGGAAATTTGCTCTGATTCGGTAGCAGTAGGATTGGTTTCTTCTAGCTGTTTCAAAAGTCGTTGAATTTCCGCAGCGGCTTCGGCGAGACTCTGCCTCTCTCCTTGGTAAACGTTCTGAGTTATATCAATATTCCCACCTGATTCTGCTTTAGCTCCAATGCTGGCAAATTGACTTCCCGGTGCGGTGATATTAAAGATATCTCCACTTTTACTCTCTGCCATAGCTTTTGTTACTCCACTAAGGTTCTCCACAATCAATAATAAACTGTTAATGTGCTTATCTTTATCCTCTAACCGTGCTTCATACTGTGCGGCAAGTGCTTTAGAGGCAAATTCGTAGCCGTTCATAAAAGAACCGTGAATCTCTCCCTTGTCGGCTGTGGGGGAAGTCGCAATCTTGACAATGACCACTCCATCGCCTTTGTTCTCGATGCTTTGCACTGCAAGTTGAGCATCTTCATACTGCACTTCAATTTGTTTGAACGCATAAGCGAAAGCCTTCCAGTCCAAACCTGTCCGAAAAATCAGGTCGATCGTCTCTAAGGAACTCTGCACTAATTTAGCAAAATCGCCGGGGGCAAAAGTTCCACTATGAGGGCGGCGTTCTTGCTCATTCTGTTTAAGGTAGACATACTCACAGATCGCGCCATCTAGCTTTGTCTCAGAGTTGATGTTCCAGTCTTCTATACAAATCCCTGTCAAGATTGCTCCAGTGAAATCAGCGCCAAGAACCTGAGTTCTTGTGAAGTTTACCCCACTGAGGTCTGCCCCACTGATGTTCGCCTCAATGAGTTTTGCCCCAATGAGTTCTGCATCAATGAGTCTTGTCCCAATAAGTTTTGCCCCAATAAGTTCTGCCTCTCTGAGGTTTGCTCCAATGAGGTTTGCTCCAATGAGGTTTGCAAAACTGAGGTCTGCCCTACTGAGAATTGCCTCACTGAGGTCTGCCTGACTAAGGATTGTCCCCATGAGAATTGCCTCATTGAGGTTTACCTTGCTGAGGTTTTTCCCACTAAGGTCTGCCCCACTAAGGTTTACCCTACTAAGATTTGCCTTACTGAGGTCTGCACCACTGAGGTCTGCCTGACTAAGGTGTGCCTTACTGAGGTCTGCACCACTGAGGTCTGCCCTAAAGAGGTCTGCCCTAAAGAGTTCTGCCCCACCGAGTCTTGCCTCTCTGAGGTCTGCCTCTCTGAGAATTGCTTCAAGGAGGGATGATTCCATAAGTTTTGCTCTAAAGAGGTGTGCCCCACTGAGGTGTGCCCCACTGAGGTCTGCCCTAAAGAGGTCTGCTTCTCTGAGGTTTGCACCACTGAGGTTTGCACCACTGAGGTCTGCCCTAAAGAGTTTTGCACCACTGAGGTCTGCCTCACTAAGGTTTGTATTTAAGAAGTTTGCTCTAAAGAGGTCTGCACCACTGAGGTTTGCACCACTGAGGTCTGCCCTTCTGAGGTCTGCTTCTCTGAGGTCTGCCCCTATCAAGTCCTTGCTTTTATCAATACTTCCATTCATGATTCTCTGGATCAAGAGAGTCTTGTCATCGCTCATAATCACTCCCCCGTAGCCTTGCAACAGTTCCTCTAATTTTGGTTTACCTGAATCAAAACGTCTACTTTTATCTAGATAAATGGGGGCGATCGAACAATTTTATTTTGCTAACTTTTACCGATCGCCCCCGATTGAACGATCGCTAGGCACTGGGGAAGAACAATAGTAACCACAGCGGTAGAGTTAGCAAGAAACAACTGGAGCCGATCGCGATCGCCCCTACTGTTAAATCACGGTCTAGGTCATAAATTTCGGCTAAGACCAAACTGGCGATCGCTGGCGGCACACCCATTTGAATTACCATAACTAGCTGAGGTTCGCCCCTAATTCCGAATAGAGATAAACCCCCACCTAAAATCAAGGGAACTATCAACATTTTGATACTCAAACTAATGCTAGTCTGCCCCAAGCCAGACCAAGAATTTAGCTGACTTAAGCGCATCCCAATCAGAATCAAAGATACAAAAACCATTGCCCAACCAAGGTCTAAAAGCAATTCCTCCAGAGCTACAGGAATCTTGATTGGACGCAGGATTAAGCCGATGAACAAGCTCCATAGGGCAGGATTAATGATCAAGGATTTCCAGAGATGACCCGCCTCTTGACTATTAATGCCGATGGATAGAACTATAAATATGCCGAGGGTATATACTCCCAAAACTGTCCCTAAGAGATCATAAAACAAAGCCCATCCCGCATACTTTTCCCCCACTAATGCCAAAATAATTGGGAAGCCAATATAACCCGTGTTCCCAAACATAGAGGTCAAAAGAAAACTAGCTCTAGTCCGTAGATCCGTAAAACCCTTACCCCGCCATTTCATCCATCCCCAAGCCAAACCCAAACCCAATAAACTTGCCAACCAAGCGGCGATCGGGGCAATCCATATTTGAGTAGATAAATCTGCCCGATAAATAAAAATCACAATACTCAAAGGTGAACCCACCCAAAACAGAAACTGCCCCAACCAATTTGGTACATATTTAGGCAACAACTTCCCCAATCCATAACCAATGACAACGCTGATTCCTAACTGTCCGTAGAGCCTCAGGATAACCTCGACAAGTTGTCCGTGTAAATGAAACATGATTTAATTAAGGATTCGTTTCCTTTAATACGTTGAAATGCGAGATAAACCAAAACTTTTAGATGTGGTGGCTACCCTAGTTCCTATTCCCATGGAAAGATTAGCATTAATTGAAAATACCTACAAAGACTTAAAGGATTTTCGCAGAGGAATGGTAGGGACAATTATTGAAGTTTATGAAGAAGATTTATACTCCACTAATAAATCTCAGCAGGAAACTTTTTATTTGGTAGAGTTTACCGATTTAGAAGGTAATGAATATGCGGTAGTGAATCTCCGGGCTGAAGAAATCCTCATCCTTCACTACGATCCTACGGATTTCTGATCAATTAGGACGTTCTTATCGGCTTTGACTCCGCTCAGCCGACAAAAATGTCCAAATGCGTCCTATCAATAAACAATCTTTTGTAGCCAACAGTTGAGGAAGGGGCGATTGCTATAGCAACCCGAAATGAGTTTAGAAGGGCGCACCCTTTGGGTGCGCCCTTCTAAATAACGTGAGTAATAACGTGAGTTTGGGATGAGCTAGAACCCATGCTAGGGGGAGCAAGCACTTCCTAACCCTCTCCTAGCATGCTACGGTGTACACACAAGTCCACTCCGACTACGTTTCAGGATTTGATCCCCCCCAGCCCCCCTTAAAAAGGGGGGGAGAATTAATTTAAGTCCCCCTTTTTAAGGGGGATTTAGGGGGATCCTCCCCATTAAACGAGATGATCAATACTTGTGTGTACACGGCAGCCTAGCATGAGAGTCAACACCGGAAAGGTGGGCAATGCCCACCCTCCTTACATCCGCCTACACCCAAACCTAGAAAACTAGAAAATATGAACAGTAATTAGCGATCGACAGCAATTAGCGATCGACCGACCCCATAATTACATCCACACTCCCTAAAATCGCCACAATATCCGCTACCTTGACTCCCTTGAGAATACTAGAGAGCACCTGCAAATTATTAAAATCTGCCGCCCGAATTTTCCAGCGCCAAGGGAAGACATTATCATCACCAATTAGATAAATCCCCAGTTCTCCTTTGCCACTCTCAATTCTGACGTAGTGTTCACCGGCGGGGATTTTCCAAGTCGGAGCTAATTTTTTGCTGATGTATTGAAAGTCTAGATCATTAAAGCTAGAACCCTTACCTTCTAGCAATCTCTTCGCTTCTAAGTTTTCGTAGGGACCACCGGGTAGTCCTTTGACGGCTTGGCGAATGATTTTCACCGATTCCCGCATCTCTCGAATCCTGACAAAATAGCGAGCTAGGCAATCTCCGGCGGTTTCCCAATGGACTTCCCAATCAAAATCGTCGTAGCACTCGTAGTGGTCAACCTTGCGCAGATCCCACTTCACCCCAGAGGCGCGGAGCATGGGACCCGATAGTCCCCAGTTAATTGCCTCTTCACGAGGGATGGTACCTACGCCTTCTAAACGGCGGCGGAAGATGGGGTTATCGGTAATTAATTTCTCGTACTCATCTACTCGATCGTCAAAGTAGTCACAAAAATCAATACATTTATCTGTCCAGCCGTAGGGCAGATCCGCGCAGACACCACCAACTCGGAAATAGTTATTGTTAATTAATCTCTGTCCTGTGGCCGCTTCCCAGAGGTCATAAATCAATTCCCGTTCCCGGAAAATGTAGAAGAACGGAGTTTGCGCCCCCACATCCGCCATGAATGGTCCCAACCACAAAAGATGGTTGGCGATCCGGTTCAGCTCTAGCATGATTACCCGAATATAACTGGCACGCTTGGGGACTGGAATATCTGCTAATTTTTCTGGAGCATTGACCGTAACCGCTTCATTAAACATCCCGGCAGCATAGTCCCAGCGGCTAACGTAGGGAATATACATAATATTCGTCCGGTTCTCGGCGATTTTTTCCATGCCCCGATGCAAGTACCCAATCACGGGTTCACAATCTATCACATCTTCCCCGTCAAGAGTAACGATCAAGCGGAGAACTCCGTGCATCGAGGGGTGGTGGGGACCCATGTTCAGAATCATGGGTTCTGTTCTGGTCTCGATTTTAGCCATAGGTTAAGCGGGCTTAAGTTTTAATAGTTTATTTTTTTGCAATTAATGACTAATTGTAAACCTCTTATCCCCATAAAGATAGGGGTTGTTTGGCGATTTGCTGAGGACTTGTTGAGGCAGGGACAAAAAAAGAATATTTGGTCGATCGCCCGATTTTCGATCAGCCTCTCCTCGGAGCGAATCTTCGTTACCCCTCTACTAGCCCTTTACCATTCAGAGCTAGAGGTAGAAACAATGCAAGTTAGAATTATGGCATTGAGAATATTCTAGGTAGCAGCTACTCAGCTCTATTAAAGTTATAAAAAAATACAATCAATAAATACAATCAATACCCGTATGGATAGTTGGCAGGCAGTTATCGCCTTAGGAATCTTTAGTGGTGTGATCTTTTTGGTGATCACAGAATGGATCCAGATGACGATCGCCGCTTTGTTGGGGGCATTACTATTAATTATCTTTAATATTATGTCCCTGCCCCAGGCGATCGGCTACATTGGGCGGAGCCATGAAACCTTGAGCCTATTTTTTGGGGTGATGGTGATGGTGCGGGCTTTTGAGCCGACGAAGGTGTTTGATTATTTGGCAGCGCAGATGGTGATTTTTGCTCGGGGTCAGGGCAGTCGCCTCTTACTGGGGATTGTGGGGGTGGTGACACCCATCTGTGCCTTTCTGCCCAATGCCACCACCGTGATGCTGATTGCCCCATTGATTCCCCCCATGGCGGAGATTGTCGGGGTCGATTTTGTCCCTTTGTTGATCTTGACCGTATTTGTGGCAAATAGCGCGGGATTGCTGACCATTGTCGGAGACCCGGCAACTTTTATTGTTGGCAGTGCAATTAATTTAAGTTTTACAGATTATCTATTGCGTCTCAGCTTGGGGGGAGCGATCGCTATTGTGGTGATTATCGTTATGCTGCCGCTGCTGTTTCGGAAAATTTGGCTGAAGAAGCTAGAAAACATCGACCAAATTGTCGCTCCCCAGATCAATCATCCTCGGACTTTGATGGTGGGGGCGGCGATCACTATTTTTGTTTTAGTATTTTTTGTGATTGGCGAAAGCCTGCCCATTCCTGTCGCTCCAGCCACGGTGGCTCTTCTCGGAGCGGTGTTAGCTCTTTTATTAGCCCACCACAGCAAAATTGATACACTAAATAATATTCTCCGGGATGTGGATTGGAGTACTTTGATATTTTTCATGTCAATCTTTGTCCTGATTGGTGGACTCCAGAAAACTGGAGTGATTGGCAGCCTATCGGGGCTTCTCGCAGTCGTCTTAGGCACAAATATTGCCCTCGGCTCGATAGTTTTAATATTTTTTGTCGGCATCATCTCTAGCGTTGTGCCGAATATTCCCCTAGTGGTGGCGATGGTGCCTCTGCTTAAGGAGTACGTGGTGAAAGTCGGCTTAACTGGAGCAGAAGTCCTGTCTCCAGATTATGCAGGGCAGTTTCCTGATCAGGTCTTGCCATTATTTTATGCCATGATGTTTGGGGCAACCCTAGGCGGCAATGGCACTCTGGTTGGTGCTTCGGCAAATATTGTGGCAGCAGGAATCGCCGAACTGCATGGGCGGAGAATCCAATTCAAAACTTTTTTGCGCTATGGAATTCCCGTGATGGTGATGCAATTAATTGCCAGTGCCATCTATGTCGGATGCCGATTTTTCATCTTTCCAACTTAGAGTTTATTGAACAAGTGGCTAGAAGGTCTGATTTTGCGCCCCCGCAAGGGGCGCAAAGCCTCTAATTTAGCGGTTAAAAATATCGTAGCGCTGGGCAATTCGCCCCTCATTTTCTCGATACCAATCCATTACTTCCTTGATGCCCTGCTCGATCGTAATTGTTGGTTCATAGCCGATCGCTCTGGCTTTGGTGATATCAAGAATGCGCTTGCGATCACCCGTGGGTTTAGAAGTATCCCAAACAATCTCTGGTTTTGTCTCTAGATTGCTGACCACAACTTCCACTAAATCCTTAATCGAAGTCCCCAAGCCGCTGCCCAGATTAATCGCTTCTGTGGTGCCAGTAGTCGCTGCTAAGAGCATTCCTTTTGCCACATCTCTAGCATGGACAAAATCCCGCACCGCCGAACCATCTCCCCAAACTGTAAAAGGATTCTCACCACTCATCGCCCGTTTGATCAAAGAAGGAATAACCATAGCATTCTTGAGATCGAAGTTGTCGTACAAACCATAGACATTGGCAGGACGCACCATCGAGAGCGTCATATCGGGATATTCCTGCTGGTATGCCATCACCTGCAATTCTCCCACCCGTTTTGCCCATCCGGGGAACTTGTCATTATCCGAAGGAAAGGTATTCCAGACGGTATCTTCATAAAATACTTCTGCTGGAGCATAGACTCCAAAAGAGCTAGTAAATAAATAACCACTACAGCCACAGCGCCTAGCTGCTTCCAACAAATTGATACTAATGCTGACGGTATTAAAGAAGAAAGTCCCCGGATACAACTTGCCCATCATCGGGGAACCTTTGACTCCCAAGAGGTTAAATACATAGTCCATGCCCTGACATACCTGCATCCCATTCTCAACGATCGTCAGGTTGGTAGATACAAATTCAGCTCCCGGTGGGCAGCGAGAAGGATCGTCAAGGGAAGAAACTCGCACGGTAGCTCCCTGCTCTAATAACATTTCTACTAAGGGAATACCTATTAATCCTGTCCCCCCAGCCACTAAAACCTTTTTACCCTTAAACATAAAATATTATTCCTCTTATATAGCGATCCTAAATGGGTTGAGAACAGCTCTCCCTCCGGGGGAGCTGTTCTCAACCCTCTAAAATTCTAAATTCATTTAGGATAACTATAGACCTATTTTTACTTCAAAATTTTACCAGCCTATTTCTCTCAGTTCTAGAATCAAGCAACTTTGTCGGTATAATATCGAGAGTTTATAGGAGCGATCGCCCATGTTTTATCAAGATAAGAAAGTTTTAATTGCCGGCGGCAGTGGACTGATCGGCAGCCACACCATTGAAGAACTTCTCCGCCGAGGTGCTCAAGTCCGGGCGACCATCCACAGTAAAGAGCCAGTCATTAAGGACGATCGCATTGAGTATATCCAGTGTGATCTGACTCAGCGAGAAGACTGCGCCAAGGTAGTGCAAGATATGGATTTTGTGATCCTTTGTGCGGCGAATACCTCTGGGGCAGCGGTGATGGCAGCAAACCCGATCGCCCATATCACGGCTAATTTATTAATTAATTCCCAAATCCTCGAAGCTGCTTGTCTGGCGGGGGTTAGCAGATTATTATTCGTCAGCAGCACCACGGTGTATCCTGCCGTCACCTACCCAGTCAAGGAAGAAGAAGGTTTTACTGGTGAGCCTCACCCCAGTTACTTCGCGGTGGGCTGGATGAAGCGCTACATTGAAAAACTAGCCGAGTTTTATTACCAACGCTACGGCATGAAAATTGCCCTAATCCGCCCCACCAATGTTTATGGTCCCTACGACAAATTTGATTTTGCCACGTCCCATGTGTTGCCAGCCCTGATGCGCAGAGCAGTGGAGCAGCAAAACCCCTTTGAAGTGTGGGGCGACGGGTCGGCAGTGCGGGACTTCATGTATGTCTCTGACATGGTAGAGGCACTTTTACTGACGCTGGAAAATTACGCCGAATGTCAGCCTCTAAATATTGGTTCTGGGCAGCCGGTGACGATCAAAGAATCTGTGGAATTGATTTTGCGAGTGACGGGGAATCCGGCGACGGCTGTTTATGATGATAGTAAACCCACGACTATTCCTTTCCGGGTCGTTGACTTGACTAAGGCAGAAACTGTTTTGGGGTTTAAAGCCAAGGTTTCCCTAGAAGAAGGGCTAAAGAAAACCATCGACTGGTATCGCAGCACCTTGACCTAGAGCAGTATCGTGGTCATTAATCTAATGAGCATTTTTAAGGTGGGGGGGGATTCACACCCCCCGCTTATTCCCCAAAAAAAGGAAGCTGTGTTTCTTTCCTGCTTCCCGTAGTTCTCTCCGTTAGAGACTCACGTCTCTTTCGCTTTCAACCTCCTTGTCACCCTTTGAGATCATGGGCACTGATAATAATTGCCGTGCTTACATCAGGTTTGTAGATAAAGAATACTGATAAATACCCGCCATCAAATATTTGTCCATTAGATATTACCGTAGCCGCCACCGCCGGGAGTAGCGATCGTCAACACATCCCCCACTTCCATCTCTACCGTGGCAATTCCCCCCAACTCTAAGATTGTGCTATCTTTTCGGGTCACCCAATTTTTACCGACTAGACCGGGATTGCCTCCCCGGAGACCGTGGGGGGGAACAATTCGCCGACCAGAGAGGATTCCAGCAGTCATGGGGATGAGAAATTGAATCGATCGCACAATCCCTTTACCTCCGGGATATTTTCCTGAGCCACCACTGCCCGATCGCAGACTAAACTCCTTAACTAACACCGGAAACCGCCACTCCAGCACCTCCGGATCCGTCAATCGAGAATTTGTCATGTGGGTATGCACCGCATCCGCCCCGACAAAGCCATCTCCTGCCCCCGCCCCGCCGCAGATGGTTTCGTAGTATTGGTACTGGTCATTGCCAAAGGTGAAATTATTCATCGTGCCTTGGGCTGCCGCCATCACGTCGAGGGCAGCATACAAAGCGTCGGTGATGAGCTGCGAAGTTTCCACATTCCCTGCCACCACTGCCGCCGGACTTTGGGGGTCTAGGCAGGAGTGGGGAGGAATAATAATTTCCAATGGTTCCAAACACCCAGCATTCAGAGGAATATCATCCCGCACCAACGTCCGAAATACATACATAACTGCTGATTTCACCACTGCTTTGGGAGCGTTGAAGTTATTAGTTAACTGGGCAGAAGTTCCGGTGAAATCTATTTTTGCCGTTTGGTTTTGGGGGTCGATCGCCACTGCTACCTGAATTTGCTTGCCATCATCTAGTTGACAAGTAAAACTCCCATTGGTTAATTGAGAAATCACCCGCTGCACTGCAACTTTGGCATTATCTTGAACAAATTTCATGTAAGCATGTACCGTAGCTAGACTATAGTTTTGGATGAGGTTTCGTAATTCCTTAATCCCCTGTTGATTAGCAGCAATTTGCGCTTGGAGATCGGCAATATTTTGGCGAGGATTTCGAGCTGGATAGGGATGATTTGTCAGTAGTTCAATTAATTCTGATTCCTGAAATATCGAATTATTTCCATCAACTAAACGGAAATTATCGATTAAAATTCCTTCTTCTGTAATGTTTTGACTATGGGGCGGCATGGAGCCGGGAGTGATGCCACCAATGTCGGCATGGTGTCCTCTAGAGGCTACATAAAATAATATATCTGAAGATATTTCTGAAGCATCTTCTTGATTATCCACCAGAATATTTCCTAAATATTTATCCTTACCTACTGGATTATCCAGATCAACATCTCCCAGATATTTATCCTTGAAAACTGGTGTAATTACCGTAATATCCGGCAGGTGAGTCCCCCCATTGTAGGGATTATTAGAAATATATACATCGCCATTTTGTAGGGAGTTGCCTTTAGCTTTAATTAAGCTCTGGATACTTTCACTCATGGAACCCAGATGGACTGGAATATGGGGGGCATTGGCAACTAGGTTGCCTTGGCGATCGAAGATAGCACAGGAAAAATCCAATCGTTCTTTGATATTGACTGAAGTACTAGTATTTTGCAGAGTAATGCCCATTTGTTCAGCTACAGAACGAAATAGGTTATTAAATATTTCTAATAAAATTGGGTCGGCTGTAATTAACTTCTGAGGATTACTTGCAGATATTTGGATATTTTCTGGCTGATGTTTTTCTGGCGGCAAAGAGATAGATTGCTTAGATAACACTAGGTGGTTTTTATTGGTTATTTCTGCTACCCATCCCGGTTCAATAATATTGGTTCCAGTAGGTTCAATAATAATCGCTGGACTAGGAATCCGATCGCCGGGCTGGAGATGCTGGCGATCGAATACTGGGGTTTGATGCCAAGCATTATTGGTATACATAGCAACCCTAGTTATCGGTGCAGGCAATTGGTCGCTAGTTCTGCCAATCACAGGCTCTTGAATTAGGGGATTTTTACTAATTACTTCCACAGAAATTGCCTCGACAATTAAGGCTTTATCCGGCATGATAAATCCATACTGGGCAGAGTACGATCGCTCAAACTCTCCCCGCATTAATACACAGGAATTAAAAGCAATAATCAACACTGAATCTGTCCCAACATAGCGGAGATGGACTCGTCTTAAAATTTCTAGAGTTTGAATATCTCCTTTATCTTGCGATTGATTTTGGGCTTGAATTTCTGCCTCTCCTTGCTGACTAAGCATCTGTAATTTCTGAGTTAGTTCAGTAATCAAATCATCGGTTAATTCTGCTTCGATCGCTTGTTCTTTGATGACTCGCATATCCGCCAAACCCATGCCATAGGCGGATAAAACCCCCGCGTAGGGATGAATAAAAATAGTCTTCATCCCCAAAACATCGGCGATCGCACAGGCGTGCTGTCCCCCAGCTCCCCCAAAGCAACAGAGAGCATAATCAGCCAAAGCATAGCCCCGTTGCAGAGATATTTTCTTGATGGCATTAGCCATCTTATCCACTGCGATCGCCAAAAATCCCGCCGCTACCTCCGCCACGGTTCTGCCATCACCAATCTCCTCAGCGAGTTCCTGAAATTTAATTTGGATAATCTCGGCATCGAGGGGTAAATTTCCCTCATTGCCAAACACATGGGGAAAAAATTCTGGTTGCAACTTGCCCACCAGTAGGTTGCAATCGGTTACAGTCAACCCTCCGCCCTGACGGTAACAGGCAGGCCCCGGTTGCGCCCCAGCAGAATCGGGGCCAACCCGGTAACGCATCCCATCAAAACCCAACAGAGAACCACCCCCCGCCGCCACGGTATGGATTGCCAGCATGGGCGATCGAACTCGAACTCCCGCCACTTCGGTTTCTAGAACTCTTTCATACTCGCCACAAAAATGCGCCACATCGGTGGAGGTTCCCCCCATATCAAAGGTGATGATTTTCTCAAATCCTGCTTGCAAGCTGGTTTGCACTGCCCCGACAATTCCCCCAGCGGGTCCCGATAGGATGCAATCTTTGCCTTGGAAGTTGGTGGCGTTGACTAAGCCGCCGTTGGATTGCATGAAGAGGAGGTTGATCCCCCCTGCCCCCCTTAAAAAGGGGGGATTTGATGGTGGGTTTGAATTTGGGTTGATCTCCCCTTGCCCTCTTGAAAAGGAATGGTCTGTAACTGTGTTTAAATCTGGAACTGTGGTTAAATCTGGGTTGATCCCCCATGCCCCCCTTAAAAAGGGGGGGAATACGCATAAGGCTTGGGTTAGTTGTTGGATGTAGCGTTGGAGGATGGGAGAGAGGTAGGCATCGACTACGGTGGTGTCACCCCGGCTGATCAGTTTCATGAGGGGGCTGACTTGGTGGGAGAGGGAAATTTGGGTAAAGCCAATCTCTTGGGCAATGGTAGCTACTTGCAATTCATGGTTTGGGTAGCGATAGGCATGGAGGAAGACGATCGCACAACTGCGAAACCCGCGATCGTACATTTCCTGCAAATCTGTCGCCACTAAAGACAAATCCACTGGCAACAACTCTTCCCCCTGGGCAGTGTAGCGTTCTGCTACTTCCACCACTTCGCTGTAAAGGGGAGCAGGTAGCTTAATTTCTAGGGCAAAAATGTCGGGGCGGTTTTGATATCCAATCCGCAAGGCATCTTTAAATCCTTTAGTGATCACTAAAACCGTAGGTTCGCCCTTTCTTTCCAACAGGGCATTAGTGCCTACAGTTGTCCCCATTTTGATAGATTGAATCTTTTCTGTCGGTATGGGGGCATCGGTGGGTAAATGCAAAATATCCCGCATCCCTTGGAGAACAGCATCTGGGTATCTACTAGGTTGTTCCGAGAGGAGTTTATGAACTTTGACTTGACCATCAGGCATTTTGGCAACAATATCGGTAAAAGTGCCGCCGCGATCGACCCAAAATTGCCAGCTAATATCCTTCTCTCTCATCCTCCACCCCTATCGAAAGCTGTTTAATATGTTGTAATATAGCAGTCCTAAATCATTTTCTAACAGTTGCCAAGTCAACTTGCTTCTAGTAAATGGTTTCACCCGCCGAAGGCGGGTAAAACCATTTAGGATCGCTATATAGCAATCCTAAAAAATCCACAAATGATTTAGGATCGCTATATTCTGTTGGCATAATTCTAAATGATTTACCCTGATCAAGTCTAAGTTATCTAGAATTACTAAAGCAATTCTAATTATTTTCACTACCTTGATATGTCCTATGAGTATGGAGAGACAAAACTGGTTAAGAGTAGCCACTCAGTTAAAAGGTTCTGTAATTCCTGCTGTTTATAAGCGAGTATTAGGATGTGGGCTGTTTGGAGTTTTTATTTCTCTGTTGCATTTTTATCAAGTGCCAGTTTCCTATCCTATTTTAGGGACGATCGTACCTAGTATTGTCTTGGGTTTATTATTAGTATTTCGGACTAATACTGCCTACGATCGCTTCTGGGAAGGACGGCGCTTGTGGGGAACTATGAATAATAGTATTCGGAATTTGTCACGGCAGATGTGGGTGAATATTGCGACCGTCACCCCAGAGGATAGAAGCAAAAAAATGGTGTTTATGAGATTGCTTGTAGCTTTTGCGATCGCCACCAAACTACATCTCCGAGACGAGTCAATTGATCAAGAAGAACTCCAAGAATTGATCCCCACGAATCAATACTTTCAACTCAAAAATTTCCATAATCCCCCCCTAGAGATCGCCTTCTGGATTAGTGACTATCTTCAGCAACAATATCAAGCAAGCTGTATCAATTCCTACCAGCTAGAAACTATGCAAAAGCTATTAGATAATCTAGTCGATGCCCTAGGCGGTTGTGAACGAATTCTGAGGACTCCTATGCCTCTCGCTTATGCCATTCACCTCAAGCAATTACTATTAATCTATTGTCTACTTTTGCCATTTCAACTAGTTAATTCCCTACAAGGACTAACGGGTTTAGTCGTAGGATTAATTAGTTTTACTTTATTAGGGATTGAAGAAATTGGCATTGAAATTGAAAATCCTTTTGGCTATGATGCCAATGACTTGCCCTTAGATAGAATCTGCACTACTATGCGCCTTAATTTAGAAGATTTGATGACTTTAAGCCCTAGTGTTTTATATAATGCAAAAGATTGATTCTAGGAAATGAGAAACTAATCGGCAACAGAATCGGCAATAGGAGGATCGAGATCAGTGCAATGTCCTAAGTGTAAGAGCAGTGAATTGCAAAGCGGTATTTTATCTAGTCATTTGGCAGTAGAAGATTGTTATGAGTGTAAGGGGACATGGATCCCCGCTGAAAACTATGCAGATTGGCAGAGCCGCCAACCCCAAGCCCGGAATAAGATGCATTTTACAGATACTCTCAAAGTTGATTATGTGCAGTCTCCCTACGATACTAAGGGGGCACTATGTCCAGAATGTCGGCGCTATCTTTCTAGAGCTAAGGTAATGCTAGAAAATCCTTTTTATGTCGAAAGGTGTTCTAGCTGTCAAGGAATTTGGTGTGATCATGGGGAGTGGGATGTGCTAGAAACCTTGGGGCTACACACGACGATCGATCAACTATTTTCATCAGAATGGCAAACCCAAGCCCGACAATTGCAACAAACATCCAAGGAACGGCAAGCGACGATCGATAAACTTGGACCAGAACTCGCAAAGTTAGTATTCGATTTGGCAGAGAAACTAAGGGATCATCCCAATGGAGATTTTGGGGTGGCTTACTTGATGCGCCAGATCTCTGAGCCTTAGCCTAGGGCGATCTCTGCCTTGCCCAAGATTTTGTGTGGAAATCGCTTGCCATGAAATAAGACAAACCGCTGAATCCTCCGTAAATAGATTATTTTAGTGCTGCAAGATTACTGTTTGACTCTGACGCAATTCTTCAACTTATCAATTTAATGTGAGTCTCCAACAGAGGCAAACCTCTGGGAAGGGCAAAAGAAACAAAAGCATTGAATAGACTAGGTTTTAGGCTTTACTCAAAAAGTTGTTTCTTAGGAGTTCGATGAAAACTCCTGAAACCCTTATCGAACTCAGGTCCTTGAGTTGCTATAGACAAAAAAAGTCGGGAGAAAAATATAAAATTCTTCTCCCGGCTATCAGGGTGCATCTACTGAGAACAATATAGCATTAGGTGTGGGGGGTGTCACCCCCTATTTTATTAATTATCTAAATTCCTAGCTAGAGGTGTACGAAAAAATACGTAACTAGAGTAACCGAGCAGGTGGAGTTAAAAAAAGCCGTACAGAGGCTATTTTCAATTACTAGGGATTTAGCTTTTGTTGTAGGAGTTGATTGGTGAGTTTGGGGTCTGCTCTGCCGCCAGATTGTTTCATCACTTGACCAACAAAGAAGCCGAGGAGTTTGGTTTTGCCGCCCTGATACTGTTCTAGCTCCTTAGGATTGGAGGCAATCACTTCATCAATGATTTTTTCTAGTTCGCCAGAATCAGAAATTTGCACTAAGCCTTTGCTTTCCACCAATGCCTTCACGGAGCCACCTTGGGCAATCAGTTCTGGCAAGAGATCCTTGGCAATTTTGCCGCTGATGGTGCCATCTTCAATCAGAGCGACTAGTTCTGCCAGCACCACCGGAGTAAGGGCTAATTCATTGATCTTGACCCTATGGGTATTTAGGTAAGCAGCAATATCTCCGGTGACCCAGTTGCTAATAGCTTTGGGTTTGGGCAGTAGGGAAACCGCCGCCTCGAAGTATTCGGCAACACCGCGATCGTCCGTCAGCACGGCAGTGTCGTAGACCGATAATCCATATTCCGTGCCATAGCGACTACGTTTGATCGCTGGTAGTTCCGGCAATTCACTGCGCCATTGCTCCAGTTGGTCAGGGGAAACCTTGATCGGGGGCAGATCCGGCTCTGGGAAGTAGCGGTAGTCGCTGGAGCCTTCCTTTTTCCGCATACTGATGGTGCGTTGGTTATTTTCTTCCCAGAGGCGTGTTTCTTGGAAAATTTCTTCCTCAGCTTCGATCGCCGCAATCTGCCGATCGATCTCGTAGTTAATCGCCTTCTCGATCGCACTGAAGGAATTCATATTTTTGATTTCCACCTTCACGCCAAATTCTTTCTGCCCCACAGGACGGACGGAAATATTTACATCACAACGCAGGGAACCTTCCTGCATATTGCCATCACTGACCCCTAGATAACGGACAATCCGGCGAATTTCTTGAGCATAGGCGGCAGCTTCCACGCCAGAGCGCAGATCCGGTTCCGAGACGATTTCAATCAGGGGAATCCCAGCCCGGTTGTAATCTACAAGGGAATAGGTGGAACCAGACAGGCGATCGCTCCCGGCATGGACTAATTTTCCGGCATCTTCTTCCATATGCAGCCGAGTGATGCCAATTTTCTTGACTAAGGGTTTGCCCTCAGCATCTGGGGTGGTGATTTCAATCCAGCCATGTTCAGCAATGGGCAGGTCAAACTGAGAAATTTGATAGTTCTTGGGTAGGTCGGGGTAGAAATATTGCTTGCGATCGAACTTGCTGTAGGGAGCAATTTGGCAATTGAGAGCCAAGCCAGCCTTGACTGCGTATTCTAAGACCATCTCATTCAACACCGGCAACACCCCCGGCATTCCCAGACAGATGGGATCAATATTGGTATTGGGAGTGCCGCCAAATTTGGTGGAGGAGCTGGAGAAAATCTTGGTTTGGGTACTCAGTTGGCAATGGGTTTCCAAGCCAATAATTACTTCGTATGCGGTTTTTACTGGGGTCGCCGTAGTCATGGGCTGAAGCTATGAGTTATGTAGGTAGTTATCGATCTCTATTGTAGACTGAAATCTACCCAAGCATACGAGGATATCAAGAGGCAAAACTTAAGAGGCAAAACTAATGTGTATTTTCTCCAGAGATATTAATTCTGTTTTTGGAACAAAAATATTTGCTAGAACTTCAGAAAATGGCAAGCAGTTCTTGGTTTACAGTATGGGTTACTCGGCAGATTTGGATATGGCGATGATTTTACCTTTGCCAACACCTCCATCTAGTCCTGAAGATGCAGTAAGGTTTATAGATTTGTCTGATTATCCCAGCTTCTTTGATGATGTAGATAGTATTTTTCCCAAACCCAGATCTATGGGAGATGTGCCTAAATCAGCCCAATCAATTCTAAAAGTTGAATCAGTCGGCAGCTTTGAAGCATCGTTTGTTCCCCATAAAACGGATTTTGTCCGCCTAGATGAAAGATTTCGGCTTTCTGATCATGTCTGGGATCAGTTACCAGAATATAACGACTATGGGTTTGCGGTGTTTAAGTTAAAGGCTGGTGAAAATAATATTCACCCGATGGCTTTTGAGTTTCCCTCTCGTGAAGCGACGAAATTATTTTTTCCGACAGTACATGTGCATCATGGACAAGTTGAACCGGAAGCTAATTTTAATCATGTCCTGTATTGTCAGTCCCCCTACCAATATAGTGGTTGGCAAATGGGGATTGAGTCTGTAGATAGAACCAATGGATTCAAGCCTTTTTCTGCCAATAAGTTTGTGCATATAGAGAAAATGCAAGGAATCGTTGATTCGGAGATGCCGATACAAAAAAATCATATTTATGGCATGAGAAAAAACCAAGACATTTTAGTCAGTGCTGTGGATAATATTCCTGATGTTCCTGAGATATCAAGCCGATCGATCCGCAATTGGTCTTCATCAAGCTGAGATTAGTTAATCTGCAAACTTAATCGGTCAGCCAAGCGATCGCTTTTCTGATCCAATCTTCGGCTTGAGTTGTTTTTTGTAATAAAGTATCCGTACTCAAGGCGGTCAGGGCTTGGTGAACTTCTACCGGAGTATAACCCAAGGCTAAGAGGGTCATTTCCACATCTTCTTGCAGGGCAGTATTCACTCCCGTGGTTTTCAGTCCCGCAAGTTTGTATTCCTTTGCTAGCTTGGTTTTCAGTTCTAGGGCAAGGCGTTCGGCAGTTTTAGTCCCCACTCCGGGAGCTTGGGTGAGAATTTTAATATTATTGGTGACGATCGCTTCGACTAATTGCTCAATTTCTAGGCTATCAATCAGGGCGATCGCCACCTGTGCCCCCACGCCACTGACAGTAATTAGTTGCCGAAATAAATCCCGTTCCACAGCCTTGGTAAATCCATACAAATAGGGCTGTTCCTCCCGCATTTGTAGATGAGTAAAAATCTGGACTACCTCCCCTAGCACCAATTGGGGCATAATTCGAGGTGGGATCTGCACTTCATAGCCTAGAGAGTTTACCTCTAAAATTAATACTGCTCGATTCCCGATCGCCTTTATTTCTATCGTGATGCCCCGGAGGTAATTAAGCATAAAATTTATTTTCTGGCTGCCATTTCTTCGTTTTAAGTAAAGTTAGCCAAGGTTGACATTTTCATAGATATCTGCAAAGGAAATATCAAATTCTACTGTTTGTAAAGATAGTGCCAAGTTATCATCTCGATATTCAGACAATATCCATTTACCCTGATTTGTTTTGTTGAACTGCATCACATAATATTGATATTGGCTAATTAAAATATATTCTTTGAACTCTGGAATCGATCGATAATAATAAAACTTTTCTCCTTGATCATAATTATGAGTCGATTTAGATAGGACTTCCACTATCAAAGTAGGATTCGTTACAGTTGTTTGACTATTGCCATAATAGTTAGGTTCACATTCAATCAACATAATATCAGGATAGGTTGATTCTGAGTAAGCAGGAATCCATAGCTTAACGTCACCGATAAAAATATTGTAGTTTTGTTTTTTGAGGGCAAATTTTAAATTTGCAGCAAAGTTCAAGGCGATTTTGTTATGGTTTGTTGTGCCGCCTGTCATGCTAACAATTTCTCCATTTTTATATTCATGTTTCTCTGTGGCAAGTTCTTCCATTGCCAAATATTCTTCAAAAGTGTAAGTTTGATTAATTAAGGTGGCTGTCATATCTTTTTCTCCAGTTAGAAAAATATTTACTCAATGCTGACTTGTCTGTTTATTGGCATCGGCAGTAGCCGATCGCGGAGTTGAGTTAGTTTATGGCAATACCTGAGTAACCGAAGACCAGCCCCACATCAACTGCTGAATTAAGCAGAATATCAAGATGCAGCGATCGCTACTTCCATAAACTTCTCCACATCCTCCGGCAAAGTATTAAACGCCGTCACCAATCGCCCCAATTGTTTCCCATCGAAAATATAAAACTTAAAACCAGCAGCTTGTAGAGCCTGAAGAATCTTTGGGGCAAATTCTACAAAGATTTCATTTGCCTCCACCGGGAACAGGATTTTCACCCCCGGTATGCCCTGCAATCCCTCAGCTAGTTTAGTTGCCATCTGGTTAGCATGGTGGGCATTTTTTAGCCACAGATCATTTTCTAGATAGGCAACTAGCTGAGCCGAGAGAAAACGCATCTTGGAGAATAAATGCCCGCCTCGTTTGCGATGAAAAGGGAAAGTTTTGCCTAGGTTTTGATTAGATTCTTGATGAAAAAACAGTACCGCCTCCGCAGCCATTGCCCCATTTTTGGTCGCCCCAAAGGACAACACATCTACCCCAGCTTGCCAAGTCATGGCGGCAGGAGAGCAACCTAAACTTACCAAAGCATTGGCAAACCGCGCCCCATCCATATGTACATAAAGATTGTGTGCCTTAGCAATTTTGCTCAGGGTGCGAATTTCTTCTAGTTGATAAACAGTCCCCGCCTCTGTTGCTTGGGTCAGACTCAAAACCGCTGGTTGGACATGGTGAACCACCCCCGCCCCGGAGCTTTCTAGGACTTGGGTTAAACTCTCTGGGTTGATTTTCCCGTTCTCTCCCGGCACTAAAACTAGCTTTGCTCCACCCGTGAAAAGTTCTGGTGCGCCGCACTCATCAACATTGATATGGGCAGAAGGATGACAATACACTGCTCCATAGCTGGGAGTCAGTACCGAGAGAGCTAGAGCATTAGCCGCCGAACCTGTAGCCACCGGGAACATGGTGGTATCAGTGGCAAAAATCTCTTGCAACTTAGTCGCCAAGGTTTGGGTGAGGTGATCATCCCCGTAGGGCATGGCGGCTCCTTGATTAGCCATGATCAGGGCTTGCATAATCTCTGGGGCAACACCGGTGACACTATCGCTACAAAAATTCATATTTATCATCCGTTTTATCATCCGTGGGGCTATTATCAGGGAACTGACATTCCTTGTCAGTGCTTACAGCAGTTTGAGAGTGGGTGGCTACAGCCACCCACTCTCAAACCCAACAGTGACAAGATTTTAATATTTGCGGTGTGTCTCATTTGAACGCAAAGTGCTGTAGGTATTTGCAGGTACTTGCGGGTGCATATCCCTCGCAAAAACTGTCAAGACCCTATGAAATTCGTTATCAGTGGGTAAGTCCTACTTGTGTTAGGATTAGGGGAAATTTATGATAAGCACTTGTTGATAAGCAATATTCTTAGGGACTAATGCCATAATTTATGGGTAGGCAGCACCGCTAAATTACTCACAGTTTCAAGGCTTACAAATATTGCTTACAAATATTTTAAAGCAATCTCAATCTACTCATATTAACCTTCCTATCAACCTTAATTAAATCTATTGTGATGAAGCTATTACGTCGTTTGTCTACTCTGATCTTGCTTTTTGGATTTACTCTCTGGGCGATCGCTGCCTGTAACCCCGCCACTACGAGTAATTCTAACTCCACAACGGCTGCTGGCAATAGTCCTGCTGCTGGTAATGCGGTGATTAAAGTTGGCTCTAAGGACTTTACAGAGCAGTTTATTCTTGGAGAAATGTATGCTCTAGCGATAGAAAATGGTGGATTAAAAGTAGAGCGGAAATTAAGTTTAGGCGGAACTCCGGTAGCTCAAGCAGGCTTAATGGGTAAACAGATTGATCTCTATCCAGAATATACCGGGACTGGTTTATTAACTGTCCTGAAATTACCCGCAAAAACCGATCAAAAGGAAGTATTTGACACAGTAGCCAAGAACTATCAAGAAAAATTTAAGCTGATCTGGCTAGACCCCGCGCCCATGAATAATACCCAAGCTTTAGCCATGACCCAAGAAGGGGCAAAGAAATTTGGGATTAAAACCATCTCTGACTTAGCAGCTAAGGCTAAGGAATTAACCATGATTGGGCCACCAGAGTTTGAAGTTCGTGAAGATGGATTGCCCGGCATTCAAAAAGCCTACGGTAATTTTGAGCTGAAGGCTTATAAGGGTGTAGATTCGGGATTGCGTTATAAAGGCTTAGTAGATGGTCAGGCGGATGTGGTAGTTGCCTTCGGGACTGATGGGGAAATTAGTGCTTTTAATCTAGTCCTACTCGAAGATGACAAGAAACTTTTCCCCCCTTACCAAGTTGCCCCCGTAGTCCGGCAGGATACCCTAGAGGCAAACCCGAAACTGAAGGATATTTTGAATGCGATTGCCCCCAAGCTCACCAATGCCACCATGCAAAGACTCAACTACGAGGTTAGTGGCAACAAAAAAGAACCGGCAGCGGTAGCGAAGGAGTTTTTAGTAAAAGAGGGGCTAATTAAGGGCTAACCCTATGGCTATCACCTTTGACCAAGTTTCGCTGCAATTTCCCCAAGCCCCACGCCCAGCCGTAAATAACTGTAGCTTTCAAGTTGCTGATGGGGAATTTGTCGTTATTCTTGGTTCTTCTGGATTTGGCAAAACTACGCTCTTAAAAATGGTGAATCGTCTATACGAACCGACGAAAGGAAAAATATATCTCGATGGCACAGATATTAGCCAAATTCCTGTCACTCAACTCCGGCAACAAATTGGTTATGTGATTCAGCAGTCTGGTTTATTTCCCCACATGACCGTTGCCCAAAATATTGCCGTGGTTCCCAAGCTATTGGGCTGGTCTAAATCTCAGATCCAAAGCCGGATTGATGAACTTCTTTTGTTGGTAGATATGCCCCCCAGTGAATACCGACAACGCTATCCTGCTCAACTTTCTGGGGGACAACAACAGCGGGTCGGACTCGCTAGGGGTTTGGCTGGCAATCCTCAGGTGATGTTGATGGATGAGCCATTTGGGGCGATCGATGCCATTACCCGCACCTCTCTTCAGGATGAAATTCTCCAACTGCAACGCAAACTCCAGAAAACTATCCTATTTGTTTCCCATGATGTGGAAGAAGCTTTGAAACTGGCGGATAAAATTTTAATTCTCCAAAAAGGGGAAATCCTCCAATACGATACTCCTTGGGGCATATTAACCAAGCCAGCCAACGATTTTGTGCGGGATTTGGTCGGGGCAGAAGATATTGTGAGGCAGTTAAGTTTGTTGCGAGTTGCAAGTTTTATGACCCCCATCAAGAATTTGGGGAATAGTAATTTAGATAGATTAGATAATTTAGATATTAATTATTCATCATCCCTGCCCCTCATTGACCAAAATACCCACCTCCGACAGGCGCTTTCCCTGTTGCTAAAAACTGGAGCTGAGGCTTTGCAGGTCACTGATGCCGGGGTAACGGTGGGTACGATCGCCCTCAAAGACATTACCACCCTCGCCCAAACTGGTACTAATACCGTTTTGCCAAATGGTTGATACAAATAAGACTCTGAATACCCTGCTGCGTAGGGATTTAAATCAGAAAAATGGCTTCACCATTTTTTATATAGCAATCCAATGTTCCGATCCTAACTAGAATAGTGCTTGCTATATGTGATGCCAAATCCGGTTTATATATAGTAGTTGCCGATTTGATTAGGACGTTTTTGAGGGCGCGCTCCGCGCGCCCTCAAAAACGTCCCCGTCCTAACTAAAATGGAGCTTACTATAATACCTATATGCATGGCGGTTGAAACCGCTGCTACAAGAGCAAAGTCCGCCGTCGCGGACTCAGAAAATAGGGATACTCTCGTAACTAGATTTGGTATGAACCACCATAAGCGATGGTTTCACAACATAATCTGCTTGGTAACGGTCATATATCGAAAAACAAAAAATAAAATGTCAGGAATCTTTTCCTTGGTTAATGTATAGGTAGGAAGCTAAGACAAAATAAAACAACTCTTGATCAGAGGAATTTTTAATCTTTGTTGGAAGTAATCTATTCCCCCATCGGGAATGTTTTCCCGGCTAGAGCAAAGTATTTCGTTAGTAAATGTGAGATGACCATGCCCTATATTCCTGCCCAGCTAAGAGATCACCCAGAACCTGAAGATTCTATGTCTGTTTATTCCCTTCCCCAAGATATAGTTGGAGAATTGTTAACCGATCCAGATATGACCTTGCTAGGAGAAGAAGTTGTTCTAGAAAAACTGAACAGATCCCCTAATCGAAATACTACTGATTTGGTGCGTTTGTATCTCCAAGAAATTGGTCGGGTTCGTCTCCTGCGACAGGATGAGGAAGTCTCTGAGTCCCAAAATGTCCAACAGTATATGGAGCTTTTGGAACTCCGATCGCAATCCCAGCAACAGGGTGATGGACTGATGGTAGAGTTTGTTCGGTTGATTACTATCCACGATCGTCTGGTTGCCCAGTTGGGGCATCGTCCTAGTTGGGAGCGGTGGGCAAAGATAGCAGAGAAAGATCTATTTACCCTGAAGCAATCTCTGAATCAAGGCAAGGAGCGTTGGGCAGATCTGGCGGGTCTGAGTTTAGGGGAATTAGAAACCAGAATTAGCGGGGGATTACGATCGAAATCCCGGATGATTCGTGCCAACCTGCGGTTGGTGGTGTCGGTGGCAAAGAAATATCAAAGCCGGGGGATGGAGTTACTCGACCTGATCCAAGAGGGAACCCTAGGGTTAGAGAGGGCGGTAGAAAAGTTTGACCCCACCAAGGGCTATCGCTTTTCTACCTATGCTTACTGGTGGATTCGTCAAGGGATCACTAGGGCGATCGCCAGCCAAAGCCGAACCATTCGTCTCCCGGTACATATTACCGAGAAACTCAACCGGATTAAGAAAGCTCAAAGAACCATCTCCCAAGCAAAAGGACGCACCGCCAGTTTGGAAGAAATTGGTCAAGAGTTAGACATGAAAGCTGAGCAAATCCGGGAAATCTTGACCCGCGTACCTCGATCAATTTCCCTAGAAACTAAGGTGGGGAAAGAAAAGGATACTGAACTGGGAGAACTCCTAGAGACTGGGGAAGTTTCTCCAGAAGACAGGGCAATCCGGGAATCTCTGCGCCAAGATTTACTGCAATTGTTGGGGGATTTGACCGATCGAGAGCGGGAGGTGATCACGCTGCGGTTTGGCTTAACCACAGACCATCCCTATTCTCTAGCGGAGATTGGTCGAGCCTTAGACCTCTCACGAGAGCGTGTCCGGCAAATTGAAACCAAGGCTCTACAAAAACTCCGCCTCCCCAAGCGCCGGAATCAGTTGCGGGACTATCTAGAAACCTTGAGTTAACTTTATATGAGTCCTGGATATCCTGCCGTCAGATTAGGCGGAAAATTCCTGTGTAATATTCAGTTACAGCAACCGCCAAGGGAGTTAATACCATTTTGCCAAATAGTTGATACAAATAAGACTCTACATACCTTGCTGCGTAGGGATTTAAATCAAAAAAATGGTGAAACCATTTTTTTGATTTGGTATAAGATAACTTTAGCTGTGTTTCTACAACATAAACTGTTTGGTGAAGGCTATAGGTGTTTTTGCAGAGCGGTGAGTATTTAGGTGAGCATTTACAGCAGTTTGAGAGTGGGCTTCGACTCCGCTCAGCCCACTCTCAAACCCAACATTGATAGGACTTTTAATGTTTGTGGTGTGTCTCATTTGAACGCAAAGTGCTGTAAAGTAAGATTTTCAATTTTGATATGACAACTATCGGAACTGTCGAAAGCTTGTGGTGTTACCCAGTCAAAAGTATGCGCGGAGTGGAAATGCCCGAAATCTTTATGGGATTTTCTGGTGTTCACGGCGATCGTTGCTATGCCTTCAAAAGTTCCACCGCCAGCAAAGGATTTCCGTATTTGAACGCAAATGTGCAGCAACAGATGTTGCAGTATCAACCGCAGTATCGCTATCCGGAACGAGCCTCGAAACCGTCGAATTTAATCGAAGCGATGAGCATAGCGCCTGGAGTAACACCAGCCAACAGTGACCCAGAAGATATGATTTTGAACATTGTTACTACGTCTGGCAAAGTTATTTCTGTAGATGACCCAGCACTGATCCAACTACTGGGTGAAGGAATCGACGAAAAGACTCAACTTAAACTCGTGCGTTCAGACCGAGCCTTAACCGATTGTCGCCCGATTTCGTTGATCAGCCTATCCACAATTCGACAAATTGATTCAGAATGCTCAATCCCGATCGATAAGCGGCGTTTCCGAGCAAACATCTATTTCGATTTTGCATCTAACGAAGCCGGATTTACTGAAGATAATTTTGTTGGTCGTCGTTTACGGATTGGTTCAACTGCAACAGTGATGGTTCTTGAGCGCGACCCGCGTTGTCAGATGATTTCGCTCGATCCAGATACAGGCGAGCACAACCCGGAAGTTTCACGGAAAGTTGCCCAAGCACACGGAAACTTTGCGGGAATTTACTGTGCAGTTTTGGTTGAAGGAGTTTTGAGAAAAGGTGATTTTATCGAATTGGAAGCAGTTTGATTTCAGTTGTTGGTAGTTAAACTTGTAGGGCTTTCCAGACTCGCTCTGGGGTCATGGGTAGCTGGCGGAGATGAACTCCTGTGGCATTGGCGATCGCATTGGCAATGGCTGCGGCAGTACAGTTGGTGGTAATTTCCCCCACTCCCTTTGCCCCAAAAGGTCCGTGGGGATCCTGACTTTCTATCAAAAATACTTCCATCGGTGGCATATCCGCTGTTGTGGGGATGCGATAGCCACGAAAACTAGGGTTGAGGATCTGACCTTGAGAATCAAGCAATAACTCCTCTGTTAGAGCATAGCCGATCCCCATGGCGATGCCTCCAGTGGCTTGCCCTAGACAGATGCGGGGATTAATTGCCGTGCCTAGATCGATCGCTTGCACAGTCCGCAATATTTCTACTTTTCCCGTTTGGCGATCGACTAAAACTTCCACCCCTTGCACGACAAAAGTTAGGGTCGATTCATCGGCAGCATACTCTGATTCCACAGTTAAATTGAGGTTTTGCTGAGCAATTTGTTGGTAATTATTACCAACAAATTCAGGAATTGTAGTTAGTAAATCCCGAAATTTCTCCGCTGCCAATTTCACCGCCTGCCCAGAAATATACATGGTGGCTGAAGCATAGGAACCCGCATCGAAGGGAGTATTTGCAGTATCTGCCGTAATGATTTTTATGTCATCAACGGTGATACCCAAAACCTCTGCTGCCACCTGCCTCAAGCTAGTATCAGAACCAGTTCCCACATCCACAGCCCCAGTTCTCAAACAAAATTTGCCATCTTTTTCTAGGGATAGTTGAGTCTTTGCCAGATGGATTTTTGATAACCCACTACCCTGCATCGAAACAGCATAACCAATCCCTTTTTGATAAGTAGGGTGGGCAATGCCCACCAAAATATCTTTTGAAGAAATTTTCAAAGGATTTACCAATGGATTTTCTAGCTGTTCAGCGACTGAATTTAAGGGAGAATTCATCGCTGCCTTGACCTTAGCAAAACATTCATCTAGGGCATAGCTACCAATTAAATTAAAATGGGCATCGCCCTTACCCATTTTCAAAACATCTCCCGGTTTGATAATATTCTTTTGACGAATTTCTAGGGGGTCTAAGCCTAATTTGTGGGCTATTTCATCTAACTGACATTCGATCGCAAAAACTCCCTGAGTTGCCCCGTAGCCACGAAAAGCCCCGGCTGGCATGGTGTTAGTATATACAGCCAAGCCTTGATAGGATTTATTGTCACAACGATACAAGCCAAGAGGCACATAGCCCGTGAGAAACACTACGGTTTGTCCATGATTCCCATAGGCTCCCGTATTCGCTGTAGCCACCATTTCCATTGCTACTAAAGTCCCATCTTGCTTGACTCCAGTTTTTAGCTGAATGGTCATGGCATGACGACTATTGGTGCAGGTAAATTCCTCAAAACGGCTCATTTCCCATTGCACAGGTTGCCCAGTTTTCAGAGTAGCTAAAGCGCATAAATCTTCACTCAAAATTTCCTGCTTATTGCCAAAACCACCCCCCAAATTAGCTTTGAAAACCCTGATTTTCTCCCGTGGCAAATCAAAAATCTCCGAGAGAGTTCTCTGGCAATGAAAAGGAACTTGGGTACTAGAACAAACTACTAAATTCCCTGATTCATCTAACCAACTAATACTAACGTGGGGTTCTAGGTGGGTGTGTTGGACTGGGGGTAGATGGTAGGTACTCTCCACAATTAAATCTGCTGATTGAAATCCTTGTTGGATATCCCCAGCTTCTAGGTGAACTTGCCCAGCAAGATTCCTAGCTCGATCGCAAATCCCCGTAGAATCCAACTCATCATGGATAATTATGTCTCCCTCCAGAGCGATTACCGGATCAATGACATGGGGTAAAACCTCATACTCCACCTCGATTAGTTCACAAGCTTGGTCAGCGATCGCCACAGTTTCTGCTACTACTGCGGCTACGCGATCGCCCACAAACCGGACTTTATCATCTAGCAAGTAATGATCCAAGGGATCCGGCACGGGGTCCATGTGACCTGCTGTAGTGTAGGGGCGACGAGTAATATCCTCATGGGTAAAAATATCCACTACTCCGGGCAGTGCCTTAGCTTTGGTGGTATTAATTTTAGTAATTCGGGCATGGGCATGAGGCGATCGTAATACTCGGAGATGCAATAATCCCGGTGGGGCAAAATCCCCGGTATAGATTGGCTCCCCTGTTACGATCGCTATCCCATCTTGCTTAGGAATACTTTTGCCAATTTGCGATCCCACAAATACACTAGTGGGCAACTCTAATTCCTTGCCTAAGATGCTATCAATAATGGCTTGATATCCTGTACAACGGCAGAGATTTCCCTTCATGGCGAGGCGTAATTCTGCTTCTTTTTCTTGAGCAAGATCGTCAGTCAAACTACTCGCTAACTTACTAGCGGTCATAATCATGCCCGGAGTACAAAAACCACATTGAAAACCTTGATGTTCTAGAAAAGATGATTGCAAGGGTGTTAATTTTCCCTCAATAGCTAAACCTTCAATCGTAGTAACAGCTTTCTCTTGAGCACGGAGGGCTGGATATAAACAACTATGGACTGGTTGATCATCTACCCAAACCGTACAAGCTCCACAATCTCCGGTTTCACAAACTCGATGTACCCCATAGCAACTATTTTCTCGTAATGCCCTCAGCAAGCTAGTACCGGGGAAGCAGGTAACAACGGAATCTTGGTTATTAATAGTCAGATTGATTTCTAGAGACATTTATAGTTACAAGAAATTTATAGTTACTAGTATTAAGAGGATATCTGAAAAATTAGCTTGGCGACTGAAGACTTCGGCTTCGCTCAGTCGAGTCGTCGCAGCTACAGGAGCAAAACCTGCCTACGCAGGTTGCAGAAAGTCTCAGTTTTTTCTTAGTCCGCGAAGGCGGACTTTGTTCTTATAGACGCGGTTTCAACCGCCAGAAACTCTAGCTAAGAATTAACAAGCTTTTGGAGCGATCGCATCACCAGCACCTTAGTTAAATGGCGGCGATAGATACCACTAGCCCGTGCATCCTCTAGCCAATCTAACTCCATGACTGCCTCTAGCTGCTGTTCATCTGGTACAAAATCAAACTCTAATAACTGGGGAGCCGGAACACTTGCCCCAATGACAATTCTTACCCGCTGACTAGGGGCATGGTAGGCAATCACCACAATGGCTAAGGCGGGATCTGTTGCGGCGATGCCTAGGCGATCGTAGCTAATCTGCCATTGGAGATAATCGGCGGGGATAACTACTTTTCTTAATACCTCGCCAAATTGTAAGCGGGTCTTTTGAATCCCGGTTTGAAAATCCTTGGCATCTAACCATAGGGAGCCAAATACTGGATTGATTAATTCATACCTTGCCCCCAAAACTATCATCACGGGAGCTAGGGTTCCCACTGCCAAAGCAAGGCAGAGATTCCCGCCCACCGTTGCCACATTGACAACCTTCCACGAAGCCGCAAGGGCAGCAATTGCTTTTTTGAAGACTTCTAGGGCGGGATAATCGGGGTGCTGAAATTCTTCTAGCTTCTTCAGAGTACAAGTGGCACCGATCGCTACTTCTCGATTGATAATTTCCAACTCTGACCAGCCCAAATTCTGCATTTCTACTAGGGTTTTTAAGCGGGGCTGGGGTTCAGAAAATAACCAAGTCCCCCCAGCCAACCAAGCCCAATCTTCCCCCCAATTTTTCACAGAGGTCAGGTCTGGGGGACAAAGATAACTCTCAATCTTAGGTAAATCCATAGTTGATCAGTTTTTCTTGTTCCCTCTCCCTTCGGGAGAGGGTGAGGGTACATCGATAATTAAATATCCAAATGAAGTTCACAACCCAAGCGCTTGGGCAGAGAAATTTTATACACGTCTCCCTGATCCATTTCTTCGGCTCCTTTCATGGAGGCTAGGGCAGTGACCACTTCATCAGAATTAGCGGTGAGAATTACTACGGGGTTATCGCAGGCGATCGGGAAGTCGTGCCAAGTTCCAGAGTGAATTAACAACGCATAGCCGGGAGGAAACCGAAAAGCCTTAGTTTCAGAAATATCTGGCAGATTTTTCCCAGCTTCATGGGTTGGTGGAGAAAGCACCATAATAAAAGGCTCACTGCCCAAGCCAATAAACAGTTGAGTCATAGCCATGTGTCTTTCTAGCCAGAGAATTGGCGGGTATCCGGGCATGATTTTGGCTGTGCGAATTACCGCCTGTCCTCGATAGCTAAAATCAACATTTTCTCCTTCAATCACCCGACCTTTGTAGAAGGGAATGCCTAAGCCGGGCTTGGCGACGTCATCCCCAAAAATCTGTCCGTAGGGGGCAATGTTTTCGTGGGTAGCATCAATAACAGGAATTTTGACAACAGTGGTTGAGGACATTTTTTACTCCTTATATTTGAAAGGTCATTTATCTAGAGAGTCTGAGTTTCCGCCCTCGGTGGAAGCGGAGATTCATTAGGAGCAAGTCCTATTGATTAATCCATTGATAAATTTCGTAACCAGTGGTGAGCCAAGTGTGCGATCGCTCCTTGATATGCAGCAGGCATTGCCGCAGATATTTTAATCGCAATGGCTGTCCCACAATAAATGGATGAAGACCGATCGCCATCACCCGTGGCTGCGTGGCTCCCTCCAGCCAAAGCTGATCAAACTGATCCATAATTGCCTGAGCAAATTCTGCCCCCGTTAGGCGAGCAGTCAAACAAAGGGTAATATCATTTGCTTCTAGGGCGTAGGGAATTGCCAGCATTTTACCTTGAGTTAGGGGATACCAATAGGGCTGATCGTCATTTACCCAGTCGGTAGTATAGACAATCCCTGCATCATAGAGGAGATCAAAGGTAGATTCTGTAACAGAGAATCCCGGAGTTAGCCAACCTTTGGGTTTTTCTCCCGTAGCTTGGGTCAGCAGGTCTAAGGTTTGCTGGATCAAATTCTGCTCTGCCGCCAAATCCATGCCACTATGGCCAGTACTATTATTAATTCCATGCGCCATAAATTCCCACTGACGCTGCCGCATTCCTTGGATGATTTCTGGATAAAAGGTACAAATATCGCCATTAACCGCTCCGGTGACGGGAATTTGCAATTCATCAAACAGATCAAATAATCGCCAGATGCCTACTCGGTTGCCGTAGTCTCGCCAGCCGTAATTGGCAATTTCTGGGGAGCTAGTCAAGTGGGGTTGGATGGCTGTCCCCAGCTTGCCAAAGCTAAAATGCTCTACATTCATCACCACCATCACCGCCACCCTTGCTTGGTTTGGTAGTTGCCAAGGTGGACGATGGGCGATCGAACTAAACTCTGGAGGCTGCATAGATATTTTTGGGAAAACTACTTTCAGGAATTAACTTTTAGGAGTAGTGCTGCAAAGTAATGATTTTGGTAATGGTATTTGGGGCGCGAAGCACTTTTAACATTTAACATTAAAACGCATAACTGCCCTTTCAGGAATTGATCCTTTGGATAATACTTGATACTCCTCAGCCTGAAGGCGTGAGGAGTCTTAGGTCAGCGATCGAGCTTAAATTAAAAACATTGCTGCACCTAACTCAAAGGTCTAACCTCCCTAAAAGTTTACGATCTCTAGGATCGAAGTTCCGGTATGCCCTACCGTACTTATACCGCGATTAAGTAGCTATGGCATTCTTGTCTTATATAGCGATCCTAAATCATTTGTGGATTTTTGAGGATTGAGAGAGACGCACCCGGAGGGTGCGTCTCTCTCAATCCATTTAGGATTGCTATATACAGCAGTATCTACAGCAATTGTAATCCTGAACTTGATGCAGAATGGTGGTAGATAGGTTTATTGACCATGCCAAGAAAAGTTATAGGCATGGTGGAACTTCTGGTGGTGTTAGTGTAGCATTACAGATCAAGATTGCTAGAAACTGGTTTAACTCCTTGCCGACCTCAATCCAACCTATCAACCCACCACATTATGGTGATCCTAAATAGGTTGAGAGCGTCTCCCCGGTGGGGGAAACATGCTCAACATTATGGTGATGATCCTAAATAGGCTGAGAACGTCTTTCCCTCCGGGAGAGACGTTCTCAACCCTCTAAAATCCCGAATAGCTGTGGGTTTGACGGCAATTTATCTAAAGGAGAATATTATTTGTGCAGTTACCTAAGTATTTACCCTTTGCGGATGGCAAGTGGCAGCTGAATATGGGCGTGAAACCCCTAGATTTGGCAACATTGATTGAAATCGATGACAAATTTGCCCATGAATTATTACTGAAAGAGAAATTATTAACCGATCGCTATCCAGAGGTATTCGCCGCCCTGCCCGGCAGTGAACCTAGTCAAAAAGAAGTTTTAGAGATGATTCTCAGCCATCTCAGGGAGTATTTTCCTGAGTATTACCAATGGAGCGAGGAAGCGATCGCCTGCCCCAGCACTGGTCAGGACTGGAAATACGCTGATTTTGCCCATGCTCCCCTAGATTTAGCTGGGAGAATCATTCAAGAAGATCTGGTCATTATGGAATCTAGTCCCGAAGGCTATATCTTAACCGCCGCCTCTGAGTGCTTCCGGTTGCGCTGGAACCTCCAAGAAAAGATGGGCAAACCCCTAGCCAAAATCCATAACCCTGTGCCGGGTTATGAGAAAAAATTACAGCATCCCATGGATAGTTTATTTGCCAGGGTGCGGGTGGAGCATCCCCTATGGCGGATGAACTGGTCGATCGTCGATGATCCAGTGATGCTCCTAGAGCCTGTTGTCTCCACCCTAGACCTAGACCCCCGGATTACTACGGATAATGCTGGGGAAACTCTCTGGCTGCGGATGGAGCGGCAGTGCTTGCGGCGCTTACCCCAAACCGGGGCGATCGTCTTTTTCACCCATACCTACGTTTATCCCCTGTCCATCCTGATCAAGCTTCCCGGCTCCGCCGCAGCCCTAACAAAAACTATTGAACATATGCCTCAGGAGATGCAAAATTATAAAAATCTGATCCCGATCCGGCAGGCTTTACTCAGCTATTTAGAAAAAATTGCTGAGGCAGAAAAAACGATGGTGGCTGCTATCTCTCTGTAGATTTTCAGGAAAACTCTAGACTAGCAAAAGAAGTTCCCCGCACTGCGGGGGACTTCTTTTGCTTAAAGATGATTAAAGATGCTTAAAGACTCTAAATAAAACTACTGAGAGTTTGTCGGAGTTGGGCGATCGATTGAAGTTGATAATCTCCAGTTTCTTGGATTTGATTCAAGCCATTGGCGATCGCCTCTAGGTGTTGGCGGACTCCATTCAGCTGATCTTGGACTGGTTGGAGAATTTCTTGATAAAGATTCACCGCCCCCCAAAGTTCCGCCGACCGGACTCGTTTTTCTTGCCATTCCTGCTCCAGTTGCTGAAACTCCCTTTGTTTCTGCTCTAAGCTGCCTACTTGCAAATTAAAGGTATCCTGCACCTGCTGGACACTACTTTGGATCTGGGCCACCTGCTCTTCCCAGCGGTGCAACTCATCTTCCTGCTGCTGGCGATAGGTTTCCAGTTGGCTGAGGACGGGTCCCAGGTCAATCCGCTGGTCGCCATCGACTTCGGTGATCCCTTCTCGGCGCTTGAGGACTTTTTGGTGTTGGTTGAGGATTTCTTCCCGCTCCCGGAGGGTGCGCCGCTGCCCGACGAGGGTTTTATCCAGCATTTGGTAGTGGTCTTGCTCTTCAGCAAGTTCAGTTTCTAAGCTCATGCGATCGAACTCATTGGCTTGACTGATCTTTTGCTCCACCTCTTGAATTTGCTGTTGCTGATAGCCCAATTCCTCTTCTTGATCATTGACAAAGCGAGTGAATTTTTCCATGTCTTGCTGGAGTTCGTTCACTTTCTGTTCCAGTTCTCCTAGGGGCATTTCTTCCAAAGCCTTGAGGTCTACAGCTTGGCTAATCTTCACCCCACTAGAACTCACCGCCAGACGGGCTAACTGCTGGTGGGTTTCATCCTGCTGCTGCTTCTGCATGGTAATCACCTGAAGGGCTTCCTGCTTTGCCTCTAGGACTTTTTGCTGCGCCTGAAGTTGCAGCTTAATCTCCTCCACAGAAGCTTGCATTTGTTGCAGATCAGCTTTCTTTTGAGGGACTTCATTGGTTTGGCGATCGACCACTTCTTTCAGTTGCTCTGCCTCCTGACGTTTTTGCTCCAACTGCCCCCAGTGGTGATCCAGCATCCCCTGTTGCTGATTCAGCAGTTCCCACGCCTGATTCACCTGTTCCCGCACCGTATCTGTTGGAGCCACAGAACCCGCCAGTTGACTGAGGATTTCTTGAATTTCCGCCGTTTGCTGCTGGTCTAGCACCGCTGTTTGACTAGCTTGGGAGAGCTGCTCTTGGATACGGTTTTGTTCAGATCTAAGCTGTGTCCAAGCACTCTCTAGTTCTTGGCGGTTGCGCTCCACCTCCTCTTGCAGTCGAGCAGCATGTTCCTGAGTTCCACTAACTTCTTGCCGCTGCTGGTCTAGGCGTTCAAACTCTTCCTCCATCTGCTGCATTTGCTCTAGCCGCGCTTCCATTTCCATTTCGCGGCGGTTCAGCTCCTGCATCTGGTAGGTCAAAGATGCCTTCCATTGTTCAATTTCATCTTCTCCCTGTTTAGATTTCTCCAGCAGACGAGAGAAGTTTTTCAGCATTCCCACCAACTGCCGAGCAGCAGGTTCGATTTCCCCTTGAATTTGGCGATTACCACTCAGGTTGACCATGACGATCGCCCCAGCATTGAGGTTGTTAGCATTCTCTCCGGGGGCAGGAACAATTTCCTCTCCAGTGATCTCAGCCCAGCTTTGGTCTGCCCTTTGACAGGCTAATAGCTTCAAGTCTGTTTTGCTACTACCCATGAAGGCAGCTTTCTGTTTTTGTACTTCTGCTAAATACAGCACACCAATGATCCTCTTTATGTGTCTCGCTGTTAGAATATAGGAGGTTTACGTGGATAAATACGTAAACTCCAATTCAATTATATGGTTTAACTCAGGGTACACCTAAAAACTGCTATTCTCAATCTTTAGAAATTTTTTTGACAAAAACTTCCGTAGAATAATGAGGTGAAACGGCAGTGAGATGGCGGTGTAGACTAGGAAAATTCGTGATGATCAGGAATTGAACTCAAGTTTTGCTGTGATCTTAACTCAGGGACTGAGCTACTGACAAGAGAATCTTGATTTTTATTAGATTCGATCGCTAGGGCTGGAGAAAATTGCCACCCTCTAATAGAATCAGACTAATGGCAATGATGTAATTCAGGACTTCCTAGAGTCTAAGTAATTTGTTTTCAGAGGATATTTTTATAAACCCTGATTCTGCACCCCCAGAGGGGGCGCAAAATCAGACCCTCTAGCCACTTTATCAATGACCTCTCAGTGCCTAAGTCCTATAGTTGATTCTACCTAATTGATTTAACTAGGGGTTGACACTCAGGGGCAAGGAAGTATTATTTTTCAAGGGCGGATGTTTCACTAAGGCAGGGAACACTAGATAAATGCAGGGAACACTAAACGAAATTGATATCCGCAGTATTCTCCAGCTCATCGCCTTGGGGCAGCGCACCGGAGAGTTATTGGTCGAATCTCACGCAACCGCTAGCTCATCTATAGAATTAAACCAAGTTTCTCAACCCAAAGAGTCCCATATCAGCTCTTCTTGGTTTATGTTCTTTCGGGATGGGCAAATTGTCTATGCTGCCGATAGTAGTCCCAGTCTCCAGCGACTTCGAGACTATCTCCAACGCTACAAATTAGACTTGCCTGCCGATAGCTTCCGGCGTAGTTTTCAGGCTACCACCACCGCCCCTGAATATAGTTACCTATGGGAACTCCTCGAGAAGCGGCTGCTAACTCCGGCTCAGGGACGCAGCATTATTAGTAGCATGATTAAGGAAACCCTTTTTGACTTGCTAACGCTACATCAAGGCTATTTTATTTTTGATCTGGGGGCGGGGCTATCTCCCCAGTTGACTACCTTAGAAATTGAGCCGATCGTTACTGAAGTGATGAAACAGGTTCAGGAGTGGAAGCAGCTCCAACCCTATATCCAATCGCCGGAACAATGCCCCTTGATTACCGATCGCGAGAAACTCCAGCTATCTCTACCAGAAAGTGCCTTCAAAACCTTAGACAAATGGGCGGATGGACAAACTTCTCTGCGCCAACTAGCCCGCTACCTCAGCCGGGATATTCTCCCTGTCGCTAAAGCTATATATCCCTGTATTCAACAGGGCTGGGTGCAAATGCCGAGTTTGCAGTCGATCGATCTCCAGCAACACCGAGGAGAGCCGCGTATTGCTACGGGAGTTCGCCCCCATGTGGTGTGTATTGATGACGATGGAGCAATTCGGAAAATAATTGAGTATACGCTTCAGGCTCAAGGCTATCAGGTGACAACTATCCAAGACCCCCTAGAAAGTTTTGCCCAAATATTTCAACTCCAGCCAGATTTGATCCTCTGTGACTTAGTGATGCCGAAGTTGGATGGCTACGATCTATGTGGAATGCTCAGGAAATCTACGGATTTTCGTCAGACCCCGATCTTGATGTTGACGGGGAAGGATGGGTTTATCGATCGCGTCCGGGCAAAAATGGTCGGAGCTACGGATTATTTAACTAAACCTTTCCAAGAGCAGGAATTATTAATGTTGCTAGAAAAATATATCGGTCTTGGGGAACCCAATATCTAATCCCAAATTCTCTAATCCCCAATTTATTAAACCAAGGTGACTTCTACTGCATCGCCCCACGTGCAACCTAATTCCTGCTCGGCACTGCCTTGATTGGTGGCAATTTCGATGTAGTTATGACTGCCAATCAGGGCGATCGACTGCCCCGCCGGAACTCCATTATAGGTATGACGGTAACTAATTCTTTTTCCAGCTACCTTGAGATACCACACCTTCCCAGCCACGCGATCGCTAGGAATATTCGTCACTAAATTGCCAAAATGATCGATGTACTGGATTTTGCCCAATAATCCCGTCGGGGTGGGGACAACCTCTAGGGCAGGCAGGGTGACAAGAGATTGGGGGGCGATCGCTTCCCCTAGGTCTTGGATCGCCACCCCATTGGCGAGGTGGGCAGCCACGGGGGCAAAAATATCTCGCCCATGAAAAGTTTTGCTGGGAGTAAAAGTCAGCCAATACTTAAAATTCGTTAAACTTACCGCCGCCAATACTGGATATTGTTGGAGCAAATGACTACACAAACCATTATCGGGGGCAATTACATACCCTTGGGCAAATTTAATTGCCACAGATTTGCGGGTTCCACCCACTCCCGGATCCACCACCGCTACATGGATAGTATTGGCGGGGAAGTAGGGAAAAGCCGCTGCCAGACAAAAACTCGCTGCCCGGATATTTTGGGGCGGAATGTGATGACTGAGGTCAATGACTAGTAAGTTGGGATTAGTTCGGGCGATCGCCCCCTTCATCATCCCCACATAAGCATCCTGTAGTCCAAAATCAGTTAGTAGGGTTAAAATTGCCGCCATACTCTCATGCGCTAGTAGCCGTTTTTAATAAAAGATCATTTTTCGCCCCCCGTTGGGGGGCGAAAAGCCAAAGTAGCCGTTTTTAATGCGGTGGTTTTTAATTGGGTAGTTAAAGACTATTTATAAGATAATTTTCTGCCCCCACTGGAAGCAGAAAGTTATACCTAATAACCACTCGATCAATGACATTTTAGATACGTTTAGACCCGTTTTGCGTAGATGGAATCAGGTAAAGAAAATGATATAGCTAAAATATCTCGGAAACCATCCCCAACCCCGCCACTAGCAATATCTGTCACACTATGCTTCAGGTCTCGATCTTCTAGCCACAAAGAATCCAGAGGTTGAGTAAAGGTAGTAGTCGCCAAGGGAGCTTCTTCATAACTATAGATGGTAGTTTCACCGCCTTGGACATTGACTTTATTGATCAGGTGCAAACCAGCAAAGGGATAGCCATCAGAATGAATACCTTCGGGAGTGATAGCAGTGGTTTGCCCTGCGCCAACCACAATCCGCATAATATGTACTTGACAAATCCAATCGCGATCGAGTTGAGCCGCAATCTCCAGAAACTTCAGGTTGACGGGGAATAGACTAAAGTTATAATTCACCAAGTCTTGAAACAGAGGATTTTCGTAGGTATCCACCGATAAGTCTCCAAAGTGCCGCGCCTTGCCCCCAACATAACTATTCATTTCTTGGCTCTGCACGTAGGGGACATGGGGACGGGGACGGAGTTCTCCAGTGCGGGGGGTGAAGTCAAATTCGGTGTAGCGGCGCGATCGATAGGAAGTTGGCTCTTTCTCGCCATAAAAGGGGTCGTACTCTAGGGCATCCCAGCACTTTTGCAAACTAACTAAGGCTGATTGCCCCAGTGGACTCAGATGAAAGGAATTTCCTGAGGCAATGGCATATTTTTGCTGTTTCACCTGAGCTTTGAGGTCTTCCTTAATTAGAAAAGTCCCATGACTGGTGGGTAGTTCAAGAGTTGATTGTGATGCGAAGACTGATTCTTTACCGTCTTCCAGAGAATTTAGCATAAATTAAATAATAATCTTGGTTCTTTCTCACCATTTTTGCAGGAGATGGTATGTTATGATATACTTCGATAGCGAATGAAACGGGGGCTTGTAGCTCAGTGGACTAGAGCACGTGGCTACGGACTACGGTGTCGGGGGTTCGAATCCCTCCTAGCCCGTTCAAGACTATATAAATCCAATTATCCCAAGGACAGGGCTGGCATCGTCAGCCCTTTTTTGTAATTTTTGATGCTATTTTGCCAAGTTTTTGATCCAAAGAAGATTTTCAATACCTTGTTGCGTAAGGATTTAAACTAATAAAAGGGTTTCACCCTTTTATTAGTTTGATATGAGGCAAAATGACCCAAGATTATCCCCAACTTACCCATTTAGATTCTCAAGGACAGGCGCAAATGGTGGATGTATCCTCGAAGCAAGCCACCAAACGGCAAGCGATCGCTGCTGCTCAAGTCCGGATGGCGGCGGCAACTATGGAAGCGATCGCCACTGGGAATACTCCCAAGGGTGATGTATTAGCAACCGCCAGACTAGCTGGTATTATGGCTGCCAAGCAAACTTCTAGCCTCATCCCTCTCTGTCACACGATCCCGATTCATCAGGTGGAGGTACAAATTATCCCCGACCCCGGACTACCGGGCTACCAAATTCAGGCAACTGTGGTGACTAAGGCAGAAACTGGGGTGGAAATGGAAGCCCTCACGGCGGTTTCGGTGGCAGCGCTAACTCTTTATGACATGGCTAAGGGATTGCAGAAATCGATGGCGATCGAATCTATCCATCTGGTGAGCAAAACTGGTGGAAAATCTGGAGATTATCAAAAGTCCCATTAGTCTAAAAAGTTCCTAATAAGGGTAGTACTTTCTTTTTTAGTAATTCCACTAAAGCTGATTCCATATACTCATAATTATCCGGAATATCTAGACAGACTACCCGTTTATGTTGCAGCCAAGATGAAAAATTCTGTGAGAGTTTGCGGCGATGGGATTTCTCCATCACAAAGATAATATCTGCCCACTGAATTGCTTCACCACACAAAAGATTCTCGGCATCGCGATCGAGTCCCGCCGAATCTACCTCTAATCCGGGATATTCACTAAATACTGCCTCAGCCGTGGGGCTACGTAATCGGTTCCGACTACAGATAAATAACAGTTTCATCAGATAATAGGCTAACAACCCAAATTTAGGAAAATATTTTATGCAGATTTCCATGTATCAAGCCACCATCCCCGTGCTTGTTCGTTCTTTAACTAATCTTATAAGTATTCTAGAAAAGGGTGCTGCCCATGCGGAAGCCAAAAAGATTGATCCTGCGGTACTACTCAACAGTAGACTATATCCTGATATGTACCCTCTGGTGAAACAAGTGCAAATTGCTACGGATATGGCAAAAAATGGCTCAGCAAGGCTTGCAGGTGTGGAACCGCCGAAGTTTGAGGATAATGAAACTACTTTCCCGGAGCTGGTCGATCGCCTCCAAAAAACCATTACTTTCCTAAAAACTTTAACTCCAGAACAAATTGATGGTTCGGAGGAAAAATCGATCGAGCTTCCCGTCCGTGGCGTAACTATGACGTTTACTGGATTGCCCTATCTCCTATATTTTCTACAGCCCAATGTCTATTTTCATGTCACCACTGCCTACAATATCCTGAGACACAACGGCGTAGAGCTAGGCAAACTAGATTTTATCGGTAAACCTGAGTAGAACTCTTAATTATTAGTATTGAAAACTCAAATAATAGAAGCACAGGATTATAGTTGCTCAACCTGACAAATTCTGTGTTCTTAGATAATCTCGTTAATTAGCTTGCATTTGTAATTGTTTTAGTTCAAGTTTTTCAATAGAACCACGTAAATATTCTTCTATCAATATCCTTAGTTTATAACCGCTAAGTTTCCCTTTTCTTTTATCTACTTCTATCTGCAATAAATCTTGAACAGATTTGAGCCATATCAGTTCTTCAATTAGTATTTTATTAATACTATCGGATTTGTATCTTTGTTTTAGAGCGAAAAAAATGCGATGCTGATCTTCTTCCTTAACAGATAATAGCTGTTTTACAAAAATATCTGACTCTATATGTCTAAATATAGGAATGTCATAATATTTCTGACCTGAAAAATACTCGTCTTGCTCAGTAGGAAGACAAGTCATTCTATAGAACTCATAGCTATTTTCTTGCATTGTAGATAGCAAATTTTGACCAAATGTAGGCATCATTTCTTCTCTTACTAATTCTTGCATATCATTAATGTATGAACATAGTACTTTAAACTCTTCAAATTCTTGTCCTTGGAATAAAAGATTATTATGTCTATTTTCATTATCAGAAGTTAGAGAAAGACGACCATTATTCTTCAGCTCATCAATATATAGTTTTGAATCATCTAGAATTTCTTTTTTGTTTCTACAATAAATTCCAGCATCAGAGAAAAATAAAAGAAGTCCATGAATATGTTTTATTACTCCAATTTCTTCATGCTCTCTATTTTTATATTCTATTTCAACTTTTTCAATAAGACTGTCAAAGGCATCATCACTAAGCTCATTAAAATGAAATAATTTAACCCAGCTAGGTGTATCTTCCTTATAGAAATACTTACTACTTAATATTGATTTTTCTAGTTCGTCTTTATCTATAAAACCTTTGCTAAAAAACTTTGCCACCATGATTCGCTAGGAAACACATCATAGAAATTAAGTAAGAAATATCTCTTATCTTCTTCAAGTGAAATTATCTTATTTTCACTATTTGTAGCAGGTTTAGATTGATAGTTTAAAGTTTGTTTGATTATCTTGGATTTCTGCTCTTCTTGTAGACTTCTAATATCTTTTGGAAATATCATTCTACGTTTAACTTCAATAGAGAAAATTATAAGTGTTTTCAATATTTCTTGTAAGGCTTCGGGTTTATGTCTTACCTTTTCTGGTAAGTTTTCAAAGATCATTTCAAAGTCTAAGATAATTAAATTCAAACTTCTTAAATTCTCATATTTCTCTTGTTGATATAAATCTTGTATCAAATTAGTATTGTCAAATAAAAACTTTTTAGCATATTCATTCTTTATTTTATCAATAAAATCATTCAATACACTCTCAAAATCCGTGGACACAACAAAAGTTTTACCTATTAATTTCTCTTTGATAGATTTGTAGTTAGAATCTCCTAATAAGTTTTCTAATTCTTCTTCATTTGCAATAATGATTACTTTTGATTCTTTATGCTCTACGAAAGAATTAATGTAGCCCAATATATTATTGATGTCGATTTTGCAACGCTCTAAGTCATCAAATATTAATATTTTTTTGCTAATATCTTTATTCCTAAACTTAATCAAGTTATCAGTGAGATTAACTGCTGATGGAACCCTTAAAGTCAAGTTAAGAAAACTAATAGCCAACGGCAACTGATCTGATGTAAGTATAGAATGAGATTGTTGAAAGAAAGCAAATTCTATCTCGGAAAAACTTGTTATTCCGTAAAGACTTACATATAAAAAATTAGATTCCTCTTCTGTACTTTTTTCTCTTTAAGTTTTTTACAATAGTTTTTGATAAACCATGTTTTTCCACACCCCCATTGACCTTTTAATAAAATAGCAAATCTAGGCGCATGTAAGTCACAGTAGTAATCTAAATATTCTTCTACATGACTGTTAATTTCTTGTCTATTTTGACTCATTGTTCACTCCCTCTATATAATAAGCAATTATATCTAAATTTATTTTAGCAGTATTGAAAAGTATGCGAGGTTTCCACCACTTAGATTTACTTAAAAACTCTTCAGTCAAGGGGAGAATATCTGATGTATCAATTTCCTCCTCTGTAAGAGCATCAACTTTCTCCCAGTTCGTCTTTGAGATATTATCCATAAATTTTTTATTCATGTTATAAAAAACGGATTAGTAAATACGATCGAGACATCATCAATAATTTAGAAGAACAAGTAAATGCTGTCCTAATTATAGAGCAGCACCTAGCAGAGCAGTAAAGGAGAAGATGATGATATTGTTGAGGAATTAAGTGATAAAGAGTGTTTCTTTTATTCCTCAACTAACGCTAATGCTCGATTAATAACACGATCGGATAGATACATTCCAGATAGGCGTAGCTGCTCTAACACCGGACGGGCAGCGATAATCTTTCCCCGTTGTTTAGCCGTGATCACTAAGCCCAGAGTTCCCCGGACTGGAATCCCCAAATCAGTAGCACACCGCCGAGCTGCTAAATCATCTAAAATTATCTCGGCTCCCGGATTAATGTAGCCCCATGTCAAAACTGCCGATTCCCCAGCCCCTAAATCCCGATTTTGAATGATAGCAGGAGCAGGGGGAACTTCTCGAACCAATAGCCAATCGGTAGCAGCTAAAGCCTGAGCAGTTGTGTCAGTTATCCCATAAGCCTGAATTTCCCTAGCTACAGCCCTAGGGACAATAATCTCTGGACTGACTAATTGCAATAGCTCCAAAAAGCCACCCTTGGCTAAAAAAATCAGAGGGGATGTATTGATAGCCGGAGTTTTAACCACGATCGAACTCTCGCTGGAGGTCATTAAAATCAACGGTAAAAACATCAACTTGCTCACGGGCAAGGGTTTCCAAGAAATCACGGCGATTTAACCCAGCAATTTGAGCAGCTTTCTCTTGGGAAATGGCGGCTTTTTGATACCAATAGATAGCAGCAGCTTGGCGCATATCCTGCACAAACTCCTCTGGACGACGGGCTGAGAAAACTTCTTCGGGTAATTCTAGAGTAACTATGGTCATTAGTTTATCCAAGGTTTAGAATCTAATACTCTATACTAGCAATCCTTCTCGGCGGATATTGCGAAAGAAAGCATTATTATAGTGCTGAAATTTTTCACTAGTAGTAAAAGCGCAGCTAATCAAAACACTATATTCTAGGCATAAATTGGCAATCAAAATACTAATGCGATCGCTCTCTTGAGAGTAGTTAAAATAACCATTGAGAACAATTAAAATATCAATATCAGAATCAGGTTGAGCATCTCCTCTAGCTTGGGAGCCAAAAAGAATAATTTGATCTAGCTGTTCGCCATATATTTTTTGTAGACCTTGGCGAGTTTTTGCAATAATTTCTCTGACAAATCCATCCTCTGTAAGAGCAGTAACTTTCTCCCAGTTCGTCTTCAAAATATCGTTCATAGAGTTTTCGTTCATAACAGCATAAATAATTTAATTAGAGTTAAAAGTTTTTCGCTATTAAGCTCTCTAGATTTAGAATTATAGTAAATTTCTTAGTTCTTCTTTGGTTAACTGGCAGTCAAGGAATTAGTTTGATCTTCTTCAAATTCTATACAAAGATCTGCCGCTTCTTGGATACGCTCCATCAACACATTCAGAGACTTCGCTTGAGTGTGGCAGCCTTTCAGACTAGGTATTGAGGCGACAAAGTAACCATCTGTATCTTTTTCAATAATGACATTAAATTCTTTTAGCATTTTCCCTACAAGTCTTATTAATCACCTAATTGTATCTGTTACTGAGGATTTTTGATTCTAAGCCACACCTAGAAGGGACAGGGCTGAAAATCTGATAGTCTAGAGATAATTAAACTTAGTTTCCAATTAGAGAGTTGTAGCCATGCGCCTATCACAAATGCTTTTTGTCACCCTGCGGGAAGAACCAGCAGAGGCAGAGATTCCTAGCCATAAATTGTTGTTGCGATCGGGCTATATTCGCAGAATTGGCAGTGGAGTCTATGCCTATCTCCCCCTGATGTGGCGCGTGTTGCAAAAAATCTCCGAAATTGTCCGCCAAGAAATGAATGCGATCGGCTCCCAAGAATGCCTCTTGCCTGCCCTGCAACCTTCAGAACTCTGGAAAGAATCCGGCAGGTGGGATACCTACACCCAAGCCGAGGGAATCATGTTCGCCTTCACCGATCGCCAAGATCGGCAAGTTGCCCTTGGTCCCACCCATGAAGAAGTGATCACCACGATCGCCAAGGAGATGATCTTCTCCTATCGTCAGTTGCCGACTACCTTATACCAAATCCAAACCAAGTTCCGGGATGAGATTCGTCCCCGGTTTGGGCTGATGCGGGGTCGGGAATTTATTATGAAAGATGCCTACTCCTTTCATGTTGATGAAGCTAGCCTCAAGGAAACCTACGATCAGATGGCGATAGCTTACCAAAATATCCTCCGCCGTTGTGGGGTGGATTTTAGGGGTGTAGAGGCAGATTCTGGGGCGATCGGCGGTTCCGGCTCTCAGGAATTTATGATCTTGGCGGAGGCGGGGGAAGATGAGATTCTATACACAGAAGATGGCAGTTATGCCGCCAACCTGGAAAAAGCCGGATCTCAACCAGCCGAGGTTGTTCCTTCACCCTTCACTGAGTACGCCAAGCACCACACCCCCAAGATGGAAACCATCGAGAAGCTAGCCAAAATTGGTAAATGCTCTTCGACTAATATTCTGAAAAATGTCCTCTATCAAGTCACCTACGACAACGGCATGACGGTATTAATCCTCGTCAGTATCCGGGGCGATCAGGATGTGAACCCAGTTAAGCTGCAAAATGCCCTGACGAATCTGGCACCTAACTACGGCGGAAAAACCGTGATTTCTTTGGAAGTTCCCAACGCCGAAATGCAGTCAAAATGGGCAGCGAAAACCCTACCCTTGGGCTACATTGCCCCCGATTTAGCTGATAGCTATATTGCCAAATCGAAGCAAGTCTATCCCCAATTTTTGCGGTTGGTCGATCGCACTGCCGTAGACCTAACCAGCTTTGTCACCGGAGCCAATGAAACCGATTATCACGTCTTTGGGGCAAACTGGGGAGATCAATTCCCCTTGCCAGAATTAGTATTAGACCTCCGCAAAGCCAAGGTGGGCGATCGCTCTCTGAAGAATCCGGAACAACTCCTAAAAACCGCACGGGGGATTGAAGTCGGGCATATCTTCCAACTGGGAACCAAGTATTCCCAAGCAATGGGGGCAACATTTACCAACGAACAGGGAGAAGAAAAGCCCCTATTCATGGGTTGCTATGGTGTTGGGGTTTCCCGTTTGGCTCAGGCAACAGTGGAACAATCCTACGATAAGGATGGGATTATTTGGCCCGTGGCGATCGCTCCCTACCAAGTGATCATCTGTGTCCCCAACATCACTGATGCCAACCAAATGCAGGTGGCAGAGCAACTTTATACCGAACTCAACCAAGCCGGGGTGGAGACTTTATGGGACGATCGCGACGAACGGGCGGGAGTCAAGTTCAAAGATGCAGATCTGATTGGCATTCCCTACCGGATCGTCACTGGGCGATCGCTGGCAGCGGGGAAAGTTGAAGTGGTGGACAGGGCTACAAAGAAATCCCAAGAAATCGCGATCGGAGAAGTAGTTGTCACCATTCAAGACTGGATTAAAGCAGCGATTTAATTACCAGTTACAGCAGTTTGAGAGTGGGCTGAGGGTCGTCGAAGCCCACTCTCAAACCCAACATTGATAGGACTTTCAATATTTATAGCGTGTCTCATTTGAACGCAAAGTGCTGTAAATAGATTGCCGATAAAAATCTTCTAATGCCTCCACACAAGCGTAGTCATTGTGGAGCAAATATCTTTGTTCACTCATCCGCCAAACAATCTCTTGTCGGTATTTTTGATCTAATCCTAATTGAACCACAATTTGAATGTATTCCTCTGGATCTGCCGCAATAGTTTCCGAGATACCCATTCTTTGTAAAAATCCCGCTGACTGTCTGCCCCGCATTAATTCTCCCGGACAAGTGACGATCGGCAACAAGCAATTAATTGCATCTAAACTAGTCATCCCTCCAGACCAAACAAAACTATCAAGAAACACATCAGCGAGGAGATTTAATTGCTGGAAATCTGCATAGACTTGACCGGGAAGCAAAAGACAATAATCTTGATAATTTAATCCATACTCAGCAAAAACTCTCTGGAGTCGCTGGCAGAATTTTTGGGTGACTAAAGGTGTGGTACAACTAGCTGCTGCAACAAAAATAAATTGAGCATTGGTCACCTGTTGGGCAATGGCTGGAAACACAAAATCGTACTGGGGCAAATACTTAAATAAAGACTGACAAGATAGATAGGCGATCGCTCCCTCTTTTAGTCCATAATCTCGCCTAGTTTTAACTAGCTTAATTGGTTCTGGAGTTGGGAAATAGATGCCAATATTTGGTAGTTTAATTAATTTTTCTCGGTAATGGGTTTGGGCATTATTTGGTTCTAGTAAATCACTGGAAAGATAGTAGTCGATCGTTGGCAGTCCCGAAGTAACAGGATGCCCCCAAAACAGACACTGGATCGGAGCTAATCTCAAGGCAGCGGCTTGATTGCTAATTGGACTCATGCTCAAATCTAGAAATACTAAAATATCTAATTGATCCTCAACTATTTGTTGACAGAGAGCAGATAAGTCATGGGGAATTTGCCGAAAACAGGTACTCAATGATTTTATCTTTTCTGTGGAACTATCAACTATAGTTTCTGTATAGTAAGTGTAGATATCGAAAGTATGATGATTAGCTTGTTCCAAAAATCCATGAAATACTCGGAACACTGTATGCCACTTGAAAAAGTGGGAAACGTAGCCTATTTTTATTTTTCTGGTTGGTTTAGATATTGTTAAAGATGATGCGGTTGGTGTAATGCCAGAGGGGATAGCTAAAGAGGAGTAGTTGATGGGTAGGATAGTTAATGGCTTAACCCACTGGGGAAATTTGGCAGCCATAACTTGATACAAGAAATTTCCATACTTTACCTGTAGTTCCAAATCATTTCTACCTTGGTATTGGAGATAAAAGTTAGTATAGGTGGCAACTCCATGATAAGCTGCGGCGATCTGTTCTTGAGTAATTAGTTTAGTTTGATTAATCAGATCATCTAGATTTTTAGTAAAGCGATCGCGATAAAAATCAATCTCTACCACTGACTCATAAATCACTGGCAGTAGTAATCCACTCTCCCACTGTAACTTCCCCGACTGAGAGAATAAAACCTGAGCATACTGAGCGATTAATCTAGATTCTTCGGTGTATCCACAAATATGTAAAGTCCAGATTAATTCTGAATAGAGAAAATCGCTATCTGGGTTGTTGTTTATCCCTTCTTGATAGGATGCGATCGCTAGCTCATAGTTACCTAGTTTTTGATAAGTATCCCCAAGATAGTAATAAAATATGCTATCCCTTTGATCAACTTGCTCATAACATTGTAGCGCCAACAAATATTCCTGTTGATGATAGTAATGATTTCCTTTCTCTAGATAAGTTTTATTATCCATATATAATTAGCCATACAAAGTAACAATAAGATATTGCAATAGTTTTTGGTGTCTCAAACTGCCACTACAAAAACAAGACTCTCGGCTCTAGATATATGTCTCTAGACTCGATCCGATATAAAAATGCCTCGATCATCCTCAGCGGTCGTTACAGTGCTTTGGGTTCAAATGAGACACACAATAAATATTGAAAGTCCTATCAATGTTGGGTTTGAGAGTGGGCTGAGGGTCGTCGAAGCCCACTCTCAAACTGCGGTAAATTGCGATCGTTAAATTGTCATCATTAAATTAGAGGTTGGGCGGAGTCGTAGCCCATAATAATTCATTGAAGATTGTTATTTATGACAGTCCTTGATGGTTCCACTCACCGAAGGCAGGTGAAACCATCTGTCAGCAGCAGATTGATTTGGCAAGTGTTAGCAAATGATTTAGGACTGCCATATAAACTCCAAAGGGTGACTATAATAGCAAATGTCTGGCGCAGAGCCATTAATTATGGTAGCTAGAAAAAGGCGTAATTAAACTAGGGTAATGAAATAATTTAGGGTGATGAAAGGGCTATGACTAAGTTTGTATTTGTAACCGGTGGCGTAGTATCCAGCATTGGCAAAGGGATTGTTGCTGCCAGCCTAGGAAGATTACTCAAATCACGGGACTACTCCGTATCTATTCTCAAGTTTGATCCCTACATCAACGTAGACCCCGGAACCATGAGTCCCTTTCAGCATGGGGAAGTATTTGTCACCGCCGATGGTGCAGAAACCGACTTAGACTTGGGGCATTACGAGCGCTTCACCGATACCGCCATGTCTCGCCTCAATAGTGTCACCATTGGTTCTGTCTATCAGGCTGTCTTAAACAAAGAACGCCGAGGCGACTACCACGGGGGCACGGTGCAAGTTATTCCCCACATTACCAACGAGGTTAAAGAGCGGATCCATCGGGTTGCCAGAAATACCCATCCTGATGTGGTGCTGATCGAAGTGGGAGGCACTGTGGGGGATATTGAATCTCTACCAATTTTGGAAGCGATTCGCCAGTTTCGCAAAGATGTGGGCAGAAAAAATGTCGTCTATCTCCATGTGACGCTGATTCCTTGGATTCCGGCGGCGGGGGAGATGAAAACCAAGCCCACTCAACATTCGGTGAAGGAACTACGATCGATTGGCATTCAGCCAGATATTTTGGTTTGTCGGAGCGATCGCCCCATTCCCCAAGGTCTGAAGGAAAAACTTTCCGAATTTTGTGATGTTCCAGTAGAGAGTGTGATTACTGCTCAGGATGCTGCCAGTATCTACGAAGTCCCCTTAATTATGGAACAGGAAGGCTTGGCACACCAAGTCCTAGATTTGCTGCACATGGAACAACGGGTTCCCAACTTGACCCAATGGCAAACCCTTGTCCAACGCCTCTACACCCCCAGAGAAACTATCGAAATTGCGATCGTTGGTAAATACGTCCGTCTCAATGATGCCTACCTCTCGGTGGTGGAGGCTGTCCGCCATGCCGCGATCGCCCAAGATATCCAAGTAAATATCCGTTGGATCAACTCTGAAGATATTGAAATCAAAGGAGCCGCCGCCTACCTACAGGATATTCATGGGATTATTATTCCCGGTGGTTTTGGCATTCGTGGCATCGATGGCAAAATCTCCGCCATCAAATACGCCAGAGAACAAAAAATTCCCTTCCTTGGTTTGTGCTTGGGGATGCAGTGTGCCGTGATTGAATGGGCACGGCACGTGGTTAATTTAGAAAATGCCAATAGTTCTGAATTTGACCCAGAAGCAACCAACCCAGTCATTAACCTCCTACCGGAACAGCAAGACGTGGTAGACCTAGGGGGAACCATGCGTCTCGGATTATATCCCTGCCGCCTTACCCCCAATACTCTGACAGCGAACTTATACCAAGCAGAAGTCGTCTATGAGCGCCATCGCCATCGCTATGAGTTTAATAATGCTTACCGGAATTTGTTCCTAGAAAGTGGTTATGTCATTAGCGGTACTTCCCCGGATGGCAGATTGGTGGAAATGATTGAATTGCCCGATCACCCTTTCTTTGTGGCTAGTCAATTCCATCCAGAGTTTAGCTCCCGTCCTAGCACTTCCCATCCTCTGTTTCAAGGTTTTGTCAAAGCCTCTTGGGAGAATTTTTCCCATCTAGCGGCGCCATTGCTGGGGGTGACCCCGATTCAAGATGGACACCAGAGCATTTATCACAGTCAAGAAAATCTTCCTGTAGAAGTGTCGTAAAGCTATCCGAGCGTAAATGATTGTACTTGCCGCAGGCGAGTGCAATCATTTACTAGAAACAATAAGCTGGGAGGAATTAGTTTGTGGTTTATTGGGCTAAGGTTAACTATGAGCGGAATGAATATTTGGTAGATTTAGAAAGTCTAGGAGCTTTTAGCTACAATGCTGATAAGAAGATTACTTTTTGGCTACCCAATAGCTCAAGTCCGGTGATTATCAGTCGTCAAAGTGACCCGAATAGTTATCAGAGAATTTGGGATTACATAGCGGAAATCAACTTAAACCTTTCTATGGGCAACTGGCTAAAGATTTCTTACGATCGCAATGAATACCTGATAGACCTCGATCGCATCAGCACTTTTTGTCAATCTCCCAACGGCAAGTTGACCTTCTGGCTCCCAGAAAGCTCTGTACCGATCATCATTACTCCCCAAGGTGATCCAGAGAGCTACCAAAAAATCATGAATTTTATCTCTCAAAAAACAGGGCAATCTTTTTAGCAGGATTAAGGTTGTACTGCGCTCCGCCCAGTACAACCTTCCACACAGATTTCCTAGCCCATGAGCATGACGCGATCGATCACATGAATAATTCCATTATCTGCCTCAATATCCGCTGCTAGGACTGTAGAATTCTTCACCTCAAAAACCCCGTCAGAGCAATCAATGGGAATCGGTGAACCTTCTAGGGAAGTAACCACTCCTAACTTAGCCAAGTCTGCTTGAGTATATTTACCGGAAACTACATGGAAAGTCAAAATTCTTGCTAGTTGGGGGATGCTTTTCACCAGAGAGGCTACCGTGCCGGGGGGTAATTTGCCAAAGGCATCATCATTGGGGGCAAAGACTGTAAAAGGTCCCGGACTTTTTAGGGCATCGACTAAATTAGCTAATTTGACTGCGGTGACTAGGGTTTCAAAGGAACCCGCCCCCACTGCAATATCAACGATATCTGGCATTGGAACTACCTCATCCTGTAAAAATAAATATTTAATATAGCGATCCTAAATGAATTTAGAATTTCAGAGGGTTGAGAACGGCTCCCCCGGAGGGGGAGCCGTTCTCAACCTATTTAGGATTGCTATATCACGCCTAGACAATCCTAAGCCATTTACTAGGTCAAATTGCTAGTGGTAGATAATCACACACCCGCCGAAGGTGGGTGTGTGATTATCTAGGATCGCTATAGACAATCCTAAGCCAAATCTTAAGCAATTCTGAAAGGAAGTATTGATGGTTATCCAAGGCAGGATCACTGGTTATGGCTATTCATAGCGACTGGTTTATTTAATGCTGAAAAATAGATAGTTAAGGCACTGCCCAGAAATAAAATATAACCTAAGAATTGGACAAGATAGAGATGATCTCGATAGCCAAAGAGAGATTTCAGCAGAATACCCGGTAGTTGTTTGTCCGGCAAGGAATTCGATAAATCCCAAATTTGTCTGCCTAAAATACAAGAATCTGGACTAAAACATAGGTGTTGATAATTTGGATCGATTGTTGCTAAAGCTGCGGCGGCTTCATCAAAAGCATGGCAACTACTAACGACTAGACCAGCCACAATTAAGAGCAAAAACACCCCCATAACTTGAAAGAATTGCTGGATATTAATTTTAATTCCCCATTGAAATAGCAATACTCCCAGTAATATTGCCAGCAATAAACCCGCGATCGCCCCTACCACCGGGGCATAACCTGATCCAAACTGGGTCAACAAAAATAAGACAGTCTCAAAGCCTTCTCTGGTCACAGCCAGGAAAGCGATCGTAAAAACTCCTCTGCCAGTGCTGGGATCTTCGAGGGCAGCAGCCACTGCCGTTTGCACTTCACTTTTCAGCGAAGCTGCCTGTTTGGTCATCCAAAAAAGCATCCAACTCAGAAGAATAATTGCGCCGAGGGTAAAAAATCCCGCCAGAACTTCTTGAATCACTGGGATCATCTGCCCATCTAAATTCCCTAGTTGCTGCATTCCTAAACCTAGGATTAATCCCAGCATGAGGCTGGTGAAAACTCCGGCGATCGCACCCCCATACACCCACCTATTCAAGTGGGCTTGTCCGGCTTTATTCAGACAAGCGAGGACAATTCCTACCACCAGAGTTGCTTCAAATCCCTCCCGCAGAGTGATCACAAAAGTTGGCAATGCTGTAGTCAAGTTCATAGATATTTTTTCTGCTGAGAATTTTCTACTCAAGGATTTACAGCACTTTGCGTTCAAATGAGACACGCCACAAATATTGAAAGTCTTATCAATATTGGGTTTGAGATTGGGTGGCTGTAGCCACCCAATCTCAAACTGCTGTAAATCAAAACAAGGGTTTCACTATTTTTTTGATTTGGTTAGGACTTACTCACTGCAAACAAATTATTTAGGGTTTTGGAAGTTTGTGCGGGCTGAGGGTCGTCGAAGTCCGCACAAACTTCCGAATGCGGAAGTCCTATTGGTATTAGCTAAAGTCCCGGAGCATTTTTTTGATTTCTAAATTATGCAGCTCTTCTTGCCCAATCATTGTCCGGGCAAACTCTTCTAAATAAACACTGGCATCTTCTACAACATGTAGTAAATCCTTGTAGAGTTCTAAGGCTACTTTTTCGTGGTTTAAACTTTCTTCCAAAATATCTCGTACGGAATGTTGATAGCTTTCTTCGATCGGGGCGATTTTTTGGGTGGGGTGTCCTTCTAGTCCGGTGAGGATTTCGCCTACTTGTTGGGCATGGAGTAGAGATTCTGTTGCCTGGGCTTTGAAGAAATCGACAATGGGAATCCGGTTCGGTCCTGTCACCATCAAGGCGTAGTGGGTGTAGCGAACAACGCCTGCTAGTTCAAATTCCATAATTGATTTGAGGATGTCAATGGTTTTTTCCAGATTAAGGTCTTTCATCATGGGTAGTAATCCTAAAAAGGTAGTGATTTTTGAGGTTAAAAATATGCCGCAGGGGACATCTTTAATCTTGTAGATGATGGGTAGATTGGGACGCAAAACCAATTTGCGATCGTTAAGTTAAAATTAAGCTAGGATTTCCTAACCCCTGTTAAGCTAATTTTACCCACATTTTGAACTATTTAGTTGCCTTTATTAATAATTACTCTCAATTAGCATGGACTCTATACCTATCCAAAACCTGATCTTTAGTGCTTTTTTCCCAGAATTGCCCCTAGATGGCTTACTATCTACCCAAGGAATTATGGTGATGCTGCTGGCTGCCTACGCAGGAGCTATGTGGATGTTTCTGACCAGTGCGCCGAAGGTGCATACTGTGATGGTTTCTGACCTCAAGATAGCCCGTGATTTCTATGAGGGCTTGCTAGAACTATCCGTGGCGGAAGTACCTTTGCATTACTACTACAACTATGAACAAACCATTGGGGCGGTGGCGATCGACCCGATGTATATGGGGTCTTCTTTGGGGCGATCGGCAACTGCTAGTAAGTTTACTGGTACGGAAGGGCTGTGGTATCAACTAAAGAAAAATACCCAACTCCATGTAGTGGCGGGGGCAACCTTGGGCAATAAGGATCAACAACGTCATGTGTGTTTTGATCGGGATTGCTTGCAACAGCTATTGCTCCGGGTGCAAGCCCGCCGCCTCAAATATAAAGTCCGCCGCGATAAGCCCCTGAATTTTCTGGTGAAGGATTTGGATAGTCGGGTGATTGAAATGGCAGAAGTGGCTAATTAAGTGACTAATGCTAGACAAATAGCCTTTGCGGCTCTGAAACTAATCGATCGCCAAAAACTCTTCACCGATGTGGCGATCGATCAACAACTGCGGGGTAGTGAACTAAGTAGTGTCGATCGCAGATTGCTCACCGAGCTAGTTTATGGTTGTGTGCGCCGTCAGCGATCGCTAGATTTCATCATCGATCGACTGGCAAAGAAGCCCGCCCATAAGCAACCCCCAGACTTGCGATTGATTCTCCATCTAGGCTTATATCAACTGCGGTATCTGGCACAAATCCCTGATTCCGCAGCAGTGAATACCACAGTTCAACTCGCCAAAGAGAATGGTTTGCAAGGTCTGGCGAGTTTTGTTAATGGTTTATTGCGGCAATATCTGCGGACTGGGGTGGAGTTTCCGGGGGAGTCAGGGAGCGATCGAGATCAAATTACTACACCAGAGTATTTAGGCATCTCCGAGAGCTTCCCCGACTGGATTATAGAACTATGGCAAGCCAACTATGGACAGGCAGCAACGACGGAACTTTGCCATTGGTTCAATCAAACCCCCAGTCTAGACCTGAGGGTTAATCCCCTAAAAACTAACTTGGAACAGGTCGTCACCGCCTTTACAGAAGTCGGCATTACGGCAGCACCCATTCCCCACCTGCCCCAAGGATTACGGATTCAAGGCAGCACCGGCAGCATTGCTCAGTTGCCGGGATTTACTCAGGGATGGTGGACAATCCAAGATGCCAGCGCCCAGCTAGTTACCCATTTCCTAGACCCCCAGCCGGGGCAGGTGGTGATTGATGCCTGCGCCGCACCGGGGGGCAAAACTACCCACATGGCAGAGCTAATGCAGGATCAGGGGGAAATCTGGGCGTGCGATCGCCCCAAGCGCCTGCTGCAACTCCAACAAAATTGCGCCAGATTGCAACTACAATCGATCCAAATTCAATCGGGGGATAGTCGAGATTTCCCAGAATTTGTCGGGATTGCCGATAAGGTTTTGGTGGATGCCCCCTGCTCTGGATTGGGAACCCTACATCGTCACCCAGATATTCGTTGGCGGCAAAACCTCGATCGCATCAGCAAGCTCAACCAAACCCAGCAGGAAATTCTCGCCAGTGCCGCCACTTGGGTGCGTCCGGGAGGAGAATTGGTCTATGCTACCTGCACTCTCAATCCCCTAGAGAATCAGTTAGTAATTAAAGATTTCCTCACCAACCATCCTAATTGGCAGATCGTCCCTGTCGCAAAAAATCAAATCGTTTCGCCCTTTGCCAATCCTGAACAATGGATTGAAATTCTGCCCCATCAACAAAATATGGATGGATTTTTCATGGTGAAGCTAAATCTTGTTGAGTAATCCCCATTTTGCTTGTTAGCGACCGGGGGTGGCAATGTTGCGGAAGCGGGTGAATTGGGGATCAAATAATAGCTTGACTACTCCTGTGGGACCATTTCGATGTTTAGTGATGCAAATTTCGGCGATGCCTCGATCGGGTGAATCGGGATTGTAGTACTCATCCCTATATAACATAATCACTACATCGGCATCTTGTTCGATGCTATTATGAGCATAGAATCCTTCTACAGCAAAGTTTTCGTTTTTTTCTATGGTTAAATCATATACCATTTCTTGACCAACAAAATCAATTTTCTTGATCGTATCCCAATAAATATTACTAACAGCTAGATTTATGATTTCTTGAGATTCTAGAATAGTACCTAACCGATATGCTCTTTCTCGACCAATATCATTTTTATACAAACTTGTGCCGCAATAGCTGATCCCTAAACGGTCTTGCATTTGTCTAGTTGTTAAACCTATATTTTCTCTAGCCAAACTAACTTGGGTTCGCCAAATCTCATTAGGGATCAAGTCTCGGTTTGTATTTCCCTGCCCAGAATTTTCAAGATATAGTTTGAGCAGACGTAAACTTTCCTGCTTATAATTACCAACTGCACCAACAAAATTAGTAAATTGCTCTAGATCTAGTTTACCTCCCACCCATACTTGGTATTGCTCACGTCCTTTCTTTCCCTGAGAAACAACTTTTAGTTGAGCATTGATACCCAACCGAAGTAATAAAGACTGCACTCCTTGTGATAATTTTTTACTGCTAGAAGCATAGTAGACACTTGGATAATGGCAATTATTTTTACTTGTACGAATACACCCATCGGTTGCCCAGAGATGGCGCAGGAAGAGAGCGATCGCTTCCTTTGGCTGGCTAAAAACCAGGCTCGGAATAAATTTCTCGTAGGAACGTAAGCCAAAAACTTCTAAAATTTCCAACCATTTAGTAATGGGATTTTTCACCCTATGAGTGAGGTGATAGTTGGCGGTTAAATAGACTTGATACCAGTCTCGCTCTGATTTTATCCGGGGGCTAATTTGATCACCAAAGACTTCCTTAGCTAAACCTGCCACTAATTCTGCCAAATCTAATTCTCTCGTCGTGTACTGAATAGAATGCCGTGGCAAAGTACAACCATCACCAATAAGATGACCTAGTAAGGCTAATTCTGCATTACTCATAGTTTGGTTTACTGGACTAGGAATAGATCTAGGCATAGCAATCCGATCGCCAATTACTAACTCATCTAAACGCTTCCATCCAGCTAAAGTATAAAACTTATGATTGGCCGTAGCTTTGATAGAGTTTCCTCGATTCGTAGTCATCTCCCAAACTGGCTTAATACCTGTACAAAAAGCATTAGTGGCGATCGATCTCTCCTGTTGCCCGGTTGTAGTATTTAACCCCCAAACTGCAAACCCAGATTTCCCCACTAATTCTTGAATTGGTACTTCTAAACCACTATCAGCTAAGGTAACTAAACTATCTCCCGCCAAACAACCAGACTCCCGCAAATCTGACATCATTGGGCGCTTATTCGTCCGAGCCTCCACACTTCTACTCAACTGAGAAAGGGCAATGACTGGCACATTTAGTTCCCGTGCCAAACCTTTTAAACTCCGGGTAATTTTCGATATTTCCTGCACCCGATTGTCACTACCATTACCTTCCATTAGTTGCAAATAATCAATCAAAATCAAGCCTAATTTCCCCCCTTGTTCTGCTTGGAGGCGGCGAGTTTGCGATCGCATTTGCATCACATTCATACTCGCCGTATCATCAATAAAAATCGGCACGCCTGAGAGGATTCCCAGTGCATTATTCAACGCCTCCCACTGATTTTGGGCGATTCTCCCGGCTCTGAGATAATTACTCTCAATTCCCGCCTCGCTGGCTAACATTCTCTGCACCAATTGTTCCCGCGACATTTCCAAACTAAATACCACCACCGGCAGGTCATACTGTCCGGCAATACTCCGGGCAATGGAAATTGCCAAAGCGGTTTTTCCCATAGAAGGACGACCAGCCAAGACAATAAAGTCCGATCGCTGAAAACCGCTAGTCATGGCATCTAGATCATAAAACCCCGATAGCAATCCCGGCAGAGCCTGCCCACCGTGGCGAGTCTCGATATCTTGGAAAGTTTGCTCTAGGGTTTTAGAAATAGAAATCAAGCCATCTTGGGGACGATCTTGGGTGATGCCGAAGATTTTTTGTTCTGATTGATCAAAGACAGCTTCTAGTTCGAGGGAATTTTCATAGCCTAATTCAATAATTTCATTGCCTGCTTTAATTAATTGTCGTCTCAAGCTTTTTTCAATGACTAAATTGGCATAGCGATCAATATTTACGGCACTAACAGTACGATCGACTAGTTGAGCTAATTTACTTTGACCACCGATTTTATCTAGTATTTCATGGTCATAAAGCCAACTAGTCACACTCATCAAATCCGTCGGTTTGCCCTGGCGGTGTAAGGCTAAAGCTGCCTTATAAATATCTCGATGGGCAGGAATATAAAGTGCTTCAGGAACTAACAAATCAGCCACTCGACCGATCGCTTCTGGATCTAATAAAATCCCTCCTAAAATACTCTCTTCGGCTTCAATATTTTGAGGTGGTAAGTTATTAACACTCATAGGTTTGGTTTATAATATACACAACGGGAGGAAGTTATATGGCAGTAGAACAATGGACTGATGAGAGGTTAGATAGATGGGCAGAATTAACTGAGCGTAATTCCCATGCGATCGATGAGAGGCTAGACAGATTAGCAGAGCTGGTTGAACGAAACTCTCAAACGACTGATCGGAATTCCCTAGCGATCGAGAAACTTACTCAAGAATCAGAAAGACGCGCCCAAGAATCTGAGAGATACGCCCAAGAATCAAAAGAATTAAATATCCGCTTTACTGCCTACCAACAAGCCTCCCAGTGGGTAGTGAATTTGGCTTTTGGTCTTTTGGCAACTGCCACGATTACTACTATTGTGACAGCAGTTTTCCGTAAATAGGTTAAGTTTGGAAATTAGATTTATAAACTAGGTTTTCTGCCTAATTAAAAAGTAAGACACGGCTGTGCCGTGCCTCTATAGATAAATTACTTGATCTTGCATGATCCTAAGTTAGGCAGCTACTACTAAGTTGATAGTGGCGGTAACTTCGTGGTGGAGTTTGATTTCTACAGGATAGGTACCTAGTTTGTTGATATCAGGAATTTCCACATCCCGACGATCGATCTCTAGCCCGGTGACATCTTTGATCAGAGTCACTAGTTCAGGAGCCGTTACAGTCCCAAAGATAGATTCATTTTCGCCCACTTGCTTAGTGATCGTAAAGCTAGTGACTTTTTCGAGGGTTGCTTTTTGGGTTTCGGCGACTTTTTTGAGTTCTAAGAGGCGCTGTCTTTCTTTTTCCTTGCGGACTTCGGCTTGGCGGAGGAGTCCGGGGGTGCTGCGGAGGGCAATATTTTTGGGCACTAGGTAATTACGAGCATAACCGGGAGCCACTTCCACGATATCGCCCAGCTTGCCTAGCTTGGGGACATCTTGATTGAGAATTAATTGAATACGTTTAGCCATGATTTTAGTCAGTTTTCATATTTAGTCGCATTTAGTCGCAACTTTCCAGTATAGGGCTGATGGGGGGCGATCGCAAGGGTCAACCATTAAGCTTTAGGGCAAACGCATACGTTTCGTAACAATAAGCACAACCTAGACAGTAAGTATATTCAAGGAGCTAAGAACATCCTTCAGATAGTTGTCGTCCCAGCCAGCCTTGAGACGTTTGGTCTTGACTCCTACCCTCGTTTTTTTGTCTCGT
>CALRPI020000006.1:0-102832 GCA_943370025.1 Phormidium lacuna HE10JO | reverse complement strand
CATCCAGTTCTGGTTGAAAACTTGTGGCTTTGACTCGTAGTATTTGTTGTTCTCGTGCTGCTATGTTCATTGGAGGTTGCTTGGATCGCTTTATCCTCCTTACTTTCCCCTATTATTTATTAGTGGCGAATAAATAATGACACTAACGGGAATCAGATAGTAGGTTTGTTCAGAGTTAATTATTCCATGCCCAGAATAGTAAAGAATAATGGTGGCTTCCGGATCTGCTGCCGCTTTCTCTTTCAGCCATTTTAATCCGTCTAAAATAGCACCACGGGTTGCGCCCCGATCGTGCAACAACCGGACATGATCGAGATTATCAGGATAGGCACAAAAATTGGGGTCGGTGAGAACAGATTTGAGGGCTTGGGCATCTCTGACTGTTGCAGGTAATGACCATCCGGGTTCTATTGTTTCACCCACCCCAACAATTAAGGCATAACCATGATTGAAGTAATCAGTCATATTTCCCTACACGATTCCTAGTTAATCTGCAAGTATTGGAGCCTTAGTTACAGCTACAGCTTTGTTAAGAGATGGAGTAGTACTAGCCAAAGAGGATTTGAGCATAGCGGTTTTGACCACAGCCTGATCCGCCATGTTGAATAGGGGGTTAGACAAAATCCCAGCGATCGAAGTCGCGATCACTGCCACGATCAAGCTCACTTGGAGAGGGCGTAGACCGGGCAAAGTCCAAGTAATGGGCGGATAGTTCTTCACCGCATCCGACATTTCTTGGGGTTCCTTGACCACCATCATTTTCACAACCCGGATGTAGTAGTAGATAGAGATAACGCTAGTAATTAGACCAATTAGGACGAGGGCATACAAGCCCGCTTGCCAACCAGCCCAGAATAGATAAATCTTCCCAAAGAACCCAGCTAGGGGAGGAATCCCACCTAGGGACAACAAGCAAATGCTTAAGCCAAGGGTTAACAGAGGGTCTTTTTGATATAAGCCAGCGTAGTCGCTGATCTTGTCTGTACCAGTTCTGATGCTAAAGAGAATGATGCAGGTAAAACCGCCGAGGTTCATGAATAGATAAACCAACAGGTAGAAAATCATACTGGCATAACCCGCCTCAGTGCCAGTAATCAGACCAATCATCACAAACCCAGCTTGGGCGATCGAGGAATAAGCCAACAGCCGTTTCATGCTAGTTTGGGTCAATGCCACCACATTACCTAGAACCATACTGAGAATAGCGAGGGTGGTAAAGACCAAATGCCACTGCTCCGTGACACTGGGGAAAGCCGTCACCAACAGTCGGATCGCTAGGGCAAAACCTGCCGCCTTGGAACCTACAGAAAGGAACGCGACTACTGGGGTGGGGGAACCCTCATAAACATCGGGAGTCCATTGATGGAAAGGCACCGCCGAAATCTTGAAGGCAATCCCAGCAATGATAAACACTAACGAAACCAATAAGCCCAGATCAGCACCATCACTATTAGCTGCTAGACCCGCCGCAATTTCGCCGAGATTAGTTTTTCCACCAGATAGACCGTAGAGGAGAGACAGACCGTAGAGGAAAATTGCCGAACTGGAAGCTCCAATTAATAGATACTTCAAGGCTGCTTCGTTAGAGCGAGAATCTCGCTTCATGTAGCCCGTCAACAGATAAGAAGAAATACTCAAGGTTTCTAGGGAGATGAAAATCGTCACCAATTCATCAGCTCCAGACAGGAACATCCCGCCGATCGTCGCCGTAAGGAGAATAGCAATAAACTCCACTAAGGAAGACCCAGTTTGCTCCACGTAGCGAATAGACATCAAAATTGTCGTGATGGTGGAGAGAACCACGATCGCCCGAAAAGCTACACTCAGGGCATCGCTGTTGAATGCCCCCAAGAAACCAATGGGATTGGTAATATCCCACTCAGCATAGAGAACTACCAAGGCGCTGAGCAAGCCACCGATCGCTACGTAGGGCAGTCCCCGGGTTGCCGATCGTCCAGAAATCAAATCAATACACAAAACTAATAGCAGGGTAATGATCACAATGCCCTCTGGCAAGATCGTTCCCGAATTTAGCTGGGCAACAAGAGTAGCGAAGTCCATAAGATTTATAGCTATTGCCTATACAAAAAGTGGTCATAGTAAACTTCGTTAATTTTATCTTCATGTTGTCACTTTTGCTGCCCCCAATACTTATAACCGTCTCCTATGGTTAAGCTTCTAGTTAAGCTATGGCAATACTTACAGTTTGAATTGCTCAACTAGTCTTTGTGTCAAGGTTTTTATAGCGATTCCAAATCTATATTTTAAACACAGAGGGTTGAGAACGTCTCTCTCAGGGGGAGACGTTCTCAACTTATTTAGGATTGCCTCTAAAAACTTTATAAGCAATTGCCTATTAGTACAGCTAACAGCGTTAGTATAGAAATTACCCAAATTTACAGAAGCACCATCGACTTACCGTAGTTTGCAGAAGGGGTTCCCCTTGTAAGTTCTATAAATAACTAATCTAAATCATAAATATTAACAGCAATGAGTTCTATAGCCAGCAAGCGTTCTAAGGTAGAAGGAATTAAAGAACGGAGTAATTATTTACGGGAGCCTGTAGCTACCGAACTGCTCCAAGATACCACCCACTTCAGCGAAGATGCGATTCAGATTCTTAAGTTTCATGGCTCCTACCAGCAAGATAACCGGGATAACCGGATCAAGGGGCAGGAGAAGGATTACCAATTTATGCTGCGGACTCGCAACCCCGGCGGCTTTATTCCCCCTCAGTTATACCTCGCCCTCGATCGCCTCGCCTCAGAGTATGGCAACGAAACCCTCCGGGTGACAACACGCCAAGGTTTCCAGATTCATGGCATTCTCAAGAAAAATCTCAAGGCTGCGATCGCTACCATCGTCAAAAATATGGGGTCTACCCTAGGTGCTTGTGGCGACTTGAACCGGAATATCATGGCTCCCCCAGTTCCCTACCGCAACCGTCCCGAATACCAACTGGCTTGGGAATACGCCGAGAATATTGCCGACCTGCTGACCCCGAAAACTGGGGCATACTACGAAATTTGGCTAGATGGAGAAATGGCGATCACTGCCGAAGAAGCTCCAGAGGTGAAGGCAGCACGGCAAAGCAATGGCAATGGAACAATTCTCCATGAAGGAGAAGAGCCGATCTACGGCACCCAATATATGCCCCGGAAGTTTAAGTGTGCGGTGACTGTGCCGGGAGATAACTCGGTGGATTTGTTCACCCAAGATTTAACCGCTGTGGTGATTACCAACAAAAAAGGCGAGTTGCAGGGGTTTAATATCTTTGCAGGGGGCGGTTTAGGCAGGACTCATAACAAGGAAGAAACCTTTGCTAGAGCTGCTGATCCTATTGGCTATGTGGAAAAAGATGATATCTATAACTTTGTCAAGGCGATCGTCGCCACTCAACGAGATTATGGCGATCGCGTCAGCCGCCGTCATGCTCGAATGAAGTATCTGATCAATGATTGGGGCGTGGAAAAATTCCGCACTCAGGTAGAAAGCTATTTTGGCAAACCCATAGCTCCCCAGAAGAAGTTGCCGGAGTTTAAGTATCTAGACTACCTCGGTTGGCAAGAGCAGGGAGACGGCAAGCTATTCTTGGGCATTTCCATTGATAACGGTCGAGTCAAGGATGCCGGGGCTTGGCAACTGCGGACAGCCCTCCGGGAAATTGTCCAAAAGTTCCAACTGCCCATGCGTTTAACCCCCAGCCAGAGTTTGCTCTTCTATGACATTGATCCCCAACATCAAGCAGAGATTACGGCTATTTGCGATCGCTACGGAGTGCAAATCAATCCCGTCAAGATCGATCCCCTCTATCGGTATTCTATGGCTTGCCCCGCCCTGCCCACCTGTGGTTTGGCGATTACGGAATCAGAACGGGTAATCCCCAGTATCCTCGATCGCATCAACCAGGTTTTAACCAAAGTTGGCTTGGCTCAAGAACCGATCGTGATCCGCATGACTGGTTGCCCCAACGGTTGCGCCCGTCCCTACATGGCAGAACTAGGCTTTGTGGGCAGTTTTCCCGAAGCTTATCAAGTCTGGCTCGGTGGCTCTCCCCATCAAACCCGATTGGCGCGACCCTTTACGGAAAGAATGCCGATCGCCGAATTGGAGAGTTTCCTAGAGCCAATGTTTGTGTATTTCAAGAAGTCTCGCAAGAAAGCCGAGAGTTTTGGGGATTTCTGCGATCGCGTGGGTTTTGAATCTCTACAGCAGTTCAGTGATCAATACCAAGCTGCTATTAGCCAAGAGAATCAACCTACCCAGAGTTCTGCCAAGAAGAATCGCTATCGAGTCGGCTTAGATGATGATCTCTATCAAGCCCTGAAAACTGCCGCCACTGCCCAAGGCAAACCCATGAACCAATTGGCTGCCCAAGCGATCGAGGCTTATCTGAAAACCCTATCTTAGCTCTATGCCCCAGCGCCTAGTTATTGATCCCGCCCAAAGGCAAGACCAGCTAATCACCTTCACCAAACCCCAACAACATTACCTCCATCGAGTCCTCCGCCTCCAAGCTGGGGATCAGGTAATTGTTTTGGATGGTCGGGGAACAGGTTGGCTGGTGGCTATTGATGGGGAGATAACGGGACAGATTTTGCAACCTTGGACGGAGAATAATGAACTACCGATCGCCCTAACTCTGATGGTGGCAATGCCGAAAAATGGCTTTGATGAAGTTGTCTACCAAGCTACGGAACTGGGGGCAGGGCGAATAATTCCGGTGATTAGCGATCGCACCCTCCTCCGCCCTAGCCCGAACAAGCTTCAACGGTGGAGAGCGATCGCCCAAGAAGCCACCGAACAATCGGAGCGCCTGATCGTCCCCCAAATTCTCGATCCCTTGACTTTCCAAAAAAGTTTAGACCTAACGGCTAACCTGAAGCACAAATATATTTGCACTCCCCGCCAGAATGCTCCCAACTTTGCTGATCTTTTGACAGATCTCTTAGCAGAGGGCGATCGCTTACCAGACCTAGGCGAGGTGGTCATTCTCACAGGCTGTGAAGGCGGATTTACTGATCATGAGGTAGAGAAGGCGATATTTCTTAGTAATAATGCCGGAAATGATGGGGCGAAGGATGGGGTGATATTGCGAAGCAATGCTAAAGCGATCGTCCATAATTTCCAACCCGTCTCCCTAGGAAAAAGGATCCTTCGAGCAGTAACCGCCCCCCTAGTTGCTCTAGCTATAATTGCCAGTAAGTTTGATTAACTTATTCTGTTTTGTTAAAATTTTGAGTAATCTAGTTCACAATAGATTCTAAACATCGTAAGAGCTACCTTATGCCGGAACTACTTTCCAGAATTACATTTAATCCTCGGCAGTGCGGTGGTCGCCCCTGTATTCGAGGAATGAGAATCCGGGTATCAGACGTGCTAGATTTATTCGCAGCAGGTTTAAGCGCAGGAGAAATTCTAGATGAAATGCCTGATCTTGAGGAAGATGATCTGAGAGCATCACTTTTATATGCCTCGCGGAAGCTTAATCATCCGGTTTTAGTGGCATGAAAATCTGGATCGATGCACATTTGTCTCCTGCTATTGCAATCTGGATTCGCAATACATTTGACCACAGGATGAAGCTAACGATCGCTCTACCAAGGATTGCCCACCAGGGTAAAAGCACTCCAGTAGTAAGGATGATTGAGCCGGAGATTGCCTAATTCCTTGAGTTCCGCAGTTAAAGGAATCCTGCCATCAGCAGTCACCAGATTTCCATCTTCCAAACGCACCTCTCCCCGAATCATTGCCAACTGTGCCTGACGTAAAGACTCAGATTTTGTCGTAGTAACTTGCAATTGCTGATAGAACTTAGTCATCAAGCCCAAAGTTGCCGCATCGTTCACTTGCCATAGACTAGCTAAAGCAGTTCTAACTCCAGCACTGACGGCTAACCCCGCAAAACCCAATTCTGCATCCTTATCTCCTAATGCAGTTTGACAGGCACTGAGAACTAATAAATCCACTGGAGGATTTCCCCAATTAAGCTGGTCTAGCTGGTTTAAGCCAAGGCGCTGATCCCATAGTTGAATGTAGGAATTGGATCGATCGCCCGGATTGAAGACTCCATGAGTTGCCAGATGAATCATCCGAAATGGTGTATCTCGTCTCTGCTGAATTAGGTTATTAAGAGTGAAGCGATCGTTCAGAAATTCTGACCCCTGCCATAGCTGACTGACGGTATTTAATTCTAAAGAAACAGCCGGTAAAGGGCTTAAGCCAGAATTACCAAAAGTAGTGGCTCCCATCGCCAAAACTTGGGAACCTTGGAGGGGAATGTGATCAAGGGGGGTGAGATTCAGGGAAGGGATTAACCCCACACTATAGCGCTCGACGATAAATCCTTTGCCATCATGCATGGCGGCGAGGGGGATCGATCGCAATCCCGAATCTAGCAAAAATACTAAATTAGTAATCCCCTGTTTTTGGAGTTCTGCCTCCAGCGGCTCCAAAATCCACTTATACATTTGTTGAGCCGGAATCAGGAAACCACGAGAGCTACGGAAATTCGTCACCTCGGAGCGGAAATTATTGGCAACCTCAATCACTTGGCGACGGGTAGCTCCGGGTAAACGAACTCGCACGGGTTGCCCTGTACCTGTCACAACCACAGCTTCGAGGATATCAGTATCCTTGGCAATCCGATTAGTTTGCCGGACAAAGTTTGCACCACTGAAGTTATCTGCTCCCTCGGCAGGAGTAAAGAAAATATACATCAATCCGGGTTTAATTCCAGTTGACTCCCGGATTTGATTCAGGATAACTTGGGTTTCTTGCGTATTCCGAGGGGAGCTGATCTGAGGAGTTATACCTAGATATTGTTGAAATTCGTTTTGAAAAGATTGTTCTAAGCTAACTAGCTTCGGTGATATTTCTGCACTGGAGGGATTGGTAATTAGAGTCAGGCTGCCAGAGAGAGGTTCTGAAACTATGGGAGGTAGAGGAGGATTGGTATTACCCCCGGTCAGAGTAGTCCGCAGAGGTGGGTCTGGGATAGGAGTTGGGCTAGGAATTGGTAATGGGCTGGGAGTTGGTATGGGAATCGGGGTTGGTAGGGGCAGAGGAGTTGGAGATGGGCTAGGCAGGGGAATTGGGATGGGAGATGGGCTGGGCAGGTTTACTGCTACAGGTTCTGGCTCTGGTTCTGCTCCTACGATCGCTGGAGGCGGCGTTGCAGGTGGAGTGGGGTTGAGAAGCAGCAAGAGTAGATCAAGGGAAATAGGAGGAGGAGGACCTTGGGTGATAATGTTGATGTTCCCAGTCTCGTAAGTACCGGGGGGGACATTGAAGGTAATCGGGATATTTCCTGCCCCAGCATTAATTGCTCCGGCTGTGCCATTAATAGTTGCATTACCAACAGTAAAAGGTGTCCCTAACCCACCACCATGGCGAATATTTACTGCACCATCACCAGCACCACCTAGTCCACCACTACAGATGCTAGTACCAGCACCACACAGACCACCGAACAGAGTAGGTACTCGGAATAGATTCCCTGCATTGATAATAATCGCTCCACTTCTATTACCCAGATTTGTCCCTTGAGAGCGGATCGAATTAGCAACAATACTGCCATTAGGGGCATTGAGGATCAACAATCCTCCACTCCCCGCAGCACTAGCAGTAGTAATGTCATTGGTGACAATACTACTTTGAGAAGTCAAGCTAATAGCCCCGCCATCACCAGCGCCGGTGACATTAGTTGCAACACCTCCAGTAATAATATTGCCGGGGGCAGTAAAGTTAACGGCTCCGCCATTGCCAGTGACGGCTGCGGTACCAATAGATCCAGTGGTAATATTTCCTTGAAGAGTAGTAAAGTTGATAGAGCCACCATTACCAGTATTAGTAGCGGCACCAATAATGCCAGTGGTAATATCTCCTTGGGAATTAAGATTAATGGCTCCCCCATTGCTATTCGTGGAACTACTGTTAATGCCCCCAGTAGTAATATTTCCTATGGCATTGAGATTAATGGCTCCACTATTTCCTTGATTAGCATTACTGGTTGTGATGTTATTGCCAACTAATATATTTCCTTGAGAACGAAGAGTTACTGCACCACTATCTCCAATAGTATTAACAGTTGTGAAAATGCCAAGACCAAGAATGGAAATATTTCCTTGGGCAGTTAAGTTTACATTTCCACCATCACCAACATTAGTGCTAGTGCCAAGTCTGTCACTTATGATATCTCCTTGAGAAGTGAAATTAATAGAACCTCCACTACCATTGACAGCCGAAGTGCTAATATTTCCAGTGATAATACTTCCTTGAGAAGAAGTGAAGTCAATAGAGCCACTAAGACCAAAAGCACCAAGGCCTGTATCAATAGAAAGGTTTGGAATATTGATAGTATTGGCAACTATATTTAATCCTCTTCCTCTGGTGCTCAATGTAAATGCACCTGATGTAACAGTTGCCGCAGTGAAAGAAATTGATGGTGCAGCAAAACCACCGTCAAGAGTAATATCTGATTGAAAATCAATATTGCCACTGGCTTTAATGTCGATCGCTGTGGTAGCAGGAATAGCGGCTAAGGCTCCAGCCGAGATAGTCATATTGGCTGGCGTATCACTAATGAGGATGGTGGCATCTACATTTACTTGTCCATCATCAGCTTGGCTATTGTTTGCGCCGGGAACGATCGTAATATTTGTCGGATCCAGTAATAAAGTACCAAATAAGCCATTAGCTCCCGGTATTTCTACCCGTCCATCAAAAGCTAAATTTTCTCTTCCCGATACCTCGACAAATGCACCTCTCCCTGTAGCTCCCCGCCCAGTGATTCTGCCAAAATATCCCGTGTTTTGATCCGCCCAAACTATTACTCTGCCCCCTTCTCCGGTGACGGTAGCATTAGCCCTGATTAAGGAATTTCTATCTACTAATGTGCGCTGAGAATTAAACCTAAATTCTGGAGCAATTCCCGTATCTCTACCTCCCAAATATTCCCCTCCCAAAAGCACTGTCCCACCTCCGGTTGCTCCATTGGCATTAATCCGGGAGTTGAGAGCAGCCACGCGATCGCCCATCACCTGCACTGTACCACCATTCCCAATCGTGCTACTGACATCGATCCTGCCCGATGCCACAGCCAATCCTTGCTGATTCGGTAAACTCGTCCCCGCTACCTGCACTTGTCCAGTGGGATTAACCTGAATCCCCAGTAAGTCACTGCCTGTAAGTAAAGCAGGTAAATCTACTGCCCTGAGTGTGCCATCCACCGGGGGAACGATTTCTAAACTCAACACCTGCCCTGGCTGAGATAACCTCACTCGATTCGTTCCCGGCACAGCCACAACCTGAATCTCACCACCGGGACTAGTTAATCTGCCAGTATTAATTGTATTTCCAGCTATCAGACTAATATTCTGACCACTACCTACTGCCAAATTCCCTGCATTGACAATGCTTCCAGCTTGAGTTGTGGTAAAAATAAAACTATCGGGATTTCCAATTAGAGCTGAAAAATTGTTATCCCCAAAAGCATTAAATAAATTATTCCCAAAGCCAATTTGATTCGCTGTCGTGGCGGTAAAACTGGCTGGGATATTTAAGCTGGCTCCCTGTCCAAAAACTATCCCCGCAGGATTCATCAAAAATAAATTGGAATTTCCCCCAGTAACTTGCAATAAGCCATTAATGAAAGATGGGTTCCCACCGTTGACTCTGGCGAGAATATTCTGAATTTGGGGATTGCTGAGAAAGTTGGCAATCTGGGCTGAATTGACATTGAAATCCCGGAAACTATGGAAAAGATTAGCTCCAGCCTGAGTTCCTCCGGTGATATTGATCTGGTTGCCTTGGGGATTAACTACAGTGCCAGCACCATTGGGGGTGATCTGCGATCGGGCTGGATTGATCTGACTAAAAAAGGCAAAGCTAGAGTAGCAAGACAGTACACACACCTGATAGAGAAACTTTTGATACGACATAGCAGATGGTCAAAAGTAAATACATACATAAACTTATCCCGATTAATTATCCTACTTTCAGGACGATTAATCGGGATCAAAGTTTTATAAATGGCTGGACAATCTAGGCGATCGATGCCATTTTTACATCGTTGGTTGCCAAGATTTGTTGCAATTCTTCGGCATCAACGGTTTCTTTTTCTACTAACATCGAAGCAATCTTATCCAAGATTTGACGGTTGCTCACGAGGACATCCTTCGCTCGTAGATAAGCTTCATCGACTAGAGCACGGACTTCATCATCAATGGTAGCTGCCGTCGCATCAGAGAAATCTCGATCGCTGGCAATATCCCGACCGAGGAACATATTTCCTGATTGGCGACCAAGAGCCACAGGACCCAAGCGATCACTCATACCAAAGCGGGTGATCATCTGCCGCGCAACCCGTGCCACCTGTTGCAAGTCATTGGAAGCTCCAGTAGTAACTTCTTCTTCACCAAAGATAATTTCTTCGGCGATCCGACCACCAAGGGCTACAGCCATCTGGTTTTGCAGGTAGGAGCGGGAATACAAGCCAGAATCCATACGGTCTTCGCTAGGGGTGAACCAAGTCAATCCACCAGCCCGACCACGAGGGATGATGCTGATTTTTTGCACAGGGTCATAATCGGGCATCAATGCTCCCACAAGGGCATGGCCTGCTTCGTGGTAAGCCACGAGGGTTTTCCGCTTCTCGCTCATCACCCGGTCTTTCTTTTCGGGACCAGCCAAGACCCGATCGATCGCATCATTGACTTCATCCATAGAAATCTCAGTCAAACTGCGGCGAGCTGCCAAAATTGCTGCTTCATTCAACAAGTTAGATAAATCAGCACCAGTGAAACCGGGAGTCCGGCGGGCAATTTTTTCTAGATCCACATCTTTGCTCAGGGTTTTGCCTCTGGCATGGACGTTGAGAATTTCTAGTCTGCCAGCATAATCTGGGCGATCGACTACTACTTGGCGATCGAATCTACCGGGACGGAGCAGAGCCGCATCCAATACATCAGGGCGGTTAGTCGCAGCGATAATGATAATTCCGGTGTTGCCCTCAAAACCATCCATTTCGGTCAGGAGTTGGTTCAGGGTTTGTTCCCGTTCATCATTACCACCACCTAAGCCTGCTCCCCGTTGCCGACCGACGGCATCAATTTCATCAATAAAAACAATACAGGGAGCATTGGTTTTGGCTTGTTCAAACAAATCTCGGACGCGGGAAGCACCCACACCGACAAACATTTCCACAAACTCTGAACCAGAAATAGAGAAGAAAGGTACTCCCGCTTCCCCAGCTACAGCCCGGGCGAGGAGGGTTTTTCCAGTTCCCGGAGGGCCAACGAGAAGCACGCCTTTAGGAATCTTTGCGCCTACGGCGGTGAAGCGATCGGCATTCTTCAGGAAATCTACGACTTCATTTAGTTCTAATTTTGCTTGGTCAATCCCCGCGACATCCCCGAAGGTGACTTGGGTTTGGGGTTCCATTTGCACTCGTGCTTTGGATTTACCAAAGTTCATGGCTTGGGAACCGGGACCATTTTGGGCGCGGCGGACAAGGAAGAATAGACCAACCACCAACAAGACAGGAATCAAGAAGCTACTTAAACCCCGGAGCAACTGTCCATCATCTCCTTGGGGCAGGACGGAAATATCGACATTATTAGTAGTCAGGATATTAATTAGTTGGGGATCGTTGGGCAAGTTCACCAATACTTGGCTGCCATCCTGTGCTACTACTAAGGCACGGGTGCGATCGGCACTCATCCGCACGGTTTCTACTTTGCCACTGCGAACTTCAGAGATTAAACGGCTATACTTCCATGTTTCTTTGGCAGCAGGTTGCTTATCTAGTAAGGCTGTGCCTAGGGCGATGACTACGATCGCAAGCAGGGTGTACAGTCCAGCGTTTCTCCATTTTTTATTATTGCTATTCACTCGTAATCCCTCCTAGGGGTGTGATCTGGGGAAGTTATATCTTAATCTTAACTTTACTTGCTAATCTTAACAAATGTTAAGCTCTCTCAGCAAATCTGCCGGATATTTTTCGTTGGGAGCAGATTGAGTTTGATCAAAACGGTGAACCGGTAGATGATGTTGCTCATCCCCCAGATTGGATTATGGAAATTTTGTCTCCAGAGCAGAGTCCGAACCGAGTTATCGAGAAAATCCTCCACTGTTTGGATTCTGGTTGCCAAGGAGGATGGTTATTAGACCCGAATGATCGATCGATTCTCATTTTCACTCCTAACCAATCTCCCCAAGTATGGGTAGGGAGCGATCGGCTGCCAGTTCCGTCCTTTATGCCTCTAGAATTAACTGCTGATCAAGTATTCAATTGGCTGAAAATGCAGTAGAGCCTAGCAAGTCATAATACCATCTTGCCAAATAGTTGATACAAATAAGATTCTGAATACCTTGCTGTGTGGGGACTTATACCAAATCAAAAAATGGTTTCACCATTTTTTGATTTGGTATAAGTCCCCGTTACTAAAATCTTTTGAGGGGATGAACTAAAGCTTTGAGCATTAATCCCAGCATGGTTAATTCTCCGGGGCTGAATTGCGGTCGCCATTGACCGGGTTGACAAAATAAGTTTTCCACCAGCTTTCTTTGTTGGGGCATATTATCTGTATCAAAGGCAATTTGTACCCGGAGAACCTTCGTTAAACTAGGAAATTTTCCAGCCTTGAGTCGTTTTTTTAATTGGTTCTTTGGTTGGGGTAATATTGCTGCTTTTTTCACCCATCCCGTGATTGCCAATTGTTGCTGAGGGAAGTGGAGTTTTAGGCTTTCCAGATGGCTAGGAAATTCCTGATGAGAGGGAATAACTAGACTAATTTCAGCCCCTGCTTCCCAGATATGGCTGGTTATTCCCGACCAAATTTGGGTTCCGGTATCAATTTCCACCTCCCATGCTTGAGGCAGTCGTTCGTAGCGATCGAACTTGGGGACATCCCAAAAGGAAATAATTACCAATGCCTCTACTACCAAGTTCAAGCAACCCCAAAACAATCCCAACTGAATCGCCGCCAATGTTTGGGGAGTTAGGGGAGTAGCAGGACTTGCTGTCCAGAGATGAGAAAGCTTAATTCCTAAACTAACCAGAGTTAGGCAAAAGACGACGATGACGGGACTAGCTAGCAGCCAATTGTAGTGGGAGCGATCGCTCATTGTCCCCTTTGGTGTCACCTTGAATCCCTGAGAAAAAGGACTGAACAGAGTATGCACCACAGTAATGGCAATGGGAAAGCAACTAATTACCGAGTAGACCATGGAAATTAGAGCCGATCGAGAATGGCGATTGAACCAGCTAAAGGTGGCTAGTTGGATTACATAGTAGGGAACAAAATAATAGATCCAGTCCGACAGCGTAGTTTGCAAGGGCAGCACCCCCAAGAAAAAATAACCCAAGGGAGCCAACAAAAACGCCACTTGGCAAATACTGGTAAACCATTGCAAAATCCCCTCTAGATGAGCGAGGCGCTGTCTGGGGGTCAGCCCCGGAATAGTCAGGGGGTTAGATTTCACAAAAAAAGCTTGGGTTGTTCCCCTAGCCCAGCGTTGGCGTTGGGCAATGTGTCCTGCCATATTATCGGGGACAACTCCCGCACTGAGGGATTCATCCAGATAAATTACTCGGTAGCCTAGAGACGAAAGGTTGATTCCGGTCAAGTAGTCTTCACTCACCGTCCCCGTGACAAAGCCGCCGATCTCTTCCAAAGCTTCTCGCCGCACCACAAAGGAACTGCCATAACACAAAGCCGTCTCTGAGCCATCCCGCAGGGGCTGATAGTAGCGAGAAAATATTTCCACTTCGTGGGTCAGGGCATTTTCTAAGCCTAGGTTGCGGGTAGCTGGATCCGGATTGAAAAAGCTCTGGTGAGTCTGGACTAAGCCGATCGTCCGATCTTGAAAAAAGCCCACCGTCCGGGTGAGGAAATTTTTAGTCGGCACAAAGTCGGCATCAAAGACGGTGATTAATTCTCCGCGGGTTTGCCTGAGGCCGTGGTTAAGATTCCCCGCTTTGGCATGAAGGTTATCGAGGCGGGTAATGTAGGCACAGCCTAGGTCTTTTGCCAGTTGGCGAATCTGGGGACGATTGGTATCATCCAGCAGATACACCTGCTTGTGGGGATAATCCATTGCCTGACAGCCAATGATGGTACGGCGGAGGACAAAATCTGGTTCGTTGTAGGTGGGGATGAGAATATCGATCGCTGGTTGGTAGCTACCATCTAGCACCGCCAGACTATGCAGATCAGCTTCGGGACGGCGATCGCGCTCTCCCAAGAACAAAAATAACTGCACGGTGGCATTGAAAATGATCAACAGTTCCATCGCCAAGAAACTCAGGCTAAAAACCATACTCAGGGGATCATGCCAATTCAAGGTAAACCAACCCCGCCAGAAAATATACCGAAAGGTCAAACCTAAGAGAGTCGAGACGATCGCAAACCTTGACCAAGGACGGGGTGAGGGAGACAACCACATCACCAGTTGAGTAAAAACTAATAGAACTAAACTTAACCGCCAAGGCTGATTCCCACCGGGGAAGGATATAATTTCCCTCAGCCCTAGCTGTGCAGGGATAATATCGATCGCAAGTAACCCAACTAACAGGATTAAGATTAGGGGAAATCGATTTTTGGGGCGATCGTGTAAAGGGTGAAGAGATTTCTGCCCTGAGGAAGGACAATTCGTAATGAGCAGTTTTTGTAACATAGCTGGGAATTATTTAGGATTGGTAGATTTGTTTGCATGAATGACTTTCAACTAACCTTGAGACAAACTTGATGACTAATTATTCAGGAACACTAAAATTACAGACTCCTAGTGGTATACATTTCCAGTGCGTAGAATGGATTTAAAACTAATTTCATCTCCTCAATAATTTCACCCATTAATTTCACCCATTGCAGGCGGATAAAATTATTGAGGATTGCGATATTCTCACTATTTCTTACCGAGGTTTTGTCATTGTGCATCTTCATTTACAAACTATCTTGCTCAGGTTAAGAAATGGGAAACTCATATTCTGCCTAGTTCTATTAGGCTTAGGCATTTGGTTTCGCTTCGGAAATCTCCATCAAGTGTATTGGCATGACGAAGCTTATACCTCCCTGAGAATATCTGGTTATACCTCAGTGGAGGTTAAACAAAATCTTTTTAATAATCAAATAGTCAATCTAGATAAATTACTGTACTACCAAGGAATTAATCAGGAACGAACGGCAACAGATACAATTAATTCCTTGGCATTAGATGACGCTCAACACCCTCCCTTATATTACCTTTTGGCAAGATATTGGGTGGCAACTTTTGGTGAATCCATTTGGATTCTGAGAAGTTTTTCGGCTTTATTTAGTTTGCTATCTTTGCCAGCAATTTATTGGTTGTGTCAAGAACTTTTTGCCCTGACAATACCTAAATATTTCCAAATTTCTAGCCAATTTCCTAGCCAATTTCTCCAATCTAGAATCAGCCAAGGAAGACTGACGGGAGCGATCGCCATCATCCTCGTCGCCCTATCTCCTTTTCATATTCTTTATGCCCAAGAAGCAAGGGAATATGCTCTGTGGGCAGGGTTAACCTTGGGGATGAGTGCAGCATTTTTGCGATCACTCCGTCTCCATAATTGGCAGAATTGGGGACTATATACCATATTCCTAACGGCAAGTTTATACACCAGTCCTTTGAGTGGATTTGTGGCTTTGGGTCACGGGGTTTATGCCCTACTAATCTTGGTGATTTTGGAACGCAGCATCCAAATTAAAAAATTATTCGCCTACTCGATCGCCTCAATTTTCAGCCTGATTGCCTTTGTTCCTTGGCTGTTGGTCTTAATCCGAGATGGGGCTGTGGCGGGAGCATCTTGGACATCTAAACCAATACCTTTGCCGATCTGGTTGAAACTTTGGGGCTTAAATATTGTCAGATGTTTTATTTTGACCGAGGGAGATTTTGGTTTTGATACTTGGCAGGTCTATGCCACCCTGCCGTTTTTATTATTATTAATTAGCTACTCCCTATGTTTTCTCTGCCGCTATGCACCACCAAAAATTTGGTTATTTGTCCTGATTTTTCTAGGCGCAACTTCCCTGCCCTTAGTCCTGCCGGATCTGATTTTGGGAGGACAGCGATCAACCGCCGGACGTTATCTTGTCCCAACCATTTTAGGAATGCAAATAGCGATCGCTTTTCTCTTTGCTAATGTTTTAACTAATCCTGCAACTAGAATATTTACTCGCCAAACATCTCAGCTAAAAATATCCCAAATATTCGCTATCAAACCATGGCTATCAAGACTTACTCAGGGTGCCATTGCGATCGTTTTACTTCTAAATCTAGGAGCAGGATTTGACATCCTCAAGGCAGAAACTTCATGGATTAAGGTAATCAACTATAATCTGCCATCCCTTACTGCCATAGTCAACCAGAGCCAGAAATCCCTAGTGATTAGTGCTGCTGAAGGGATAAATTTCGGGACTATTTTTGCGCTTGCCCACACCCTAAATCCTCAAGTAAAACTTATACTGCTTGATAGTTCTCATCTCTTAGATATGGCTCAGATAACTAACCAAACTACCGGCTTTAGAAATGTATTTCTCCTCAACCCATCCGAGGAGTTACGAAGAAGTTTTTCACAACAGAATATCCAGATTAAATTAGTTTATCAAGATTTTCATTTGTACTTGTGGCGATCGTATAGCAACCGCCAAGGGGGTTAGGATAATTTGAGTAGTGTAACCCCTATCAGTGCAAATGCTTTAGCTGGGACTACGGCAATTCCCCTCTTGGTGCAGCGATCGCTCCAAACTCCGACCCCACCAGCAGCTAATTCAACACCAACTCCATCTCCTCAGGTATCTCCATCCCCTACGTCACCTCAGATGGCAGCCCCGGCAACTTCCCCGCAGAAACCTGATCAAGAATGATGCCGACAAAAAACCAAAGAAAAAGCCTAAATCTTAAGCTATGGGTACAAAACCTTATGTAGCGGCGATTTCAACCGCCAGAAACTTTTAAAATATCCCCACAAATATTTATCTCTAGGACTTATGCACTGCTAACGAATTATTGAGAGTTGTGGACGTTGTTGTGGGCTTTGACTTCGCTCAGCCCACAACAACGTCCAAATGCGTAAGTCCTGATCTCCACAAACATTGAGAAATCTTGAGATTCCTAGACTTAGAGACAACTATTCTAGGAAGATAAGCCAATAGTATTTTTCAATAATTATTGTTAGGGGAAATTTCGATGAAATTAGCTTATTGGATGTATGCGGGACCCGCCCACATTGGCACACTACGAATCGCCAGTTCTTTCAAGAATGTCCATGCTATTATGCACGCGCCCTTGGGGGATGATTATTTTAATGTGATGGAATCGATGCTGGAGCGGAAACGAGATTTTACACCAGTGACTATCAGTGTGGTCGATCGCCATGTCCTCGCAAGGGGTTCCCAAGAAAAAGTCGTGGATAATATCACCCGCAAAGATGGAGAAGAGCATCCAGACCTGATTGTGTTGACCCCCACTTGTACTTCGAGTATTTTGCAAGAAGACTTACAAAACTTTGTGGAACGGGCGCAGCTAGAGGCAAAGGGCGATGTGATGCTTGCGGATGTGAACCATTACCGAGTTAATGAGATTCAGGCAGCCGATCGCACTCTGCAACAAATTATCCAGTTCTACACTGATAAAGCTCGCAAGCGCGGAGAACTACCCACCGGGAAAACCGAAAAACCTTCGGTAAATATTATCGGTATCACCACCCTCGGCTTCCATAACCACCACGATGCCACCGAACTCAAGCGGTTGATGGCAGACTTGGGGATTGAAGTCAACGAAGTCTTGCCAGAGGGAGCCTCGGTGCTGAACCTGAAAAATCTCTCCCGTGCTTGGTTCAACCTCGTGCCTTACCGGGAAGTTGGTGTGATGGCGGCGGAATATCTGGCAGCGGAATTTGGAATGCCCTTTGTGGATATCACCCCGATGGGCGTGGTGGAAACGGCTCGATGCATTCGCAAAATCCAAGAAATCCTTAATAATCAAGGGGCTGAGGTAGATTACAGCGAATATATTGACCACCAAACCATCCATGTTTCTCAGGCTGCATGGTTCTCAAGGTCGATCGACTGCCAAAACCTCACCGGCAAAAAAGCCGTAGTCTTTGGTGATTCCACCCACGCCGCCGCCATGACCAAAATCCTCTCACGGGAAATGGGCATCCATGTGGTCTGTGCCGGAACTTATTGCAAGTACGATGCCGAATGGTTCAAAGAGCAGGTGAGTGAGTATTGCGATGAGGTGATGATCAGTGAAGATAATGGGGCGATCGGCGATATGATTGCCCGGATTGAACCTTCGGCGATCTTCGGCACCCAGATGGAGCGCCATGTGGGTAAACGCCTAGATATCCCCTGTGGTGTGATTGCTGCCCCGATCCATGTCCAGAATTTCCCGATCGGCTACAAACCTTTCTTGGGCTACGAAGGCACAAACCAAATCACCGACTTGATCTACAATTCCTTCACCCTAGGTATGGAAGATCACCTGTTGGAAATCTTCGGCGGTCACGACACCAAGGAAGTAATCACCAAAGGCATCTCGGCAGACTCCGACCTGAATTGGACAAAAGAAGCACAGGGCGAACTAAACAAAGTCCCCGGTTTTGTCCGAGGCAAAGTCAAACGCAACACCGAGAAATTTGCCCGCGATCGTAACCTAGAGCAAATCACCCTAGAAGTTATGTACGCTGCCAAAGAAGCTGTTGGCGCTTAGAGCAAAGTGATGGTGAACTTGGATACTAATACAGCCCTAGCATTCATCGCTGAAGGTTCTCCCGTTCGCCGTCAATTACTTCAGTATGTAAGAGATCAGCAAATGGTGATGACTCAAACAGCATTTGCTGAATTTACTTTTAATTATTCAACGGAGTGGCGGTGCACTGGAGCAAGCAAGATATGGTAAATTTCTCCCCAAGATAACTCTTATTTTAGACAATCCTTCAGCTAGAGCCTTGAAGCTACAGCCAACTAGAAGATTAGAGAGAAATGATATAATTATCTTGGGAACTGGTGATAAATTGGGCATTGTAACAATGACAGCAGATGTTAGTGCTGTAAAAGCATCACTAGCTCAAGGCATAGATTTTAATGTATATCTTCATCCTTCTTGTTCTTTGACAGGAGTATAAATTATGCAAGTTACAGTTGCACCCTATCTACTAAGTACCTGTAACTTAATTCAACGGGCTTTTGCTGATGGCATCGATTCAGAATCCTACTTGGCATTGTTAAAGTTGCTTGCTGATGACATGAGCGATCGCTGTCTTGCCCAAGTGATTGCTGAATATACAGGGAAAGATTATTACGTGATTCTAAATGATATTTATGGGGTACAGTCTAATTATTCGGCATCGCAAGCTATTACGAAAGTGACAGAAAGATTGATTACTTTTGGCTATGAGGATTGGCTAAAAGAAGACTTAGATTCTTATGCAGGACTTACACACTGCCAACAAATTATTCAAGGGTTTTAAAGATTCTTGTAGGTTGAATGGTTGTAAACCCATCTTTTTTACAAATACTTACTCTCCTCTAACTTTATCTGTGTAGTTTTGCGATCGTAAATGTCGGAAGATTTTCATGGTTAATTGAATGCATATTTTAGGCAACCAAGAAAGAAAGTAGGCAATACTAGTTTTTCGAGATTTACCAAGAATAAGTTCTGACTCTTTGATTAATCTCCTTGCTTTGGTAGATTCCCCAATTTGGATTAATCTCATGGCTAGGGCTTGCTTAGTTCCAGCTAGTTTGTATTGCTGAATATGTGTCAGTGCTGGGTCAGAGAAATGATAACTATCAAGACAAAATAACTTCGCCGAGAGAAAATGAATATCTTGTTTTAGGCTACTTTGGGCATTGTGAAACCGGTATTCCATTAAGTATTCAGGTAAGAAATAGCCTCGAAAATTGGCGATCGCTAACCTGACTAACAAATCAAAATCTTCGCACCCATCAGCTTCTGGACGCATAAATCCCACCTGATCTAAACAGCTTTTTCTAAATAGTGTAGAACCCACTTGTAAACTTTGGTGCTGGAAGGTTTCTCGTAGCAGATCAGGAATCACCCCTGAAGGCAATTTATCTTTACCCCAGTGCTGGGAATTTGCCAAGGTAGCAGCCTCATTTCTCTGTCCTTGGGCATCAATAATCCAATGATTTGTACAAACAAAATCCACCTCAGGATTAGCCTCTAAAATCTCTACAGTTTTCGCCAAAAATTCTGGCGTGAGGGCATCATCATCATCGAATTTAATGAAATACTCTCCCCTGGCAGCTCGAAAACCTGCTTGCATATTTTGACTGCGCCCAATATTTTGCTCTTGCCTCAGGTAAATAATTTGTCCTAGTTGTGGGGAATTTTGCCATTGTTGAACTATTGCTGGAGTATTATCTCTGGAACCATCATCACAGATAATTAGTTCCCAATCCCGATAGGTTTGAGCAAAAACACTCTGAGCCGCATAGGTCAGAAAATGCGATCGATTATAGGTTGGCAAGCAAATACTAACTGTGACCATTTGTGAAATCCAGAAATAACTGAGATAATTAATAATAACAAAGGTGGGCAATGCCCACCCTACAACCTAAAAAATTAAGTAGGGTGGGCATCGCCCACCTGATGATCAGAGAAAAATGACAGATTTGGTTTTATTTTGGCATCGTCGAGATCTTCGAGTAACCGATAATGTGGGATTAATTGCTGCTAGAAAATTGAGTAATAAATTGGTGGGATTATTTTGTTTAGATCCCTTGATTTTAGAGCGGGATGATATTGCTCCAGCTAGGGTTAGTTATATGTTGGGTTGTTTGCAGGAATTGCAACAAAGCTATCAACAACTAGGCTGTGAATTACTGATTTTATTTAATCAACCCCAGCTAATTATTCCTCAACTAGCAGATGCCCTCAAGGTAAAAACAGTTTGTTGGAATTTGGATGTGGAACCCTACAGCCGGGAGCGCGATCGCTTAGTTGCCCAAGCTCTCCAATCCAAAGGCATCACCACCCAAACCTACTGGGATCAAATCCTGCATCCGCCAGAAGAAATTTATTCTGGCTCTGGTGCCCCCTACACAGTTTATACCCCCTTCTGGAAGAATTGGATCACCAAACCAAAAACCTCGCCTCTACCCAAACCCCAACCCTGTCAGGGTTTATCTGAGCAGGAACGGGATTTAGCGACAAAAGTTGGGGTAATTCCCTTACCCACTTCTAAGGATTTGGGCTTTGTGTGGCAATCAGAATTATTCCTGTCACCGGGAGAAGCATCAGCTTTGAAGAAGCTTCAGGAATTTACCCAAACTGAGATTACCAGTTACGGAGAGCAGCGGAATTTTCCGGCAGTCGAGGGAACATCTGGCTTGAGTGCGGCGTTGAAATTTGGGGCGATCGGTATCCGTACCCTCTGGCAATCTACCCTAGAAGCAATAGCAATTAATGATCCCAGCACTGCTCCAAATATCCAAACATGGCAACAGGAAATTGCTTGGCGAGAATTTTACCACCATGCTCTGTATAATTTTCCCCAGCTAGAGCAAGGGGCATACCGACAGCAGTTTCAGAATTTTCCTTGGGAGAATAATCAGAGCCATTTTCAAGCTTGGTGCGAGGGCAAAACTGGATATCCTATAGTTGATGCAGCGATGCGCCAGTTGAATGCCACAGGCTGGATGCACAACCGCTGCCGGATGATTGTGGCGAGTTTTTTGACCAAAGACCTGATCATCAACTGGCAATGGGGGGAGAAATATTTTATGCAGCAACTGATTGATGGGGATTTGGCAGCAAATAATGGTGGTTGGCAGTGGAGTGCTTCTAGTGGCATGGATCCCAAGCCGTTGCGAATTTTCAATCCCTATACCCAAGCTAAAAATTATGATCCCCAAGCTATCTATATTCGCCGCTGGTTGCCTGAGCTTAAATCGGTAGATACTAAGGATTTGCTGAGTGGAAATATCCTGCCCTTGGTACGATCGACCCGTGGCTATCCCCAGCCGATCGTCGATCACCACACCCAACAACAGGAATTCAAACGCCGCTACGCCCTAACTAAACGTGAATTCAATGAAAATCCCTAAAACTTTATAGTTTCGTTCTCATGTTGTGTAGGGTTTCCTCAGGCTGGTTGAGCGAAGTCGAAACCAGCCCCCTAGAGCCGGACTTCGACTTCGCTAAGTCCTCATCTTGTCCAATTTGAATTCGATAAAGATGTTTAGAAATACTTCTCCTACCTATGAAATCTGCCATGAAATCCTCGATAAAATCCCCTATTTATACGGAAGCAAAAGAACTCATTCATTTGACAATTCCCCTCGCCAGCGCTCAATTGGCACAGGCTGCCACCGGATTTGTGGATATTGTGATGATGGGTTGGCTGGGGCAAGAAACCCTAGCCGCTGGGGGTTTGGCTGCCACCACCTTTACTGGCTTGTTGGTTACCATGACGGGGATCATGCTGGGAGCCAGCCCTCTAGTAGCCACAGCCTACGGAGCCGGGAATCACCGCAGAATTAAGGAACTAACCCAGCAGGGCATCTGGCTATGTCTAGTAATTAGCTTGGGGATGATGTTTTTGTTGAAGCATTTTGACCTGTTAATGATTCATTTGGGACAGTCAGCGGCGGTGGTAGCGATCGCCAAAACCTATCTAGACGTAATTCTCTGGGGATTTTTCCCAGCGCTATTGTTTGCCCTGCTCAAAAGTGTGATGACCTCGGTTTCCCAACCTAGATCGATCATCTCGATCGTCATTGCTGGGACAATTTTTAATGCGATCGGTAACTATCTCCTAGGGTTTGGTAAATTCGGTTTTCCCAACTTGGGGTTAGCCGGAATTGCCGCAGCTAGTGCGATGGCTCAGTGGCTGATGGCGATTTGCTTGTTGATTTACATCAGTTACAATTCCCAGTTGCGAACCTACCAATTTTTTAGAAATCTCTACCATCAATTTTCCCCAAAAGTTATCGGTGAGTTGCTATGGATTGGTGTCCCCGTCTCGGCTTCTCTTGCCCTAGAAATCGGGCTTTTCACCACCACTACCTACATGATGGGTGCTCTAGGAACTGAAGTCTTAGCTGCCCACCAGATTGTGTTTCAAACTATTGTAATTATTTTTATGATTCCCTTGGGGATGTCCTTCGCCACCACGATCCGGGTGGGGCAATTGCATGGTCTAGCAGATCTAGTGGGGATGAAAAGATCAGCTTATGTGAGCATGGCTCTTAGTGGGGGGTTTATGGTGGTGATGACGATCGCCCTCCTGCTATTCCCCTCGCTCATTATTTCGCTGTATCTTGATATCCGCAATCCAGTTAATGCTCCCGTAATTGCGCTGGTGTTGCCAATGCTGGCGATCGCCGCCCTCTCCCAAATCCTCGATGGAGTCCAAACTGCTGCCGCCGGAGCATTACGGGGTTTGCAAGATACCCGCATCCCGGTGTTGTTGAGTTTGGGCAGTTTCTGGGGGGTGGGCATCACCAGTGGCTATATTATGGGCTTTTCCCTCGGCTGGGGTGGGGTGGGTCTCTGGGCGGGGCAACTTTTAGGAGTAGCAACAGCAGCGGTATTTTTCCTGCTCAGGTTTCAATACAAGATCGGGTTAATTGCGAGGAGCGAGAATAATTAATTGTTGCTGGAAGAGCGATCGCTCTAATTCGTTTTTAGAATAATTAGAGAAGAAACTGTCATCAAGAATAGGTAATAAGTTAATATTTATTATTTGCTATCGGTGATGATGATTTTGATAATATCTTAATATTCTGCGACTTATATAGCGATCCTAAATGGGTTGAGAACGGCTCCCCCTGAGGGAGCCGTTCTCAACCCTCTAAAATTCTAAATTCATTTAGGATAACTATATTTAAACTCTTTCATTCATCAAATCACTAATTAGCTCATCCAATCTTATAAGTTCATCAGTAATTTGCTTTATTCTATTTAGTTCGGTAGCAGGATCAGGCAAATTATTTACTCCTCTATAGGATGTTGCCGATGAATGAGCTACGATGCCTCTATCTTGTCCGAAGGTATTCATGTTAGCTAAGAAGACAGTATCTAAATCATCACTGTTTATGCCTATTGGCAGTAGTAGAGCTAGAAGGTTAGATTCTTTCAAACCGTGATTCTTCTTAATTACTTCATAAAAAGCATTGATAGATAAGTTTACTTTCTCATTTATATATATTTTCTCTGGAGAGATTCTCCTACTTCCTCTTACAGGAGTGCAAGTATTAGGCGGCAAGTCCATCATTTGACCAGAAAAAGCAACAATGCTAATCAGTATGCGACTAGATTTACCTTCCTCATCCCAGTTTTTCTTTGCGTGCAAGGCTGCTTCCCAAACTCTATCTTCAAAATAGGCTTCAATTTCAGCATGAGCAAAAACTCTATACGCAATGGTTAAAGCCAAGTTTCTTTCAGTGTATGAGCCAGTGGGGTTAATCCTTGGAAGAAATTGCTTTTTTAATTTATCTAGCTCTTTCTTTAAATCACGGAATCTATCAGATGGCATATTTGAAAAATTAATTAATGTAAGCCATTAAAAATTATATAATTTTCTAATAGCTCAGGTATCTTGAAATCTATATCTAAAACTTCCAAAAGAGCCTTGCCCCATAATGAGAGACGAGTATAAGTTTCACCAATATTTTTTGTATTACCTTCTACTGACTCTTTAAATTTATTCCCAGGAGTTGAGCATAGATTCTTGAAAGCATCTTCTACTAATACTTTTTTATTTCTTGCTGCTTCTCTAATAATTGGGTCGGAAAAATAAAAAACCATCACATCTAAAATTGCTCTGTTAAATTGACTCCTATAGCTTTGCGATTCACTTAGCCACATACGAGAAAAATTCTTCTCTCCGAATATATTGATAGTCGCTTCTACAGCATATTCAAATTGATTAGCTGCATCTTTAATATCATCTGCACGTACTTTCCATTCTTCATTAAGATCCTGACAAGTCATATCTAAAAAGGCTTTAAGAGTGCCACGATACCTAAATAGGAAATAGCGAAACCCCATATATCTCATTAACAACTCATTATCACGCATCCGAAAATCAGGATTCTTGGATTTGAGAATCACTTTTAAAGCTTTACTTTGAACCGATTGATCATCCAGAAAATCAACAAAATCACCTGCATGAAGTGCTTGTCTAAGCTCTTGAGGGGATAGAGGAGTGTTTTCTAAGTTAAGGCGCAAAAATATTTTATAAAGGAAACTCTCAGTATGCCAATTACGTATCAACATAGTTCGGATAGTTTGATTGTCAAGACGTGTAAGTATAGAAGTATATTCTGAATTGCTATTTAAATCTTTGTATGAAAGATTATTTAAATCCTTTCTAAATTCTAAACCTTTTAATACAAAGTCATTGTTTGGAGTTTCACTCTTCCCATAGAACTGGAGAATTGTAAGCAATCTTTGTTTGCCATCAAGAACAATGAATTTACCACGTTCTTTTTCACTAGAAGCTAACACTATATGTGGGATTGGGAACCCCAGAATAATTGATTCAATAAATCTACTCTTTCTTGTTATATTCCAAGCATCACGCCTCTGAAATCTTGGATTAAGTTGAATATTTTCACGAACAAGCTGGTCAAGTAAAGTTGCCGTTGTCCAATCAGTGCCAGAAACAAGAATCCCTTCAATTTCTTCCAAAAGTTTTTCGGAATCATTTGAAGGTAGCTCATCTAATTCCTCTTCTTCTTCAAAGAAGTCGTCATGTTTTTCAAGAAGGTTTAATGTGGACATAATAGCTGCTACCATTTGAGAATAAAATCATTGTTTGATTATAAGTTTCACTAAATATTTGTAAGATAACCGTGTTCAAAATAGAATAATAATACAAACGTATATTCAGAACTTTCTCTAGGTTATCTTAGTCTTGGATAAAGTTCAATATCTTATACTGGTATTTATCAAGAATAGTAATGGGAGCATCTCAGTGGATATTTTTGATACCGACCATCTAATGATCGCCCCAGAGCAGATGGCAGCCTATCGCCTAACCGCCACCAAAAGAGAGGAAGCACGGCTACAAAACCTGCAAAGTCGGCGATCGCAGGGCATAGCCATATCTCAACAAGCGGCAGAACTCCTCAAACAATGGGGAGCAACCAGAGTTGTACTGTTTGGTTCAATACTTGGTGAATATTTCCATGAAACCTCTGACCTCGATCTTGCCGTCCAAGATTTACCAGAACATCTTTATTTCCGAGCAGTAGCTCAATTGCAGGATATTAGTAATTTCACTATCGATTTAGTCGAGATCAACTATGCAGCCCCCTATATTCAGGAAGCGATCACCAAAGGCAGAGAACTATGAGCAAATATAATGTTTTGGCATCCCGACTGCAAAAGGAATTAACGGCGATTCAACTAGTTGTAGAAACCGCCACATCCCAGATTGAAAAAGCGAAATCTTCTGGCGATCGAGACTATGCTCTCGCTGCTGCCTTTAGTCTGCAAAATTTTTATACAGGAGTAGAAAGAGTTTTTGAAGAAATTGCCAAGCAGGTCGATAGGTCTTTGCCCAGTGGTTCCAGTTCTCACAAAGACCTTCTAGAGCAGATGGGATTGGACTTACCAACAGTGCGCCCGGTAGTATTGCGAGATCAAACCCTAGATCAGCTTCAGGACTATCGTGGTTTTCGCCATGTCGCAATCCATCGTTATGGTTTTGAACTAAAGCTCAACAGAATCCAAGAGTTGGTGGCATCACTCCCAGACTGTTACAGCAACTTTGCCACAGACTTACAAGTCTTCTGTGATTTTCTCCAAAAATTAGAGAGCCAGAATAATTAATTGTTGCTGGAAGAGCGATCGCCCCACTGCTACATTTAAGTTTAGACTATCTAAAATTTCCCCCAAGCTCCTCACCCCATCGCAAGCCCTGAGCAAAGTCGCCTCCTCTGGAGTCAAACGCACCACTTGATAATCGTAGTTAAAAACCGAATCCCCATCTTCCCAACCGCTCAGGCATGGATTCCTCTCAGGGATTGCCGATCGCAGTTCTCCATCCTCTGACCAAGTAGAAATTTCCAGCGGTGGACGAGCTAGGAAAAATTCATAATGGGCAACTTCTGGATCCAAAAGTTCAATTAGGCGATAAATTTCCCATTGATCTAAATGTTTGGTTCTTTCTAATAATTCTGCATCTTGACCTAATAATCTTTCCAGTTGCCAAAATTGAGGATTAGAAAAGCCCAGAAATTCTAACCCAGAGGCATCGATTAGTTCCTTCAAAGAAGCAATATTGTAATCAATCTCTTGGGGATGGACATACATATCGGCAAAGGATTCATCTCGATGATTTTCCATCGCCCAACGTTCCTTTTCTCGTTTTAATAACCTGTTATTGGCTGGCAGAGAAGCAAAGATTTTTCTGCCTATATTTACCCCATCTTTGTAATCTCCCCGCCGATCGCCTTGGAGGATGGCGATCGCCTTTTGCATCAAACTAATTTCCCAGCGCCCCAACTCTCCATAGACAAACACGTGCAATAAACCACCGGGAGCTAGTTTCAGCGCTAAATTTTGAATCCCTTTAATTGGGTCTTCTAAATGGTGCAACACACCCACACAATTAATTAGGTCAAATTCCTCCGGTAATTGCCCCACATCATAAAGACTAAGTTGGTGAAATTCCACCCGCTCTGCCTTAGATCTGCTACACCGCTCCCGCGCCACCTGCAAAGTCCCGGAGCTAATATCAATCCCTGTCACTTGGGCTTGGGGGTTAAGATGGACTAAATATTCTGTGCCAACTCCCGTGCCACAGCCAGCATCCAGAATCCGAATATCTTGGCGATCGGGCTTTCTGCCCGCACAAAAGTTATAAGCCGCGATCCAATTCCAGCGCCAGTTATAGCCCGGTGGGGGTTCATCCAACAGGGGTTCTGGAGGAAATGGGTAGGTATCGTAGAGATTTTTAACGGCAGAGGTAATATTATCGGTATCCATAATTATTTTGTATATAGCTTTTCGGTAAATGCATTTAACAACCCCAGCAATAATAGCACCGGAGTTAACCAATCTCCCCATCGCACATACCAAGTTTGAGTTTGTCGTTTATAAACTGTGTGGGCGTGGGTTTCGTAGGTATTAATCCCCGATAGCCACAGGGTATTGCCGTGGGGATCCACAATGCCCGAATAGCCCGTATTCGTGGCTCGCACTGCCCAGCGATCGATCTCCACCGCCCGGAGGACATCTTGGGCGTGGTGTTGGGCTGGCATGGCGGGGCTGTAGTGGGCATTGTTAGAAGCCGTAATCATCAATTCACCTCCGAGGGCGGCTTGACGGCGGAAATGGCGACTAAAAGCCGATTCATAGCAAATTCCTGCCACAACTCGGCCTAGGGGGGTATCAAGAATCTGGTCAAGCTTGCCCCCTTGGAGTTTCGCATCCAGAGGCGAGAGACGATTAATCAACCCGCCAATAAATTGCTCAAAGGGAATATATTCTCCGAGGGGAACCAGCTTAAATTTGTTGTACTGGCTAACGGTTTCCCCCTTGCCCGTAACGGTGAAAAGGCTATTGGTTAAGCGATTGCCCTCTCTGCCAAACCCGCCAATCCACACCATCACTCCTTTGTCCAACACTGCTTGGTAAAAAGTACTCCGACTAGATACCTGTTCACTCCACAGGAAAGGCAGGGCAGTTTCCGGAGTCAGGACGGCGACAACTCCCTGATCTGCCAGTTGCCCATAGCCGGAGGTGTAGCCAGCGATCGCCTTCCGCCAGCCTTCCGGATACAACTTAATCGTGTTGGGAATATTGCCTTGAATGATGCCAACTTTTAATGATTGTTCTGGAGCATCGGCGATCGGTTGACTATAGATCACCCAACCCATTAGGTGGAGGGTAATTAATAAGCCAACTCCCCCAGCGACTAATTTTTTACCGTGGGTTTGCCAACTGATGATCCCCGTTGCGAGGAAACCGTTGATGGCGACGATCGCTGCTGTAATCGTATTCGGTCCGGAAATTTTTCCCAATTGCAAGATGGCTAAGTTCTCCGGGCTTTGGGTATAGGAAAGGGAAGTCCACCACAGATCCCCTAGGCTAAATAAGCCTTCTAAGCCACACCACAGGGCTGTGCCAATGAGGATTTTTCCTAAGCATTCTGCTATGGATAAACCCCCAGCGGTGGAAGGATTGCTAGATTTTCTGTAGACCAACTTATCTACCCAGAACATACTCAGCATCCAGAGGCTGACTAGGAATGCTCCAGCGAGGGTGAGAAAGATCCAACAAAAGGCAGCGATCGCTAAACTCGCTAACCACGGTACTCCCATCCAAGTCATGGGATGGATACCCGTAATCCAAAAAATAGCCAAGCCATGATAACCCGCTCCCCAAAGACCTGCGAAGAAGATCATCTTTCGTAGAGAAGCCGGAGATTCTCCTAAAGAAAATGCTTTAGGTGTTGATTTAGCTGATGATTTAAGGGAAGACTTTGGCTGCAAGATCAGAGATAAATTCCCCCGTTGCCACACCACCCACCAGAGAGGAATCATCCCTACCCAAGCCAGATACCAAGCTCCCACCGGGGCAGGAGTGCAGCCCATCAGGATGCCGCCCCCCAGCACCCACAAAAATGGATAGGTATCCTGAATTTTCTGAGGAAATATTCTCATAGAAGTACTTAGTCAGAATCCTTAGTAGGGTAGACAATGCCCACTTGATCAGGCATAGATTACAGAAGTGAAGAATGAGGATCAACTATTTATTTATCCATCAACCTTGATCAACCTTGATCAACCTTAATCAAAAGTAGTCAAAAGTAGTCAAAAGTAGTCAAAAGTAGGGTGGGCAATGCCCACCTGATCAGGCATCGATTACAGAGGTAGAAAATGAGGATCAACTATTCCTTTTTACCTCAAACCCCATAGATAAACTGAGTTCAAAGAGGTGGGCAATGCCCACCCTACGGGGGTTAGATATCTAGGTCTGTTAGGTTCATTTTAGAGCCGTAGGTTTCAATAAATTCCCGGCGGGGAGCCACCCGATCGCCCATCAAGACAGTGAAAATGCGATCAGCTTCGGCTGCATCTTCGATTTCCACCTGTTTCAGGGTACGGGTTTCTGGGTTCATGGTGGTATCCCAAAGCTGTTGGGGCATCATTTCCCCTAGACCTTTGAACCGTTGCACAGTGTAGTTGGCGTTGGCGGGGAAGGTACCGATCGTTGATTGGAGTTCGCGATCGCTATAGCAGTAGTAATGATTTTTCCCCCGCTCTAGCTTATATAAAGGAGGGCAGGCAATGTAGATAAATCCCTGTTCGATCAGCGCCCGTTGGTAACGATAGAAGAAAGTCAATAACAACGTCCGAATATGTGCCCCATCCACATCGGCATCGGTCATTAGACAAATCCGGTGATACCGCAACTGGGAAACATCAAACTCATCTCCTTTGATTCCCAAGCCCAGACCCGTAATTAGGGATTGAATTTCGTTGTTTTTGTAGACCCGGGCATCATCGGTTTTCTCAATATTAATGATCTTGCCTCGCAGGGGCAGGATGGCTTGGAAGCGGCGATCGCGTCCCTGCTTGGCAGAACCTCCCGCACTATCTCCCTCTACCAAGAAAATCTCTGATTCGGAAGGATCGCGGGAACTGCAATCAGATAGCTTGCCGGGCAGGGGAGAAGATTCTAGGACTGATTTCCGGCGGACTAGCTCGCGGGCATGGCGGGCTGCTTCGGCGGCTTTGAATGCCTGAATCGCCTTTTCGAGAATGGCATCTGCCACGTTAGGGCGGAAATCTAGGTACTCGGTGAGAACTTCCCCCACAAGGGAATCGACGATGCCCCGAACTTCGGTGTTGCCGAGCTTGGTTTTAGTTTGCCCTTCAAATTCGGGGTCGGGAACCTTGACAGAAATTACCGCCGTCAGACCTTCCCGAATATTTTCCCCCCCTAGGTTGGATTCACTTTCCTTGATTTTGTTGCGCTTGCGGGCAATCGTATTCATCGTCCGGGTGAGGACGGTTTTTAAGCCCTCTAGGTGGGTTCCCCCATCGATGGTGCGGATATTATTGGCAAAACCCAGCACATTATCGCTGTAGGCATCGACACACCATTGCAGAGCTACTTCAATATGTACCGCATTCCGCTCCCCTTGGACATAGATCACTTCTTCGTGGAGGGGTTGTTTTTCCCGGTTCATGTAGGCGACGTATTCTTTGATGCCGCCCTCGTAGCAATAGGTTTCAATTCTTGGCGTTTCACTTTTGAGCAGGTCAAGGCGGCGATCGCTAAAGGTGATCTTAACCCCGGCGTTCAAATAAGCCAACTCCCGCAACCGCCCTGAAAGAGTCGTGTAGTCAAACTCAATCCCTGTGGTGAAAATTTGGTTGTCGGGCTTGAAACAAATAGAAGTCCCCGTCCGGTTGCCTTCTGCTGGCTTGGCAACTAGTTCTGTGACTGGGAAACTGCGTTCGTAGCGTTGGGTATGGATTTTCTGCTCTCGCCACACCGTGACTTCCACATACTCGGAAAGGGCATTGACCACCGAGATACCCACCCCGTGCAAGCCCCCAGAAACCTTGTAGCCCCCACCGCCAAACTTCCCTCCGGCATGGAGAATAGTCAAAACCGTCTCTAGGGCAGATTTGCCGGTGCGGGGATGGATGCCGGTGGGAATCCCCCGCCCATCGTCGGTGACTGCTACGGAACCATCGGAATTGAGGTCTACTTCAATGTGGGTGCAGTGACCAGCTAGAGCCTCATCAATGGAGTTGTCCACTGCCTCATAAACTAGATGGTGCAATCCCTTGGGTCCAGTGGAACCAATGTACATCCCCGGACGCTTGCGTACTGCCTCTAGACCTTCCAGTACTTGAATCTGCTCAGCACCATAACTACTTGTCATGTCCATACTCCAAAAATATCAGTCTTTAGCCCATAAAAGGTCATTTGTAAAGTAGGATTTTTCGCTCTCGCTGCAGGCAAAAAGTCCTCCCCTCTAGCTATTTATAAATGACCTCTAAAATAGGCTAAAGGTAGAAAATACCCTAAAATTATAACACAAATGGGTTAAAGGCGAAATTTAGGGGATTTGCGGGGTATTTTTTGGGGGGATAGAATCTATGAAATTAATTGTCATTTGCGGGGCTACAGCTACAGGAAAATCTAGACTGGCGATCGACTTAGCCGCAAAACTGCAAACGGTGATCCTCAGTGCAGATTCCCGTCAGGTATACCGGGAGTTTGATCTGGGCACAGCCAAACCATCCCAGCGCGATCGCGCCCAAATTCCCCACTATTTAATAGATATCTGCGATCCAAGGGAAACTCTGACGGTGGCAGATTATCAAGATCAGGCGCAGGAGCTGATTAACCGTCATCAACAGCAGGGTTTAGTCCCTTTATTAGTGGGGGGAACTGGTTTGTACATCAAGGCTATTACCCAGGGGATGAAAATTCCTAGAGTCGCTCCCCAACCGGAACTGCGATCGCAACTTGCTACTCTTCCCCAAACCCAGCTTTATCAAATGTTGACTCAAGTGGATCCTGATGCAACCAAAAAAATTCATCCCAACGATCATATTAGAACTTTACGAGCGCTGGAAGTTTTTTATGTGACGGGGATACCGATTTCTGCTCAACAGGGCGAGAATCCTCCTAGTTACGGCATCCTGACTATTGGCTTGGATAGTGGTTGGCAGGTTCTCGAAGCCCGCATCCAGCAGCGAACTCAGCAAATGTTAGAAATGGGCTGGTTAGCAGAGGTGGAGTATTTAACTAAAAAGTATGGGGCAGATTTATCTTTGCTGAATACTTTGGGCTATCAGGAATTGGGGCAGTATTTGCGGGGAGAGGTGAATTTAGAAAGGGCGATCGAACAGACTATTTTGCATACTCGGCAATTTGCTAAACGTCAAAAAACATGGTTTCATTCTCGCCCAGAAATCAACTGGTTTGATCCAGCGGATCAAGAACTTTTCCCGAAAGTTTGGCAACTAGTTTTGAATTTTTTGGACTAATGGGACTAATCAATCGCAAGAATCTCAAACAGACCAGTCTTCATATTCAAGGTAGGGAATATTTTGGAAATGTTTTACGTTAGCTGTGATTAGAGAGTAATCACTGTAGCGATCCTAAATGGGTTGAGAACGGCTCCCCTCCGGGGAGCCGTTCTCAACCCTCTAAAATTCTAAAATCAATTAGGATCGCTATATAAACGGCAGTAGCAGCTATGAATAAATCGATCGCGGTGATGAGTAGTGCCCCTTGTTCTGAGATTGGCATAGATTTGACTGGCGGTATCGGAGATCGCTCGATCGTAGGGGATGACTTCGCTTATTTCCGCAAGGCGATCGAATCTTTGCATTTGTTGTTGAGCATCTTTCTATTCAAATCTAGTTGGCGATTAGCTTCTGTTTCTTCTACGATTTCTTGCATTACGTTCTCAATATCGGCTGCCATGCCTGCAAATTCCATGAAATCAGTTTGGGGTTGTTGGGCTTTGAGAAACCGCACAAAGTTAAAAATTTCTCCTAGCATGGAGTTGGGAATATTTTCAATTTCTTGAATTAGTTGTTCTTTGATGGTCATGGGGTTTTCCTTCACTTATTTTCAATTACTCTAGCTGTTCTCGCCATGCAATGACTTTCTCATAAATGCTTTCAACTGTTTCGTTAGCAAATAATTGATCTTTGGTTTTGAGATAGTTGACTGGTTGCCAAAATGTATCGCCGACAAAAATTGCGGCTTTGGCAATGCCCATATTTTCTATCAAGATATTGAGTGCTTCTTGATGCAAGTCGCGCGATCGCGGCAGACTGGGAAGATTTATGTTTATAAGTTATTGCTCCAAACGCGATGTCAGCAAAATAAATTCGGTGGGATTACATAATTGCATTGTACCTTTGTAGAGATCGTCAAAGGGACGATTGAGGGGGCTGGTGTCGAGATAGATTTTCATAAAGATTCACCAGATAGGGGATCTCAATTATTCTCTCATCTGTTGGAGCAACTGCTGGGTGAGGGGATGGGTGCTGCCGAGCGAAGTCGAAGGGGGAGAGGGAGTCGGTGCTGCCGTTGGCTAGAGCTGGTGATCGCAGATGTTTTTCTGAGGTGGAGAGTTAGGCAGCTTGGAGGATTTGCGGCGCGAGGATGGTTTCACCTTCGGCTTGCCAAGCTTCTAGGTACATTTCGATGACTTCTTCACCGTTACAGATTTCTTCTAGACGGGTTTTGCCATGGGTGCAGGGCATGATCACTAAATCACGAAATTCGGGAATTGTTACCAAAAAAAGTTGATCTTCTGCTGACCATTGCACAATCATGCTGTATTGATTCATAACTCTCCGCTATTTCTCAATCTTTCTAATTCAGTCAATAATTCTTGTAATTGTTTTTCTAGATATCTAGGCACATCATCTCCGTCTTTACCGGGAATTGTTAAGGTCTTGCCTAGCAAATTATAAGGTCGTAGCATCTAAACCTGTTAGATTTTGAATTTTCAGCATCATTAAGGCAGACATCACAGATTGAGTATGGGGATGATTTTCTCCTAAACTTTTTGTCAAAATTCCCAAAGCTCGCCCATACAAAGGTTCAGCTTCGCTGTAGCGTCCCATCGCTTCGTAAAGTTCCGCCAAATTGTTCAAGCTTTGGGCGGTGTCTGGATGGTCTGCCCCTAGCTGGGTTTCACGGATGTGGAGCGATCGCCTACTATCCCTCTTTTCTCACTCCCCGAAAAACAGGGGTCAAAACCTGATTCTTTCGTTAGGTGTTATTGGCTGTAATGGCGGAAATTCGTCAGGATTTTGGAAGGTGATAGAAAAGGGATATAAAACAACACCCATATTTTTTAGATATTTTCTTGATTGCTCACTTTTCATCATCCCAATTTATTTTATCGTTTTATAATGCTAGCAATACGATCGCCCCTCCAGCGCCATGACTCAAGAACCAGAATCAGAATCAAAACTAGAATCAAAGCCAGAATCGAAGCCAAAGCTATCCCTCGAAGAAAAAATTACCGACTTTGTTTTGAAAGGGATCAAGATTGGGGGTATTGCTGGTGGTGGGGTTGGTGCTGTTCACCAATTATTTTGGGCAAGTGATATTCCCAAGGCGATCGCTTCGGCATTAATTGGGGCGGGCATATCCTATGCAACTTTGCTGTTAGAACCAATCCATACGGGCAATAAGAAGCGCTTTCAAAAAATAGGGGAATCAGCCAATGAAGGAATTGATAAACTTGGCGAAAATGTCGTAGCAAACTGGCGATCGCTAGGATTTACGGAGAAATATCTCAAGTGTCAAGAGTGGGACTGCCATGAGGACAATGTGGTGGGGATGCGTGATGAAGGTCTGATAGTGAGTAATCCTTTGCTGAGGGAGATATTTGTGCCTTTGGAATTAAGCGCTGACTCGATGACTAGAGGCTATGAGTTTCGCGATCGCGCTAAAAATCGGGCTGAAGCCTGTGAACAACTGCAAATTTGGCAATTACTAGAACTGGTAAGAAAAGATAATCGCCTGCGGCAAATCGCTATTAGAGCATGGGGTGGCTATGGCAAATCAACCCTGTTAAAACATCTCGCCTATATCTACAGCACACAGGAATATTGCAAAGGTAGTTATAGCAAATATCAAGTTCCGGCTTTAATTCCCTTCTTGTTGATTTTAGGAGGTTGTTGGAAAGAACTCATTAAAGATAATCCGCCTAATTTGCCGGAACTTTTGACTAACTACCACATTGGCAGATTGACGAAAATAAAGCCTCTTGAACCTGTGCCGAACAATTGGGCGTTGAATATTCTCAAGCGTGGGGATGCTTTGGTCATGTTTGATGGTTTTGATGAAGTGCCACCTGCGGAGCGGGCAAAGGTGAGTGCTTGGCTGAGTGACGAAATGCGCCAATATCCCGAATCTGTATTTATTTTAACATCCCGACCCACCGCATATACTGAGGACTATACAGCCAGAAAACCGACAGCGAGTTTTTGGATTCAAGATTTTAATTCAGAGCAGCGTCAACAGTTTGTGGAGCAGTGGTATATCTGTCAGGAGCGCTATGCAAGGGGTGGACGCAATACCCCCGATGTGGAAGCCAAGGCAAAGGAAAAAGCAGAGAAGTTATTAGCACAAATTGAAGCTCGTCCAGAACTTAGGGATTTGGCGGGGAATGCGTTGCTGTTGAATATGATGGCAAGGTTTCATCGAGATAATAAGCAAGGGGCGGAGTTGCCTCAGCGCAAGGTGGAACTATATCAAGATATTTGTGAGTTGCAGTTAGGACGACGGGCAAGTGCGAAGGGTGTGTTTTTAGTTCTCAATTCTATTAGTCAGCGTCAGGAAGTATTGCAATTTGTGGCGCTAGAAATGATGTGTGGCGGAACAACAAAATTTCTTGCTGATGATTTGCCAATCACCTTAGAACACTTTGAGAATGAAGGATTTAAGCAAATTCCTGAAGCTGATTTGTTAGAGTACATTAAGATCGCACTGCAAAAAATAGACCCTGATGTTTCAGCAAAAGAGTTTCTGAAGCAAGCCGAAGATATTAGCGAGTTGCTAGTGAAAAAGGATGGGCATACTTATGCTGTTTATCAATTTGCCCATCTCAGTTTTCAAGAATTTCTAGCTGCTTGCGAACTGGTGCGTTTGCGACAAGATGGGGAGAAGTTGCTCTACAAATGCCTAGGAATTAGTGCATGGCAAGATGTGATCTTGTTTTATGCAGCGATGGTTAATCCCACAAAACTAATTCAAGAAGCACTTAATCAAAAGCACAATGACCTCGCCTATCGCATCTATAAACAAACTGAGAAGCGCTTAAATTTATCCATTGCCGAACAGAAAGCACTGGAAGGAGTAAAGCAATCTGTCACTAATTCTCGTTATCAAAAGTTAGAAGATTATCTCAAAAACAAGCAATGGCAGGAGGCAGATCAAGAAACCTATCGCTTGATGATTACGGCGGTGGGCAAGGACGAGGGGCGATGGTTTAGCGAGAAAGACTTAAAAGAGTTTCCCTGTGATGAGCTATTGGCGATCGATTACCTGTGGGTCAAGCATAGCAATGGACTTTATGGCTTTAGTGTCCAGGAGAAAATTTATGTAGAATGTGGTGGTTTTGATTTTAGTTATCCCAGTGATGAGGTTTGGGAGAAATTTTGCGATCGTACTGCATGGAAAGAAAAAGGAAAGTATATCTACTCCAAACATTTTTTTGATAGAGATATTATGTCGCTAGAGGGACACCTCCCGGTCAGGTGGATTGGGGATCGGGTGGAGAGGATGAGTGGGGAGATACTAGATTTTGAGCTGATCGGGCGCGTATGCGGCTTCTTTTCTCGTAGCAAGACTTGTAGACTGTAGCAGGTGACAAGTAAAAAGTAGAAACGAAAAAGAAAAAAGTAAGATGCGGATAGATTTAGATATTTCACCATAGCTAGAATAATACAAAAAGAAATTTTTACTTTTTACTTTTTCCTTGAAATGCAAAGCCGACTTTATCAGCAAAAATTCTATAGCTCTCAAAGAAGCAAGAGAAACCCTCTATTGGCTAAAACTTCTCGCCGCCACCAACATCATCTCCGAAAGTCGGCTTACTCCGATCGCTCAGGAAGCCGAAGAAATTACCCGAATTTTAGGAGCAACTATTGTCAAGGCAAAAGGAAAAAGTGTTAAGGAAAAAACAGATTAAACTTTTTACTTTTTACTTTCTACTTTCTACTTTTTCCCTAAAGGTTTAAAGTGAAATATACATAGCAAATTCAGGAAAATTTAGGAGGTTCGCCAATGGTTTCTACTATTTCTAAAGCTAATCAACCTAACCAGTCCCCAGAGCTTGAGATAACCTTAGAGGAGTTTTTGCAGCATCATGATCGATCGCCTCGAATTTCCGATCGCCAAAGCGCAATATCTGTTTAGCTACAGTGGCAAACAAGGCAAAGGCGGTGATAAAAGTCGATTTTGGCAAAATGTGATGGGATATGACAGCGCCGAAGCAATCCATGATGTAATTTTGCAGAGAGTTGCCCCCCAAGACTTGATATTCCAGCGTCAAGATGTCTATGGAGATAGATATACAGCACAGATTTTAATAGCCGATCATCATGGACAACTCAGAGAAATCCTCACCGCTTGGATTGTCCTGAAAGATGAAAATATTGCTAGATTTATTACAGCCGTACCCCAACGCATTAGGAGGCAATCAATATGAGTAAGTTTCAAATGTTTGAGGCAATTACCTTAAACCAAGACATTCAACTCCATGCTGGAGGCACTGCCCCACGCGGGACTGATGGCGCAATCTTAGAGATATTAAAAGACGGTGAAGCCTACCTCGTTGAACTATTTGGGGGATGGTTAAAATTCACTACCGAAGGCGACACGATCGAAGCATCTCCAGACGATCCCGAAGCATTCCGCAACACCCTAGACGTAGAAACTATCTACCCTGATCAAATTAATCCAGTCCATCCAACCGAGTTAGCCGAAACTCCCGATTATTGCACCGCATTGTCACATGATAGGAATGGTTAGTTTTGAGTTCACGTTTTGTTCGAGACATGGTTTTATTTCCATTATTCCCGTTAGCGATCGCCCTAAAGAGGGAAAGTTGGGAGCGCTGCGATTATTATTAAATTTAGAAAAGTTTAGGAGGTTCACCAATGGTTTCTACTATTTCCAAGACTAATCAATCTAACCAATCCCCAGAGATTAACCAATCCCCAGAGCTAGAGATAACCTTAGAGGAGTTTTTGCAACTACCAGAAACAAAACCAGCCAGCGAATATATTAAGGGGGAAATTTATCAAAAACCTATGCCTAGCCTAGAACATAGTATTATTCAATCAAGATTAGTAGCACTTATTAATCAACTAGTAATTACTCATAAATCTGCTCATGGTTTTACTGAATTACGGTGTACTTTTGAGGCAAGATCGATCGTCCCCGATATTAGTATATTTGTGTGGGAACGGATTCCTAAAAATGAAGATGGCAGTGTTGCAAGTAAGGTTAATATTTCTCCAGATTGGATAATTGAAATTTTGTCACCAGAGCAGAGCATTAATAAGGTGATGGAGAAAATAATTTTTGCCTTTGAAAATGGAACTAAATTAGGTTGGTTGATTGATCCAGAGCGAAAAAGAGTGATGGTTTTTCAAGAAAATCAAATGCCAGAGATAAAAAGTCAAGATGATCAATTACCAGCACTGGAGGTGATGCAGGATTGGCAATTGTCTGCGGCAGATTTGTTTAGTTGGTTGTACCTTGACTAAATTTTTTGTAGCATCATGATCGATATGAGTCAGTTTCAAATGTTTGATGCCATTACCTTGCATTGTCACATGATAGGAATAGTCAGTTTTGAGTTCACGTTTTGTTCGAGACATGATTTTATTTCCATTATTAACGTGAATTTGATGAAAATTCCTGAAACCTTAATGGTTTCGTTCTTACGTTGTACAGGGTTTTCTTAGGCTGGTTGAGCGAAGTCGAAACCAGCCCCACACCGCCGGACTTCGACTTCGCTCAGTCCTCATAATGTCGTTGCCAAATTGAAAGCGAAAACTATTCTCTAGCCATCAGGCTCTTAAAAACCATCGAACTAACGTATTATTACCGTTAGCGATCGCCACAAAAAAGTTTAGGAGGTTAACCGATGGTTTCTACTGTTTCTAAAGCTAATCAACCTAACCAGTCCCCAGAGCTAGAGATAACCTTAGAGGAGTTTTTGCAGCTACCGGAAACAAAACCAGCCAGCGAATATATTGAGGGGAAAATTCACCAAAAACCAATGGGGCAGATAGAACACAGTACCATTCAAGGTAGACTTATAGGCTTGATCAATCAATTGGGAATTAATCAGAAATCTGTTCATGCTTTCCCTGAGTTACGCTGTACTTTCGGAGGAGAGTCGATCGTGCCTGACATTGTAATTTTGGAGTGGGAAAAAATTCCACGCCAAGCCAATGGAAGATTCCAAGGGAAAATAGAGTATGCACCTGATTGGGTAATTGAGATTTTGTCTCCAGATCAGCATCCTAGGCGTGCGATCAATAAAATATATTCCTGCATTGAATATGGTACTAAACTAGGCTGGTTAGTTGATCCAGAAGGGGAAAGGGTGATGATTTTTCAGGGTAATGATTTACCAGATACAAAGACTAATCAAGATCAATTATTAGCTCTAGATAGCTTAGATGGATGGCAATTATCGGCGGCAGATTTGTTTAGTTGGTTGTACCTTGACTAAATTTTTGCAGCATCATGATCGATCGCCTCGAATTGAGTTAATTTGGTCGATCGCCTATTCTCCATCAGCCAAGATCAGAGCGATCGCTTCTTCGATAATGGCAGTGCGATCGACCATGATCCCCAACTCCCCAGATTCATATTTACCTTCAAAAGCCTCTAGTGCTGCTTGCTTCAGTCCAGATTCGTAAGCATCTTCCAGAGTTTCTCGCAATTCTGCTTGGGTGAGATATTCTCCCCCAGCCTTACGACGTTTATTTGACCGTTGAATTTGCTTAGCTGCATTGAAAATAGACGTTTCCCACGATTTAGTCGATCGTTTCTCAGCTTGCTGCTTGATCAGATGCATGAGCAAAACAATACTAAAACTAAAAATCTTATTCAGTTTGTCATCCTTGCTCATCTCCGTCATCTCCTCCACCAACAACAAAGCCTCGGAGATATTCCCATTCAGCAAAAATCCCTTAAGTTCTAGTAACTCTTCCATCGCCGGAGCCTCCAATACTACATCATCATTTTACCCTCGGTCTCATTTGGGATTCCAAGATCGAACCATAGAGGGGACTGGTACGCATCAACTCCTCATGGGTTCCCTGTGCCACCAAACTGCCCCGATCCATCAAGAGAATGCGATCGGCATTTTTGATTGTGCTAATCCGCTGGGCAATCACAAACGCCGTGCAGGTGTGGCGGCGCATCAAGTCATCTAAACTTGCCTGAATTTGGGAAGCAGTTTTGGCATCCACCGCCGAAGTGCTGTCATCCAGAATCAAGATATTGTAGTCAGTCAACAGCGTCCGGGCGATCGCAATTCTCTGCTTCTGTCCCCCCGACAAACCAATTCCCCGCTCCCCCACCAAAGTTGCATAGCCCTCCGGCAGACCTTCTACAAAGTCATGAATCTGCGCCATTTTCGCCACCTCAATTACCTGCTCCAAGCTGGCTTCCGGGGCAGCGTAGCTAATATTATCTTGCAGAGTTCCCGAAAACAGAGTGGTTTCCTGAAAGACGATGCCAATGTGCGATCGCAGACTCTCCAATTGTAGATCCCGCACATCCCGCCCATCGATCCGCACCGACCCACAGGTCACATCATAAAACCGGGGGATCAGGTTCATAATCGTGCTTTTCCCAGATCCCGTCATGCCAATAATGGCGATCAGTTCATTGGGCTTGGTTTCAAACGATACTCCCTTTAGTGCCTCCGTAGTTGCCCCCGGATAGCGAAAGCTGACATTCTCAAAAGTGATTCTGCCACCGCAGGTATGAAAAGGAACAGCATGGGGACGGTCTTTAATTTCAATCTTGGCATCCACTACCTCATAAACCCGTTCCGCCGAGGCTCCGGCTTGGGCGATCGCTGGTGCCGCAAAACCGATTAACAAAATTGGTTGCAGAATAAACAACAAATAGGAATTAAACGCCACCAATTCCCCCACCGAAAACTTGTCGCCAATCACCTGCCAGCCCCCATAACCCACCACCGCCACTGTTACTAAATTACTCAATAGGAAAATAAACGGAAAAGCATTGCGAATCGCCATAATTGCCTGCATGTTCGCCCGGACTAAATCTTGGTTGAGGTCACTATAGCGGCTGAGTTCGTGGGGTTCCCGGACAAAGGCTTTCACCACCCGAATCCCCAGCAGATTTTCTTGCAATACTGCATTCAAATTGCCCAATTTTTCTTGGAGACTGCCAAACAGAGCGCCGTTCTGCCAGAGAAATACGCCCAAAATCAGGGCAGTGATGGGAATAATTGCCAGAGTTACCAAAGCCAACTGCCAATTCATCAAGATCAGAATGGTGGAGATGGTCACCAAACTCACCAACGCCCCCACCACCTGAATTAAACTAGTCCCGATAAAACTGCGAATCTGTTCCACATCGCTGGTAATTCTGGTCAGCAGTTGGGAGGTTTGGGCTTGGTCGTGGTAGCTAAAACTAAGATTTTGAATTTTGCCAAAGATTTTATTCCGCAGGTCATAAGCCACCGATTGGGAGGCTTGTTCTGCCAAGAAAGTCTGCCCAAAGTTGAATAAGCCCCGGGCGATCGCCAGCAACACCATCAAACCAGCACTTTCCAATACAATGGGCAAATTTTTCTGGGTAATCCCCTGATCAATCCCCCAGCGAAACAACTGGGGTGTGGCGGCATTAGCCGCAATCAAGAGAAAGAGGCTTAACAAAGCTCCCAGCACTGGCAAGGCATAGGATTTGAGGCTTAAGAGAATCCGGCTAAGTTTTTTCATCAGAAAAATGGGTGGAAACTCCGTGCTGACTTCGACTTCGACTTCGCTCAGTCACCATCTAGCACGGCTCTACAAGTATTTATCGTACATTTAAACTGGGAAGATGTCTGAAAAGTCCGGCGGTTGAAACCGCGACTACAAGAACAAAGTCCGCCGTCGCGGACTAAGAAAAATCTGAGACTTTCTGCAAACTGGTTCGGCAGGTTTTGCTCCTGTAGCTGCGACGGCTCGACTGAGCGTAGCCGATTTATCCGACACAGTATGTCTGAGCATAGCCGATTTATCCGGCACGGTAGACTTTAGTCAACCAGATACTCTTTTCAGACATCCTCGCTATACCAAATCTGGTTATGATCATATCCCTATTTTCCCAGTCCGCACAGGCGGACTTCGCTCTTGTAGCTGCGGTTTCAACCGCCTAGCATAAGGGATATTAATAAAATAAGATTTGGTATTACCCACCGCCTCCCGGAGATACTGGGAGATAGGTTTGAGATTCTAGATGAGTTGGTTCTAGATGAGTTGATTCAAGGTGAGTCGACTCAAGGTGAGTTGGTTCAGGTAATGGAGCTTCCGGCAAAGGGGTTACCGCAGTCTCTCGCGGTGGGTTGGGGTCTGGTTCTTGGCAAATTTCTAAATCAAACCAAAAAGTTGTGCCGACTCCTACTTCACTAGCTAGGTGAATTTTTGTATGGTGCTTGTCAATAATATTCCTGACGATCGATAGCCCCAAACCAGTACCTTCGAGGGTATGCACCCGATTTTCCACCCGGAAGAAACGATCGAAGATGGCGTTTTGATCTTCCTTGTCAATGCCAATCCCCGTATCAGCCACCTCGATCCTCACCATGGGAGCTTGAGTTCGGCTAGCAGAGGGATGGGAAGTTTCGGCAGTTTCTGGTTGCCGAGTCGATAGGGGGCAATATTCCCCTTGGGTAGCCTGCCCCGGCTCTACCAAATAAGCCCGAATACTCACCTGCCCACCAGTGGGGGTAAACTTCAAAGCATTACCCACCAAATTTGCAAATACCTGCAACAGCAGATCGTAATGGGCTTTCACCGCTGGCAGTTGGGGCATGATTTCTTGTTTTAGTTCGATGCCTTTGTCCCTTGCGTTGAGGCGGTAAGTCCGCAGGGTTTGCTCCACAGGTAGGATAATATCCACAGGTTCCAAGTGATAAACTCGGCAGGATTCTAATTTGGAGAGATCCAAAACATCGTTGACTAACCGAGTCAAGCGATCGGTCTCCCGGTTCGCCGTGTCCAAAAATTCTTTCCGCTCCTCATTCGATAATTCATCTCCATACTCGTGGAGGGTTTCAATAAAGGATTTAATATTAAACAAAGGCGTGCGTAATTCATGGGAAACATTACTAATAAATTGGCTTTTTGCCTCATTCAGCTCCACTTCCCTAGTGATATCTTGAATCGTAATCGCAATCCCCTTCACATTCTCTCGGTATTGATCTAATACCCTAGTCAAAAGAATTCGTACCGTCCGACTAACCGGCTGATTGATGGTTAGTCTAAATTCATCACTTTCGTTGTCTGGATGCAGTTCTGGGATTTTGTTATTGATAATTTGATACAGAGGACGGGTGAGTTTGGTAGTTACATCCGCCGGGAGATAATGTAGGACATTGCCCCCAACCGGATCAACTCCTTCCCAGCCAAAAATCCTTTGGGCAGTGGTATTGGCAAGGATTACTTGCAGGTTCGTATCAATCAGGACTGCTCCATCAGCAATGGTGGAAACCAAGGTTTCTAGTTTTGATTTTTCGGAAGTAAGTTCCTCAATATTTTGTTCGGCATAACTAGCCAATTTTTCCGCCATTTCATTGAAGCTAAAAATCAATTCTCCCAGTTCTCCCCCCAAGGGCAGGTTGATTTTTTGCTTAAAGTTACCCGCAGCAATATTCTTGACCCCCAAGAGCAATTCCTTAATTGGTTGAGTAATCGTCAGGGCATTGAAGACAGCACCCAGAATCACCATCACCCAAATGGTAATAAATACGGCGATCGTCACATCTCTAGTCAGATCCGAAGAAGCCACAATAATCGGGTTAGGATTGATGCCGATCGCCAGCACTCCCAGATAATTACCCTCATGGATCAACGGCACAAAGACATCGGTAATCTCACCATTAGGGGTGAGATGCTGCCGGACAAGGGGCGGGGAAGTGAAGTCTTCCGCCTCAATGTTGCTGGTATATTCCTCTGGCAGTTGGATCTTGCGTTGAATGGTCAGAGAGTTGCGGATCGGGGTTTCGGAAAAGGGAATCCCCAAGAAAATATCACCCTCGCGATCGGCGTAGAGCATATAGCGCACGCTGGAGGTGCTGTCATAAAAGCGTCGAGAGAATCTGGCTACTTCGGTTAAATTATCTTCTGCTACTTGAGGAGCTACGTTGGCTGCCAATAATAAGCCTAAGTCTCGACCAAATCTCGTGTCATTCAATCGGGCATCCTGCTGAATACTATTCACTGCCCAAAAGGTCAAACCGCTCATGACCAAAGAAACGCATAGGGTAGCTGCCGCCATCAAACGAGTTTGGAGCGTAAATTCAGACCACCAATGGTCAAGCAGGGCTTTGAGTTTTTGCATAGCGGCGATCGAGATTGCTGAGGGAGTCAGGGAAATATTTCAACCAATTATTCCCGTAGGATGCGTTAGGCAGTAGCCGTAACGCATCAGAATCAGGGAAAGATGCGTTACGACTGTCGCCTAACACATCCTACGTTGAAGATTCAACGTTGAAGATATCAAATGGATTCTATAGTTACCTAGAGTTATCTTAAGTTATTTTAAGTTTAATCGCTCAGTATCTCCAGTGATTAAAATCATGGCTAGCAAAAAGATTCCGCTGATGCGGATTAATAGGCTCAGACTCAATTCAAAAAGTGGGAATCAAAAAGTGGGAAGCTCTCTCAAAAGTCGGGAATCTAACCAAAATTGACCCATCAACCCCAAAACCCCACCAGATTCCATACTTTTCCTCTGCAAATCAACCCATCTCCACTAAAATCCCCGCAGTAAAAATTATCCTTTGTTAGAGGAGATTACAGGAGTTGATAATTTAGAACTGCAATGGCGTTAATGAGTATGGGGATTTTCTTCTAGGTTCTCTAGATTATCTGCACGATCGACAGACCCGCTCTCTGCTGTTTCTGAGGTCTGGGAAGAATTTTCCACCTCATTTTCGACTGGATGATCTGCTGGGTTTTCTACAGAATTATCTGCTGAGGTTTCTCCTTGCTGCTCAGCTTGCTCTTCAATTAGATTGTCTGGCAGATTGTTTGGATTCTCTCCCTGTGTCTCAATTTGCGGCTCCTCTATTTGTTGTGCTTCTTGCTGTGCCTCAATTTGTGGTTCTTCGATTTGTGGTTCTTCAATTTGCGGTTCCTCTCCTTCCTCTAGTTGGCTTTTGCCAATATCGCGGCGGTAGTACATGCCAGAGAAATTGATTCCTGCCATCCCGGCGTAGGCTTGGGCGATCGCTCTAGAGAAAGTCGCCCCAAGTCCGGTCACACTGAGGACTCTCCCTCCGCTGGTGGTTAACTTTTGCTGGGTTAACAGCGTCCCGGCTTGAAATACTTCCATCTCTGAAACTTCAGGAGCCTCTGGGGTAGGAATCCCCGTAATTTCATCACCTCTGGGGAATTTATCCGGATAACCCGTAGCAGCGGCAACAACACAAACCGAAACTGCCGATTTCCACTTCAAAGGCGGCACCTTTGCCAAACTACCGTGAGTGCAGGCTAGGAGGACTTCAAATAAAGAAGTTTCCAGCAATGGCAGAATCGCTTGGGTTTCTGGATCGCCAAATCGACAGTTAAACTCTAAGACCACAGGATCCCCCGCTGCGGTGATCATTAGCCCGGCGTACAATACCCCCCGGTAGGTAATTCCTTGCTCTTGGAGGGCTGCCACCGTGGGGCAGAGAATCTCTGATTCGATGCGCTGCATCATCTCGGTGGTGACCCAAGGAGCTGGAGCATAAACCCCCATGCCGCCAGTATTTTCTCCCGTATCTCCTTCGCCAATTCTTTTGTGATCACAGGCGGGTAAGAGAGGCACAATTGTGGTGCCATCGGTCAGGGCTAAAACGGAGACTTCTTGCCCGGTGATGAATTCTTCAATTAGGACTTTGCTGGATCCTTGATAAAACAAAGATTCGATCGCGGCGATCGCTTCCTCTGTGGTCTGGGCAATTTTTACCCCCTTCCCAGCAGCCAAACCATCGGCTTTGATCACGATCGGCAAGCTCTGGGTTTCTACGTACTGCACCGCCGCCGCTACAGTAGTAAATTCCTCCGCCTTGGCGGTGGCTATGCCCGCTTGGTGCATCAGTTGTTTTGCCCAAGCTTTGCTGGCTTCAATTTTTGCCCCTTCTTTATTTGGACCAAAAACAGGGATGTGTCGATACTCTAAATAATCCACAATCCCTGAAGCGAGGGGAGCTTCTGGACCAACGACGACGAGGGCAACTCCCTGCACTGAGGCGATCCGGGCAATACCTTCAAAATCATCCACCTGAAGAGACATATTTTGACAACCCGGCAAGGTAGCCGTACCGCCATTTCCCGGAATACAAAAGACCTTCTCTATTTTGGGAGACTGGAGCAATTTCCAAGCGATCGCATGTTCCCGACCCCCATTACCTACTACTAAAACTTTCACTTATGTTTGACCTATGTTTAACCAACATGCTATAGAACTTGACGTAGGTTAATTTTAGTTAAATAGATAACTTTTCACAAGCTATCCGTTGTCATTGTAGCTATGGAGTTTGTTTCAAACCACAAGCGACTGCTATATTAGCGTGAGTTCAAGTTTCATCTTTCTATTTCAGGTAGGCTGGTTAATTTTAAATAATTTTATGGCTGTTAGTATTGTGACCGGGGCGGCGGGGTTTATTGGTTCCCACTTGGTGGAAGTGCTACTACACCGGGGCGATCTCGTCATTGGCATTGATGAATTTAATGATTACTATCCGATCGCCCTCAAGCAGCAAAATCTGCAGGCGGCGATCGCCCATCCCAAATTCAAGCTAGTTGCTGGGGAGATTCAAAACCTCAATTGGGCAGAACTCCTAGAGGGAGTGGAGTTTATCTACCACCAAGCCGCCCAAGCTGGAGTCCGCTCTAGCTGGGGGCTAGGCTTTCGCAACTACACCGAAAAAAATATTAATGCCACCCAAATTTTGCTGGAAGCTGCCAAAAATGCCAAATCTCTGCAAAGATTAGTTTTTGCCTCCACTTCGTCAGTGTATGGCAATGCCGAAACCCTGCCTACCCAAGAATCCCTCTGTCCCCAGCCGGTTTCTCCCTACGGGATTACGAAACTAGCCGCCGAACGCCTCTGCTGGCTCTACCATCAAAACTTCCAAGTTCCCATCACCGTCCTGCGCTATTTTACTGTTTATGGTCCCAGACAGCGCCCAGATATGGCATTTCATAAATTTTTTAGAGCCGCTCTCACGGATCAAGGAGTATCAATCTATGGGGATGGCAAACAGACTAGGGATTTCACTTTTATTAGTGATGCGGTAGTTGCCAACCTCGCCGCTGCCACAATCCCGGCTGCGGTGGGAGAAACTTTTAATATTGGGGGTGGTAGTAGGGTGGTGCTGTTGGATGTCCTGAAGACCATGGAGGAAATCATTGGCCAACCCATTAAACGGGACTATCTAGATTTTAGTCTGGGGGATGCCCGGCATACGGCGGCGGATGTGACGAAGGCTCGATCGATTCTCGGCTACAACCCCCAAGTTTCCCTGCGCGATGGTTTGGCTCAAGAATGGGAGTGGTTGCAGACTTTGTATCAAGATAGTTAAGATATAGCAATCCTGAATGGGTTGCCAGAGCAGCACTCTGCGGGTGCGTCTCCTTCAACCCTTAAAAATCCCCAAATTATTTAGTATTAACAGGTTTATCCCTAACTTCTATGACAGCCGTTGCCCTCCCTCCTAATCTTGCGAAAATTCTTCAACGGTTTCAGCGCCCCGGTAGTTCTAAACAGCGCTATGAACAATTGATCTGGTATGGCAATCAACTCCAGCCGATGCCCGAAGAGGCAAAAACCAGTGGCAATAAAGTCCCCGGTTGTGTATCTCAGGTCTTCTTGACTGCCGACTTAAAGGATGGCAAAGTTTGGTATCAAGGAGATGCCGATGCCCAGTTGGTTAAGGGGTTAGTGGGCTTATTAATCCAAGGCTTAAATGGTTTAACTCCGGGGGAAATTATGGCGATCGCCCCAGATTTCATTCAAGAGATGGGTCTGAATGTCAGTCTGACCCCTTCCCGTGCCAATGGTTTCTACAACATTTTTCAAACCATGCAAAAAAAAGCCCTAGGCTACCAGCTAGGTGCTGGAACTCAGGACTAGTATTGATTTTGCAGAATGTTCCCTTTTTCGACTACGATGATGGTTATCTTTGATGGGATATCAGGATATTCACATCAAATGCCAGAATAATGTCAGTAAAGTTTATTTCCTCCTAAGCGCACGACTTGCCACCTCCTTTGCTATGAATCAAATTTTAATTATTGATGATGATCCGGCAATTCAACTGTTACTGAAGCGAACCTTAAAAAGTCAAGGTTATGATGTAACCGTAGCTAGTGATGGGGAAGTTGGTTTAGCTAATGCCCAGCAGCTCCGCCCGGCGATGGTGATTTGTGATTGGGTGATGCCTCGGATGAATGGCTTAGAGGTCTGTCGAGCAATTAAAACCAATGCAGATCTATCTACTACTTTTTTTATTCTCCTCACTTCTCTAGGCTCTGTAGAAGACCGGGTTAAGGGTCTAGATGCTGGAGCTGATGACTTTTTGTGTAAGCCGATCGAGATGAACGAACTCAAAGCTAGAGTTCGGGCTGGCTTACGTCTCCACCAACTGAATCAAGACCTGACAGAGCAAAAACAGATCCTCGAAGCCGAGCTAGCCGAAGCAGCAGAGTATGTGCGATCGATCCTGCCGGATAAACTGACCGAGCCACCGGTGGCGATCGACGTTCGGTTTATTCCCTCCCGACAATTGGGGGGAGACAGCTTCGATTATTTCTGGCTAGACGAGGAATATCTGGCGATGTATCTTCTGGATGTGGCGGGTCATGGACTCAGGGCAGCTCTCCCTTCTATCTCCGTCATGAACCTGCTCCGCTCCCGCGCCCTGTCTACGGTGGATTATCGTCAGCCCAAAGAAGTCCTCGCCGGATTAAACGAGGCATTTCAGATCACCGAGCGCAATGATAAATACTTTACGATCTGGTACGGGGTTTATCACAGAAGTACTAGGCAACTCACCTATGCCAGTGCAGGACATCCTCCGGGAATTTTAGTTACCCACAAGCTAGATGCTCCGGTGGAAAAGCTGAAAACTCCGGGTTTGCCGATCGGCATGTTTCCGGATCCTACTTATAGCCAAAGCCAATGTACTGTGGCTCAGGGCAGTACGTTGTATGTTTTTAGCGATGGCATCTATGAGTTGCTCCAGCCTGATGGGTTGATTTGGGGGCTAGATAATTTTACTCAAGTATTAGCTAGTACCACAACTCCCACGGGCAGCGACCTAGACCAAGTTTTAGTCAGGGTGGGGGAGATGAACCCCGAAGATGATTTTGAAGATGATGTATCTTTGTTGGGGATTCACTTTGTTTAAAGAAGTCAGAATATCCCCCGCGTTGCGGGGGATATTCTGACGTAACATATTAAATCCATGAAGTTTTTTCTAGGTAAACCACGACAGAAAGCACCACGGGTGATGATTCGCGCCCAGAATGGCAGGTTTTTTATACCGGGGCAGGGAATTTGGTATTCCTATTGGCGGGATCCCTATCATTTATTGTTGGCAATTCCTTGGGTGGGTTTTGTTGGGGCGATCGCTCTTCTCTACCTGACGATTAATGTTTTGTTTGCCCTTGCCTACCTGTTGGGGGGCGATGGCATTGCCAACGCCCATCCCGGTTCTTTTTTAGATGCCTTTTTCTTTAGCGTCCAGACTTTTGCCTCGATCGGCTACGGAGCCATGTATCCCCAGACCCGCTATGCCAACGCTTTTGTCACCCTAGAGGCGTTGGTTTCTCTGGTGAGTATTGCAGTGTTGACGGGGTTGGCTTTTGCCCGGTTTTCTCACCCCACCACTAGGGTGATGTTTAGTCGGGTGGCGGTGATTACTGCCTATGAGGGTGTACCAACGCTGATATTTCGGGCTGCTAACCAGCGCCATAACCATATCCTAGAGGCACAATTGCGGGTGCATCTGATCCGGGAGGAGGTGACGGCGGAGGGGAAGTTTGTCTTGAAAATTCATGATCTTAAGTTGGTCAGGAGTCAAAGCCCTAGCTTTATAGCGACTTGGATGGTGATGCATCCCATTGATGAATCTAGTCCGCTCTATGGGCAAAATGCGGAATCTTTGCTGGTAACCAAAAGTATTATTACTATTTCCCTCAGTGGGATTGATGAAACCTTGGCGCAGATGGTTCATGCTCGCCATATGTATACTGCGGAGGAAATTCTCTGGGATCAGCAGTTTGTGGATATTATTCATCACACCAGCGATGGACAACGTTATATTGATTATGCCTATTTTCATGATGTGGAGTCTATTAAGGAAAGTGTGTAACGATCGCCTATTTACCCCAGTCCGCGACGGCGGACTTCATTCTTGTAGCCGCGATTTCAATCGCCTGTTTTAATCGCCTGCTCTGGTAAAACTAAAATAACTGAAATCATAGGAGCAAATTAATGGAACCAATTTTCACAGCAATCGCAACAATATTTTTCACGAAGGCTCTGGAAAAGACTGGGGAGAAGTTTGGCGAGGGGATGATGGAGAAGGTGGGGCAAGCGATCGCTAAAATTCGCCAGCATTCCCCAAAGACGGCAAAGTTATTAGAATCCGGGGATACGGAGGTTTTGGATATTGGCACGGCGGTTTTAGAAGAAATCCCTGCTGATCCAATTTTTGCTGAGGTGGTGGCAGCGGCGGAGGGTGAGAAAAATGCAGTATTTCAAGAAAAGTTTCAGGCAATGAAGGCTGGTGGCACAGTCAATATTATTGGCAAACAAATCAACCTTAACCAAGGTGGCACGAACAGCACTTACACAAATACCTTCAGTAATTTTTGAATTTATGAAAGTACGAGAAATTATCAAAATCCTAGAGGTAGATGGATAAGTATTTGATTGTTTTAGAAAAAAGTGAAACGGGTTTTTCTGCCTATTCTCCTGATGTATGGGGTTGTGTTGCCACGGGGGAAACTATGGAAGAGACGATGGAGAATATGTGATCGTCTCTCATTTTCCATCTCCGGGATAGTGAATCTATTCCTCAGCCTCGTGGCATTGATGCCTATCTAGATGCCCTGCGAGATTCGGAAGGCGAGGAATTTTATTTAACCCATTTAGCTTTGGGGGTTTTGCAATAAAAGTATGGATCACATCAATAAGCAGATAAATTTCAAGCAGGACGGGACAGGCAACACCTACACCAATATTGTCAACTCTGGTAATCAGGGGCAAAATGTCCCGGTTCCTAGCAATGTCCGATCGGGATCGCAGAACTTTGTGGGGCGCGGGAAGGAACTGGAGAAAATCCGTGGGAAGCTGACCACGGGGCAGGGAGTAATTATCTGTGCTGTGGAAGGTTTGGGCGGGGTGGGGAAGACGGAATTGGCGTTGCAGTATGCCCAGCACTACAAGGGAGAATATGTGGCGCAGTATTGGTTGAATTTGCGGGAGGTGGGTTTGGCGCAGGCGATCGTGCAGGAGGCGAATCGTTATATTGCTTTGCCGGAGTCGATGCAGGCTGAGAACCTTGAAAAACAAGCGGAGTGGTATTGGCGGAATTGGTTGCCAGTTGAGGGGAAGATATTGGTGATTTTGGATGATGTGACGGATATCAAGGCTATTCCCCAACAAGCCAGACCCCTAGACCCTCGGTTTCAGATATTGTTGACAACTCGGAAGCGGAAGCTGAGTTCGCAGTTTGCAGAGATAGCGCTGGAGGTGATTTCTGAGGATGAGGCTTTGCATCTCTTGAAAAATCTGCTGGGGGCGGCACGGGTGGAGCGGGAATTGCCTGTGGCGAAGGAGATTTGTAAGTATTTGGGTTATCTGCCTTTGGCAGTGGAGTTGGTGGGGAGATATTTGCAATTAGATGAGGATTTACAATTGGCGGAGTATCAGCAACAACTACATATTGCCGATGAGTCGCTGGATTTGCAGGAAGCAGAAGATATTGGGGCAACGCGGGGAGTGATTGCGGCTTTTGAACTGAGTTGGCAGGAGTTGGGGGAAACCACAGCGCAGGTGGCAATGCTGTTGGGGCTGTTTGCTCCGGAATCAATCGCTTGGTATTTGGTGGAGGATGTTGCCAAGGAGCTAGGTTTTGGGGAGCAGGATATCCGAGCAGCCCGGAAGCATCTGAATAATCTCTATCTCCTCAAGGCTCTGGATCAGGAGCGGACAAGGTTTGAGGTACATGCTTTGGTGCGGGAATTCATGAAATGGAAGCTCGCCCAAACCCCAACCACAAACCAAACCTTTCGCATCGCTTTTGTCACCTATTTTCTGGGGATATCAACAACAATTAACCAAACCCCAACCATAACCCAGATTCAAGCAGTTGCCCCAGCGATTCCCCACATGGAAATTATTAGTCGAGAAATGATCGCAGATATCCCCAACCCTGGCGAGGATTCTAATCTAGGATGGGCATTTACAGGAATTGCCAGATTTTATAAAGGACAAGGACTCTATGCCCTAGCTCTAGAACCTTATGAGAGAGGTTTAAGCTCTGTAGAGAAAATCCTAGGGGCTGGCCATCCCGACACTGCTACTAGCCTGAACAATTTAGCGCATCTTTACGAAGCTCTGGGACGCTACAACAATGCAGAATGTTTGTATAAGAGATCGCTCCAGATCAGGGAAGCCCAGCTAGGGGCAGACCATCCCGACACCTCCACCAGCCTGAACAATTTGGCGAATCTTTACCGAGCTATGGGACGTTACAGCGATGTGGAACCTTTATATCAGCGATCACTTCAGATATGGGAAACACAGTCAGGGGCTAACCAACCCCTCATCGCCACAATTTTGAACAATTTGGCGAATTTTTACGAATCCATGGGGCGTTACAGTGATGCCGAACCTTTGCATGGGCGATCGCTCCAGATCAGGGAAACCCAACTAGGAGTAGACCATCCTGACACCGCCTCCAGCTTGAACAATTTGGCGGCACTTTACTATGCTAAGGGACGCTACAGTGATGCCGAACCTTTGTTTGGGCGATCGCTCCAGATCATGGAAACCCAACTGGGGGCTGATCATCCTGACACCGCCTCCAGCCTGAACAATTTGGCGGAACTATACAGAGCTATGGGACACTACAGCGATGCCGAACTTTTGTGTAAGAGATCGCTCCAAATCAGGGAAACCCAGCTAGGGGCTGATCATCCTGACACAGCCCAAAGCCTGAACAATTTGGCGGCACTTTACTACGCTATGGGACGCTACAGCGAAGCCGAACCTTTGTATAGACGATCACTCCAGATCAGGGAAACCCAGCTAGGGGTAGACCATCCCGACACTGCTGTAAGTCTGAATAATTTGGCGGAGCTTTACCGAGCCATAGGACGCTACAGTGATGCGGAACCTTTTTATGAGCGATCACTCTATATTAGTGAAACCCAGCTAGGAGCTGACCACCCCCTCACAGCCCTAAACCTCAACAATTTGGCAGCACTTTACTATGCTATGGGACGCTACAGCGAGGCGGAACCTTTGTATGGGCGATCGCTCCAGATCAGAGAAACCCAACTGGGGGCTGACCATCCCGATACTGCTGGTAGTTTATTTTGCATAGCAGTGCTTTATTACAATATGCAGCGCTCTTCTGAAGCCATGAATTTGATCCAGCGTGCTGTGGGAATCTATGAACAAACTCTTGGTAGCGATCATCCAAATACTAAAGCTGCTCAGAGTTGGCTCCAAGTAATTTGCAACAAGCTCTAGCCAACGACAGCGCCGACACCCTCTCCCCCTTCGACTTCGCTCAGGGCAGCACCCATCCCCTCACCCAGCAGTTGCTCCGAGAAATGAGAGAATAAAAACCTCAATTTCCTATGGTTTCGTTCTCACGTTGTGCGGGGTTTCCTCAGGCTGGTTGAGGGTCATCGAATTTATGCTGAGGGTAGCCGAAGTAACCAGCCCCACACCGCCGGACTTCGACTTCGCTCAGTCCTCATCTTTTGCAATTTGAATTCGATGAAAATCCCTAAAACCTTAATAGTTTCGTTCTCACGTTGTGCAGGGTTTCCTCAGGCTGGTTGAGGGTCGTCGAATTTATGCTGAGGGTCGCCGAAGTAACCAGCCCCACGCCGCCGGACTTCGACGACCCTCAGTCCTCATCTTGTCTCCATCAACCCCAAAACCCCCGCCGCAAATCCTAAACCCTCCCCCCAACAAAGCGCTATCCTACAGCAATTTGCGTTCAAATGAGACATGCCACAAATATTGAAAGTCCTATCAATATTGGGTTTAAGAGTGGGCTTCGACGACCCTCAGCCCACTCTCAAACTGCTGTAGATTTGGCGATCGCTGGTAGTTGGAATCCCGGTGGATAGGTTCCTTCCTGCTTAATTCTTTTAATTTCTGCTTCCGAGATGGGCAGACTTAGTTTGGCGGCGATCGATCGCACCACATCCCCGCGATCGATTACCCCTGATACCGTCTCCGCCGGAGAAAGCACCGTAAGAAAATCTAAGTGTTTTTCCTCTAGATAGTTAATTACTTCTACTAAAGAGGACTTTTCTGGTAGCGTGGCAATCTCAGCGATCGGGCGAGCAATACTCGTCAACTGTTGGATATCCCATTGACTACGCTCGACAATTTGCAGGTCTTCGATGGGAACTAAACCCCGATAGCGACCATCAGCAGAGGCATAGTAGGGAGTTGGTTTTTGCATATCGCTGAGAACATAGGTTTCGGCAAATTGTCGCAGGCTCATGTGGGCATCGACCACTCGGAAATCCCTCGTCATGGCATCGGCAGCAGTAATCTGGGTTAGGGCTTGTTGCAAAGCCGTGAGCTTATCGTAGGAATCGGCATTGCGATAGACAAATAGACCAATTAGGGCAATCCACATCGCACTAAAACGACCAGTAACCACCAACAAGCTTAAGCCCGCAGCGATCGCTAAACCGCCCAAGAATTTGCCACTGGCAGCAGCCCAGCGGACACCCTTGAAGCGATCGCCTGTAACTTGCCACACCAGTGCCTTGAGCACCTGTCCCCCATCGAGGGGTAAGCCGGGAATCATATTAAATATAGCCAGGACTAAATTAATTCTGCCAAGGTCGGCTGCCAGAAACCGAAGTAGGGTTCCAGAGGGTAGAAGTTGGGCAGCAATGGCGAAGAGAGCAAATAAACCTAGGCTGACCATGGGACCGGCGATCGCCACCCCAAACGCCCCCAAGGGAGTATTCGATTCGCGATCGATCGCTGCCACGCCTCCAAACAAAAATAGGGTAATGGAGTTGACCTTAATTCCCTGTCGCAGAGCTACTAAGCTATGCCCCAACTCATGGAGGAGGACAGACCCAAATAATAGTAACGCCATGACAAAACCCGCCACCCAAGAAATACTGCCAAACCGAGGCAGAAAATCTAGGGCATTAACAACGGTGACGAAAAGAACGACAAAGAACCATGAGGGGTCTAAGAACAGAGGAATACCGAAGAGATTCCCCACTCGCCAGTTGTTCTGTTGCATTGATTTAGTCCTCTGTTGATAAAACTATTGTGATAAAGCGGTGAATTATTTCCTACCACCAGCATAAACCATTTATCTTGGCTCAGGGTGCTGTTTTTTGTGGGTCAACCCTACCCAAATCTGCGTTTATTTGCTTGGTAGCGGAGGGATTCGGCAATCAATGCCAGAAGTCCAGAACCAAGAATTAGCAACACACTCAGGGCATTGATATCCGGCTTGACCCCCGTGCGGATGCGGCTAAAAATCTCCATAGGTAGGGTGTTGTTACCCGCCCCAGAGGTGAAACTAGAGATGAGGAAATCATCCATGCTCAAGACAAACGATAGCAAGCATCCGGCGATGATCGCTGGAAGGAGTTCGGGCAAGAGGACTTTGTTAAAGGCTTGGAAGGGGGTGGCTCCTAGATCCAGAGCGGCTTCTTCGAGGTGGGGATCTAGGGTGACTAGGCGGGAGGAAACCACCACGGCAACGTAGGCTAAGCAAAACACCACATGGGCGGCAATAATTGTCCCCAAGCTCAAGGGCAAACCCACTACTGCCAGAAATACCAAAGTCGCCACTGCCATAGCAATATCTGGCACCACCACCGGCAGAATCGCCATGCCTTGATACAAACCCTTGCCCCAGAATTTATATTTAGCCAAACCCAAAGCCATCATGGTTCCTAGCACGGCAGAGATCGCCACCGCCACCCCTGCCACCACAAGGCTATTTTGTAGTGCCAAGAGCAGCCGCCCATCACTTAATAGCTTCTCGTACCACTTCCAAGTAAATCCTTGCCAAGTGGCACTATAGGCAGAATTATTCACGCTATAAAAACCAAGGACAGCGATCGGCAGGTACATATAACCGAACATGATCAGGGTAAAAATGCTCTGCCAAGAAAAGATTGCTTTGCGAAAGGATGGGTTCATGGAGCTAAAGATTGTTAATACTTGATAGCCTGATAAAGGGCGCAAAGTCTTCATGAGTGTCAACTTAAGGCTGTAACCATGGAAAAATACAGGTTTCAGCCAAGTCTCGATCCCCCTTTTCTTGTATGCCCGAAGGGCTTTAAGCCCCGCGCTAACGCGCCGCTGCGCTAGAAAAAAGGGGGACTTTAAGAAAATTCTTTTCCCCCCTTTTTAAGGGGGGCTAGGGGGGATCGAAGGCTAAGCGTCAAACAGCAGGCTGATACTACCTTTGACGTTAAGTTGACACCAATGAAAGCCTTGTGCCCCTACGAGAATATCTATTTGTATTAGGTATATGGTTTCACCTGCCGCAGGTTGGTAAAACTATTGAGGATTGCTTATAGATTATAGTTCCTTAATCCAGCGACTACTCCGCCAAATTTGCAGGTAGAGAACGCCGCTAATTAAGGCTCCGAGAAATAGCTTCAGGGATTTTTTCAGGAGATCAAAGGTTTGATTGCTTTTTAGGGCTGATGCTCGATCGGGCATTTGGGTTTTGGCTTTGGCAATTTGGGCAAGGATATCTGCCTTGAGTTGGGGTTGGGGTTGAGCAATGTTTATTTCCATGCCGACAGATTTGAGTTGGGTAGCGATCGCCACCAATTGCTCCAAATTCACCTGATTGACTTGGCTTTCTAGTTGGACAATTTGGCGTTGTTCTTGCTGAAGTTTTTGGTCTACTTGGAGATTATTCGCCTGATTAATTCGCCAAGTATTAATAGCCGTCAGGGGCAGCATCAGCAGAAACACAATGCCCAAGGTGACACATAGCCAAGGTAACAATTTAAGAAATTTCTCTTCCCAAATTTTCCTTTCTTGATCTTCTCCCCAAAAAACCAACAAGAATCCCAAAATGGGAATCGGGACTCTTTCGACAAGGTTTGCCATGGTGGACATTTCCCAGAGGGGATTGGTGAAGCCGAGGGGAATTAGGGATTGCAGGATATCAAACCCCGCCATTAATAAAAATCCATATCCACACCAACGCAATATATATAAAAATTTTCTACTCATATTTTTTCAAAGAATTGTGGGCTTCGACTTCGCTCAGCCAACAATTTCCGCTGGCTGAGCGAAGTCGAAGCCATCTCCACTATTGTGAATTACTCCACTTGATTCTCAGTAAGAGGCTCTCTGAGAATTAAAAACTTACAAATCAAACCCCAAAGGACGATCGCCATGATCGGAAATACCTGTCCTCCCAATCCTCCATGCCAATATTCAAAGACAGGTTTGTTGGTGACGAGAATTGCTAAGACTGCCACCCGAATCACATTCACAAAATAGGCGCAAGCCATCGCAATAATCGGGATAATCATCTTTTGCCAAAGTTTAGTTGGCACGAGAAAAATCCCCACAATCGCCAAGACCCACAGTTGCACCATCGTCACGGATCCAGCGCAGGATTTCGCCACATTCACTGTATTCTCGATCGCGGTACTGCCGACGCTAATCAAAGAACCGTTGCGATAAACATCGACTCCCACATAGTGCAGCAGGAAATGGGACGATCGAGCAGTCAGCACATCCCACTCAGCTAACTTATCTACCAAGCCGGGGGGCAGAGCAGTCAGCAAGAACATTGTGAGTTCTGATTGGTATTGTTTTAAGCCTTGGTGTCCTGAGGCTAACAAAGCCAATCCAATCCCACTCAGGAAGGGGGTAAAGCGCAAAAAAGTATGGTAGCCATCACGGGAGAGGTTTACCCAGAGGACGATCGCCACAATCCCCAAACCCAAGCCATAACCAATCAGAGAATTAGCCCAAGTCAATTCCTTGCGCCTTTCCCACACCAAGAAACCACCCACCGCCCAAATGATCATACTGCCATGGAGCAAGTTAGGAATCTCTGGCAGCCGCATCACTAAGGAGATGTGTACCGCAATCAAGGTGGTTGCGATCGCTATTATTCCATAGAGTTTTACGGGGAAGGCTGGATGCAACATAGAAGACAAATGATCTTACTTAAAAAAGCACCGATATGGAATTTTATAGCTAGCGGTAGACTAAGTGAGCAACCGTACTTATACTATATTGTGAACTAACCACTAGTCAAGCATTTATAGTTTAGTTCCCATCGATATTCAATTATAACCAGGGAGAAAATGATGAAGAGTTTATATGCTTTGCCCCTCTCATTAGGACTAGGTATAGCAAGCTGCCTCGTAGGAGCCAAAGAAGTTCTTGCTTTCACCTTAACAGATACAGTCTCATCAACCCAAAATCTTTATCACAATAATTGGGGGCATCCCTTTACTATTCCCGGAAGTGGGGAACGCGATGCTTTGGGAACAGGCACAGCACCTATAGCCTTTGGTAATGGATTTGCTTTTACCCCTAATCAAAATATTAGTATTGCTGCCAAAGACTGCGTAGTTGATGCGGCAACTTTATGTACTGGACCAGAAGGTTTTAGCTGGCTCTTTCGAGGTTTACCTGTTTATTCGTTGATTGGGATCTGGAGTTCTGACGTTAATACGATTAAACCAGTACAAGGAAATAATTCTGCGTTCTTTGTTGGGGCAAATCTAAATTTGATAGTTCCAGACTTTACTAACAGTTTGTATTTATTTTTTGGGGAAAATGATGGAGAGTTTAATGATAATAGGGGTTCCTATAACGTTACTATCACTGGAAAAGATTCTAGCCCAGAGGTTCCAGAACCCACTTCTATGTTTGGCATATTTAGTATTCTCAGCCTAGGAGCCTTGCTGCGGGAACGAAGCAAGAGTAGAACTATGCGCCCCTACTAGGTCTGTGGTTTTGTGTAAGTCCAGTAAAATAAACCCATACATGAAGTGATAATCATGTATGGGTTTGTTTTAGGGAATCTTCAGAGAGAATTAATTATTTATTCTTGTTGCGTCTTTGGCGACTGAGGAGCAAGCCACCCAAGCCTAAGCCCATACCAATAATGGTGATTGGCTCTGCCACATCTGGCGGAGTTCCACCACCACCGCCGCCACCTGTGGGTGTTGTCGGAGATGGGGAAGGAGAGCCACTAGGGGATGGGGAAGGAGAGCCACTAGGGGATGGGGAGGGAGAACCACTAGGAGATGGGGAGGGAGAACCACTAGGAGATGGGGAAGGAGAACCACTAGGGGATGGGGAAGGAGAACCACTAGGGGAAGGAGATGGAGAACCACTAGGGGATGGAGAGGGAGAGGGAAGTGTACCAGTATTACCCAAAGTTTTGCTGCTCAAATCCCGCTTGCCGTTAGCAGAATCACTCACACTCATCATTCTGACACCGAATTGAACTTGGGAAAACTTTGCCAAGGTCAAACCAGTCCCGCTGAGTGTAAATTCAACGAATTGAAAATCATCAGGAGGGTTGCCACCAATGCCTTGGGAGCCAATTTCTACGCCCACCCCAAAGGTAGCTCCTGACCCATTGAGATTGGCACTTTGGCCAATAGACCCGAAAGCGCTAGAGGTACCTTCGATCGCAGTGATCGGACCACCGGCAGTTCGAGTAATTGTTGCACCAGTTACACCAGAGGGCAGGTTAAAGAAAACCCCCCGGAGGTCAGCAGTACCGCCAGTGGGACCTGGGATTACTTCAACTCTAATCTTGAGTGTGCCAGCGGGCTGTCCATCATCGGTGATGGTAACTTTAGGTGTGGGATAGTTTTGAGTACCGCTATTAGTTACATCGGTGAGGTTGGCGGTAAGAGTTGCCGCCTTAACCATTTGGGCAGAAAAAGGGAGAGCGATCGCAGCTACCAAAGCTGCTTTTAATAATGTATTTCTTAAAGTGTTTTTCATTTGAGAGACCTCGTGATTGACTTGAATAACTGGAGATTTTCTTTGGGCAAGCGTTCTTCCTCTATCCTTGACCTATGATTTTTAAATTAGCAGCTATGGTGAAACAATAGAAGTACTAAATAGCAGTCTTTACAGACAAAACACATTCCTTCTATTGTGTAATCATTGTGTAAATTCAGTTTTGAAGAACCAAGCTCTTAATGAGAGAAACTCAAGAAGAATTGATCTTTTAGCTAGAGAAATCCAGAAAATCCAAGAAAATCAAGAGTAAAAATATATTCGGCGATAGGGATTTTCCCTAAAAACAGCTAGGGGAATACAAAGAAAGTAGTGGCTTGATACGACAGAAGGTAGTAGTTCAGATTCAGGGTTGCCATTTTAGAAGTAGTTCAGATTCAGGGTTGCTATTTTAATAAATACTTGAGGTCTGCTACTAAAGCTGCCAGCAAACTATTGGCATCAACTTGAGTGGCAATGAAGGCATTAGAGTTTGTTTTCGGATAGTGGCGGCGATCGCACAAAGTCTTCCCTTGGGTGAATTTGCCCTCGGTTTCTATTTCTACCCTTGCCCTCTGGAGCCACAAAGTTTCTGGATAAAATAGATAGGCGATCGTCGAAGCATCATGCATCAAACAACCCTCTAGTCCCCCAGTTTCCCGATGTTCTTGGTGAGTTGAAAACATAAATTGTCCCAACTGGTCGAGAAATATTGCTAACTTAGTTTGATTATTAGTTTTTGTGATACTCCCTAACATTGCTGGAGTCAACAAGAGGTGACTAGTGATATCCAGAGGTAAGACCACAATGCGATCGCTACTGGCAAAAACCTGAGCCGCAGCATGGGCATCGAAGGCAATATTAAACTCCGCCTCTGGGGTAACATTCCCCGGACACCCAAAAGCTCCCCCCATAATCACGATCGATTTAGCTTGGGCAAGAATCCCCGGTTTTTTGGTTTCTGCCGCTGCCAGATTGGTCAAAGGACCGATCGCCACTAGATCAACTTCTCCCGGAGCTTGGGATAACCTATCAATAATGATCTCATCAGCACACCGTGCTTGGTTAATATCCACAATCACTTCTGGCAAGGTACGGGATAAATTGCCCATGCCATCCTGCCCATGAATATGGGCAGCATCACTAATTTCTCCCTGTAATCTAGGAGCAGCTCGCCCCACTTCTATGCCTTCAATACCTAATAAATTTAATATTTTATGGGCAGCCTGAAAAGTAGATAGCTCAGGCACATTACCCCCTACGGTAGTAATGGCAGCAATTTCTATATTGGGTTGTATATTGGGTTGCAAAGATAGGCTAAGTAACCACAGCAGGGCAAAAATATCATCAGCACCCGGATCCGTATCCAGAATAATTTTGGTTGATTTTACAGACATACCGTTATAGATAGATGGCTTAGGTCAATTGTAATTGAGATGCTCCCCCAAATCATACGAGAATAATTCAGGACTTACGCACTTAAATTGATGAATGGTTTACACCCCTGATGATCCCCCCTAGCCCCCCTTAAAAAGGGGGGAACCGTTAAAGCCCCTTTTTAAGGGGGTTGGGGGATCTCTTTGCGTAAGTCTTATAATTCACATGCTTCTAGGTTACTTGCCAATGCAGAAACGGCTGAAAATTCGATCGAGCACCGACTCCGTAACTTCTTCCCCAGTGATTTCCCCCAAGGCATGGATGGCGGTGCGGAGGTCGATCGTCCAAAAATCTAGGGGTAGGTTGGCGGTGATGGTGGCTTGGACTTGGTGCAGGGCAGTTTTCGCCGCAGTGAGGGCGGCAGATTGGCGTTGGTTGATGGCAAAATCTAGATTAGCAACGGTGAAATTTTGCCCTTGGACAGTTGCCAGCAGAGCAGCTTCGAGGCGATCGATCCCCTCCCCTTGGGCGGCAGCAGTGGTAACAATCTGTTGGGGAGGATTGGTCCATTGGTCGGGAATAATCGGGTTAGGGTTGAGGTCTATTTTATTAATCACTAACAAGAAAGGTCGAGTTTGAATTTGCCCATAGATATCCTGTTCTGCCCCATTCCAGCCCTCCGCAGCATCAATAGTTAGCAGGATCAAGTCCGCATTCTGGGCAGCTTGATACGATCGCTCCACGCCAATTTGTTCTACTTGGTCAGCAGTTTCCCGAATCCCGGCAGTGTCTAATACCTGGACGGGGATGCCCCCCACTACTAGCTGAGATTCCACCACATCCCGCGTTGTGCCGGGCAGGGGCGTAACGATCGCGCGATCGCTACGGCTCCACGCATTCAGCAGGCTAGATTTTCCCACATTGGGGCGACCTACGATCGCAATCTTAATCCCCCGCCTGAGCAATTCTCCCCGGTCAGCAGTAGCCAGAATTTGGGTTAATTCCGCTGTGATATCCTGCAAAGTCTGAATCGCCGCAACTTCATCTAAGGGCGGTAAATCCTCCTCAAAATCAATCCGTGCCTCAATTTCTGCTAATAGATCCAAGCACTGGTGGCGCAACTGCCGCAGGGGATGAGCAAGCTTTCCCTGCAAGCCCCCTAGGGCGGCTTGGGCGGCTTGGGGAGATTTGGCTCCGACTAAATCTTGAATACTTTCTGCCTGAGTCAGATCCAGCCGCCCATGCAAAAAAGCCCGTAGGGTAAATTCCCCCGGTTGCGCCAGCTTTGCCCCCTGTTCTAGACAGAGTTGCAATACTTGCTGCACGGGGATAATTCCCCCATGACAGTGAAATTCCACTACGTCTTCCCGTGTATAGGAACGGGGAGCCAACATGATCAGCAGCAAAGCCTCATCCACCACCTGCTGGGTTTGGGGATGGCGCACATAACCGTAGAGAATCCGGTGACTCTGCCAAGATTGCCGCCCCGGAGCGTGGAAAAGAGTCTTGGCGATCGCCAGAGATTCCTCCCCAGATAGGCGGACAATCCCCACACTCCCCTGTTCTGGGACTATGGCTGTGGCGATCGCGACAATGGTTCCCTGCTGCATATTTGAGAATTTTGTGATATTTTGGATTGTTTCTGGTGCAGGACTTTACCCGCCGTCAGCAGATGAAGTTAATTACAGTAGTTTAAGAGTGGGTGGCTACAGCCACCCACTCTCAAACCCAACATGGATAGGACTTGCAATATTTGTAGTGTGTCTCATTTGAACACAAAGTGCTGTAAGACTACTACAGGTATTTTATGGAGGAATAGATAGCTGTAATTTTAATCCTACTGGTATCATAGATTGAGTTTCTGTTATTTAACTGCTTGGACAAACAAAGGCATTTAGAATATCAGGAGTCTTTGTGTTGCATGGGCAAAATATTAATTAGCAAATCTTAAACTTGACACGAGGTAAATTAATGAGTGAACTCAGTAAAGAGGAAATGCGCGATCGCCTGGGTAATATTGACCAAATTCGTGACATTATCATTGGGTCGCAACTAAGAGAATTTAACACTAGATTTGGCAAGATAGAAACTGATATTGCTCTCATAGAGCAGGAAATGCGCGATCGTCTAGAGGAAGTCAAAACTACTCTTCTCGGCGAGATTAAGTTTGCCGCCGAAGCTATTGACAAAAAACTGAAGGGAGCGATCGCTAGCACCCAAGAAGAACAGCTAGAACTTAGGCAACAGATCGATCGCAATGGCAAAAAATTCTCCACTAGCATCGAAAATCTTGATAAGGACATCGATACCCAAACCGAATCTATCCGCACCCAAATGAGCCAGAGTGTTGGCAAACTTCAAGAAGATGTGCATACCTTAAGAACTCAGATATTTGAACAGCTAGACTTGCGCTTTGCTACCTTGTCTGGAGTGAAAGTTTCCCGTGATGATATGGCTGAACTCCTATTTGAGTTGGGGATGAGACTAAAAGGAACAGAATTTGTCCCTAAACTCAAGCAAGCCGCAGAAGATAGTGTAGACACGGATGTCCGCCTAATTGAGCCTAAGTTTAGTGATCCAGATATCAGATAAAAATGTCATGCTTAATTCTTCTAGAGCTAGTTGCTAATGAATGAATTAGGCAAACGCTTAGTTTGTAACAATTTTGTATTAAACCAAGTCCCTAACAATTTCTAACAATTTTAGGGAGGTCTGGAGCAATATGTGCTCGGATCGCTATTCGGATCGCTATGATGGAGTGAAGGGGCATCTACATAAAATCTACGTAAAATTGAAACCTATCTCTAAGGTAGCAGTTAATGGAAAATCTACCGAGAAACCCTCAAGGACACCCTCCAGCAAGCCATATGTTAGATGACTTGCTAAGTTTATTGGTGGACTTAGATGTAGCTAGTCATCCCGGTGCTGCCAAATCTCATCCTTCAACCCCCATCCCCCCTGCAACTGCCTCTAACAGCGATCGCCCATCTATTTCAGACCCCAACTCTGATGAAAGTTATAGCTCTGACCATGAGCATAACTCCTCGTCTCAAATCTCTAATCTAATTACCGCCCATCGCCAATCCCTCTTAAAGAGTCTTTCTTTACCAATTCCCCCTACCCCTAGTTCTTCCCCCAGCGCATCTTCTATCCCCTCCAATTATAACCCCCCATCTAATCTAGCGACTAATAACCTAGCTACACCACCTACTCCCAAGAATTTACCAGAAGTTCAACCGCAAACTAGCCATCCGGAAACTAACCATAATGGAGTTGTTCAGAATGGGGTTAATCATGCAAGAACTAGTTATTCCGAAACTAATTATTCAGGAGTTAGCTCTAGTGGGGTTGATTACACTCTGAGGATCGATCGCCCGATCAATTCTCAACCTATCGCTGTCGAGAAAAATAACAATGGCAAAGTCTTACCAGAAGTTGATTCTGAAAATATCCATGCTCAAACTAGTTCTTCGGAAATCAACCACAGGGCAGTCGATCGCAGTCTTGATATTAATGATATAGACAATTCTGAAGCTGTCTTTACTGGAGTAAATAATCCCCAAATAAATAATCCCCAAATAAGTAACCTAATTGTAATTAATCCTGAGGTAATTAATCCTGAAGTAATTAATCCTGAAGTAATTAATCTTAAAGGTAAGCCTGTAGCCATACCTGAAACCAATGGTGCAAGTACGGTTGAAAATAGTTATTCTCAATCTAGTGATCATCTTATTCATCTTCAAACGGATCATTCTGAAGCAACTAGTTTTAACGTAAATCATTCTATATTTAACAATTCTCCTAATTCTAGAACTAGTGATTCTGGAAGTGGACTTAATGGAAATTCACCAAATAATTCTAGAAGTAGCCATGCTCAATCTCTGCATCTAGCAAACAACGAGACCAAAGCGACCATTAATGGTCTAGGTCTGTTAATGGATTCGGTATTAAATGCAGATACAAGTTCTCCGGGACAAGCTGTAGAAGCGACGATTGTGCCAAATTCAGAGCCAACAGAAGAGCCAGTAGAAGCGGTAGAAGAAGACGAGGATCCCCTAAATATTCTGCAAAGATTGTTAGTAAATCCTGATGTTTATGATTCTCAGAAGCTATTGCAAAGACTTGAAGTGAGCCTAAAAAAATTAGAAAGTCAAATTTACGAGCCAGAGAAATTAATTGAATTATTACTGCCAACGATCGCTGAATTACTGAGCCTGAAAATATCCCAATCAAAGGAAGAAGTAGTTGAAGCAATTACACCTATTATTGATGAAGTGATCCAGCACCGGATTGAGCAGGATCGGGTGGCAATGAGTGGAGCGATTGCCCCGATTATTTCCGAGGCGATTTCTAAGCAAATTGTTGATTCTCCAGAGGAAATTGCCAATGCGATCGGGCCAACTATGGGTAAGGCAATTCAAGAACAGATCAGGCTAGAAAAAGATTCGATGGTGGATGCTCTATACCCAATTATTGGGACGACAATTAGTAAGTATATGGGAGAAGCGATCGCTAATATCAACCGTCAAGTAGAAACTGCCTTCAGTGCGGAAGGCTTAAAACGCAAAGTTCAAGCAAAAATGCAAGGGGTCTCCGAAGCGGAATTAATCCTCCGAGAGGCTCTACCTTTTAATGTTCTAGCAGCATTCTTGATTCATAAGAATTCCGGATTGCTAATTGCCGATGCCCAACCCCCTCAAGAGGAACAATTAGAAGCAGATATGATCGCCGGAATGCTAACAGCAATTCGCAGTTTTGCCAATGATTGTATGGCTAGTAGTAGTAAGAACTCTTCAGAATTAAATCAAATTGACTATAGCGATTCCAAAATAGTTTTAGAAGTAGCTGGCTATTGTTATCTTGCCCTAGTAGTTAAGGGACAAATGACGGAGGGTTTTGTTAAGAAATTCCGGCGATCGATGGCGACAATTGTGCGGATTTATAATAAGCCGATCATGAATTTTGATGGCGATCGCTCCACTATTCCTGAAGAAGTGAATACCCTAATTGAAGACATGCTTGTCTACCATGATCCTAATGCCATACCAACTTCAAAGTATCCTTGGACTTTAGGTTTAGTAATCCTTGGCATCTTCAGTGTGATCGCCATACCTTTAGGGATTTATCAATATCGACAATCTATTAATTATCAGATTGCCCAGCAAGTTACTACTGCCCTAGATAAGACTCCAGAACTTTCTGTATATCGATTAGAGGCTCAAGTTGTAGATGATCAAGTCCAGCTTATTGGTAAGGTGCCAAATGCCACTTTGCAAAATAGAGCCGGGGAAATTGCCAAACAAAACTCTTCAAAACTGGCGATCGACAATCAAATTATTGCGATAGATATTCCTATAGATCCGAGTTTTACCGCCACGGAGATCCAAAGAACCACCACTGTTCTGAACAAAATTCCGGGAATTATGATTAGTTCTAAATATGAATCTGGAATTTTAGAAATGAATGGGATGGTTAAAGACCGAGAGTCTATTGAGAATATAACTAAGGCTATGCGAAACATTCCGGGTATAAAAGTATTGTCTAATCAGATACAATTAGGAAATATTAATCAAGCAGGGATTTCCCAACGGATTTACTTTGATCCGGGTTCCGCCAATGTGCCCCCGGCTAGTCTGCCGCAAATTACTGAAATCAAAAAATTATTAGACCTGAATCCCAGTTTTAGACTACGAATTACTGGTTATACCGATCCTACGGGAAGTATAGAGGAGAATCAGCGTTTAGCCACTGCTAGAGCTACCAACATCCAGCAAGTATTTCTTGATCAGGGCATAGAACAAAAACAATTAGAAGCTAGAGGCTCCACTAATAGAGTACCAGACGCAGTAGAGCTATGGCAAAGTAGGTTCGTCGAGTTTGAATTAATAGCTCCCAATATCCAAAACTAATTATCATGGTGACAGTATCAAAGAAAATGTGCCTCATTGGAGACTTTGGGGTAGGCAAGACTAGCTTAATCAGAAGGTTTGTAGACGGTCAATTTAGTGACCAATACTTATCTACTGTGGGAGTAAAAATTTCCCGCAAAACTATAGTGTTACCGCCAGACAGTGGTTCAGATCAGGAGTTACAATTGTTGGTTTGGGATTTAGAAGGTCATACAAAATTCAAGTCGATCGCGCCTAGCTATCTCCAAGGTTCTAAAGGAGCATTGGTGGTTGCAGATGTTAGTCGCCCCGAAACGATCGATCGAATTCCTGAACACCTAGCCCTATTTTATTCTGTGAATCCCCAAGGGAAAATAATTGTCGCTTTAAACAAAGTTGATTTAATTGATCCAGAAAAAGCCGTTAAAATATTTCATAGTGCCCAATCTCTTTATCAAGAAAGAGTTTTATCTATTTATCAAACTTCAGCAAAAACTGGAGAATACGTAGATAAAATATTTGAAGAATTAGCGGTGTCTATGACTTGACTATGTTAACTATGACTTAATCCTGAACTATGAATTCACTATTTCTCAAAATGTTGCAAGCTCGGGGCAGCGAATATCTCACCCTAGATAGGCGGGGTACTATCATTAGTGCTTCCCCCGGAGCTACTCGATTTAGTGATAATCCAGAACAGATCATAGTAGGAACAGATGTCACCGTTAGTTTCCCAGAATTATTAGGTTTAGAAGATATTTTGGAATCTATTTGGGTAGGAGGAATGGAGGATTTTTCCTTGACAGCGATCGCCCGGATTCTGCCCGGTCAGCAACCAATATACTTTGATATTCATATCTTTACCGACCCAGAAAATAATGGTGAAACAAATAGATTGATTTGCCTGCTAGAAGATGCTACAGAAAGGAGAGTTCTAGAACAATCATTAGTGCAAAACTCCAACGAGACTAATTTACTCGTCAACCGTCTCCGGATCGCCAAGAACTATATTGATCAAGTTGTAGCTTCCATGGCAGATGTCTTGATAGTAACCAACTCCTTAGGAGTAATTAAAACTATCAACCAAGCAACAATAGATTTGTTTGGCTATAGCGAGGATGAATTAATTGATCAGTCTATTTTCTTGATAGTTAGGGATGCTTTGGTTATCCCGGATAAGCCAACTAAATGCCAGACCAAATATGGAGTGAATCTAGTTATTTCCTTTTCCTATTCCACCCTAGAGGTAGATGCAGAATTACCCCCAGAATTAGTTTATATAGGGAGGAATATCACAGAATTAAAACGTCAACAGAAGCGTCAGGAACTCCAGTATGCGATCGCTCAGGTCTTAACTACTAGTAACTCCCTAGTCCAATCTGTACCAATAATTTTAGAAACCATCTGTCAACATCTAGGTTGGGATTTGGGAGAACTATGGATGCCTAAACCTCCAGAGAACCTCCAATTATACCTTGTTGACAGTTGGTCTAATCCAGAGATAGGTTTAGCAGAATTTACTGCCGGACAAAGGCAGATCAGGATCGACTATAACAAGGGTATGGCAGGGAAAGTTTGGGCTGAGGGAGAGCCGGATTGGATTATTGAAATTGCCGATGAAACAGAAATTATTGATAGAGAATCTCTAGTTCGATATGGTTTGCATAGTGCTTTTAGCTTTCCGATTATTGGTAATAATTCAGATGGCAAATCTTCCTCAGAATCAGATAAACAGGTGATTGATCTTGACGATTTAGATGATAATCTCACCTTAACTAAGCGTAGGCAAGCTATTTTGGGTGTAATGACTTTCTTTAGTCAAGAAAGCCATAATCTCGATTTAGATCAGCTCTATCTAATGAAGTCTATTGGATATCAAATAGGACAATACATAAACCGCAAACAAACAGAAGTAGCTCTTTTTAATCAACAGGAAAAAACCAATCGACTGCTCCTAAATATTTTGCCAGAATCGATCGCTACCCAGTTAAAAGAAGATTCAAAAATTATTGCAGAAACCTTTGATGATGTCACAGTCCTATTTGCTGATCTGGTAGGTTTTACCAATCTTTCTTCCCAAATATCTGCCATAGAATTAGTGGAATTACTCAATAAAATCTTTTCGGAATTTGATTATCTTACGGAGCTATACGGTCTAGAGAAAATCAAAACCATTGGTGACTGTTATATGGTGGTGGGGGGGATGCCTGAACGGAATGAGGATCATGCTTCATCCATAGCAGAAATGGCTTTGGGAATGCAGCAGGTTATCAATAGTTTTAATCGATTAAGTCAGCATCAACTTAGTTTGCGGATTGGGATTAATACTGGGAGTGTGGTGGCGGGAGTAATTGGGATTAAGAAGTTTATTTATGACTTGTGGGGTGATACGGTGAATACGGCTAGTCGGATGGAATCTCAAGGAGTACCTAATACAATTCAGGTGACAGCAATTACCTACGATCGCCTCAAGGAATTTTATAATTTTTCCGAGCGGGGAACAATTGATATTAAGGGCAAAGGAGAGATGAAAACCTATATTTTAGAGGGGAGAAAATAGCAGTATTATGACCCAGAGCTACTATGAACAAGGATTGACAAAGATCAAGTCCGGAGATTTTCAAGGGGCGATCGAGTCCTTGAGTTGTGCCATGCAAGAGGAGGCAGAAAATTCTAGAATTTATTATCAAATCTACTACCAAAGAGGTTTAGCCCTATTTGAGTTGCGGGATCAGCAGGGAGCGATCGCTGACTACACCCAAGCTATAGAACTGCATCCCCAGTACTTTGAAGCTTATCTCAGCAGGGCGATCGCCTATCTCGCCAACAAAAATCTGGCGGCGGCTCTGGAAGATGTGCAACAAGCCAAGATATTAAACCCTGATTCTGCTCCTGCTCGGCAATTACTCGGATTGATTTATAAACAACAGGGTCAGGTGCAGATGGCGGTGACGGCTTACCAACAAGCGGCAAACTTATTCCTGATCCAGCAAGATGAAGCCAACTGTCGCCGTTGCATTAATAACTATCGCCAATTGCAGGCTTTGCTGCCACCAACTCCCCAAGATTTCCTTGCCCAAGTGAAGAAAAAGATCAGCCAAGGCAAATCCTCGGAGGCAATGGTAGATCTGGATTGGACACTGCAAATCGACCCCAAAAATGCCCAAGCTTTATGTCTGCGGGGCATAGTCCATAGCCAGAGAGGAAATCAATCTCAGGCATTAGCAGATTTGAATCAGGCTCTTGATCTTGCCCCCCAAGATTGGGAAGTGCGGATGCATCGGGGCGTAATTCGCCGCTTGGTGGGGGATGCTGTGGGGGCGATCGCCGACTTCAACCAACTATTGCAAGAAAATCCCCAGAGTGCTGAGGCTTATGCTAACCGGGGTTTTGCCTACTGCCATCTTCAGAATTATCGTCAAGGAATTGAGGATTTTTCTAGAGCCATAGTGCTACAGCCAGAATCATCTCAGTATTACTGCGATCGCGGAGAAGCTCGCCACCAGTTTGGAGATGTGGCGGGGGCAATTAATGATTACCAAGAGGCGGCAAATAGGTGGTTTCAGCAGGGAGAAACGCAGATTTATACTAAAACCCTCGATCGGATCAAAGCTTGGCAGCAGGAACTAACGGATCAAAAACTACAAATAGCACAGCAGCAAGCCGATCCCCAACCCTATGACGATCCCCAGCCCTACGATGATTTTTCTATCACTAGCCTAGAACTCCAGCAGCAACTGCTGAATATGGTAGGCGGCAACAGGTTGATCGCCCAAAGACTAGTAGATATTGCGCGGGAAAATTACCCTGACATGCCGGAAGAATGGTATTGGAAGAAGGTGATTTTCGATCTAGAAAGTGAGCAAGGCAGTCAAGATTAATACCAATTTCCCTAAATTCCCCAATTTTGCGTGCGCGAAGCGCACGCAAAATTGTTTTTTTTTGAGGGGCAGCGCATTACGCCGCCCCTCAAAAAGCCCTTATCCCGAATTCATGTCATACCATTTTGCTAAATGGTTGATACAAATGAGATTCTGAATACCCTGCTGCGTAGGTATTTAAATTAAAAAAATGGTGAAACCATTTTTTTAATTTGGTATCAGCGAGCTGTCTTAATCGTGATGCAGAAGATTAGCCCCAGTCATACCAGTGAATAACCAAATAATTGCCCTTGCTCCATCTCGTACCGATTTCACCGCTGGTTCTGGCTGTCGCCCCGAAGCTAGGGGTAAGGGTTTAATAATAATTCCTCTGCTACCAAAGACGATTTCCCCCACCACCTGCGATCGCTGCATGTGGTCATCGGAGGTGACTAGGTACACGCTAGTAATTCCTTGTTTTTGAAATTCATCCACCAAGGTGGTGAAATTGGTCACGGTATCCAGAGCGCGGCGATCGATATGTAGGCGACTCCGGGATATCCCCGCCCGATCGAACAACATTTTTGTATACTCCTCTGGGCTGCCGGAAGAAACCCAAATCATAGTTTCTGGATGCGATCGGGCAAATTCTAGGGCAAATTTCTCCCGCGCTGGCTCTCCCCCCAACACTAAGATCACCTCTGGCTGCACAAACCAACTGGCAACTTGGCGATAACCAAAGAAGACTGCCAATCCCAGCATCATGGTAGGTAAAATAGCCGCTTTGATCCGCCTAGGGCTAAATAGCCTAGACTTATGACTAGATTTATGGTGATTGAGAGCCTTGAGTTCCATGAGCTATTTTTCTAATATCCTCTAACTATACTTTGTTTGAGTTTGTGTGTAGACGGCTGTTGCCGCCCACACACAAACTGATGTAACTAAGGTTTCCCACGTCTATAATCTAAAAACAGGGCAGAAAACTTAGTAAACCGCTATATGATACCAGAGGTCAATTAGTTTAAGACGGGGATCACTTAAAGTCTGATAATTCTCCTGAATGTTGGGTTTGAGAGTGGGTGGATGTAGCCACCCACTCTCAAACTGCTGTATCTAGAATTTATCTACAATATGTTCAGCAGCCTCTGCCGAAGTCCTCACTGGAATGATTTCAAAATGACCGAGATCGCTCCAAGCTGCCATCCAAACCTCAAACAAGGCTCGGTCATCCGTTCGCATTAGTTGAAAGCACCGGAAATAGTCCAAATCTACCCAACTGTCTATATACTCAAGACCGGGTGGCAACTGACGACCGCGATCGCGGGCACGACGGTAAATATCAACAGCCGCTCCTGCATTGAAATATTCAATGACCATATAAAGCATGAATTTCAACCTCGGCACAACTTCATTAACTTAACATTGACTTAACGCACTGATTTTTGATCGTTTCGCTGAGGGTTGTCGAAGCTCGTAAAAGCTTCTGAGATTTTAGATAATTTGTTGGCAGTGCGTAAGTCCTAGCAGCCTCTAAGTCTTCATGATAACTGATGAGATCATCCCCTACCCTACCTCAGGATTAGTTCTGCCTTGGGGGATAATTTTACTGAGAATAAAGTACAAAATTACTGCGGCAATAATGCCATTAACGGGCTTGATGCCGTCAGAAAAGTAGGCGATCGCCGAACTCGCAACATAGGCAATAATTCCTGCCCAATTAAAAGCCGGTTGGGGTGTATCTACTTCTGGGAAACTGCCCCGACGACAGAGCCAATAGTCTGCCATGATAATGCCGCCAATGGGAGGAATAAAAGTCCCCAGCAAAATCAGGTAAGGCACTAACATTTCATAGATGCCGCCCCAAGCCAACACCAGCGCCATAGTTGCCCCCCCTAAGACAAAAGTTGTTCGTTTGTTGGTGCGAAACATGTGCGCCCCAGCTACAGAAAAGGCATAGATAGTATTATCTTGGGTCGTCCACATATTCAGGAATAGCAAAATTAATCCCCATACAACTAAGCCTTGGATTGCCATCACTTCCACAATATCTTCCTTGCCGTAGACTAAGGCGCAGAAAGCTCCAGAGAAAATTAAAAAGCCATTGCCAAGGAAAAATGCCGACATAGTGCTAATAAAGGCGGCTTTACCAGAGACTGCAAACCGGCTCCAGTTGGTAGCTTGGGTTCCCCCAGAAACAAAAGTGCCCACAATAATCGTTAGGGCGGCACCAATATCCATTGGTTTTTGGGGGATGATCGCCATCAAGCCATCCCAGCCGCCGACTTTTCCCGAAGCGATCGCCAAACTCCACACCATTAGAATCAGCATGGCGGGGACGGCAATTCGGGATAGCCAATCCATAGCTCGATAGCCAATGTAGGCAGTACTACAGAAAAAATAGGTAAAAAAGAGGATAGTAAGCCAGTTCCAGCTAGGGGGGACTCCAGCTAATTTATTCAGTAAGTTGGCAATTAGAGCCGAACCCCAAGCATACCAACCAATTTGGGTAAAGCCTAAAATAAAATCTACCCAGCGAGAGCCGATCGCCCCAAAGCTAAATCTAGCCATTAATACCGTACTTAAACCTGTATTCGCGGCAATATAGCCAAGGAGAGAAGCATAAAGTCCTAAAATCAAGTTGCCAACGATAATTAAGACGATTAAATCTGGAAAAAACTTAAAGGATGGACCTACTAATCCTCCAGCAAATAGAGTTCCAGAATACAGGGTAAAGCCAATTAGTAAAGGAGCTAAGGATATAATAGGTTTCCTCTGGCTAGTTGGCACAGCATTTAGGGGGTAATCTTCATTGTTTGGGTGCATTTCTGGCAGAATCTCTTGATTTGTCTCCATGATTAATTCCTCACAAAACCCTAGTTTTTAATTAATAGAACACTTATAAGTTAATCTCTTCTAAAAGTCAATATCTTGGGCAGTCTTAGGGTTTATTTATGGTACTTTTGTCTGAATATAACAGTTCTATTTAAGTTTAGAATGATGCACCGATCAGTGCGCCATTCTAAACTATTTACAGTTCGTAAAACATTTATAATTGCTACATATAGTGATCATAATTGATTTGCAAATCACAGGTGGTGAGCAAGGTTTAGAGGTCATTTATAAAGTGGCTAGAAAGTACGATTTCTCGCCCTAGAGGGGAAGAAAAATCGTATTTTACAAATAGCCTCTTAGTCTAGAGGTTATTCTGCTCCAAGCTTATTTAGAATTAATGTATGCCTAGATGTAAGTCTAATTTATCCGAGTTTAGATTTGCTCTATTTTTGTCTTAATATATTTGCTAATTTGCATTAAGATTCACTGTTTATATCTTATGTTTCACCTTAAATTACATGCTATTTTTCTACTGTAGCAATCCTATTTGAGTTTAGAATGGCGCACTCGAAGGGTGCGCCATTCTAAACTATTTACAGTTCGTAAATCAATTACAGCAGTTTGAGAGTGGGTGGCTGTAGCCACCCACTCTCAAACCTAATCTTGATAAGCATTTTATACAGTTGCCTTGTGTCTTATTTAAACAAAAATTGCTGTAGTATCTATATATAGTTAAGTGCCAAGCTAGTTAGGACAAGGAAATTTTTGGGGGCGCACGGAGTGCGCCCCCAAAAACTTCCTAAGCAAAGTGGCACTTGCTATAGTAGAAACTCTTGGGAAAACTTTCACAACTCTTTGACGATCGGTAGCTCCGTCCAAGAGGATGTATAGCATGGCGATCGCTGGGTGGATTTTGTCTGCCAAGGCTTGGCTAATCCCGTACCGGCAAAAACTAGGGAATTTCGACCAAAGCGATCGTTAATCCTGTCGATTACCTGCATTAACCTTTGAGCACGTTCCGCCGCTTCTGGGGAAGTTATCTCTAGCAAATTACCTTGGCGCTGATCTTCGGGCACTAAGCCCAAGGCGATCGCCCCTGCTTTTTTGAATTTGCATCCCTGTCGATAGATTGCCTTTGCTCCTTGATGAGCATATCCCAATAGGTCTTGGGAGTTATTGGTGGCAACTGCGGGGACGATCGTCAAAGATTGAGAATAAAAGCCATCTTTGAAGGGAGAACTGCGGGCAAAGATGATCAGAGCAGAAGCCAGTTGTTTTTGGCTGCGTAATTTTTCTGCAAGGCGGGAGATAAAGAAGGCGATCACTTCCTTGAATTCTGCTTCGGTGACGATCGGCTGTCCAAAGGAACGGGATACACAGGTTGCCTGTTTGGGTTTGGGGCAAAGTTCGAGGGGAAGACATAATTTCCCCCTTAGTTCTAGCTGTAGGCGACAGCCCGGAATCCCCAACTTTTTACGGATAATTGCTTCCTCCGCATCCCGAAAGAGGAGAGCCTGATCAATCCCCCTTGCTTTTAGCCATTTGCTATTTTTCCTGCCAATCCCCCACAATTCCCCCACGGGGGTATCAGCAAGAATATCCTCCGGGTGATCGCAAGTGCTGAAATTAAAAATTCCAGAGGGAGATCGCTTAGCAACCCGACTGGCTAATTTTGCCAAGGTTTTGGTTGACCCAATCCCAATGGAGACGGGGATGCCCACCCATTGCTTAATTGTCTGCCTGATTTTTTGGACATATTCTGGGAGATTCACCTCAAACTCAGATAGATCCAAAAATGCCTCGTCGATCGAATAAATTTCCACTTCTGAAGCAAATTCGGCTAAGACAGACATCACGCGCTGGGAAAGATCGCCATAGATTGCATAGTTAGAAGAAAGCACGATAATTCCATGGCGGGCGATCGCTTCTCGAACCTTGAAAACTGGGATCCCCATGGCAATGCCCAAGGCTTTTGCTTCTAGCGATCGAGCAACCACACAGCCATCATTGTTACTAAGAATGACCACGGGCTTTCCTTCTAGCCGGGGATTAAAGACCCGTTCGCAGGAAACATAAAAATCATTGCAATCTACCAAGGCAATGGATGACATAGCTAACAACCCCCCAAATCTGCAATTCATGATCTTCAGTAATAAAGATTGTTTTGTAGCTCGGATTCTCTGCTAACAGGCAAATATGATCACCCTTGATTTGTAGACGCCGCACTGCCAATTCATCATCGATCGCGGCGACAACAATTCTGCCATCAGTGGGGCTAAGGGCGCGATCGACTATCAACAAGTCACCGTGGCGAATCCCTGCTTGGAGCATGGCAGCCCCTTGAAAGCGCATAAAAAAGGTAGCCGCTGGGTGGAGGATCAAGTGGCGGTTCAGGTCTAAATAGGTTTCTAAGTGGTCGTCGGCGGGGGAAGGAAAGCCAGTAGTACCAGACATAATCAAACCTCACATGTACTAATTATTATAGTACGTACGCTAAGATCTGCCCCGAGAAAATATTGCTTTTACAGTCGTCGCCAAGCAGGTTATGTTGTGGGAACCCTCGCGGAGTGGGGGTTCCCACAACATAAATCATCTCAACCTCTTTGACGATTGCTATACAGCATTTATTACAACCGTTGAAATACCTGTCATCCAAAACCCGGGTCTATTAATATACTGATAGCGACTTTTCCCATTACCTGCCGCTGTTCCACGTAGCTAATTGCTGCGGGGACTTCACTTAAATTGTATCTCTTGTCAATAAAGGGGACGATTTTACCAGCATCGATTAAATCTCTCAAAACGATCAGATCCGCTTGATTGGGTTTGACTGTCAAGCATTTTATTTGCTGAGAATGGTTTCTAGAAATCCGGTTGCCCAAAATCATCACCTGCAAAAATTGAGGCAGAGCACCGCCAATGAGAACATAGGTTCCCTTATTCGTCAAGATAGGTAGATAGTCGGAAACTGAACGGTAGGCAGCCGCATCAAGAATTAGGTCGTATTGCTGCCCATTTTTGGTGATATCTATTTGAGTGTAATCAATGATCTGATCGGCACCGAGCGATCGTACCATCTCCATTTTGTTGGTGCTGCATACCGCCGTCACCTCAGCCCCAAATACCTTGGCAATCTGCACCGCAAAGGAACCCACGCCACCAGAAGCACCATTGATCAACACCTGCTGCCCCGCCTGAATTTGCCCCAGATCCCGCAATCCTTGGAGGGCGGTCAGGGCTGCCACGGGAATAGTTGCCGCCTCTTCGTAGGAAGTATGCACTGGCTTGAGTGCCAAGGCTGCTTCTGTTGCACAAACATATTCGGCAAAGGCTCCAAAGCCAGTTTCCGACAAATCACCAAAGACATCATCGTTGACCTGAAACTGGGTGACATCTTTACCCACGGCTTCCACCCTTCCGGCTACATCACAGCCGAGAGTTTTGATTTTGGGCTTGAGGATGCCCCCAAATAGAAGCCGAGTTAGCCATGGAGTTCCCCGCATCAAATGCCAGTCTGCCGCATTGATAGAGGTGGCATAAACTCTCACCAGCACTCCATTGTCAGCAACTACTGGTTGATCAACTTCTTGCCAGATTAATTTATCTGGTGAACCATACTCGGTCTGGACGATCGCCTTCATTTTATTATTTCCTTTCTTATTCCCTTGGGCGGGGTCAAGAATCTGCTCTGTTTTCATAACTTTTCTCCAATTAGACCCAATTAGGCAGGTAATAGCTCATGCCATTTCACGAAAAAAGCAATACTTATGGTTGCTAACTTTATAGAGGGCGCGGAGCCTTGCGCCCCTACAGGAAATTCATTTGGATTAAACTTCCGGTGAAATAGAATCAGAAGCGAGCTAGCTTGGGTTTACTTACACTGTAAGTTTAGCTTATAATATCAACTTGTCAAGATAAAATAAAACTGCTACGGGACTTACACATTTGGACGTTCTTGCAGACTGAGCGTAGTCGAAGCCGGCACAAACATCCACAAAGCTCGATAATGACAGCAGTTTGAGAGTGGGCTGAGCGTAGTCGAAGCCCACTCTCAAACCCAACATTGATAGGACTTTCAATATTTGTGGCGTGTCTCATTTGAACACAAAGTACGGTACTTTGCAGAAGGTGTAAGTTCTGAGCAAAAAGAGCAAAGTGAGAAAGGCTAGATGGCTAAAACAATCAACTCAGATACTTTGCCCCATATTCCTTTGAGTCGAGAACGCATCTTGCAGACTGCGATCTGCTTAGCCGATCAAGAAGGGATTGGGTCGCTCTCGATGCGGAAGCTTGCCCAAGAACTAGATGTGAAGGCAATGTCGCTGTATAACCATATCGCCAACAAGGATGACCTGCTAGACAGCATGGTTGACATAGTGGTTGGCAAAATTGCAGTGCCCGATCGCAGCGTTGATTGGCAGACAGCAATGCGGCGACGGGCGATATCAGCCCATGAGGTTTTGTTGAGTCATCCTTGGGCAGCGATGGAATTGATGTCACGGATGAATGTGGGACCAGCGATGTTGCGCTATGTGGATGCCACGATCGGCTGTCTATGCGAAGCAGGGTTTTCACTGGAAATGGCAGATCATGTGTGGAATGCGATCGATAGTCACATCTATGGGTTCACTCTGCAAGAACTAAACTTTCCAATCAGAAAAACAGATTATTCGCAAGCAGCCGCCCAGGGTCTGCCCCTGCTCCCCGCTGACAAATACCCCTATATGAACCAACTTACCCATAAGGTGATGGAGGGTCGTTATGACGGCATTCATGACTTCGAGTTCGGTTTGGAATTGATCCTCAATGGACTCGATCGATTTCGAGACCATAGCTGATTAGGTCTATCTTTGCCTAGCTGAAAGTAATAAATTGGACTGGAACTGTTGCCACCAACCAAACATTGTTATCCGAATGATAAAACTTGTGATCAGATTCATGCATTTGCTGCGCTGCGACCACTAAAAACGTGGGTTTGCCATGACGCTGACCTACTTTTATTGCAGTGGCACGATCTGCTGAGAGGTGAACATGTTGCCGACTGTCGGGCAATAGTCCTTGCTGTTTTATGGACTTAAGAAACCTAGTCGCCGTGCCGTGATACAAAAACTCTGGTGGTGTTACAACGGGAAGGTCTAGGTCAACGGCAATTGAATGCCCTTGACTAACCCGAATTTTTGAACCGTCGGGACTAAAGGCAAACCGTTTTTTATCGTTAGTTATGACAATCTTCTGCAAAAGCTCTGGAATGATACCATTTCACCAAATAGTTGATACAAATAAGACTCTGAATATCTTGCTGTGTAGGGATTTAAATTTAAAAAAATGGTTTCACCATTTTTTTAAATTGGTATGAGGTTGCGATTGTGTTTGTTTGCAAGTTCGATTAATTCAGCCACATTAGCCCCGCCAGCATCATCAAGCGCCAGCCTAATGGCTTCGGGGTGATGCCGCAAAACAAAGCTCAAAAATTTACCAGAAAACTGGGTCTAAAGCCCCGTCCTTCTAGGACGGCTTTGATTACTCTATTATATTTATCCGCTACAATGCCAGATAAATATGTTATAATTAGGGCATGATAGTAAGAGAAGCCAAGCTAAAGAACGGAACGAAAGAGCAATACCTAGCCCTTGATGAGGCTATCCGAACGGCGCAGTTTATTAGGAATAAAGCTGTACGGTTTTGGATGGATAATCAAGGGGTTAGTAAAGCTGTTTTGTATAGCCTGTGCAAAGATTTAGCCAAGGAGTTTGCTTTTGCAAAAAAGTTAAACTCTGCTGCTAGACAAGCTAGTGCTGAACGGGCTTGGGCTGCTATCTCTACCTTTTATTCCCGATGCAGAAAGGGCACTGGGAAGAAAGGCTATCCAAAGTTCAAAAAACATTGTCGCTCGGTAGAGTATAAGGTTTCAGGTTGGAAGTTATCAGAAGATTGTAGATCAATTACTTTCACTGATGGTTTTGAGGCTGGAACATTCTCTATATTTTGTAACAATGAAACTCAGGAAGACTTGCAGAGATTAAAGATTAATCGGGTGCGAGTAGTAAGAAGAGCAGATGGTCATTATGCTCAGTTTTGCTTTGATGCTGACCGTAAGGAGAAGGGAGAATACACAGGAAATGTTGTTGGGTTAGATTTGGGGTTAAAGTTTTTCACCAAAGACCAAAATGACAATGCTGTGATACATCCCCAATTCTTGCGGAAGTCAGAAAAACGGCTCAAGAAAGCTCAACGCCGACTGAGTAAGAAATTTGTGAAGGGTGTTAAACCCCAATCAAATAATTATCACAAGCAAAGGAAAAGACTGGGTAAAATCCATCTAAAAATTCAGAGACAGCGTAAAGATTTTGCGATAAAAACTGCAAGATGCGTAGTCCACTCTAACGATGTGGTTGTCTATGAAGATTTGAAGATTGCCAATATGGTGAAAAATCTCCACTTGGCTAAGTCAATCTCTGATGCTAGTTGGTATCAATTCACGCAATGGCTAGACTATTACGGCAAGATTTGGGACAAGGCGGTGGTAGCAGTATCGCCTAACTATACTTCCCAAGATTGCTCTAATTGTGGTCATAGAGCTAAAAAAGCTCTCAGTACCAGAACCCATTCATGTTCTAGATGCAAGATTGAGATTTGTCGGGATACCAATGCGGCTCTGAATATTTTGCAAAAGGGAATGAATCTACTGGGTACTGAGTGGCAAAAAAACGGTACTTCTGGGCAAGAAGAATCCGCCTCGGAAGAGGGAAAGCATGGGGAGAAGACCGCCTCTACTATTGAAGGGAAACCCGATATAGTAAGTGGACTTCTGGGAACCATGAATTAGAATCCCCGTGCCTTCAGGTCGGGGAGTATGTCAATGGTTGACTCAAGACGATTGCTCATAAGGGCGATGTTTTTGAATGCCTAAGGGCTGAATTGAGCGGAATAGATATCCTCTAAATTATAGCCATCGCCGGGGAGTTTGAGTAGTGTAACCCCCACGAAGCGGTGGTTCCACTACTCAAATCATCCTAGGCAAAACCCTCTACGATCGCCAGTTTGACCAAGAAACCTAGAGTTTCGCAATTCCATCTTGTCTAGCAGCTCTCTGGACGGCAGCAGCCACCACGGTCGCCACCCGCTTATCAAACACCGAGGGAATTATGTATTCCTTAGTTAGTTCCGAGGCATTGATCAAAGAGGCGATCGCATAAGCCGCTTCTAGGCACATGTTGGCGGTGATTTCTGAAGCCCGACAATCGATCGCCCCTCGAAATATGCCGGGAAATGCCAAGACATTGTTAATTTGGTTGGCATAGTCACTCCTGCCCGTAGCCATCACTGCCACATCATCTTTAACAAGTTCCGGTTGAATTTCTGGGATCGGGTTGGCCATGGCAAAGACGATCGGTTCCGCTGCCATCGATCGCACCATTTCTGGAGTCAAAACCCCCGGCGCACTCACCCCAATGAAAACATCAGTGCCCCGCACTGCATCACCGAGGGATCCTTCTAATGCCACCGCTAATTCCAGCTTTTCCGCAGTCAGATTAGTCCGGCTCTTAGAAACAATCCCCTGAGAATCACATAGGGCAATATGGTTTGCTCCAGCTTTCTGGAGAAGTTTAGCGATCGCAATCCCGGCAGCTCCGGCGCCATTAATCACAATTTTCACCGTGCCTAAATCTCTTTTCAGCAGCTTTAAGGCATTGATCAAGGCGGCAAGGGTAACGATCGCTGTCCCGTTTTGATCGTCGTGGAACACGGGGATATCTAGTTCCTGCCGTAATCTGGCTTCAATCTCAAAACACCGGGGCGCACTGATATCCTCTAAATTCACACCTCCAAACACTGGAGCAATCCGCTTCACGGTCTCAATAATTTCTTCGGTATCCTGAGTTGCCAAGCAAATTGGGAAAGCATCTAACCCTGCAAATTCCTTAAATAGCATGGCTTTCCCCTCCATGACAGGCATGGCAGCTTCAGGTCCCAAATTCCCCAAGCCCAACACGGCACTACCATCGGTGACGATCGCCACCGTATTGCCCTTGATCGTTAGAGCATAGACTTTTTCTGGTTCTTGGGCGATTGCCTTGCAAACCCTACCTACACCGGGAGTATAAGCCATTGCTAAATCCCCTTGAGTGGAGAGGGTAATCTTACTATGGACACTAATTTTGCCGCCCCGGTGCAGGTCAAAGGTGCGATCGGAAACTTCAATCAGCTTAATTTCTGGTAATGCCTTGACGGCTTGGACAATCTGTTCGGCATGTTCGGTGCTAGCAGCATCAACGGTGACTTCTCGGAGGGAGATTTTTAGGGTTTGTTCAATCAATTGAATCTGCCCCAGATTGCCGCCAGCATCAGCTATCGCCTGGACAACACCCGCCAACATTCCCGCTTGGTTAGGAAGTTGTAACCGCATCGTGACACTAAAACTAGAGCTAGGAGTAATATTGACCATAGGAATTGAGAAAATTTTTAGAAGATGTATAGGTATTAACGCCTTTAGATTATGCCACGCTAGTCCTAGCTCTTGGTGTTGAGGGGTACAAAATTGTCAAAACTTCTGTTTAAGTCCTGTCAGAAAATCCTGATTACTTTTCAAGGATTCATCGGGGCGATCGTTTTTTATACTCAAATCCCTATTCCCGCCATCATCCCTTATCAAATCTACCGGATTGCCAGATTTGCTCCCTGGGTCGGCTTGCTTATCGGCATGGTGCTGGTGCTAGGAGATACCTTATTGGGATGGTTAGGGGTAGCAAATTTTAGTCGGGCTGTATTGTTAGTTTGTCTTTGGGTCTTGTTGACGGGAGGGTTACACCTAGATGGGGTAATGGATACAGCGGATGGTCTGGCGGTACAAAATCCCCAGCAGCGGTTACAGGTAATGCAGGATAGTCGTACAGGGGCTTTTGGAGTATTGGCAGCAGTTCTGTTAATTTTCCTCAAAGTAGCTGCCTTGACAGATTTAAACAGGTTAAGCAATTCAATCAATATATCTATTTCGCCGCCAATTTCTTTGCCTATCTCTTTATCAGCCTCTTTATTTACCCTCAAAAATTTTGGACTACTACTTGCCCCGATGTGGGGGAGATGGGGACAGGTGCTAGCGATCGCCCTCTATCCCTACCTGAAACCCACTGGCAAGGGGGCTTTCCTGAAACAAGAACTGCGCCTCCCCTATGATTTATTTTGGGGTATAACTTGTCTTGGTATTCTCACGGGACTATGGGTTTGGAGCATGGGAACTTGGCTCTCAGCCTTAGGTATCTTCGTCGGTGGCGCAATTATTTCTGGACTAACTGGCTACTGGTTCGATCGACAACTGGGAGGACATACGGGGGATACCTACGGTGCGGTAGTGGAGTGGACAGAGGCAATTTTCCTAAGTTTTCTGGTGATTTTCATCAAACATTAGGGCAAAGTTATACCAAATCAAAAAGCTGGTTTCACCAGTTTTTTGATTTAAATCCCTACACAGCAAGATATTCAAAATCTTATTTGTATCAACTAATTAGCAAAATGGTATTACATAGGTTTGAGAGTGGGTGGCTGTAGCTAACCACTCTCAAACCTATGTAGGATAATGGAAACTATGAGAAGTGCTGTATTTACAATTAATTTTGCAGAAACAATATGTCTTTATCATTTACGATCGCTTATCCAGAGACTTTTCCCGATGCCACCCAGAGAACAAGGGAGGAATTTGAACTGGAGGCAAAATGGGCAATGGCAGTAAAACTTTTTGAAATGAAGCAGCTATCTTCTGGAATGGCAGCGGCATTGATCGGGGTAAGTCGAGTTACTTTTTTATTAAAGCTGGATGATTATGGCGTAGCATTGATAGATTTATCTGAAGAGGAGTTACTCAACGATTTAGCAAATGCTTAAAATAGATCAGATCGTTATTAATACTTCTCCGCTGATTGCCCTAACTGCTGCATGGGGAAACTTAGAGCCACTATCTTCTCTCTATACAGATATATTTGTACCCTTTGAAGTTTGCCAAGAAATAACACAAGGAGGGGTAAGAAATTTTGCGGTGTCTGAGTTTGAGCAATCCGTCTGGCTAAATAAGCAAACTAATCCATTACTAATATCACCGTTTCTCCTCAATTCCTTAGATTTAGGCGAGGCTTCAGTTATTCAATTGGCAATCGATCGCTCTATTCAATTAGTTTGTATTGATGAATTGGTTGGTCGGAGGTTAGCAAGACTGCACGGACTAACTTTAACTGGCTCGATCGGTATTTTATTGAAGTTCAAGCAACTAAACCCATCTTTTTCGATGCGATCTGCTATTCAAAATATGCTCGATCGCAAAATTCGCCTGAGCCAAACGGTGATTGAGATTGCGCTGAAAAATGCCAAGGAAAAAGGATTAAATCAGTGATCAGTAAAAATCTTATCTAGTTCTTATTCAGGATAGGCAATTCTCTAGAGCTTGAGCAACTTCTAGGGCTGTTTGGGGACGATCGCTTGGTTGTACCTGAGTTAGGTGATTGATTAAATCTTGGAGTTGGGGAGAAATAGTCGGAATATTTTGCAGATCAAAACCATCGCTATCATCGAGCTTGAAGTAGAAATTCAGAGGTGATTTTCCCGTCAGTAAAAATATCAACGTCACCCCAAGGGCGTATAAGTCTGACTGGGGACAGGGTTTACCTTGATTTTGCTCCGGCGCACTGTAGCCCCCTTCTGCCCCAATTCTTGTTTTCAGAGTTGTCCCCACCTCCTTCACCGCCCCAAAATCTAGGAGAACAATTTGATTATCTACCCGACGTACCATTAAGTTCGCAGGTTTAACATCCCGGTGAATCAAAGGAGGTGTTTGGGAGTGGAGATAGTCAAGGATTTGGCAAGCTTGCTGCATCCAAGTGATCGCCTGAGTCATGCCCACAGCCCCGCTCCTGACTACCCATGATTCCAAGTCTTCCCCGTGGATCAATTCCATTGCTAAGTACTTTTTGCCATGCTCCAGAAAAGAAGCATAATATTTGGGGATTCCCGGATGATCTAAACCTTGTAATACCCTAGCCTCACGGGTAAATAGTTCTTGAGCCTTAGCCACTTCTGCCAGATCTGCATTCATTTCCTTGAGGACTAAGAGGGGCGATCGCCGATCGGTCGCCGTCGGTTCCACTGCTAGATAGGTAATTCCCATGCCCCCTTGTCCTAAAGGTCGTAACACTTGATATTTCGCGATCGACTCCTGCACCGGAGCTAAAAGTTCACCACAATGGATACAAAATAGATTAGTAGCGTCATTTCCCTCATGGCTACACTTACTACTGTCCGAACTAACATTTTGATGGATCGTCTCTTTATTAGTAGCCGGAACTAGTGCCGAAATTTTGAATTGAAGGACTGGTCCCTCCTTGGCTAATTGCAGTAACCCTTCCCCCGGCAAAGACGCACGACTCACAAGGACATCATTTAAAAAAGTTCCATTCACGCCTTGATTGACTACTTGCCAGCCCTCACCTTGAGCAAAATTTCCCGGCAATAACTCTACGTGATAGCGGGAAACCAACTCATGATCGATGACCACATCGTTATCCGCAGCCCGTCCCACCCGAATTGCTACTCTGTGCTCAAAACTCCATTGTTCGAGGGGAGTATCCGCCGGGAAATCTAGCAGGGTCAGGGTAACTAAGGAATTAGGGTTACTCATAGCTTAGGGAATTAATTAAAACATTTGTTGCTGTTCAAAGATGGGCTGGACTTTAACCCGAATTAGCAACACTGTAATATTATCGTGACCATTGTGTTCATTGGCAAATTCAATTAAACGACTGACTCCTTGGTTTAGGTTCGCCCGCGAACTCAATAGTGGTGTCAGGTAGCTCTCCCAATTTTTTTCTAGAAGATCATTATCAGACAAGCCATCGGAGCACAAAATGAATAGGCTATCTTCGTTGACTTCAAAAAACTGGACATCGGGTTTGATAAAGTCGGTATTCCTTGGTCCCAATGCTTGGGTGAGTTGATAGGCATCGGGGCGGGAATAGGCAATATCTGGCTCTACCCCACGGCGAATTTCTCGCTGCCCCACTTCATGATCGGTAGTGAGTTGTTCTAGGCCACCTTTGCGGGTAATCCGGTATACACGGCTGTCTCCCACGTGGGCGATCGCCACATTTGTATCCTGTAAAAGCATCATGGCGAGGGTCGTGCCCATCCGTCCACTGCCAGAGGAGCTTTTTTGCTGATTAATATCATAGATAACCCGATTGGCAGAAATCACTCCCTCCAAAATTACCTGTTGGCTAGGAAGATGGTCTTGCCATGATTCTTGAAAGTAGTGCTTCAGGGTTTCCACAGCCAATGAACTAGCTACTTCTCCTGCTGCATGACCACCCATTCCATCACAAAGGATATATAAACCCTTAGCTTTGATCGTCTTACCCAAGGGGTGCTCTTGCTTTTCTAGCCGGACTTGGATGCCGAAGTTATCTTCGTTGTGGTCTCTCTGCTGCCCAATGTCGGTATAACCAGCATCATCGAGACTCAGGAGTTGCATGGGTAGCACCACCGTAGGCGAGTCATCGCCATTTCGACCGCCACTGTAGCTACCACCAATTTTAGCCTTGTCAGCTTGAATAAAAGTATCGGATTCTGAAAATAGAAATTCTTCCTCTACTGAATCGACTGGAACTTCAGCTTGGGGGTCTAGGGAGTCTAAATTTTGTTCGACCTGTTGATTAAGAGCAGCTAATCTATTTTGCAGAGCTACCGTAGTGGTGATATCTCCTTGAACTAATTCTTCTAAGAGTTGGTTAACTGCTAGATGGGGAGAAGGGGGAGACAAGCTGAGCAGGGCTTTCCCCAAATCGGCTAGAGTAGGTTGTTGCTCAGGAGTGGAAGTCTCTGACCAATTGGGGTTGGGGTACAAGCGCTGGAGACTTAGGGCTTGGTCTTCATCTAGGTGGAGATTCCCTAGGACGACTAAGCTTTGTTGCTGTTGCCAAGGTACCAAAGCCTCCCAGAATAGGGATATTTCTTCTAGCCAGTATAAGGCTTGGAAAATTGGAATTTCTTCACTGCCCCAGAGGTCGCTCAAGAGTTGCCATTGGGAGCGATCTTCTAGCAAGACAATGCTTTGCCCTTCTAATTCCCATGTGTCTTGGACTAGGGGTAGGGTTTGAATAAAAGAAGAGTGGAGGTCTAGGTAGGGCTGGGCGATCACCGGGATTTCTGCTCGGCTGGCTAAGTCAGAAATCTGTAGAGGTTGACAATCGAGGACACTTCCTTCCCATCCAGAACTTTGATTATTCTCCCAAGTTTGGGGTTCCAATATTTGGTAGCGTTGCTGGCGATCGAGATAAATTACTTCTGGAGATGATTCTGGTTCTTTTGACAATGGCAAACCTTGGGGTGAAATTCCCGATACTACTGCCCACCAAACTGTTCCCGTGAAAGCTCCACAGTTATGACAAGTGGCGGCACTAGTAAGAACCTCCGTACCACAGTCTTGGCAAGCCTTGTGGGTGAGAGAGGAGCCACAATTTTGACAGAACTTATTAGCTTCTGGGTTTTCAAACTCACACTGGGGACAGATCAACATAGTTAGTACTGGTGGTTGGTTGAAAATTACTTTGACGTAGCTTGCCTAATCATAATCCTTGATACTCTTAAACTATCTCTATAAAGTCTAAAATGAGTAAGATTCTTGGCTGGTGAGATTAGCCTTGGGCAGTAGAATTGTGCAGCTAGTCTTTTCCTGACCGATTAAGTATTATTGAACCTTGCAGTTCACTCCTTAAGCTTAAATTGACTTATGCTCCACAACTTATGCTCCAGTGTGCTGGGGAGCCAGTGCTCCTCTGGTTAAAGACGTGAGACTCTGGCTGTGTGTTATTGTAACTGTATTCTATTGTTGCTAGGCGAAATATTCTTAATATTAAGAATATTTTATGACTTATATTATGCCTTATATGTAGCAATCTTAAATGGTTAGAACTTAGGCACTGCTGACGAACTCTCTAAGGGCTTGGGATATTTCTGCGCGCTCTGTAACCACAAAACCTCTAAATGCTTAAGTTCTGACGGTTTCACCCGCTGAAGTTAGGTGAAACCATCCGCCAGAGGCTGATTGATGTGGAAACTTTTAATTACAGCAGTTTGAGAGTGGGTGGCTGTAGCTACCCACTCTCAAACTGCTATAAGATCGCTATATGCTAAAATCATCACTTTTTTATGACTCGCGATAATTCATTGGTAATCTTCGCAGGTTATTTATAAAAAGGACTCCCACAACTCTTAATGATTTATTTGCAGTGCGTAGGTCTGAATAAAGTAGCTGAAAGATTTGATGTTTTGTACCCTGAGGGTACAAAACATCAGACTTTATAATCAGTCTTTAGAGGTCATTTATAAAGTGGCTAGAAGGTGTGATTTTCCGCCTCCGCTGGAGGCAGAAAGTAGCGCTTTATAAATGGCGTATTATAATCAGTCTTTATAAGTAGATAAATAGATTCTTCTAAGGAAACACAACTTCCTTTTTTTTGGGGAATAAGTGGGGTGTGTGAAGCCCCCCACTTTTAAGATGATCAGATCAAACTTTTTGGGTAGAGATGTACTGCACGCCTTGGTAAATCATATATATATTGCCATTCCAGAATTAAGTGTAACGAATTGATATTTTCCCTAGTATTTCTTTTTTTTCTTATAGTCTATCTAATAGATTAAGATTGCTATAGCTATCCTAAATCATTTTCTAACAGTTGCCAAGTCAATTTACTTCTAGTAAATGGTTTCACCTGCCGAAGGTGGGTAAAACCATTTAGGATCACTATATATAGGAATACAGTTGAGAGTATTACTTCTGTGTCACTACTTTGTGTGTGGACAGCGAAAGCTACCTACACACAAATCCAAACTGATCAAGATTTCAGGAAATACAACATATTCTATATATATGAAAAGTGCTGCATTGATATTTTTATTATTGTAGTTGTGTCTCCCGCTTTGTGTCTCCTAGATGATGTCTTCGGCTATCTAAAGTTAATCTGGAATGTTTTTGTCTATCCCAAATCTAGTACTTTTAGTCTAGATTAGGACAGGTCTTTACTCAGTATATGTATCATTAGAGGAGCTAGCTGTGTATCCCCCAGTAGGACAATTGAGTGTTATTTTAATAATTGATGATAACTTAGAAAATATTCATATTTTAGCTAGATTACTAGAACACTCAGGATTTATAGTCAAGGTGGCTGAAACTGGGGAAAGTGCGATCGAGCAATTGCAAAGAGATATACCCGACTTAATCTTATTAGATGTGATGATGCCGGGGATTGATGGCTTCCAGACCTGTGCTGTGATCAAAGAAAACCCTATTACAGCAAATATTCCGATTATTTTCATGACGGCTCTTGATCAAACGGTGAATAAACTAAGGGGGTTAAGTTTAGGGGCTGTGGATTATATAACTAAGCCTTTTGACCATCAGGAAGTAGTCGCCCGGATTCAATTACATCTACAATTACATCAACTCACCGAACGATTAAAGCAGGAAATAAGCGAGCGCACCGCCGCAGAATTATCTTTACAAGCTCTGAATAAGGATTTGGAACGACAGGTAATCAAAAAAACTGCCGCTCTGCAACAAACAATGCAGCAACTCCAGCAGACCTATTCCCGTTTGCTAGCGAGAGAGAAGCAGTTGGAGTACGACGTTTGCCATGATGCCTTGACAGGATTACCCAATCGAGTTTGGCTGATGAATCGGTTGCAGCAATTAATTCAGGCAGCTAGTAAGGGCGGGTTGGCCTATGCGGTCCTATTTATTGACCTCGATCGCTTCAAGGTCATCAATGATAGCTTAGGGCATTTAATCGGTGATCAACTCCTGAAAAGTGTGGGCAAAAGGATCGAAATCTGTCTTCGGGAAACTGATACGATCGTTAGACTGGGGGGCGATGAATTTGTCATCCTCATGGAAAACATTAAAAACATAGAAGAAGTAACGACTCTAGCGGACACTATCCAAGTCAAGCTGCAAAAAGGGTTTCAGATCAAGCAATATCAAGTGCAAACAGGAGCTAGCATTGGCATTACTCTGAGTGGAACTAACTACCAACATCCAGAGGAGGTTTTGCGGGATGCCGATATTGCCATGTACTACGCCAAAGCTAAGGGCAGAGGCGGCTATGAAGTCTTAACCAAGATGATGCAGCAGAAAGCAGTTACTCGCTGGCAACTGGAAGCTGATTTACGTCAGGGTTTAGAGTATCAAGAATTTTACCTCCACTACCAGCCAATTATTTCCCTAGAAAATGGTGGTCTCATAGGTTTCGAGGCTCTCATCCGCTGGATCCACCCCACGCGAGGGATGCTTAGCCCCGGAGAATTTGTTGCCATCAGCGAAGAGACTGGACTAATCCACCAACTAGGCTGGTTTGTCCTCCAATCTGCGGTTCAGCAACTATCTTTATGGCGGCAGAAAATCCCCAAAACCACTTCATTAATTTTGAATGTAAATATCTCTCCGATTCAACTACAACAAGCTAATCTACCCATGAGGCTACAAGCCCTAATTGATAAAACCGGAATTCCCAAGGCAGATCTGAAACTAGAATTAACAGAAAATGCTCTCCTAGAATCTGATGATAAGCGCATTAATGTGCTGAATCAGTTGAAAGAAATGGGGATTAATCTCTGTATTGATGATTTTGGGACTGGTTATTCTTCCCTCAGCCGTCTCCATGAACTACCAGTTAGTACCCTAAAAATAGATAAGTCTTTTGTGCAAAGATTAGGAACTACTAATTGCAGTAAAGCAATTATTCAGACTATTATTACGATCGCCAAAAGTTTAGATATGTCGGTGGTAGCAGAGGGTATCGAAACCTCAGAACAACATCGAGAACTGCAATCCTTAGGCTGTGAATTTGGTCAAGGCTATTTGTTTGCTCGTCCTTTAGATGTGAGGACAGCTACAGAAATGGTAGTAAAATCTTTTTCTTATCAAGCATTGAGCTTGTAGTGACCTTTAATTTCTAACTTTCTGCATCACTTCATCGGCTAATTTGATAAATGCTTTAGAGCCAGAAGAGTTGGGGTTAGTTAACACCGCTGGCATAAAGCTATCTACGGCTTTGGCAACATTGATATCAAGGGGAATCCTTGTTTTAAATAACTGTTCTGGAGAAAAGTCATCATTGACCCGCCGCATGACTTGGTTATAGTACATATTCAAAATATTACTGCTCGCCGCCACAAATACGATCCCCAAGAGTTGCGACTTCATCACCATGCCTTGATTAATTTGAGATTTTCGCAATTGATTAATCCGCCGCTCTAGTAATTGAGTTCCGACAATAGATAGCGGCTCTGGTCTACAGGGCAGTAGATAAAAATCGCTGGATAACAAAGCACTCCGGGTCAGAAGATTATAACTAGGCGCACAGTCCAGAATCATCAAATCATAATTAGCAGCAACTGGCTCGAGAATCCCGGCTACAAAATCTCGCTCAAAGCCCTGCCACACCGTTTCAAAATTCAAATCTTGCTGCCTCAAAGCCCGGTAATGGAGAATTTCTGAAACCAAGAAATCATCATAAAGCTCAATATCTCCGGGCAGTATATCTAATTTTGGTAATTGACAAATATTAGATTGCACCAATTCTTGAATGGAAAGATTTAATCTATCTTCTTGATACAAAGACTGTTTGATTAATTGGCTTAAGGTTCGACCCGCCTTTCTGATTTTGGCAAAATCTTGGGGAGACATCATACTCAAGGTGGCACTAACCTGAGTATCTAAATCTACAACTAGAACCCGTTGTTGATGATATTTAGCTAGACAGGCAGCTAAGTTAACAGTCAGGGTCGTCTTGCCAACTCCCCCTTTCATATTCACCGTAGTAATAATTTTTGCCATAAAGTAATTTCAACTAATCTATTTTTTTTGACCTACAGTACTTTGCGTTCAAATAAGACACACCACAAATATTAAAAGTCCTATCAATGTTGGGTTTGAGAGTGGGTGGCTGTAGCCACCCACTCTCAAACTGCCGTACTTATCGCCACCACTAAGAGGCTATTTATAAAGTCTGATTTTTCGCCCCCGGCGGGGGCGGAAAGTCAGACCTTCTAGCCACTTTATAAATGACCTCTAAAGGAGTGAGGATAATTAGATATTAGAACCCTCGCAAGGGTTCCAATATCTAATACTTTTACCAATCCAAACGCACTCCCTGCTGCCGCAGATAGGTTTGCAATTGAGACATCAGACCCTTCGGAACTACTGCGGCAGGTGTGGTGTTGGCTGGGGCTTCCCGGAGTAGCCATGCAGCTACTGTACCAGCGGCAGTTCCCACTCCCCATTCGCCATTGTGGATGCGGGTGACAGCATTCACAATGTGGGACACGGCTAGACCTTTGCCGCCCATGAGCAGGTTTTCCACCTTTTGGGGAATTAGTGCCTCTAGGGGAATGAAAACTGGAGAAACGTTTTCTTCCCAACTGGGGGCATTTTCGGCAGAATTAGAAGGTTCCCAGTTCATGTACCGACAGCCGTGAATATCCACATCGTAGTGGGTGAGAGCAACGGCGGTTTTCCGAAAATCTCGCCCCCCAGACATATCAGAGCGAATATCCTGCTCCAGCATTTGAAACTCTGGCTGCCCATAAGCCGATCGCCCCAAAATTCTCCTGCCTTCCCGAATGTAGGGATAGATACTCAAACCAGACTCGGTGCCCATGGGGGAATCTTTGCCTTGGAGCAAGCTGAGGGGGAAATTGGGGCGGGATTGTTTTTCCATCAACCATTCCGCAAATAAGAGAGCATGATTTTCCCCATCCTTGAGGGCGTTGTAGTTCAGAGCACCTGTCCAGTTTTGGCGTTGTCCAGATTTCTGCAATCCTTCCTCCGTCATGATCAAAGATGGATTCATAATTCCCCAATCATTGCCCTTGTTCCAGTTGATCATCGAAATGTCGCCTAAACCGGGAGTGCCCTTGAAGCGATCGCTCCCCGTGGCATTGACGATGCGGCGGTAGTTAAACAAACTCCGTCCCCGATACATGGGAAATCCTTCCAGATCGTACATACTCCGGTGGGTTTCCCGTGACCAACCGGGCTGAAGTTTGGCAATATCGGCTCTAGATTTACCCTTGTCGTCATAGATAGCCAGAGCAAAGGGATAGGTAAAAGCTTGGGTACATTCGGGATTATCTTGGGGAGCAGCATGGACTTCCTTGGTTCTAGCTTTAGCCTCTGAGCCAACTCGGTAGGGCAGCCCCGCCCAAGCAATTAACTCCCCTGTATCCGTGGCATCAATGACGATCATTCTCTTCCCCGCTGGGGCTTGGAGTTTGATAGGAGTTTTTGTCCATACATCATCGCCACTCCAGTAATACCAAGGAACCAATTCTTGGGATAACCTGCCCTTGGGTAGGTAGTTGGGGTCTTTGGCAGTTCGTTTCACGGCATAAACGGCGATAATATTTTTGCCATCGGCATCAAATTTTGCCCCCTTGAAGGCAATTCCTGTTCCCCAGCGACTGTTGGGAGATTTAGCAGAGGCTTGTTTTAACCAGAGTTCAGCAGCTTTAGCCCCAGTATTGGGAGGAAAACAGAGATTACCTACCCAGCAGCCATTGATATCTGCTACTTTTGTCCCCGCCGGAACTTTAGTCCAAGCGGGTAAATCCACAGGTTGTTCAGAGATTAGTTTTTTAAATTCAATCCAGTTGGTGGAGAAATTTCCTAGGGAGTTCATAGCTTGGGATTTGTCGATCGCCGACACCGCCTGAGAGCTAATCTGTCCCCCCAGCCACGGTGTCATTTCAATCACACAGGTCTGAACTCCTGCCTGCATTGCTTGACCAGCCGCAGCGATCCCGCCAAAGGAACCCCCAATAATCGCTACTTCGCATTCCCAAGTTTCCTTAGCGGTGGGCAGGGGATTAAGTTGAGGAAAGCCGCCATTACTCTCAAGGACAGGGCTGGGAGCATTAGGAGCATTAGTTGAATTATTTGCAGCACTAACATTAGTTGCGCCTTGGTTAGCTGCATTTTGGAGGCTATGGCTTTGCCAAGGTCGGGCTACTAGTAGAAATAGACCTACGGTGATGAAGAACGCAATAACTAATAACAGACGACGGCGTTTAAAGTAATTTCTAGTGTGGGTTCTACGTTTTTTCACGGGAAATCTTAATAGGGGGTGCAGTTGTTAAACTTTTACAAACTGGGAGTAACTGAGACTCGATTCATAGAATACCACAGGCATAACTGGAAGAAGATTAACCAAATTTCAGTTAGGTTAAGTCACCTACAATCAATATAAATCAATCAATGAGAATACAAAACCTTAATCATAGGATTGGAGGACTGTTTGAGTGGCGATCGCAGTTTGTTGCCAAGTAAATTGTTTGGCTCTGGCTAATCCTCGATCGCGCAGGTGCGATCGCAAGCCTTGATCTTGCAGCAAATCCTGCATGGCGCTGGTAATTTCTGCTGGGGCATAGGGATTGACCAACATTGCCGCCTCTCCTGCCACTTCCTTTAGGGCAGCCAGATTCGAGGTAATCACTGGGGTGCCACAAGCCATCGCTTCTAAGACTGGCAAGCCAAAGCCTTCCCAGAGACTTGGAAACACTAGGGCGATCGCGCGATTAATCAATTGCGACAACTCCCGATCGGGGACATAATCGAGAAATTTCACCTGAGTTTGCACTCCTAAATCGATCGCTAATTGCTGCAATCCGGGAGTATAGCGGGGATCAAAGGAACCCGCCAGCCACAGATCGTAGTTTTGAGCTTGGGGCAACTGAGCAAAGGCTCTAATCAGGCGATCGACATTTTTGTGGGGATTTCCCCTGCCGATATACAAAAAATAGTTACTGGTTGGTAAATCAAGGAACTGGAATTGGTCATGATCACAACCGAGGGGCGTAATCACCAACTTTCTTTTGGGGACATCCAGAAAATGCTGGACATCCTCAGCCGTGGTCAGGGAATTGCAAAAGATGCGATCGGCTTGGTGCAGCACTTGGCGGAGATAATAACGGCAATAGAAGATTTGCGCCTTGGAGAACCATTGGGGAAATCTAAGGGGAATCAGATCATGGACGGTGACCGCGAAGCGACACTTGGTAAATAGGGGAGCTTCAGGAATTGGGGAAAATATTAGACCAGCCTGTTTTTGTCGATAGATTCTCGGTAGGGCTGATTGTGTCCACCAGAGGCGGCGAAAATGTCCTTTGATGCCAAAATCATTGGTCAGATTTTTGTAAATTCTAGAATCAAGCACCTCTGAATTGGGCAAAGATAAATGCTTGAGGAGGGATAAACTATAGTTGGCTAAACCTGTAGGCTCTTTGGGGACAAAAACCAAATTAACTAGAATTTTCATAGATACCAACGGCCTTGGAATTTGCAATCATAGACAGTAATCATTATTTACCTCGACTATCTAAAGCTGTTAAGAGAATTTTATGGGTGACATTCCTTAGGGATTGTTTACTTGATTGCTTTTTAGATTGAGGAATAAGGGATAATAACCAGATGAAACCAAATTTAATTAGTAAGTATATTTGGAGAAACTTTTGTTCCCAGAGAGGGCGATGTTTGCGGTAATAATAGACCTGACTACGCCGATATTCTAGATTCATCTGGTCATGGATTTTCTTGGTGGATTCTCCGTGTAAATGAATCACAGAAACGTAGGGATAGTAGATAATTTTCCAGCCCAAATATTGCGATCGCTGGCAGAGGTCAGATTCTTCAAAATACATAAAAAACTTTTCATCAAAGCCCCGGAGTTGCTCAAATAGCTTCTGACGAATCAACAGAGCTGCCCCGACAACAATATCTACTTCCTGTTGATGGGCAAAAGCTTGGGTAATTTTCTTTAAGTTTTTGCCCCGGCGGTATTGGTGCGATCGCTTCTGGGCTAAGTATTCTCCCCAGACACTAATAGCTGGAGAGATAGAAATTTGCACAGTTCCATCCCGATTAATTAACTTCGGGGCAACAATCCCCACTTGGCTATCCTGCGCCATTACTTCTAATAAGCTAGGCAAAAAATCACAGATAGCGATCGTATCAGGATTCAAAAATAGAATAAATTCTCCCCGTGCTACGCCTGCACCAATATTATTTCCTTTGCCAAACCCATGATTAGTTGTTTCCCGAAGTACAATCACTTCGGGAAAATATTCAGCAATTATTTCTGGACTGCCATCCTGAGAAGCATTATCAACTACAATCACTTCTAAAGCGACAGATTGATTAAACTGCCTCAAGGATTGGAGACAATCTTTAATTATTGCTGCACTATTATAACTAACTAGAATAATAGAAACTAAGGGCATTATCAGCTAATAGACATTTAATTGGGGAGGTAGTTGTGGTATACCTCATGCAACACAACTATTTCCTTTTGATTAACAGCTTCAATCTGCAAGAGATCATTGATAAAGTAGCTAGAATCTGATTGTACACCTCCTCTGGGGGCAGAAAATCAGACTTAATCGATAGCATCTAACTCTGTAATCTATGGAGATTTTGTCGGGATCAGCAAAGGCAGATAAATTGTAAAAGTTGTGGCTTTGGGTACACTACGTACCGAGATAGTTCCATCATGTTTATCAATAATTTTCTTGACTATATTTAATCCCAAACCACTGCCTTCTCCAGTAGGCTTAGTCGTAAAAAATGGATCGAAAATTTTGGGTAGTACCTCTGGAGGAATCCCTGCGCCACTATCCGTCACCTCTAGGCAGATATGTTTTTTGTGTAGTTGCACCATGATCGTGAGAATACCTTTATTATTCATTGCTTGTAAAGCATTATGGACTAGATTTGTCCAGACTTGATTAAGTTCATCGGGATAGCACAGAATTGAGGGAATTTCCTCTGGATAGTTACGAATGATCTCAACTCCTTGCTTGAGTTGATTTTGATAAATAGTCAGGACAGTTTCGATGCCATCTATTACGTTAGCAAGGGTTTTATTCCCCGACTGATCGTAGCGAGCATAGCTCTTCAGGGCAAAGACAATTTTGGCGGCCCGGCTACTAGCCATTCTAATAGTGTCACTACTGGTTTTTAGGGTGGCTAACTGGTAGGCAAACTTAAAAATATGGGTACAGTTAGGACTACGAAGAATTGGCAGCAGTGGGGTGACTTGGCTATAGATGCCAGTATCTACCATGGTGTCGGCGATCGTATCACTGTTATCAATCCCTATATCATCTAGTTCTTGGGTCAGTGCCCGACGAATTTGACGTTTTTCTTTGCTAGAGAGACTAGTGGTTTGGGCGGCAGAGGTTTGTAAGAGATGGGAGAAAGCCTGTTTTTCTTCTAGGGAGAGAGAGTCAAAGAAAACAGGCAAGTCTCCTAAGGTTTTCTCAAAGAAGTCACTAATATTTTCTACCGAAGAACTAATTGCTCCTAGGGGATTATTAATCTCGTGCGCTACGCCAGCGACCAGTTGCCCTAGGGCAGCCATTTTCTCTGATTGCACCAATTCATGTTGGGTTTGTTTGAGTTCTTCGAGGGTTGCGCCTAATTCTTGGTTTTTTTGTCTGAGGTTGATTTCGGCTTGCTTGCGATCGCTAATATTCCGGATCATAAACAAGACCTCATCTATCTCTTCAATCGGCACTACCCGCACCTCTTCGTTTTGGATTTGCCCATCGATGTTTATTTCCTGTTCATAGATCTGGGTTTGCCTAGTTTTCAGGGCAATCGCCATGTGGTCTTTTTGGAGTTGATAGGCTTTAGGGAACATCTCTTTGTTTTCATCCATATTCCTGCCCACAAGATTATCGGAAACTAGGTTTTTCAGATTAGAGGAACTGACAAATCCTAGATAAACACCTTGGGAATTGACCCGAAACATCATATCTGGTATGGCTTGGAGAATAGCTCGGTTACGGGCTTCACTATCCGCTAGGGCAGCTTCGGCGCGCTTGCGATCGCCAATATCCCGGATCATAAATAGAACTTCCTTGCCATTTTCTACAGGGACAACCCGCACCTCTTCATACTGGGGACTTCCGTTGATATTTAGTTCCTGTTCATAGACTTGAGAAACACCAGTTTTCAGAGCCAGTGCCATGTGGTGCATTTGTTTGTGCAGAATTTCTGGGGAAACAGCTTTTCCGACTTCCTCCATGGTTCTGCCCACAGGGTCTTCTGTTTCTGGAAGTAAGTTTACAAAGTTAGAGGAGGTGATAAATCCTAGATAAATACCTTCGGCACTGACTCGGAACATGAGATCTGGGATAGCTTGGAGAATTGCTCGATTTTGCGCCTCACTTGCAGCTAGGGCAGCTTCGGCGCGTTTGCGATCGCCAATATCCCGGATCATAAACAACGCCTCATCTTTCCCTTCAATGGGAACTATTCGCACCTCCTCCTGCTGAACAATTCCCTGAACAGTTATTTCCTGTTCGTAGATCTGGGTTTTGCCAGTTGTCAGAGCCAGAGCCATGTGATGCATATGACTTTGATAAATTTCGGGAATCATATCTCCCGTTTCCCGAACATTTTTGCCTACTGGATTATCCTCATCTGGGATCAAATTCTGTAGCTCAGAGGAAGTCACAAATCCTAGATAAGTACCTTGGGCATTGAGCCGAAACATAATATCTGGGATGGCTTGGAGGATCGCCCGATTTTGAGCTTCGCTCTCCGCTAGGGCAATCTCTGCTTGTTTGCGATCGCTGACATTGCGGATCATAAACAACACTTCATCTCTCCCGACAATAGGAACTACCCGCACCTCTTCATACTGAACTTTGTCTCCAAAGGTGATTTCCTGCTCATACATCTGAATCTCCCCGGTTGTCAAAGCTTGGGTAGTGTAATGCATTTGCCGCTGACAAAGCTCTGGGGGCAAAATCTCCGCTATGTGCTTCCCTGCAGATTTATTTTCTGGGGAAACTAAATCTAACAATGCGTCATTTGTCTTGGTATAGCCCAAATAGATCCCTGCATCACTGATTCGGAACATTAGATCCGGAATCGCTTGTAATATGGCATGATTTTGTGCTTCGCTTTGCTGGAGAGCAAACTCTGTGAGCTGGTGTTGGACAATTTCTTCCTCTAGCTCCTTGGTGCGCTCTGCCACCTGCTGCTCTAGGGTGTAGTTGTAGTCCAGCAGTATCTGCTCTGCCTGCTTGCGTTGGCTAATATCCATCAAGGTGTTAACCACATAAACGACCTGCCCTTGATGATCAAAAATTGGTGTGGAATGAATTTCTAAGGGAATAATGCGATCGGGGTGATGGATTTCTAGATCATCTGCCACAGCACTTTCGCCCTGCAATGCCCGGATTAGAGGCAAATCATCCCAAGGATAAAGATTGCTTGTCCCAGCTTGGTAAAATTGCGGTGCTGTGACTAAATTTCCTTGGTGATCTCCATTAATCAGAAAATTCAGGTCATCATTCTCCTTATCACCATCTCCGCCACTATCTTCACCACTGTTCTCATCACTATCCCCATCGATCAGAGAATTGATCGCATCTACAAGGTTTTCCTGCCCCTGCTGAATCAGAATCTGCCCCACGGGATTAATGTAGGAAATTCCCCCTTGGAGGTTGTGGACAGATACCCCCAAGGGGATCGCATCGAGGAATTGCCGCAGTTGATTTTCCCGCTGCTGCAATTCTTGGTATAGCTTGGCATTAGTAATCGACATTACTGCCTGACTAGAGAGGACTTTCAGCATGGCTAGGCGATGGGCATCAAATACTCCCGTTGCCAAATTATTTTCTAGGTAAATAATCCCCATAATCTTGCCTTGGTGCAGGAGAGGCGCACACAGCAATGATTTGATTTGATAGAGTTGGATGTAGGAGTCTTCGGTAAATTTAGTTTTTGCATCATTTTCCACCACACTTTGCCCTGTCTGGAGCACATAGTTGACGATCGCTGCTGGGATATGCTCCGCTAGAGGCTGAGATTGCAAAACAGTAATATCTTCTCCAGTCCCCACCGCCTCAATCAACCACTGCCCCTGAGACTCCAACAATAGGTAACCAATCTGCGCTCCCGCACTTTCGAGGAGAATACTCATGAAAGTTGTCAGCAGTTTATCTAGCTCCAATTCCCCAGAAATTGCCTTAGAAGCTTTGATCACTGCCCCCATATCTAGGATTTGATCGAAACTACTAGAGGTGTTAATAGTCACGTTGAGGAAATCCCCTTCATCAACTTTTTCAGGCAAAACTTTAGCTGTTGATTTTGAGTCTTGGTCTTCTGAGGAGTTACTAGGGATAGGATTCTGGACATCACCCAGTTGCGAGTAATTGGGGACGCGATCGGTCAAATCTTTGGTTGCCAAAGGAAAGTCGGGAATCTTCCCCCGCTTCAACTCAGTCAAACACCTTTCTAAATCAGCCTGAATTCCCACAGCACTTTGGTATCTAGCCTCAACATTTTTGGCCATCAGCTTCAGGACAAGATGATTTAAGGCTGGGGGAATCTGGGGATTGATATTAACCAAAGGATTGGGTTGCTTTGCCAGATGGCTATGGATCAGTTTGAGGGGTTCCGTGGCGTTGAAGGGTAATTGCTTAGTCAAAAGTTGGTAGAGAGTCACCCCAAAGGCATAAAAATCTGTCCGGTAATCTAGGGGATGGTTCATGCGCCCGGTCTGCTCCGGAGACATATAGGTCAGGGTTCCCTCCAGAAATTCCGGATTAGCCACGTTGGGATTCTGGCGGGAAAGGATCGTGGCAATACCAAAGTCAATGATTTTTAGTTGTTTAGTTGTTGGATTGTAGACCAAATTAGAAGGATTAATATCTTTATGAACAATATCTAGCTGATGGATTTCATAAATAATATCGACGATCTTAATGGCAATTTCTAGAATTTCTTGAATGGTAAATTCCTTGTTTTTTAGCCAATACTTGAGAGATTCTCCCCCAAAATCTTCCATGACTAGCAAGGGCTTGTGCTGATAATCTAGCAGTTCATACGATCGAACCACTTCTTCTAGGTGTAACTGGCTGGTGAGTTGATATTCTCTTTGGTAGTAGAGAATTTGTTTTTGGGTCGGATAATCGGCTTGGGGTAATTTGAGGATGACAGGGAGTTGGTCTTCTTGGCGGATAGCCCGATAGACCAGAGAATTGGGATTCTCAGAGATTTTCTGTGTAATTACATAATTAGCGATCGCTTCCATCGTCAGTTACCAATTATTCAGTGAACAGTTACCAGTTATTCAGTTACTAGTGACCAGTTATCAGCTACCAGATATTATAGCGACCTTAATTGATTTACCCTACCGGAGGCAAGGAAAATCATTTAATTTAGAAGCATATTGATCTAGCGAAGGATTTAGAGTTGCTATAGCTATCAGTTATCAGTCACACCACTTTGCGTTCAAATGAGACACACCATAAATATTGAAAGCCCTATCCACGTTGGGTTTAAGAGTGGGTGGCTGTAGCCACCCACTCTTAAACCACTGTAATTGTGCTGAGCATTTCGGCAAGCTCACAGTAGGAATTGTCGAAGTATTAGTTACCAGTTATAGCAAGCGCCACTTTGCTTAGGATGTTTTTTGGGGCGCACGGAGTGCACCCCAAAAAACGTCTTTGTCCTAACTAGCTTGGCACTGACTATATAAGTTAGAGACAATCTATGGATATTAGAAACAATCTTTAGATAGCTGTTCATTGATAGCTGTTCACTGACAAATATTCACAGATAACTATTCACAGATAACTGATAATTATTCATTGATAACTGATTTTTGTTAGTGTCATGAAGTTTTCGCCACAGATTTACGGTTATGTTTAGCATGATCGCGCTCAATCACTAAGAAAAACACGGTTAAGCAACTGGTTTCGTGAGGGAATGCCCCAATCTCATCAGACTTAGCCCGAAACTCGCGAAATAAT